>NZ_JBIUTQ010000007.1:0-277830 GCF_044741965.1 Streptosporangium sp. NPDC087985
TCATCAAGGAGTACATCGAAAACCAGAAACGTCCGGGCTGAGCCGCTCGACGGCCTACCGGTCACCACACCGCTCGGGCCTTGGCGGCCCTCCCGTGCTGTCGTTTCCTCCCGGGCGTGAACGCCCGGGGTTCCACGCCAGATCACGCTGAATGATTGAATCCGACCATGTCATTCGATGTGTTGATCATGGGCGGCCGGGTGCTGGACGGCACCGGTGCCCCGGCCTTCCGGGCGGACGTCGGGGTTACCGGAGACCGGATCGCCGCGGTGGGCCGGCTGGGCGGGGCGGAGGCCGCGACGGTGATCGACGCGGCCGGCCGGCACGTCCTGCCCGGCCTGATCGACTGCCACGCCCACGGGGACGCCCTGGTGTTCGACCGGGAGGTGCAGCTCGCCGCGCTCCGCCAGGGCGTGACCACGTTCGTCCTCGGCCAGGACGGCCTGTCCTTCGCGCCCGCCTCCACCCCGGAGACCTTCGCCTACGCCACGCGCTACTTCGCGGCCGTCAACGGGACCCACCCGTCGGCCGACGGGCCGCTCAGCGTGCGGGAACTGCTGGCCGGCTACGACCGGGCGACCGCGCTGAACACCGCCTACCTGCTGCCGCACGGCACGATCCGCTACGACGTGATGGGCGCCGCCGAGCGGACCGCGTCCCCCGCGGAGCTGGCCCGCATGCTCGCCCACGTCGAGCGCGGCCTTTCGGAGGGGGCGGTGGGGCTGTCGACCGGCCTGGAGTACGCCCCGGGGCGCTACGCGGACGCCGGGGAGATCGCCACGCTCTGCGCGCCGCTGGGCGGCCTGCCGTACGTGACGCACATGCGCGGGTACGGCACGCTGGCGGAGACGGGCATGGCCGAGGTGACGGACATCGCCCGCCGGTCGGGCGTCGCCGTGCACGTCTCGCACTATCACGGCCCGGCGTCGACCCTGCTGCCACTCATGGATCAGGCCCGTCTCGAAGGGCTGGACATCACCTTCGACACCTACCCCTACCTGCGGGGCAGCACGATCCTGGCGATGGTGGCGCTGCCGTCGTGGATCCCCGCCGCCGACACCGGCCGGGCGCTGGAGCTTCTGGAGTCCGGGCCGGTCGCGTGGGATCCGGCGATCTGGCCGAGGATCACCCTGTCCCACGTGCCCGGCGCCGAGTGGGCCGAAGGGCTGTCGTTCCCGGCTGCCGCCGCCGAGGCGGGGGTTGAGCCGGGCGAGTTCTGCCGCCGCGTCCTGATCGACACCCGGCTGGAGGCCGGCTGCGTGATAGCCCGCCCTGACGAGGGCCCCGAGGGAGAGAAGTCGGTCCGTGCGATCCTGCGCCACCCGTGCCACACGGGCGGCTCCGACGGCATCTACGTGGGTGGGCACCCCCACCCCCGGGGCTACGGCGCGTTCGCCCGCATGCTGGGCCACCACGTCCGCGAGACCGGCGACTGGACCCTGGAGCAGGCCGCCGTCCACCTCTCCTCCCACTCGGCCCGCCGTTTCGGTCTCGCGGGCCGGGGCCTGATCCGCCCCGGGCAGACAGCCGACGTCGTCGTCCTCGACCCCGCGGCGGTCTCCGACCGGGCCACCTACGCCGCCCCGCGCATTCTGGCCACCGGTATCGACGACGTCCTCGTGTCCGGCGTCCCCGTCCTCGCCGGAGGCGAGCTCACCGGGGCCACCCCCGGCCGGGCACTGCGCCCCTGAGGATAAGGTCCTCCAAGGCAACCGGAGGGGGCATCGGGTGAAGGGGATCGTGGACCCAGGCAGGGCCGTGGGGTCGTCGCTGTTCGGCGGGGCGTTCACCTTCCCCGTGATGGTGGCGCACCGCGGCGCGCTGGAGCACAACATCGCGACGCTCGCGGCCTTCGCCAGGGACCACGGACTGATCCTGGTCCCGCACGCCAAGACGACCATGTCGCCCGAGCTGGTCCGGGCCCAGCTCGACGCGGGCGCGTGGGGGCTGACGGCTGCCACTCCCAGCCAGGCGCTCACCCTGCGCGGGTTCGGCGTCTCCCGGATCGTCCTGGCCAACCAGGTCTTCGACCCGGCGGGACTCGACGCCCTCGCGGCCTGGCTCGATGAGGAGCCGTCGGCCGAGTTCCTGTGCTTCGTGGACTCGGTGGCAGGGGTGGAGACGCTGTCCAGGCACGCGGGGGGCAGACCGTTCCGGGTGCTGGCCGAGCTCGGGTACGAGGGCGGGCGGGGCGGCAGCCGTACGCTCGCGCAGCTTCTGGAGGTCGCCGCGGCGGCGCAGGCGGCGGACGGCGTGGAACTCGCGGGCGTCGCCGGGTACGAAGGGTCGCTGGGGTCGGCCCAGGAGGTGCGGGCCTACCTGCACCGGCTGCTGGAGGCCCTTGAGCACCTGCGGGTGCGCGACCCGATCCTGTCGGTGGGCGGCAGCCGGTGGTTCGACGTGATCGGCCGGGAGCTCGCCGCCTGCCAGGCCAGGATCATGCTGCGCAGCGGCGCCTACGTCTCCCACGACGACGGCTACTACCGCGAGCGCACGCCGTACACCCGGATCGAGGGTGAGCTGCGGGCCGCGCTGGAGATCTGGGCGCACGTGCTGAGTGTTCCCGAGCCGGGCCTGGCCGTCGTCGGGTTCGGCAAGCGGGACGCCCCCTTCGACGAGGGCCTGCCGGTGCCGCGCGGAGCCGTCGCGGACGCTACGGTGCTCAGGGTCCAGGACCAGCACGCGGTCCTGCGGCTCACCCCGGACTCGCCCGTCAAGCCGGGAGACCTGGTGTCGTTCGGCATCTCCCACCCGTGCACCGCTTTCGACAAGTGGCGGGTCATACCGGTGGTGGACGACGATTATGTGGTCGTCGACCTGATAACGACCTGGTTCTAGGTTCTGGACATCTACCAAGGAGTGGCGAGATGAGCGGCAAGCAGGAGCTGCTGACCGACGAGGGGGCGGCGCCGGTCGGCGCCTACTCGCAGGGCCTTGTGGTCGGCGACTTCGTCTACACCTCGGGTGCGGGTCCCCTGGACCCCTCGACCGGCGAGATCGTCGGGACCGACGTGGCCGAGCAGACCCACCAGGTGATGCGTAACCTGGGCGCGATCCTCGCCGTCCACGGCCTGGGCTTCGACGACGTGGTGAAGGCGACCGTCCACCTGCGGCATCTCAAGCGTGACTTCGCCGCCTACAACGAGGCGTACAAGTCCTACTTCACCAAGCCGTACCCGGTCCGCACGACCGTCGGTTCGGACCTGATGGACATACTGGTCGAGATCGACTTCGTGGCCTACAAGCCGCGTTAGATTCTGACCGACTGTGTGGGAGGGCGGCGGTTTGGACAGCTCGCTATACGTCCATGTCGAGGACGTGCGGGGGGAGGGCCTGGAGGCGGTCCTTGACCGGGTCGCCGGATACGGCGTGGCGGGCGTGACCGTGGCCGCGGCCTGCCAGAGCGCCCATGACGTCACCCCCCACGGCGGGTCCCGCGTGACGATCCGCAGGGACGGCGTGCACTTCGCGCCGCCCGAGGACCTGTTCGGCGGGCTCCGCCTGGTCCCGCCCGTCCAGGAGGGCGCCGGACAGGAGCCGCTGGCGGCCCTGCGCCTGGCCACCGCCGAGCGCGGCCTGCGGCTGCACGGCTGGGCCGTCTTCCTGCGGAACGCCACGCTCGGCCTGGCGAACCCCGACGTGACCGTGCGCAACTGTTTCGGTGACCGCGGCTCGCCCGCCGACCTGTGCCCCTCCCACCCGGACGTCCGCCTCTACTCCGTGGCGCTGGGCCGGGCGGTGGCCAGGCAGGGGGTTGACAGCGTGGTCGCCGAGGCGCTGCACTTCGCCACCTTCGGCAACGGTCACCACCCCGAGCACGGATCCGTCCCGCTCGGGCCGATGGACGTCTTCCTGCTCGGCCTGTGCTTCTGCGACTTCTGCATGCGCCGCGCGTCCGAGTTGGGCGTCAGGGCCGAGGTGGCGCGTGAGGAGTGCACGAGGGTCGCGGGCGGCGTGCTCGACGGTGACCCGCCCGCACAGGGCGAGGTGACCCGGGCGGCACTGACCGCCTACGCCGGGCCCGAGGTGGTCGCCTACGCGCGAGCCCGCTCCGAGGCGGTGACCTCGCTGGTCTCGGAGGTGTCCGCGGCCGTAACCGCCGAGGGCTCCAAGCTGGTCTTCCTGGATGCGACCGGCGGGTTCAAGGGCCACGCCGACGGCCTGCCCTCGGCCGGGCTCGCCGCACACGACTCGTGGCAGCTCGGCGTGGACCTGGTCGCCCTCGGTGATCTGGTGCCCTCGCTCGGCGTGCTCGCCTACGCCCGCGACGCCGCCCGGGTCGCCGACGACGTGGGCGCCTACCGCCGTTCGACCGGCAGGCACAGGGAGCTGCGGGTCGTGCTCCGGCCCGGCCTGCCCGACACCGACTCGGCCGACCGGCTCGCCGCCAAGGTCCGAGCCGTCCGGGCCGCGGGCGGTGACGCGGTCGACTTCCACGCCTACGGGCTCGTGCCGTACCCGATCCTCGACCGCATCCCCGGCGCGCTCTCCGGCTGACCCGGTGCGGGCATCTGGGTGTGATGAGGGATCCGGGGCCGCTGGCCCGGCTGGTGGGCGACCTGTGCGATCAGGTCGACCGGCCGGTGAGGGCGGTGGCGACACCGAGCCCCAGGTAGACGATCCCGCTGAAGCGACGGAGTACCCCTGAGCGGCCGCGCAGCCGCCTGCCGAGCGCGCCCGCGCCCGCGGCGTAGATCAGGTCGGAGACCAGGCCGAGGAGCAGGAGGGTGCCTCCCAGGACGGCGATCTGCAGCGGTACCGACCCCGCCTCCGGATGCAGGAACTGCGGCAGGAACGCCAGGAAGAACAGGATCACCTTGGGGTTGAGCACGTTGACGACCATGCCTTCGAGGAAGATCGTGCGCAGCGGCTGCGGCGTGACCTCCCGGGCGGCCGGCTCCTGCCCGCCGGTCAGCGTCCGGACGCCCAGATAGACCAAGTAGACCACGCCGGCCCATTTGATCACGTTGAAGAGCGTGGCGGACCGGGCGATCACGTAGGAGAGCCCGGCCGCCGCCGCGGCGATGTGCACCAGGGTGCCGGTCTCCACGCCGAACGCACTCGCCACCCCGGCCGCCCGGCCCTGGGCGATGCCCCGGGTGGCGATGTAGAGGTGGTTCGGTCCGGGCACCAGGACCAGGGCCAGGGACGCCACCACGAAGATCAGGAATATGGATGTGGGGACCATGGGGCCGACCCTAGGGCCGTTCCGGTCTCCGCTGTCAGGGCCATTCGCCGGCGCCGTCCGTGGACCATTCGGCCCGCTGTCGGTGTGACATGTCATACTCGCCGACGTGAGGTGGCAGAAGGAGCAGAGCACGCTGATCGGGCGATTGGTGGAGCTTGACCGCCTGACCACCGTGCTCGACGCGGCCGCCGACGGGCTGGCCGGGGTGGCCCTCGTGGGCGGCGACGCGGGCATGGGCAAGACCCGGCTGGTGACGGAGCTGGGGGAGCGGGCCAGGGCCGCCGGCTTCGCCGTACTGGTCGGACAGTGCGCCGAGCTCGGCGACGCGCTGCCGTACCTGCCGCTGGCGGACGCCCTGCGCGGCGTGCGGGGAGAGCTGGGCGCGGCACTCGACGCCAGGCCTGTCCTCGGCAGGCTGCTGCCCGGCGGCGCCGACCTCGGGCCGGAGACCACCTCCGGCCTCACCCAGCAGCAGCTCTTCGGGTCGATGCTCGGGTTCCTGGCCGTGCAGCCCGTGCTCCTGGTCCTGG
This sequence comes from Streptosporangium sp. NPDC087985, assembly GCF_044741965.1. NCBI lineage: Bacteria > Bacillati > Actinomycetota > Actinomycetes > Streptosporangiales > Streptosporangiaceae > Streptosporangium > Streptosporangium sp. NPDC087985. Next base: position 5,719 of record NZ_JBIUTQ010000007.1, read on the forward strand.
AGGACCTGCACTGGGCCGACCAGTCCACCCGCGACCTGCTGGTCTTCCTCAGCCGGATGCTGCAGACCGAGCGCGTCTGCCTGGTCGGCACCTACCGGACCGACGACCTTCACCGCCGCCACCCGCTGCGCCGGGTCCTCGCCGAGCTCAAGCGTCTCCCCTCGGTGACAGCCGTCGAGCTGAGCCCACTCGACCGCGGCGAGATGGCCGACTACCTGGCCGCCCTCGGCGGCGACGACGCTCAGATGATCAGCGAGGTCGTCGACCGCGCCGAAGGCAACCCGTTCTACGCCGAAGAGCTGCTGGAGGCCGCCAGCGAGGGATCCTCGATGACCGACAGCCTCGTCGGCCTGCTGCTCTCCCGCGTGGAGCTGCTCTCCGATGCCGCCCAGAGGGTGCTCCGGGGCGCGGCCGTCGCGGGCCGCCGGGTCGACCACGACCTGCTCCGCGAGGCCTCCGGTCTGGCCGAGCTGGCCTTCGAGGAGGCCATGCGGGAGATCGTCTCCCGCGGACTGCTCCGCCCCAGCGGGGAGTACGGCTACGCCTTCCGGCACGCCCTGCTCCAGGAGGCCGTCTACACCGACCTGCTGCCGGGCGAGCGGACCCGGATGCACTCCGCGTTCGCCCGGCTGCTCACCGCCCGCAAGGGTGCCGCCGCCGAGCTCGCCTACCACTACCTGGCCGGACACGACCTCGCCGAAGCCCTGTCGGCCTCGGCCGAGGCCGGACGGCGGGCCGAGCGCCTCGGTGCCCCCGCCGAGGCCCACCGCCACTTCGAGCAGGCGCTCGGCCTCTGGGACCGGGTCCCCGAGGCCGAGCGGCTCGCCGGGATGGACCATGTCCGGCTCGCGCTGCGCACCGCCGCCGCGGCGGCCGACATGGGCGACAACCACCGGGCCGTCGCCCAGCTCCGGGAGATCCCCCCGTCGGCCGAGGCGGCCGAACGGCTTGCCTACTACCTCTACGAATACGGCGACGGTGCGGGGGCGATCGTGGCCGCCGAGGCGGCAGTGGCCGCGGCCCCTCCAGGGACCCCCGTCCTCGCCAGAGCGCTGGCCACCCTCTCCCGCACGCTCAGCTGGGGGGCGCGGCACCCGGAGGCCAGACCGCTCGCCGACCGTGCGCTGGAGGTCGCCAGGGCCACAGGGGCGAGCGACGCGGAGAAGGGTGCGATGATCATGCTGGCCTCCTGTGCGGAGTTCGAGGGCGATCTCGCCCGGGCGGAGGAGCTGTTCGGCCCTGCCGCCGCCCGGGACTCCGACGACCTGGCCATGGACCTGCGCGCGATCTTCCACTACGCCCGGATCCAGTTCGAGCGCGGTTCCATGGCCGTCGCCGCCGTGACCGCCGACCGAGGCGTACGGCTGGCGACGGAGGCCGGGCTCTCCTGGAGCACCTACGGCACCGACCTGCGGTTCCTCCAGTTCATGATCCGCTACATGGCGGGGGAGTGGGCGCAGGCCCGGGAGACGGCCGCCGGGTTCGGCACGCGGGTCGGCAAGATTCCCGAGGCAGTCCTCTCCTCCTTCGCGCTGTTCGTCGAGGTCGCCATGGGGATGCCCGTGGTCGAGGAGCGGCTGACCTGGCTCCGGCCGTTCTGGTCGGACTCCCTGGTCGCCTACATGTCCCGGGGGCTGGCCGCCGAACACGCCCTGTGGCGTCAGGAGCCCGGGCTCGCCCTGGAGCACGCGACCGCGGTCTTCGACGCCACGGACCCCGCCGACGTGGGCAACATCCGCGTCAGCGCGATCGCGCTGTGGGCACTGGCCGATCTGGGCCGGACCGACGGCGCCGACGAGCTGCTCGCCCGCGCGCGGACGGCGGCCCGGCCGGGAATGGGATTCGAGGGGCAGGCCTGGCTGGCGCGGGCCGAGGCCGAGTGGCACCGCGTGCACGGCCGTGCCGACGTCGAGGCGTGGCGGGCGGTGGTCGAGGCGTTCGAGGTCGGATCCGTCTACGAGGTCGCGCGTTCGCGATGGCGGCTGGCCGAGGCGCTGCTCGCCTCGGGTGACCGTGTCTCGGCGCTGAAGGAGTGGCGGCGCGCCGTCGAGGACGCCGCGTCGCTGGGCGCCCGGCCACTGAGCGCCGCCCTGGCGGAGCTGGGTCGCCGGGCCCGGTTCACCTCGAACCAGACGGGACCGCTCACCGGCAGGGAGCAGGAGGTGCTCGCGCTGGTGGCCGAGGGCCTGCCCAACCGGGAGATCGGTGAGCGGCTGTTCATCGCGCAGAAGACGGTGAGCGTGCACGTCTCCAACATCCTGGGCAAGCTCGGCGTCTCCTCCCGCACCCAGGCCGCCGCCGTGGCCCGCAGGAAGGGCCTGCTCTAAACGCTTGCCGCCGTCTCGCCAGGTGAGGCTCGCGTGACCGAGACCTGTGCGGACGGGACCCACGCGGACAGGGCCTGCGCGGACAGGGCCTGCGCGGACAGGGCCTGCGCGGACAGCGCCTAGCCGTCGCGTGTGGCCAGGGCCAGATCGCGGACGACCTGGATCAGCTCGGCCGGGTCGAACGGCTTGGTGAGGTAGGCGTCGACTCCGATGTCGAGTCCCCGGCGTTTGTCGTCGTCCTGTGCCCGCGCGGTGATCAGGACGACCCTGATGTGGCGGGTCTCCTCGGAACCCCGCAGCCTGGTGGCGGTCATCCAGCCGTCCAGCCTGGGCATCATCACGTCGAGCGTGATCACATCGGGCATCACGTCGAGCACTCGATCAAGGCAGTTCTGCCCGTCGTAGGCGGTCTCCACCTGGAACCCCTCCAGGGTCAGGTTGACCGCGATGAGCTGCCGGATGACCTCGTCGTCATCCACGACCAATACCTTGCCCGGAACATCGCCCACGGCCGTGAGGCTAATCCCTCCCAGCCGTGTCACGCGCGTTTTTCGGCGGATGCGTACGGACGGCTATCCACCGGGGACAGGTTCCCGGCGGGCCGGCGGACCTCCGTTCCTGTGGACGGTCCGGTGTCTCTCCACAGAATTCAGTTCGGCTCCTTGGGGGGCATCCCGGCCCGCGCATTCTGAGGCCTCGATCGTTCATCGAGCCCAGGGAGGGCACGCATGATCACGACAGTCCTCACCGCCACCGCCTTCGTGGCGGCCCTCGCGGGGAACAGCCCCCAGGCATCCGCGGTCGGCACCTGTCCGCAGGCCGTCGATGACTGGAAGCGTCCGCTGCCTGGCACGGAGGTGCCGGACGGAGTCCGGAGGTGGTTCGACGAGTTGCCCGAGGGCGTCGGCAGGTGGTTATGGGAAGCGATGCGTACCGCGCTCACCCCCGCCTGCGAGGCCGGCCGCCCGAGCTTGGAATCCCCGCCCCCGACCATCCGCGTCGACGCCGGGGACGACACCTCCGGCCCGTACACCTCCCCGGCGGCGCAGGTTGCCGACGGCTCCGGGCTTTCCGAGCCTCCCAGGTCCGGTGCCCCCGGCATCGCCGGCTTCTCCGGTCCTTCGGGGGACGTATCCCCTGATCTCCCCGATCCTTCCGCCCCTTCGAGGGATGCGTCCCCCGACGTCACCGGTCCTTCCGCTCCTCCCGGGGATACCTCCCCCGATCTCACCGGTCCTTCCGAGGATGTCTCCCCCGACACCGCCGGTTCTTCCGGGCCCGCGTCTTCCTCGCGTGCCCGCCGGCCCGCCGTCGTCTCCCTGGATAAGCCCGCGAAACGGGAGGCGTCCCGCCCCTCGCCCACGTCATCCCGGCCACCGCGCCGCCCGTCACCGGGGCAGACGGCGGTGGCGGCGGCGCTCCGCCACGTCGGCAGGCCGTACGTCTGGGGCGGCGGGTCGGGCGCGGGACCGACCGGCGGCGGTTTCGACTGCTCCGGCCTCGCCCTGCACGCCTGGTCCAAGGCGGGGACCGCGCTCACCCACTACACCGGCAGCCAGTTCAAGCAGGGCCGCCGCGTGCCGTTCTCCCAGCTCCGCCCGGGAGACCTGGTCTTCTTCGGGGGCGGCAGCGGAGACCCCACCCACGTGGGTGTCTACGTGAAGAACGGTGTCATGGTGCACGCCCCGAAGACCGGCGACGTCGTCAGGACGACGAACTTCGCCGACTCCCCCTACTACCGCTCGCGCTACCGGGGGGCCGTCCGCCCGGGCTCCGGGCCCCTCGCCTGACAGAGCCGGTGCCCCTGAGATCGCCACTTCGCGCCACGAGTGTCGGTTCCCCTCCAGATGCTGGTAATCTAAACACTCGTTGGCCCCCTTAGCTCAGGGGATAGAGCACCGGCCTCCGGAGCCGGGAGCGCAAGTTCGAATCTTGCAGGGGGCACCAACGTTTCACCAGGGGAAACCCAGCGACGACCCGCGGCAACGCGGGTCGTTCTGCGTTCCGGGGTGCCACCGGCGTGAAAGGCAGGCGCGGCCCGGAGCGGTCGCCGAGACGTCGATCTGGCGAGCTCCCTGCCGGGCCGGGTTCACGGCTCCGCCGAGCGGCGAAGGGCGGTCCTGGTGGTGTCCTCGGGATAGGGCGACAGCCGTACGGCGTCCTGGACGTGCATCCAGCCCGCTGCCACCTCCTCGCAGAGTCCGGCGAGGGCGGCGATCTCGGCGTGCTGGGCGATGACGAACGCGCGATCCACCGGATCCCCGTGGCCGGGCACGATGACGTCGCCGTCGCCGGTGAGCCCGAGCAGGCCGTCGACGGCCGTCGGCCATTCGAGCGGGTAGGCGTCGCCGTACGCGGGCGGCGCGCCGTTCTCCACCAGGTCGCCGGCGAACACCACACCGGCGTCCGGCACGTGGACCACGAGATCGTTGCTGGAATGACCGCGGCCGAAGTGGGCCATGACGACGCGCCGCCCGCCGACGGCCAGCTCCGCCCGGTCGGTCACGAGGTGGTCCGGCAGCACGATATCCGTCTTCTCGATGTCGTCGGCGATGCCGGGGCGCCCCTCCTCCCGGTACCGCCGCGCCCAGGTGTCCTTCGTCCCGGCCCCGCCCTCGATCAGGTCGGTCCGGCAGCCCTCCTGCGCCCAGACGGCACACTCCAGGAACGGCCGCGTGCCGAAGCTGTGGTCGAAGTGCGAGTGGGTGATCACCACCGTCCACGGATCCCGGGTGATCCGCCGCACCTCCGCGGCGAGCTCCGCCCCCTGCCGCTCGTCCCCTCGCGTGTCGACCACCAGGCAGCCGCCGTCACCCATGACCAGTCCCACCGACAGGTCCAGCTCCGCATACCGCCGGACCAGCACCCGATCGGCCACTTCCATCCATCGACCTTCCATGCACCGTATTCTCCACTGGTTGCCGTGCCGTGATCGAGTACCGGCAGGCGTGGGCCGATGTGGTCGGACGCCGGCGCGGCTCAGGCGAGGACGCGGCCGACCATCCGGGCGTACATCCGGCCGGGGCTGGGCACCGATGGCGGGTTGAGGAAACCGGGGAGCATCGGAAGGTCCACGGCGAAGGACTGCAGGCGCTCGTAGAGAGCGTCGGCGTCGGTGGGACGCCGGTCGGGGTCCTTCTCCAGGAGGTCTTCGACCAGCCGGTTCAGCTCCGCGGGGACACCGGGGACGGCGGGCGGCCGTTCCTTCACCTGGCGTTCGAACACGGCGTACTCGGTGGGCCCGGTGAAGAGCTGCCTGCCCGTCAGCATCTCGTGGATCACGCAGCCGAGGGCGTAGAGGTCGCTGCGGGGGCCGGCGAGGCCACTCTGGATCTGCTCGGGGGCCATGTAGGCAGGCGTACCGAGGAGCTGGCCGACCCGGGTGAACCGGGTCGAGTCCGCCTCGCGGAGCATGGCGAGGCCGAAGTCCAGGACCTTGACGCTGCCGTCGGGGCAGAGCATCAGGTTGGTCGGCTTGAGGTCGCGGTGGTAGATGGACAGCGCGTGGGCGGCTGACAGCACCGCACACGCTTGGGCGGCGATCGCGGCCGCCCACGGGACCGGGAGCGGGCCGTGCTCGCTGACCAGGTCGGCCACGGTGACGCCCTCGATGAACTGCATCACCTGGAAGAGCCGCTGGTCGGAGGTGCCGAAGTCGTAAAGGACCGGCGCGCCGGGGTGCTCCAGCTTCGCCAGAATGCGCGCTTCGCGGAGGAAACGCCGGTTCAGTTCCTCGTCCGGGCCGCTGAGCAGGCGCAGGAACTTGACGGCCACCTTGCGGTCGAGGTGCTTGTCGTGGCCGGCGTAGACGGCACCCATGCCGCCCTGGGCGAGGGGGAGGTCATCGAGCACGTACCGGTCGCCGATGACCATCCGACCCTCCCCTGGACGTGGCGGGAATCAAACCCTTTGGTCGCATGGCCGGAGGTGGCCGTCAACCAGTCCGTCAAAGCCTAGCCGGATCAGCGTTTCTCCCAGCGCCGTCGTCTCGCGTACCCGGTCCTCCAGTGCGAACAGCTCACGGAAGGCCGTGCCGTACCGCCGCTGGTCGGCGAGGGGCAGCATCGGCACCCGCGACCGCCGCACGTCGAGGCGGCTGGAGCCGGGGTGGATACGGGCCGCGTCGGCGGAGCGGAGAAAGCCGGCCAGGAAGTCGGGGTCGAGCCGTTGCGGGTCCACGCGGTAGAGCGTGAGCTGCGGGCCGAGCGCCGCTCCGCTCCGGGTGATCACCCGGACCACGCCCAGGGTGGTGGTCACGACGTCCCCAGGTCTGATCATGACCAGTGCGGGGTCGAGGACGGTCCGTCCCGACGGGGGCGTGCCCAGGGCGATGTCGTCGGCGGTCAGGACCGGGAGCGGGCCTTCGCCGGCCGTCATCTTGGATGGGGCCTGCAGGATGGTGAGCAGGGCGGCCTTGGCCAGCTCGCCGACGGTGGTGGTCGGCAGGTCCTGCCGTTCGGTGAGCAGCTCAAGTGCCGGAGGGGCCTCCGGCAGCGTGGCCGAGGTGTCGCGGAAGCGGTCCAGCGCGTCGGTGAAGTCGCGCAGGAAGTCGGGGCCGCCCAGCTGCGGGCGGTGCCGGGCCGGGCTGAGGTCCACCTCGTCGTCGAGCAGGTCGATGATCCGGACGGTACGGCTGTCGCCGGACGGCTCGGCCTCCGGGTCGCACGTGTAGGCACGCCAGGCGGGTTCCACGGCCGACAGGTCCTCGCTCGCGTCCATTATCAGAATCCGGGAGGGAGGGCGCCTTCCGTCGGGGCGGCGCAGGATCCACAGATCGGGACCGCCCGGGCCCAGCGTCACCACGGCCCGTAGCGCCCCGGTGCGCAGCAGGTTGCCCCGGATACGCTTGCCGGGACGGCGGCCGGCCGCCGCGGCCGGCATCAGGATCGTCACCAGGCCACCCGGCCTCACGTGGGCCAGACAGTGCTGTACCCAGGCAAGCTCGGGCTCCCCGCGGGGCGGCAGGCCGTACTCCCACCGGGGATCGCCGGTCAGCTCCTCGTAGCCCCATGCGCGCTCGTTGAACGGCGGGTCGCAGACCACGGCGTCGGCGAGCTCGCCGGCCAGGCCGTCCTCGCGCAGCGAGTCGCCCGCGACGACCCGCGCCCGGGTCCCGCGCAGCAACAACCGGACCGCGGTGAGCAGCGCGTTGGTCTCGTTGGTCTCCTGGCCGAGCGGGGTGCCGGCGTGCAGGAGGAGGGTGCCGACGCCGCAGGCCGGATCGAGGACGGTCCCCCCCTCCTGGCCGGCCAGGAGGGACATGAGCGCGGCCACGTCGTCCCTGGTCACCGAGAGCTGGCGGGAGTGAGCCTCCACGTAGCGCTCGCAGAGGAACTCGAAGGTGTCCAGCGGGCCACGCTCGGCGGCCAGTTCGGCCACCAGCCTGACGAGCGCGAGGTCGTCCAGCCGCAGATCGGGGGAGCTGGGAAGGTCCGTCGTCGCGGCGGCCAGACCGGCGAGGGACCGGGTGCCGTGTTTCCGCCACGTCTCCGGTTCCCGGTGGAGGAACAGCAGGAACGCGCCGACCCTGCCCACCAGGTCACCCAGGCGCAGGTCGTCGACCGAGGTCCGCAGCCGCTGCCAGACCAGGTCGCCGAGGGAGACCTCGAACGACTTGCCGTGGCGGCGCAACCACGCGGCGATCTCGGGCAGGGAGAACAGCGGGCTGGAGGCCGTACCCCCCGTGGGCTGGGGAAAGTCATCGTGGCGGCGGCGCCAGTTGCTCACCGCGGCGCGGCCGACAGAGGCGAGCCGGGCGATGTCGCCCGCGTTCACCGTGATGTCCTGGCTCTCCTCCATACTGGGCCACAGTAGTTGACTGTGCCTTAACGGTCTACAACATGTTTGCTTGTGAAGTGCTTCAACCAATGCTTTACTGCCTTCATGGCACTGAACGAAGGATTGGCACTGCGCTACGCGGCCCGCTCCGACGTAGGCGTCCGCCGCGAGGCGAACGAGGACTCGGGCTACGCGAGCGCGCGTCTGCTCGCCATAGCCGACGGCATGGGTGGTCACGCGGGTGGAGAGGTCGCCAGCTCGCTTGCCGCCACCGCCATGGCGGCCCTGGACGACAGCCTTCCGGCCAGCGGTGTCGACCTGGTCGCCGCCCTGAAAGGCGCGGCGAGGGACGTCAACCACACGCTGCACGACATGAGTGAGCAGGACCCCGCGTTACGCGGGATGGGCACCACCCTGACCGCCATGCTGTGGGACGGCGCCGCCTTCGCCCTTGCCCACGTCGGCGACTCCCGCGCCTACATGCTGCGCGGCGGTGCCCTCTACCAGATCACCCATGACCACACTCTGGTCCAGTCGCTGGTGGACGAGGGCCGCATCACCCCGGAGCAGGCCGCCGAGCATCCGCGCCGGTCCATGGTGCTGCGGGTCCTTGAGGGCACCGGTGACGGTGAGCTGGACCTCTCCCTGCGCGAGGCCCAGCCGGACGACCGCTACCTTCTCTGCTCCGACGGCCTGACCGGGGTGGTCGGCCCGGAGACCCTGTTCAACACGCTGACCGAAATCGCCGACCCCGACGAGGCCGCCCGGTGGCTCATCGACCTGGCCAACCGGGGCGGCGGTCCCGACAACATCACCTGCATCGTGGCCGACTTCGGGGCCCACGCCGTCTCCGCTGAGCGGTTCCTCGTAGGCGCCGTGGTCGAGCGGAAACTGACCCCCTGAGGCTGCCCCGCCCCGGAGAGCGGGAAGTGAGGGCGTTTACCAGGTCTTGCCAGTGATGCGCTCGTACGCCTCGATGTAGCGGGCCCGGGTGACCTCCACGACCTCGGCGGGCACCTCCGGGGCGGGCTCCTTCTTGTCCCAGCCCGTGCCGGTCGCCCAGTCGCGGACATACTGCTTGTCGAACGAGAACTGCGCGTGACCGGGCTCCCACCGGTCGGCGGGCCAGAACCGCGAGGAGTCGGAGGTCAGCACCTCGTCGCCGAGCACGAGCGTGCCGTCGTCGGCCCAGCCCAGCTCGATCTTGGTGTCGGCGATGATGACGCCCCGCTCCGCGGCGAGCTCGGATCCCCGCCGGTAGATCTCCAGCGTGATCCGCCGCAGCTCCTCGGCGACCCCCACGCCTTCCAGGGAGACCACGTCGTCGAAGGCGATGGGCTCGTCGTGCTGCCCGAGCGGCGCCTTGGTGGACGGGGTGAAGATCGGCTCGGGGAGCCTGGAGCCGTCCACCAGGCCGGGGGGCAGCGGCACGCCCGAGACCGTCCCGTGCGCCTGGTACTCCTTCAGGCCCCCGCCGGTCAGGTAGCCGCGCGCGACGCATTCGACCTGCACCATCTTCAGCTTCCGGCACCGTACGGCGCGGCCCGCGAACTCGGCGGGCACGTCGGTGGCGGAGATGACGTGGTTGGGGACGATGTCGGCGAGCTGCTCGAACCACCACAGGGAGAGCTGGGTGAGGATCTTCCCCTTGTCGGGGATGGGCGTGGGCAGGATCACGTCGTAGACCGACACGCGGTCGGAGGCCACGAGGATGATGTCCCCGCGGTCCTCGTAGACGTCACGGACCTTCCCTGAATGAAGAAGCTTCACTGCGTTCCTTGCTCTCGCTCGACCCGGTCGCTGACCGACACCTGTTCACCGTATTCGACATCCGGCGACGACCTGGCAGCCGGGCCGCCCCTCACCGGGTCCGGGGCGGGGCGGGTTTCTCGGTCGGTGACCGGGGCGGTGGGTCACGGGCGCCTGCGGGCTCGCAGGATGGCGTCGTGGATGGTGACCTCACGGCCTTCGGGGTCGCCGGCGGGGCGCGGTCTGGTGTCGGTGACGAGGACGTCCCACTGGTCGGGGGCGAGGGAGTGCGCGACCTCCTCGGCGGTGAAGAACATGTCGGGTATCGGTGTGCGGGGCATCGTGGTCTCCAGGTCCGAGATGTGGTGGCCGACGATGAGCAGGGTGCCGCCGGGGGCCACCGTGGTGGCCAGCCGGGCGAACAGCGCTTGGCGCTGGATCCCCGGCAGGTGCATGAAATGGGCGGAGACCAGGTCGAAAGGGCCTCCATCGGGTGTCCAGGCGGTCAGGTCGGCGTGTACCCAGCTGATCCGCCCGGCCACGTCGGCGCCGAGGGCGTCGGCCTGTTCGGCGCCGCGCCGCAGGGCGGTAGTGGAGAAATCCACCGCCGTGACCCGCCAGCCGCGTGAGGCGAGCCAGAGGGCGTCGGCCCCTTCGCCGCAACCGACGTCGAGCGCCGTGCCGGGGGGCAGGTCGGTGGTCTCGGCCACGAGCTGGGGATTGGGGCGACCGCTCCAGATCGCGGTGCGGGAACGGTAGCGCTGCTCCCATGCCTGCTCGCTGAACATGCTCTCGGTCGGGGCGTCGCGGTCGGCGTGCTGGTGGGCACCCGGTGGCGTCGCGGTGGCAGGGCCACGGTGGTGGTCGCCGGGCACCCGCTCGGCATGGCCGGAGAGGGGCTCGGGCCTGCGGCGGTGAGCGGCCACGGCGTGGCGGGTGTCCTCGGCGATGAGGTCGGTGTTGATGGCCGCGGCGGTGTTCAGTGCCGAGGCGGCGGCGACGATCACCTGGGCGCGCAGGTCCGCGACGTTGCCGGCCACCCACACCCCGGCCACCGAGGTGGCCCCGGTGGGATCGGCGGGCACGTGGCTGCCGATGACGTGGTCGCCGACCAGCTGCGGGGTCGGCTCCAGCCCGAGGGAGGCGAGCACGTCGGCCCGGGCGGTGAAGCGCGGCGCGACCACCACGGCCTGGCAGGGGACGAGCCGCCCTGAACGCATCCGGATGCCGCTGAGCCGGTCGTCGGTCGTCTCCACGGCGGTGACCTCGCCCTCCACGAGCGTGACGCCCCGGGCGACGAGCTGCTCGTACTCCTCATCGGTGGGTTTGGAAGCGGTGTGCAGGAACAGGGTCACCCGCGCGCTCCACTGCCGGAACAGCAGGGCCTGGTGCGCGGCCAGCGGGCTGTCGGCCAGGATGCCGATCGCCTGGTCGCGTACCTCCCAGCCGTGGCAGTACGGGCAGTGCAGGACGTCGCGCCCCCACCGTTCGGCCAGTCCGGGGACGTCGGGCAGCTCGTCCACCAGACCGGTGGTCACCAGCAGCCGCCGTGCCCGCACCGTTCGGCCGTCGGCGAGCAGCACGCGAAAGCCACCCTCCCCCTCGTCCAGGGGGTGGGCCGAGGTGACGGTGCCGGTCACGATCTCACCGCCGTAGCCGGTCACCTCGGCGCGGCCGGCGGCCAGCAACTCGCCGGGGGGCGTGCCCTCGCGGCCCAGGTAGTTGTGCACATGCCCGGCCGGGGCGTTGCGCGGGGCGCCGGCGTCGACCACCAGCACCGAGCGGCGCGCCCGGCTCAGTGCCAGGGCCCCGCTGAGCCCGGCCGCACCACCACCGACGACCACCACGTCGTACTTCTCCTCCACCGCGTGCTCTCCTCTGCTCGTCGGTACGGCCGGAGTGGGGTCACGGCGGCCGTCTCGTCGCTGGACTATCCGCCCACGGCGGCAGATTTGACAAATGGTGTTGCCAGGATGGCAAATAGGTGGGGTGAACGACGACGCTCCCGCCCTCGCCGGCGCTCTCGACGATGTCATGGACGCCGTGGGCCCGCGCCTGAGAGTCCTGCGCCAGCAGCGCGGCGCGACCCTGGCGCAGCTCTCCGGGGCCACCGGGATCTCGGTCAGCACCCTGTCCCGCCTGGAGTCCGGCCAGCGCAAGCCCACCCTGGAGCTTCTGCTCCTGCTGGCCCGAGTCCACCAGCTCCCCCTGGACGAGCTCGTCGGCGCGCCGGCGACCGGCGACCCGCGCGTCCACCAGCGCCCGATCATCCGCAACGGCACGACGTTCATCCCGCTGACCCGCCGGCCCGGCGGGCTCCAGGCCTACAAGATGGTCATCCCGGCGCGCTGGCCCGCGTGCGGGCCGGAACAGCGGGTCCACGAGGGGTACGAGTGGATTTACGTCCTATCCGGGCGACTGAGCCTGTTGCTCGGCGAGAAAGAGATCGTCCTGACACACGGAGAGGTGGCGGAGTTCGACACCCACATCCCGCACGCGTTCAGCAACCCCTACCCGGAGCCCGCCGAAGTCCTCAGCCTGTTCGGACCCCAGGGCGAACGCCTGCACGTCCGCGCCCGCCCCTCCAACAGGTGAACCGTCTCCCGCACCCGATGACCGCCACTCCTCCCCTTGGAGACTCCGCAGCCGGGCGAGGCCATGGTCACGGCTCGGGGGAGAGGCGGTCGGCGGCGTGTTCGATGGCGGTGCTCACCCGGTCGGCCAGCAGGCCGACCGCGCCGACCGCACGGGTCACCGGGTCGTCCTCGGCGCCGCCGAGTGCCTTCTCACGCAGGTAGGCCGCCTTCACCTCGGCCCACCGGGCGGCCTGCCCGGCCGTCATGGTCCCCCGCAGCTCGGCCAGCTTGAGCAGGTTCGCCTCGGCGCCGGAGGTGAGGGTCCGGGCCTCGCCGAGGTAGTGGTCGTCGATCAGAGCCTCCAGTTCGGCGTCGTTCATGACCGGGACGATCCTGGCGGCGAGCTTGTTCATGTTCCGGTAGGACCCCTGGAGCTGGAACGGCGGTTCGGTCCTGGACGCGTCGGACTGGGCGGCCGAGGCGATGTAGGCCCGGTTGCCCGCCAGTACCACCTGCTGGACGCGGAGCAGCCCCCGCAGGACCGGGAGCATCTCGTCGAGCTCCGCGGCGGAGTACGGGTGGGAGAGCCGGTCGGCCCGGACGGTGGGGTCGCCCTGTGCCAGCCGTACCAGGAGACGGATGTCACCGCGGTCCCGCGTGGACAGCGGGGCGAGGAACGGGTTGGAGGTGAGCGCGTTGTCGATGTAGCTCAGCGCGAACAGCTCCTCCTTGCCGGACAGCACCTCGCCCAGGTTCCACACGTCGGCACGGTTGGCGAGCATGTCGGGGATGCGGAACCGCCTGCCGGACTCGGTGTACGGATTGCCCGCCATGCAGACCGCGAAGCGCTTGCCACGCAGGTCGTAGGTGCGGGTCTCGCCCTCCCAGACACCCTCCATCTGCCGCTGGCCGTCGCACAGCGAGATGAACTTCTGCAGTAGTTCGGGGGAGGTGTGCTGGATGTCGTCGAGGTAGAGCAGCACGTTGTTGCCCATCTCCAGGGCGAACGAGATCTTCTCGACCTCCTGGCGGGCCGTCGCGTCGGGCGCCCGCGCCGGGTCCACCGAGGTGACCAGATGCCCCAGGGCGGGGCCGTTGACCTTCACCAGCATCAGACCGAGCCGGCTGGCGACGTACTCCATGAGGGTGGTCTTGCCGTAGCCGGGCGGTGAGATGAGCAGCAGCATGCCCATCTGGTCGGTCCGCTTGGCGTCGCCGGCCGCGCCGATCTGCTTGGCCAGGTTGTCACCGATGAGCGGGAGGTAGACCTCGTCGAGGAGCTCGTTGCGGACGAAGGCGCTCATCACCTTCGGCCGGTACTCCTCCAGGCGCAGCCGCGTCCGTTCCGCGGCGACCAGGTCGTTGCGCCGCCTCTGGTAGGCGCGGTAGGCGGGGACGAGGTGCTCGCGGAAGTGCCGGGTCCGGCTGAGGAACTCGTCCAGGCGCAGGTCGAGCCCGCGTCCGGAGATCCGCGGGTGCGTGCCGAGCAGGTCCTCGACCGTGGTGGTCAGGGGCACCGAGGAGTCGTGCCGGGTCACCTCGCACAGCAGTACGGCCACCGCCTCCGGCAGCTCGGCCGGTGACTCGAACGCGCCGAGCCACGCCTCGGCCAGCCGGTGGCGCCCGGCCAGGTCGTCCTTGAGCGCCCGCAGATCGTCGTCGAACTCCTGGCGTGCCGTCCCCAGCGCCCGGTCGAACCGTTCCAGCAGCGACCGTGCCCCCGCGCTCGTCACGAACCCGGACGGCTCGCCGGCCAGTTCCTCGAAGAGGTATTCCCCGGCGAGCGTGCAGACGTCCTCGCTGTCCCGCCCGTCCGGACGCCCCGCATCGCCGGGTGCCCGGGCTGCCCGGCCGTTCCCGGCGGGGGTGCCGTCCGCGGTGCCGCTGAGAGCGGCCATGAAGGTCGTGATGGCGGAGCCGAGCGCGCCGCGGATCTCATCCACCGCGTCGACCCGGCCGAACAGGGCGCGTGCCCGTGCCAGCGAGACCACCCGGGTGGTCCACGCCCCGCGAGCGGCCTCGTCCACGCCGAAGGTCCAGAAGAGCTGGGCCGCCGCCCTCGCCGCGGGGGGATAGCGCAGCAGGCCGGCGCCCGCGTGCAGCCGCAGCAGGGCGTTGAGGATGGCGGCCGCGTCGTGGTCGTGCACGCCCCGCTCGTAACCCTCGTCGTAACGGGTCTGCGCCACCGGGCGGACGATCTCCAGCAGGCTGCCTCCGTCCGCCGCCGCGCGCAGCGCGTCGAGCGTGACGGCCGATCCGCCCACGCTCAGCGTGCCGGCCTCGGCGGCGGCCAGGATGGAGGCGGCCAGGTGCTCGCCCCGGTAGACCTCGGCCGTCTCGGAGACCAGCGACTGGTTCCAGAACGGCTGGGTCTCGGCGAACGCCTCGTCGCGCACCGGCGAGCGGTAGTCGGTCCCGGTCACGGCGAACGCCAGCCGGTCTCCGTGCGGCACCAGCGTGAGGTCGGCGGCCTGGGTGTTGACCGCGAACCGGTGCCGGCCCAGGCGGATCGTCTCGCCGCCGTCGGTGTACAGGTCGAGCCGGTCGCGCAGGGCGCGGCCCGCCTCCTGACGGGCGGACTTGATCCGGCCTTCGAGCTCCTCGGCCCGGACCTGGTCGCCCAGCGCGCGCAGCTCCCCGGTCACACCGTGCAGCTTGACGACCATCGGGTCGGAGCCGAAGTAGGTGTTGACCTCGTCGAGCGATCCGAGCCCGGCCGCACGGCGGCGCACGCTGGACAGGATCCGGGTGGCGGAGTCGGCCAGCCGGTCGGCCCTGCGGGCGCGCTCGTCCAGCAGCGCCTGCCGCCGCGCGGAGAACACCTCGTAGACGTCCTCCCGCTTGGCCGCCAGCTGGGCCAGGAAGTCGTCGAACTCGGCGAAGCGTGACTCCAGGCCTTCCATCTGGAGCATCAGCCGGCCGAGCTGCTCGTCGCAGCGTTCGGGGGTGTCGGCCATCGCCAGAGCCCCGGTGATCGACTGTCCCAGCAGTGCGAACTCGGCCGCGAACGCCGCCCGTCCCTCGCTCGCCAGCAGTTCCCCGCGCCGCGCGTCCAGTGTGGCGCGGGCCCGGTTGATCCCGCCGAGCACCTCGCCGACCCGCTCCAGGATCGCGGTCCGCGCGGTCGCGTCGGCGATGTCGAGCGTGCCGACCACCTCGACCACGATCTCCAGGCCCTGCGTCTGCCCGGCCAGCCGCTCGCGGATCGGCTCGGCCTCGGCCACGGTCGTGATGGTCCCGGCGTCGGAGACCAGCCGTTCGACCTCCGCGTGGTAGCCGGCGAAGGCGTCCTCACCCCGCAGGAAGCCGGCCGCGCGCTGCGCGGTGGTGCCGAGCTCGGCGTCGAGCTCGGCGCGCAGCCCGTCGATCCGGCCGGTGTCCACGTAGCGCAGCTCACGCAGGGTCACCAGACGTCCCTGGGCCCGCCGCAGCTCGGCGAGATGGGTGATCCATTCCTGCGCGGAGCGGGGGGCCTGCGCGTGTGCCAGCCGTACCAGGGAGGTGATCTCACCGGCGGCGGTCTCCAGCGCGGTCGCGGCCTGCTCGGTGAGCGACTGGACCTTCTCGAACTCCTCCAGCACCTGTTCGGCGGACGCCCGCACGTCGGCGAGCGGTCCTCGCAGCCCGTGCTCGCCCAGCCAGTGGTAGTGGTCGAAGGCCCGGGTGCAGGCCGAGATCAGCGCCTCGAAGACAGGGATCGACGGCGCCATCTCCTCGATCATCCGGGCCACCGAGAGGCAGTCGGAGATCCCGCGCACCAGTTCGGCGTTACCGATCCGCTCCAGCGGCCCGGTACCGGCGGGCTGGGCGGCGGCGTAGACGTCCGACGTGTACGGCGTCTGCCAGACCTGCATCGGGTGGACCCGGGTGGGCTCGCCGGAGGTCGCCCTGAAGACGATCAGCGTGCCGTCGTCGAACAGCGAGTAGCCATGGCAGGAAAGAGGTGTGGACACCTGTTTGCGGATCACGTTGTACGGCAGCAGCAGCGACCGGCCCTCGGCCCGGGCGTGGAAGACGTAGAGCACGTCCTCGCCGTTGGCCGAGCGGATGACCCGCTCGAACTCCAGGCCGGAGACATCGGTGTCGAAGGTCTTGCTGACCCCGGTGGACAGGTAGTAGCCGCCGGGGAAGATGATCCCCTGGTCCTCGGGGAGGCGCTGGCAGGCCTGGCCGATGCCGTCGAGGCGGACCACGCCCTTGGTCCTGGTGTTGAAGACCAGGTGCCGCCATTCGGTCTCGTTGTAGGGCCGGATACGCAGCAGGATCAGCGGGCCGATCCTGGCGTGGTACACATCGGCGTCGGCGAGGCTCTGCAGCGGTTCGGCGACCGGCTCGCGGTAGATGCCCTCGCCCGTCTCGGTGTTGTTCTCGATCTTGACGGTGAGGTCGCCGCCGACGGTCTCGACGAACACCTCGCCCTGGATCGAGATGTGCGGGTGGCGGCCGAGCACGTGGTCGTCGCGGGTCGTGGGGATCCACTCGAAGTCGTGCGAGGGCGGGAACGTGTGGTCACGCTCGCCCCGGTCGTCGATGTAGGTGAGTGTGCCGTCCACCCCGACCTGCCAGCGCAGCACGCGGATGTCCTGCGGTCCCGTCTGGAAGACGGCCAGCATCTTGCCCTCGACCCGGCGGAGCTGGAGCAGCCGCGTCCCCCGGTAGTAGCGGTAGAGCTCGGCGAAGTCCCGCTCGAACTGCGGATGGCGGAACAGCGGCGCGGGGTCGAACCGGAAGGCGTCGCCGTCCAGACCACCCCCGGCACCCGCCGCTCCCCGCACGAAGGTGTGCATGGAGAAGACGTCCTCGACGGTCGTCTCGGGCTTCAACCCCATGAAAACGTTGTAGCCGAACAGGATGAGCCCCTGACGGGGGTCGTGCCCGTCTCCCGTCCCCCCGCGTGGGCTCGCCGTCCCGCCGAGCGCCACGATGTCGCGGGGGACGCAGTTGTTCTCGGTGCGGATCCGCTCGGTACCGATCAGGCGGAGCTCGGCTCCGCCGAATACCTCGAGACGCTGGGTGTTGAGCGTCTCGGCCCGGCGGGCCAGCTCGCCCGCCCGCTCGGCGAGCCGGGCGCGGAGCACCTCGTAGGTGCCCGCGTCCAGCTCGGAGCGGTCACTGGGAGCATCGACGACCTCTGTCATGGGCGGCGTCACTGCTTGCCGGAGTCGAGGGCGGCCGAGGTTTCGGCGGAGCCGGGCTCCCGCGTGGCGCCCAGCAGGTCACGTAGCCTGTCCGCGTCGGCTCCGCCCGAGTTGATCAGTTTGACCAGCAGCGCGGAGAGGGAGAGGTTGCGCACGTCGGCGGTGTCGAGCGAGCCGAGCACCCTGGTCAGGTCGGCGGGCAGGCTCTGTGAGCCGTCCAGGTACGGCCCGGCCAGCGTCTGGGCGACGTCGGAGTGCTGCACGAAGCCGTCCACGATCTTGCCCATGCTGATCGAGCCCACCAGCCGGTCGAGGAAGACGCTGTCGCCGCCGACGATGTCGATGTTGGCCTTGGACAGGCCCGCGGACAGCACCTCGGCCTGCGCCTCGGCGACCTTGAGCTGGACGTTCACCCCGGCCAGGCGGATCTCCTTCTCCGCCTCCAGCCGCAGGCGGTACTCCTCGTGACCGCGGCTCGCGTCGTCCAGCGCGGCCATCGCCGCCGCCTTCTCGGTCAGGCCCTCGGCCTCGGCCTTGAGCCTCTCCCGCACCCCCATGGCAGAGGCCAGAGCCTTGGCCTGGTCGCCCTCGGCGGCGGCCAGCGCCTTCTCCCGCTCGATCAGGGCCTCGGCGCGGCCGATCTTCTCGATCGCTTCGGCGTCCCGCTCGCGCACCTGCACCTCGGCCAGGCCGGTCGCCGCCGTCTCGGCCTGGACACCTTCGGCCAGACGGATCTTGGCGCGGGCGTCGAGCTCGGCGGCCTGCTGCCGCGACTCGGCCAGCACCAGTGTCTCGCGCGCCTGGTGCCGGGACGCCGCCTCGGACGCCTCGGCCGCCTTGATGTCCTTGACCAGGCTCTCCTGTGCCTCGGCCTCGGCCTGGATGATCAGGGCCTGGCGGGTCCGCTCGGCCTCCTCGACCACCCGCAGGCGCTTGATGCTCTCCTCCTCCTCGGCGACCGTCTTCTCCACCGCGATCCGCTCACGGATCACCTCGGCGATGGAGCGCTTCTCGCCTTCGAGCTCCTTGTCCTTGGAGATGCGGGACAGCTCGGTCTCGCGCTCGCGGGAGATGACCTCCAGCATGCGGTCCTTCTCGATCCGCTCGGACTCGATGGCGATGACCCGCTCGCGGTTCTTCGCCGCCACGGCGATCTCGCGGGCCCGGTTCTCCTGCTGGATGCCGAGCTGCTCGTCGGTGTGCAGGCCGGCGGCCTGCGCCTTGAGCCGCTCCTCGGCCTGCACCTTGGCGATCTCCGCCTCCTCGCGGGCGCGCATGGTCTCGACCTCGCGCCGCTGCTTGATCTCCGCGTCGGCCTGGCGGCGCTCCAGTTCCAGGATGGCCTCCCGCGCGTCCACGTTCTGGCGGGTGATCTCCTTCTCCTCGTGCCGCTGGAACTCGTTGGTCCGCACGTGCTCGATGGCGGTCAGCTCGGTGATCTTCCTGATGCCCTGCGCGTCGAGGATGTTGTCCTTGTCGAGAGAGAGCAGCGAGGTCTGCTCCAGGTAGTCGATGGCCGCGTCCTCAAGGCTGTAGCCGTTCAGGTCGGTGCCGATGACCTGGATGATCTGGTCGCGGAACTGGTCGCGCTGGGTGTAGAGGTCCACGAAGTCGAGCTGCTTGCCGACCGTCTTGAGCGCCTCGGAGAACTTGGCGTTGAACAGCTCCTGCAGCGTCTCCTTGTCGCTGGCCCGCGCGGTGCCGATGGCCTGGGCGACCTTGACCACGTCCTCGACGGTCTTGTTGACCCGGACGAAGAAGGTGATCCGGATGTCGGCCCGGATGTTGTCCCGGCAGATCAGGCCCTCGCGGCCGGTCCGTGCGATCTCGATGGTCTTCACCGAGATGTCCATGATCTCCGCCCGGTGGAACACGGGCAGCACGATCGCCCCGGTGAAGGTGACGTCCACCTTGTTGACCTTGGAGATGATCAGTGCCTTACCCTGCTCGACCTTGTTGAACAGGCGGCTGATCATGATAAGTAAACTGACGACGACGAGAAGGATGACGGCGAGAAGAATGCCCAGCCCGGTGGAGATGACGTCGTTCATGTGGTCCTTCGGTTAAATAGGGCGGTGGGGGTCGAGTTCCGCGTCGTACGGCATCACCCAGAAGAACTCACCCGCGGAGTCATAGGCGAATATCAGGGCGGTGCTGCCGGCGTCGAAGACGTCGTCGCCGGTCTGACGGACCTGAACGAGAGCGGAGGAGCCGTCCGCGGCGGTGACCTCGGCCTGGCCGAAGCTCCTGTCGACCCGGCCCGTACGGATGACGCACGTCCGGCCCACGAAGTCGGCGCGGGAGGGGAGTTGTTCCTTCCGGGTGACACGGCGCAGGGGCAGCAGGATCAGGCGGGTGCCGGCCCAGGCGCAGACGAGCGCCGCCACCAGCACGCCGGTCAACGCGAGAGTGCCGCTGAACAACACCCCGCCGGTCAGGCTGGTGAACCACGCGATGACCACCATCAGCGACACGGCCACGGAGATCGGCACTCCGCCCAGCCCGAGGCCGCTGAGGAACCCCGCCGTATCGTCGACCTCGCCGTCGAGCCCGAGGCCGCTGACCATGGCGAACAGCCAGTAACCGACGACCACCACAAGGAGGAATGTGAAAAGGGCGGTCGGGAAAGCTAATACCGCATCGACGAACTGGCCCATTGGCTATGAGATCCCCTGTTGGTGCGCACAGTGGCGCTTCCCCGAGCGCATGTTCCTGACTATACAAATCTAAAGATCAACCAAAGGGGATGGTTCCCGAAACCCGAAGAATATCGAGAAAGTTATCGAACGTACGGGAAGGCCGAGGAGGCGGAGCGGAGCTCCGGGTCCTCGGCCGTGGGGGAGAGGATCAGGCGGCTCGGGTGACCATGTAGGCCAGGCCGACGAGGATCACGACGGGGATGAGCCACACGATCGCCTCGATGGCGAATTCCTTGTACATGCGGGGCGCCCTTCCGGAGCGATGTCGCCGAGAAGTACGGAGAATCCGACGATAGCGGTTGACCCGCGCCACGACCAGGATCCGCACCAACCGCCCGCCGGGAAGGAGGGCCCGCCCCCTGCCGGCGGACCACCGTCCATACGGCTCCGGGACGTCGGACGGTGCCGCGCCGGGGACCTCCGGACGCGCCTACGAGGGGACGGCCGAGCCGACGACCACGGGAGTGTCCGTACCGGGACCCTCGACGACGTCAGCCACCACGCAGGTGATGTTGTCGGGGCCACCCGCCTCGCAGGCAAGCTCGATGAGCCGCCGGGTAACCGCGTCGAGGTCGTCGACGTCGGCGAGCACCTGACGGAGCTGGCCGGCCTCGACCACCCCGGACAGCCCGTCGGAGCAGAGCAGGTAGCGGTCGCCGACCTCGGCGTCGCGCAGGGAGAGATCGGGGTCGATGGTGTCGCTGCCGTCCAGGACCTGGAGCAGTATCGACCTGTGCGGATGCCGGGCGGCCTCCTCGGCGGTGATCCGGCCGTCGTCCATCAGCGTCTGGACCAGGGTATGGTCGTAGGTGATCTGGTAGAGGTCACCGTTGCGGAGCAGGTAGGCACGTGAGTCACCGATGTGGGCGAGGGCGACCCGGGGGCCGTCCCAGAGCATCAGGGTCAGAGTGGTGCCCATGCCGGTGAGGCTCGGATCCTCCTCGACCAGCTCACGCAGGCGCTGGTTGGCCTTGCGGACCCCGGCCTCGGCAGAGGCGACCAGATCCTCGGAGTCCTCATGGTCCAGGGCGGCGACCGTGGCGATCGCCGCCGAGCTGGCGACCTCCCCGCCGACATGGCCGCCCATCCCGTCGGCGACGGCAAGCAGCCGGGCGCCGGCGTAGGCCGCGTCCTCATTGCCCTGGCGGACCCGGCCGACATCGGAGCCTGCCGCATAGCGGAGCGTGATCATCTTCAAACCACTGGAACGTCGAGTTGCACGAGTGAGTCGCTTTCCGGCAGTTGGGACGGGCTTAGGGCGAACCGAGTTGTTCCACGATCCACTGAACACCATGGTGACGCAAGCGGCCCAGGGAAGTGTTGCCACATCTGTTGACAGGCGTGGCGGCGCGTAAGCTGTTTCGGCGCCCCGGAGATTGCCGGGGGGCTCCCCACCTCACGCACGGCTAGGAGACCAGGAAATGACCGCGATCCTCCAGGAGGCGGCACGGCGCCGCACGTTCGCGGTGATCAGCCACCCCGACGCCGGTAAGTCGACCATGACTGAGGCGCTGGCGCTGCACGCCTCCGCGATCAGCGAGGCCGGCGCGGTGCACGGCAAGGCCGGCCGCCGCGGTGTGACCTCCGACTGGATGGACATCGAGAAGGCCCGTGGCATCTCCATCACCTCCGCCGCCCTTCGGTTCGAATACCGAGGGCACATGTTCAACCTGGTCGACACCCCCGGTCACGCCGACTTCTCGGAGGACACCTACCGGGTGCTGGCCGCAGTCGACTGCGCGGTCATGCTACTCGACGCGGCAAAGGGCATGGAGCCGCAGACCCTGAAGCTGTTCGAGGTCTGCCGGCACCGGCGGATCCCGGTCATCACGTTCGTCAACAAGTGGGACCGGCCTGGCCGCGAGGCGCTGGAGCTGCTGGACGAGATCCAGGAGAAGACCGGCCTGCGGCCCACTCCGATCACCTGGCCCATCGGCATCGGCGGCTTCTTCCACGGCGTGGTGGACCGGATCGCCGACCGTGCGGTCCGCTACACCCGCACCCCCGGCGGGGCCACCAAGGCCATCGAGACGGACCTCCTCCCCGAGCAGGCGCTCGCCGAGCTGGGAGAGGACTGGGAGCGGGCCAGGGACGAGGTCGACCTGCTCTCGGCGATCGGCTCCGACCACGACCAGAAGGCGTTCGAGGCGCACGAGTCCACCCCGGTGCTGTTCGGCGCCGCCCTGAACAACTTCGGCGTCGGCCGCCTGCTGGACGCCATGGTCGACATCGCGCCCCCGCCGGCGCCCCGTCCCGATGTCAAGGACGACCCGCGCCCGATGGATAAGCCGTTCTCCGGCCTGGTCTTCAAGGTGCAGGCCAACATGGACCCCTCGCACCGTGACCGGATCGCCTTCGTCCGGGTCTGCTCGGGCCGGTTCGAACGGGGCATGGTGCTGACCCACGCGGCGACCGGGCGTCCTTTCGCCACCAAGTACGCCCAGTCGGTCTTCGGCCAGGAACGCGCCACGATCGAGGAGGCCTTCCCCGGAGACGTGGTCGGCCTGGTGAACGCCACGGCCCTGCGCCCCGGCGACACCCTCTACGACGGCCCCGGGGTCGAGTTTCCGAGGATCCCGAGCTTCGCACCTGAGCACTTCTGGACGGCCCGCTGCCGCGACTCCAGCCGGGCCAAGCAGTTCCGCAAGGGCATCGACCAGATGGAGGCCGAGGGCGTCGTCCAGGTCCTCCGCTCCGACATCCGAGGCGACCAGTCGCCGGTGCTCGCGGCGGTCGGCCCGATGCAGTTCGACGTGGTCAAGCACCGGCTGGCCGGCGAGTTCAACACCGAGATCGCGATGGACCGGCTCGACTTCAGCCTGGCCCGGATCACCGATGCCGAGTCCGCGCCGATCCTGGCCCGCCAGCGCGGGGTGGAGGTCTTCACCCGCGCGCTCGACGGGGAGCTGCTGGCGCTGTTCACCGACGAGTGGCGGATGCGCGGCGTGCTGCGCGACCACCCTGACCTGATGCTCAAGGCACTGCTCGCCGATACCCGCGGCTGATCGTCTGATACGGCCTGCGCGGGGCTGCCCAGCGCAGGCCGTACATGGTGAGATATGTCCCTATGAGTATGATCAAATGGGGAATTCTCGCGACCGGTGGGATCGCCGCCACGTTCACCGAAGACCTGAAGCTCCTGCCGGACGCCGAAGTGGTCGCGGTCGGATCCAGGTCCGTCGAGTCCGCCCGGACGTTCGCCGACCGGCACGGCATCCCCCGCGCCCACGGGAGCTGGGCCGAGCTGGCCGCCGATCCCGGCGTGGACATCATCTACGTCGCCAACACGCAGAACGCCCACTACGACGCCGTGCTGGCCTGCCTGACCGCGGGCAAGGCCGTACTGTGCGAGAAGGCCTTCACGCTCAACCGGATCCAGGCCGCCAAGCTGGTGGACGTCGCGCGGGAGCGCGGGCTGTTCCTCATGGAGGCCATGTGGACCCGCTGCATCCCGGCCGTCCGAAAGATCGTGGAGCTGGTCGAGGGGGGAGCGATCGGCCCGGTCACCACCGTCCACGCCGACTTCGGGATCTCCGCCGACGTCGGTCCCGAGCACCGGCTCCGCGACCCCGCGCTGGGCGGCGGCGCCCTGCTCGACCTGGGCGTCTACCCTGTCTCCTTCGCCCACCTCATGCTCGGCGACCCCGCCAAGGTGCAGTCCTGGGCCCGGCTGACCCCCGAGGGCGTGGACGAGAACACCGGCATGCTGTTCGGCTACGACAGCGGCGCGGTCGCCATGCTCTCCTGCGGCATCACCACCAGCGGCCCGGTCACCGCCTGGATCTCCGGCCCGCTCGGCCGGATCGAGCTGCCGGGCCCGTTCTTCCGGCCCGACACCTTCACCCTGCACCGCACGGACGCCGAGCCGGAGACCTTCCACGTCCCCTACGAGGGGGCCGGCATGCTGCACGAGGCCGCCGAGGCCATGCGCTGTCTGTGCGAGGGCCTGCTGGAGAGCCCGCTCGTGCCCTGGCAGGCGACTCTTGACGTGATGGGTCTGCTGGACGAGGTCCGTGCGCAGGTGGGGGTGCGCTTCCCCGGCGAGTGAGTCTGTGTGGTGCGGGGTTTTCGCCGTGCGCGCTGCGGTGGGTGTGCTGGTTTGCCGGTGTTCGCGCTGCGGTGGGCGGGTGTTCCGGCCGGCCGTCTCAGTTGCGGCCCGGTGTTTCAGGCCTCCGGCCTGGCGGGCGCGACGGTCGCGGTCCTTTGATACGCCGGCCGGAACACCCACCCACCTCCGCGCCACGCCTGCCTCGCCGTACGGCCCGCACGCCGTAGCCGCTCGCTTCCGGGCCGCCCAGCGGGCTCACTGACGCTGAAGCAATCCGTTCGAGGCCGTTCAGGTTGATCGCCGTAGCTGAAGCCTCACCGACGAAAGGAGCGCATGGCGGGGCGCCTTATTATCACTACTTTTCGTTATGACGTTGTTGCAGTGCGTTGCGAACGGCCGTGGACGCGGCCCGACAGGCACCGGAGGTGCCCATGCGACGTATCAGAACCAGAGTAGGCATTCCTGCGGCGGCGGCACTGCTCGCCCTTCTTACCGTGGCCCCACCCGCCGTGGGAGAGCAGGCCGGCGGGGCGACCTCGCGTGCCGCGGCCGAGGACGCCTACTTCGAGTTCGCCGCCCCGCCGAACTCCAAGGAGTTCGTCATCAAACTCACCGACCCCGTCATGATCCGGAATGCCAGGGACATCCTGAGCGGTAAGGAGACGAACGCGGTCCATGTCATGGGGAGAATCGTCAAGCGCCCCGCCCCGTACAACCCCGGCTGGAGCTTCTCCTACGACCCGGCGACGATCTCGTTCTTCGCCTTCGCCATCGAGGTGTGCGACGCGTCGACGATGTACGTCGAGGACCACCTCGACGAGGCGGGTGGCGCGTTCCTGCCCGGCAACTTCTGGTGCCCCTGGTCCTCGCGACTGACGCGGGAGATCCCGGCGCCGTGAGGCACCGCGCGGCGGACCGGCCTCGCGCACGCGAGGCCGGTCGCGGCCGGTGGAGCGGACCAGACTACGGGCCGACGGCGCTCTCCTGGTCTTGTGCATGAAGGTTCCGCGTCCGCCACGGTGGTGCCAGATTCTCTGGCCCTCACATCACGACCACCACCCCGCCGGCACGTGCCTTTCCGGCCATTGCAGGGCCGAGAAGGGCCGAGGGGTAGGGCTGGGCGGGACTGACGGCAGGTGACAGCCTTGTCGGGGGGATGCCTGTCGGCCGGTGGTCGTCGTGGTCAGTTACGTGGGGTTGGGGTGTGGGGGAGGTGGAACCAGACGGCGTTGCCGGCATGGTCGTGTTGGTGGGTGCCCCAGGCGGTGGCGAGGAGGTCGACCAGGAGCAGGCCGCGTCCGCCGTCGCTGTCGAGGTCGCCGGCGCGGATGAAGGGCAGGCTGGTGGCCGAGCCGTCGTCGATGACCTCGATGTGGACGGTGGTGGCGTCGGTGCCGATACAGATCATGACTGAGCCGTTGGGGGTCCGGCCGGAGTCGGAATGGAGGACGGCGTTGGTCATGACCTCGCTGAGGAGGAGCGCTACGTCGTCGAGGGTGAGGTCGCTGGTTCTGCCTGTCAGGAGGTCGCGGGTCCACTGGCGGGCGGTGGCGACGGCGGTGGGGGCGGCGGAAAACTCGGCGTGGCCGAGCAGGTGCAGGGTGGCCCAGTGGGTGGAGATGGCCTGGTGACGTTCATAACGGCAAACGGCCGTCTGTCCTGGGGTCTTCATGCGATCGCTGCCGAGACGATGACGTCGGCGACGTTGTCGGCTTCGGCGCAGATGCATTGGCCGGGGCGCCAGAGCCGCGCCCACCAGGGCCTCCAGACGAAGACCCAGCCACGGGCGTGGCGGGCGGCGGTGATGCGGATACGCCGGTCGCCTGCGGACAGAACCTCCAGAACCGGTGGTCCGCTGGTGGGCAGCACCAGTGAGGTGCCGACGCCGAGGACTCTGAGGTCCCAGCCCAGCCGTACCAGATAAATGAACTGCTCTTGTGGCGGGTTGCGCACGTCCATAGCTCGGCTCCCGAGTTTGCTGGCATACGACGGGTGGTCCCACGGGGTGAACGTCAGCCGCGCGGCTTTTCGAGGTCACAGGCATGTGACTCTTGGTTTCCAACTGTTCACACGTGGTGTACCGACATGATGGGCGCAACCCGGGCTGTCCGGCAATACGAATGTCAATATTGCCAATATGACGATGGGAGCTTGCCCAACCTCGCAGGGTGACGGCAGACTTGCGATCTCGACTCAGGGGAGAGCCAGCGTGGGCGCCGAGCAACCAGCTACCATCCGAACTCGAAGGCTGGCGACCGAACTGCGCCGCCTACGGGAAATCGCCGGCCTGACGGGCGATCAAGCGGCCAGGTCACTGGGGTGGAACCCTTCCAAACTCAGCCGTTATGAGACAGCCACAAGGCGGGTGCAGCCGAAGGATCTCCAGGCACTTCTCGACCTCTACGCACTCCCCGAAGACAGACGGCAGGACCTCGTGGACCTGGCGAAGAACGCCCGGTTCAAAGGGTGGTGGGACGCTTACGGCGACACGTTTCCCACTGAACTCGCCACTTACATCGCCTTGGAAGCTGAAGCTGCGGCGATCCGGGGGTTCTCAGCTCAGATCGTTCCGGGAATGCTCCAAACGGACGAGTACGCGCGGTCCGTCATCCGCTCCGGTCTGATGGATCTTGCACCCCGAGGTGAGACCGAGCGTCGGGTGGAAGCACGCAAGACCCGGCAAAGGCTCCTCAGGAGGGAGGTCGGCCCTCTCGATTACTCGGTCATCATGAGCGAGGCGGCCTTGCGGAACAGGATCGGCTCTTCGGAGGACATGCGCGCTCAGTGCCGCCATCTGATGGACCTGGCCCAGCTCCCCAACGTGACCGTCCAGATCATCCCCTTCACTTCCGGCGCTCACCCCGCGATGGCGGGAACCTTCTCCATCCTCAGTTTCCCTGCCCGCTACGACGAGGACGTGGTCTACATCGAGACCATGACCAGTAACCTCTGGGTAGAGGACGAAAATGACGTACACCGCTATACACTCGTATTAGATCATCTTCGCACGATTGCCTACGGGATCGATGAATCCCTCTCTTTCCTGGCGACGATGGCCGACCAGCTTTGATCATCGATCTGTTGGAAGGGAGCCGCGGGATGCCCTCCGAGCAAGCCGTGTGGCGGACCAGCAGCTTGAGCGCCAACGGTGCTGACTGTGTACAGGTCGCCGTGGTCGATGGTTCCAGCACCTCAGATCGCGAGGCAGGTACCAGCCTGTTTCTGGTCCGCGACTCCAAGAACCCCGACGGCCCCCGGCTCCGATTCAGCCCTGACGGGTGGGCGGTCTTCGTCGACGGCATCAAAGCCGGCGATTTCGACAGCCTTGGATAATCGCCTTACCTGGCGGATGGCGGTAGGGGGCGAGGTTGCGCTCCCAGCGGCGACGGCCCTCTGTTCGGCTTATCTGAGCTCCCGGCAGGACACCGGAGGCCTCAGAGTCTGACAGAGATGGCTGGGAGCGCTCGCCGAGCAGCTCGAACAGCACTACGGCAGCGCCTACACCCTGATCGCCTATCTCAAGGGCACTGGCGGGAAGCTGATCCGCCGACTGGTCCGCAACGGTGCGTTGCTTTCGATGGTCGACCAGGTCCACTGGAAACTGCTCGCTGATCTGCTGGGAATCTCCGACAACGCCGCCGCCTCTAGGGGCCCAGGACGACTCCACCCCTCGTGAGCTGGGGGTGGCTTCCCAATGCCGTCACGGCCTTGGCCTTGTCCTTCATGACGCCGTCCTCGGCACGAGGAACGATGGCTCGGCATGGCTCGCGACGCACTCGGCCGCGACCGTCGCCCTCGGCCTGTACCTGCGAAGAGGGCGGCGGTCGATCCTGCTACATGAGCAGGCCGGTGAGATCCGTTTGATCATGCATAGGCCGCTGTCCCGGCCGGGCCTCCATGATGCAGACAGAGTCTGGTCACGTACGGAGAGAGCGACAGGGCGGACCTGTCGGTGCTTCCACGTGAGATCACCTCACGTGGAAGCACCGGCGGACCCCCTGGACGGCCTTCCCCTGAGTAGTCCGAGCAGCACGTCGACGACGAGGAATGCGGCCAGGGAGATCCCGAGGAGCGGCAGGAACAGCCCGACCGCCACGGCCACCGCAGCCAGAGCCGGAAGCACGGCCCGAGGGACCTGCCGCCACGTGCCGCGGGGATAGGGACGGCCGAAGCGTTTCTGGGTGGGACGGCGCTGCCACCACATGCGGTAGCCGTACACGATGAGGAAGACGAGCCCGATCGCCAGCGCGCCCACGACGATCTGGTTGGCCAAGCCGAACAGCAGGCCCATGTGGCCGTCGATACCCCAGCGGGTGAGCTTGGCGGCCAGCGGGAAGTCGGCGAAACGCAGTTCGTCGGTGACCTGGCCGGTGGCCGGGTCGACGGCGACCTGGTCCAGCCGCTGCGGCCACTCCTTGTCGATCTCCTTGACCACGTAGGCGTCGGCGGGCTTGCTCGGCCAGACGATTTCCAGCGGCCCGGACAGCCCCTTGCCCGCCGCGGCCTGGACGATCTGGTCCACTGAGGCGTCTTCAGCGGATTCGGAGGGCATGTGCCCCGCGTGGTCCGCGTGATCGCCGGTGGCGGCGGAGACCGAGGGCGTCGTCCAGCCGAGCGCCGCGCGCAGCTCGTCGACGTTCTCGCCCGCGTACTTCGACCAGGTCAGCCCGGTGGCGGACAGGAAGAGCAACCCTGCGGCCACCCACAGGCCCACTGATCCGTGCCAGGACAGTGTGCGCCGCCGCCCGGTGAGCGTGCGGTCCGGTGCGATGATCGCGCGCAGCCGGCGTACGGGGCGGCGGCGGCCCAGCCACAGCAGGACGCCGCCCAGCGCCACCACCCACAGCCAGCTGGCGGCGAGCTCACTGTAGATGCGTCCTGGTTCACCAAGGAGCAGGGTGCGGTGCAGGTTGGAGATCCAGGTGCGCAGCGGCAGCGCACCGGAGCTGCCGTAACTCTCTTCTGCGCCGCGGATCTGTCCGGTGTGGGGGTCGACGAAGACGGCCAGCCGGAGCCCTTCCTCCAGTTCGGGCACGTTGAGCAGGACCTGTGTGGTCCTGCCGGGCTCGGCCGGCGTACGGACGGCGCTGATGGTTCCTTCGGGGTGGGCGGCCCGGGCGGCGGTGATCTGCTGGGACAGCGGCAGTGTGGTCGCCCCGACCGGCGCGGTCAGCTCGTGAGCATAGACCAGTCTCTCCAGCTGGAAGGAGGTCGCGTACAGCAGTCCGGTGGTCGCGGCCACCAGCAGGAACGGCGCGATGAGGATTCCGGCGTAGAAGTGCAGGCGCAGCACCAGCGGGCGGATCGCCGCCCAGCCGGACCGCCTGGACGAGGCGGACGCATCGGGATCGGGAGAGACTCGGGCGGGCTGGGTCTCAAGGTCGGATGTCATCGGGATGTTTCTCCGTTTTACAGGGATGTGCAAGCCGACAGGCACACATCACCAAGGCAGGGGCAAACGAGCCGGAAGTC
This sequence comes from Streptosporangium sp. NPDC087985, assembly GCF_044741965.1. Taxonomy (NCBI): domain Bacteria; kingdom Bacillati; phylum Actinomycetota; class Actinomycetes; order Streptosporangiales; family Streptosporangiaceae; genus Streptosporangium; species Streptosporangium sp. NPDC087985. Next base: position 35,506 of record NZ_JBIUTQ010000007.1, read on the forward strand.
ACGGTTGGGTCCGATCCCAGGCGATGGACAGGGAGTCGACGCCGTAGACAATCGAGATCTTCCGGAAGGCGATCTCCTCGGCCGGTACGGCCAGGCGCAGGGTGGGGAAGTGGCGCAGCAGCGCGGGGGAGGCGATGCGCATCTCCATCTGGGCTAGCGGCGCGCCGACGCACCGGTGGATGCCGTGCCCGAAGGCGAGATGGGAGACCACCTCGCGGCCGGGGCGGCGCTGTCGATGCCTGGGCCGAGCGCGGGGTCGCGGTTGGCTCCGGTCAGCGAGCACAGCACCATCGGTCTTTGCGTTCGCGGGTGACCAGCTCCGTTAGGTAGGCCATCAAGTCGTTGACCGCCTGGAGTGAGACCTCGGGGCCCGCGGAGAGGTCGAACCGGTCGGTGCTCAGGCGCAGGAAGTCGGCGCGGTCGGCGTAGGGCACGCCCAGCAGCTCGCAGACCACCAGCGAGGGGATGGGGAGCGCGAAGGACTACATCAGGTCGGCCGGGGAGCCTGATCTCTCGGGGGAATTCTGTTTCTGACATCGATCAGATCCTCATCGTCATGCAGTCGGGCGCCGTGGCGCTGGTGGGGGCGTCGGACCCGCGAAGAGCCGGACACCCTCCTCTTTCAGGGCTTTACGGTGCACAAACTCACGACATCAGTAGTCGTATCAGGACTAGAGGTAGTTCCAGATCTGCATCAATGGTTGTAGATCGCACCCGGCAGCCCCTCAGGGGAGAGAATCGAGCGATGGGAGCGCAACGGTCTTCGCTGCCTCCACGGCCGGACATCCGCGTCCGACGCTCTGGTTCCAGCGAAGGGTTGACGGAAGCCGGGTGCGATATCGCGGTGAAAGGGCTTGAACTCTGTCAGGCGAGGAGAGTCTCTCCGATCCATCCGCCGGCGGAGCAGCCCGGCGGGATGGCGAACACGGCCGAGCCGATCGGGGTCGTCCACTCGTTCAGCAGGTCGCCCTCGGCCAGTCTCTTCTGGACGGGAATGAACTGCCGGGTGATGTCGGCCTGGTAGGAGGCGAACAGCAGTCCGGAGTCGGCGTGTCCTTCGGGGGTGAGTCCTTCGTCGTAGTTGTAGACCCGGCGCAGGATCCGCATGCCCGGGTCTGCGACGTGGGCCCGGCGGATGTGGGCGTATTCGGAGATGACCGGGAAGCCGAGCGCGTTCAGCCTGTCGAAGTCCGGCTCGTCGTGCTCCTGCTGCCCGGTCAGCGGGGCGCCGGTGTCCAGGCGGCGGCCAACCGTGAACTCCTTGGCCACCCGGTCGGCGGCGTCCCACGTCTCCAGCCCCATGCGGATGCGCCGCAGCACCAGGGTGGTGCCGCCGCGCAGCCACTGCGGGCCGTCGTTGACCCAGATGGCCCGGTCGAAGTCGGGCGTGCCCGGTTGAGGGTTGACGGTCCCGTCGAGCTGGCCCATGAGGTTGCGCTGGGTCATGCCGGGAGCCATGGTGTGCGCGCTGCGGCGGAATCCCCGCTGGGTCCAGCGCACCCGGGCGAAGGAGCGGGCGTCCTTGACCGTCATACGCAGGGCGTGGGCGAGGGTGACGGCGTCGTCGGCGCAGATCTGCAGCAGCAGGTCCGCACCGGTCCACCGCTTCTCCAGCTTGTCGATCACGAACCCCGGAAGGGGCGCTATCGACTCCGGCCGCTGGTCCTCCACTCCGGCTGCCCTGAAAAGGCCGGGGCCGAAGCCGAAGGTGACGGTCAGCCGGGAGGGGAGCGTGGCCAGCTCCGGTTCGGTGTCGGCCAGGGCGGCCCGGCCCTCGGTCAGGCGGCGGGCGTCGTCGGTGAGCAGGCGCATCATGCGTACGGCGGCTTCGCGGCCGGTGTCCGGTAGCAGGTCCAGGCCGACGAACACGGCGTGAGCCTGCGGGATCGTGGCGATCCCGGCCTGGTGGACGCCGTGGAAGGGCTCGGTGGCCGAGCCGTCGGGGAGCGGGGGAGCGGTTTCGGACGTGGTCGTGGATATGGCCTGCTGGGGGGCATATGCCACGAGGGCACCGGCCGCTGCGGCGGCGCCCCCCGTGAGCAAGCCCCGCCGTGTCAGTCGGGGTTGCCGCATCAGCCGTGGTCCTTGTCTCCGTGCATGTCGTGCTGGTAGTCCTCGTTGCCGCCGGCGAAGTCCTTGCCGACCGCGGTGAACGTCAGGGTCTGGCCGCCCTTGAGGGTGAGGGTGAAGGGGATCTGCGCGCCCGGCTTCACCTCTTCGGTGACGCCCATCAGCATGATGTGGTCACCGCCTGGCTGGAGCTGGTGCGTGCCCCGCGCGGGGACCACGAACCCGCCCTCCTTGGGCCGCATGACCATCTTTCCGCCGGAGTCGGCCACCCCGTGCAGCTCGATCTTCGGTGACAGCGGTGAGGAGCCGGAGACGACGGTCACATCGGCGTCGGTGTTGTTGACCAGGGTGCCGAAGGCGGCGCTCATCCCCTTCTTGACGGTCTTCACCCACGGGTCGGTGATCGCGAGGGGCGGGACGGTGACGGAGGGAGTGGCCGCGACGGCGGGTGCCATGGAGCTCGCGACAGCGACCGGTGCCGTGGTGGTCTGGGAGCCGCACCCGCTGAGCGCCGTCACCGCGGCGATCAGGATTCCGGCAGGGGCGATACGACGAGGAGACACGTTGATGCCTTTCTTCTGGCTGTGCCTGCAGGCCGCGGCCGAATGCCGCCTCGATGTGGCCATGCCGGACAGACAGCCGGGATTGTCACGCTGATTCGGTCCACCGAGCAGCCGGATGGCGGCATCGGCGCAGGCCCGCGCATGCGGGCTCGGGAACGAAGTAATGCCTCCGAGTGACCTGGGCGGTCAGCTGGAGGTGGCGGTGACAAGCCGGGGAGGACCACGCCTGCTCACGGTGTGGCGCAGCACGGCAGAGCGGAGAACTTCCGGCTCGATCGTGCTTGGCGTGAAAAACGAGGTGTATGCCGGAGCCGCGTGCACGATGAGCACACGGCACAGTCGTGCGTCGAGCCGCCGCAGCAGCGCCCACAGCACGGCCTCACCGCGCGCCAGCCACAGTGAGGTCAGTCCCACGGCCCAGCCGTGCATGACCAGCATGCCCAGACCCGGCATCAGCCCGGAGTGGACGTGCCCGATGACCTCGGCGGGGGACGCGGCGTGCGCGAGGGAGAACAGCACGTGCTGGCCGGCTTGCAGGCCGGCCAGCAACGGCAGGATCACCGCCAGCGTGCGTTCGCGCTTCGACAGGACAAAGGCCGCGACGAATGCGATCGCCAGAGCACCGGCCGTGCTCGGTGCGGAGACCGAGCCTCCGGCGAAGACATGCGCCAACATGCTCAAGCCCAAGCAGACCACGGTGAAGGCGGTGGCGCGGGCGAGACGGAAGGGCATGGTCGCGGGCATAGCGCAGTAATTATCCCATGTCATAGCAATGGTGCGTAATGGAGGACCCGCCGGGCCACCGCCGTGACGTGCAGCTCGTCGGGACCGTCGAGCAGGCGGGCCATCCGTCCGGTGCGAAACAGCGCGGGCAGCGGTGTGTCGGGCCCCAGCCCGGCCGCGCCGTGGACCTGGATGGCCGCGTCGGTGACCTGCTGCAGCATCCGGGCGGCGGCCACCTTCGCCAGGCCGGTCTCCACGCGGGCGTCCAGCCCGGCGTCCACGAGGGAGACGGCCTCGAACACCAGCGGGCGCGTAGTCCTGATCGCCAGCAGCGCGTCGAAGACGAGCCGCTGGACGAGCTGGAGATCAGCCAGCCGTCCTGAGGCCGCCGGCCGTGAACGCGCCCGCTCACGCATGAGGGTGAAGGCCCGCTCGGCCTGACCGAGCCAGCGCAGGCAGCGCAGCAGCCGGCCGAGCCGTACCCGCTCGCCGATCACGCGCAGACCCCGGCCGGGCTCGCCGAGCAGGTGGTCGGGCGGGACCGTGACCCCGTCCAGGGCGATCTCCCACTGCCCGCCCGCACCCAGAACCGGCAGCTCGCGGACCACCCGGAAGCCGGGAGAGGAGGTGGGGACGAGCAGCAGGGACAGGCCGGTCGTGGAAGGCGGCGCGCCGCAGGTGCGGGCAAGCACGACCGCCAGGTCCGCGTCGCCCGCACCGGTGACGAACCATTTGCGGCCGTGGATCGTCCAGGAGCCGTCAGCCTCCCTGCTCGCCCGCGTGGCGGTGAGAGCGGGATCGGAGCCGGGCGTGTCCGGCTCGGTCATTGCGTTGCACATGGTCATCCGCCCGTCGGCGATCTGAGGCAGGTACAGCTCCCGCACGGTAGGTGTGGCGTGCCCGACCAGGGTCTTCACATCCAGCAGTGCTGGGGAGCCCAGCACGCCCGGACCGTGATCGCTGGCTCCCTCCGCCTCCGCCACGTGCGCATATTCCGCCAGAGACAGGCCCGCGCCACCCAGCTCGGCCGGGAGTGGCAGTCCCCACAGCCCCTCGGACCGTGCTTCGCGCCTGAGCCGTTCGAGGAGCGCCCGCGCGCTCACGCCACCCGAATCCAGCTCGGCTTCATGGGGCATCACGTGCTCGCGGACGAACTCGGTCACGCGGTCGCGCAGCTCGAGCGCCTGAGGCGGACAGGCGGGAGCGCCCCAACTGAGGCGCTCGGCATCGGTCATGACGGCGGCTTGCTGTGACATTCCAACTCCAGACATGTCGGGAACTGAGCGAAAAATCCATCCGACTCCCTGCTGTGGAACAGGTCGGGTGAACGCTCGCCCGAGTTCCCACCCGCGTCAGGCAAGACTCGCGGCCACCGCCGCGGAAAAGGAGAGCCATGGCACACCCCGCCACCGCCCGAGCGGCACATCCGCTCGCCGGCATCGGTCTGCGGACGGCCGGGCCACCCGCCCTCACCACCACCGTCGCCCACCACCTCACCCTCCTGGGGGCCGCCGACCTCGGATCCGCGGCCTCGGACGGCCCCGGCACCGTGTCACTCACCGGCGCGGGCGGGCGCCCGCTCACTGCCGAGATCGCCTGGGCGGCAGCCGCCCCGATCGACGAGGTGACCGACGAGGCCACCGCGCAGGCCGCGACCGGCGTGGCCCACGTCCATGGCCGCCGCACCGGTGAGCCATGCGGTCTGGCTGTCGACTACCTGACCACGGCGTGCGCCGTGCTGACCGTTCAAGGTCTCCTGGCCGGACTGATCGGCCGTGCCCGGGGATCGGCCGTCGAGACCGTACGGACCGGCGTGGACTTGGCCGGACTGCTCTCGGTCGGTCAGTACCTGGCCGCCGCCAACGCCGAGGACGACGAAGCGGTGCCGCTCGCCCCGGGAGGCCCGCCGTTCACCACGGCCGACGGCGTGTGTTTCGAGGTCGAGACGCTGGACCCGGTTGTGTGGGTGACGTTCTGGCAGGCGCTCGGCGTGGCCAAACGCCTGGCCGGTTCCGCGTGGCGGTCCTTCCAGTTCCGCTACGCCACCGCCTGCTCCCCGCTGCCTGAGGAGCTGCACGCACGGGTTCACGCGGTCGACTGGCAGAGCGTACGGCGGGCCGCGAAGGAGTCGGGGGCGTCGCTCTGCGCGCTCCGATCTCTCCAAGACCGGTTGGCCGAATCCCGTGCGCAGGCACCATGGCAGCTGTCACCGGGGCTGCCGGCCTCGCCCCTGTCCCCGTCGGCCGAGGTCGGCCGCCCGCTGGCCGGTCTCACGATTCTGGAGGCCGGACGGCGGATCCAGGCGCCGCTGGCCGCCTACGTCCTGGGCCTGCTCGGCGCGGACGTGGTGCGGATCGAGCCACCCGGCGGGGACCCGCTGCGCGGCATGCCGCCCACGTGCGGTGACCTGTCGGCCCGCTGGCTGGCGCTCAACCGGGGCAAGCGCGCCGTGGAGATCGACATCAAGTCGGCCGCAGGCCGGGCGGAGCTGCGCGACCTGGTCGAGGGCGCGGACGTCTTCGTGCACAACTGGGCCCCGGGCACCGCCGAGCGCCTCGGCCTGGACGACGGCGACCTGTCAGCGGTCAACCCCGGCCTGGTCTACGCCTACACCAGCGGCTGGGCCGGGCGGCTGGCCGACGTCCCGATGGCCACCGACTTCATGGTGCAGGCCCGCACCGGCGTGGGCGAGGCCGTGCGGCCCGCCGGTGAACCACCCGCCCCGTCGCTGATGACCCTGCTCGACGTCCTCGGCGCCCTGCTGGGCGCCGAGGCGGTGCTCGCCGGGCTCCTGCTGCGCGAACGTGCGGGACACGGCGTGCGGGTGGACTCCTCGCTGCTGGGCGCGGCCGAGATGCTCACCGAACCCGGTCTGCGGCGGGTCGCCTCCGGAGCCGCCCCCCGCAGACCGGCCGGATTCCGCAGTCCCCTGCCCACGGCGGACGGCTGGGTGGCCGTCGCAGACGACTGCGCCGGGCAGGCGGACGCCGCCTCCCTCACCGGACTGGCCACACCCGAGGCTGTCGCGTCCCTTCGCCGCCGGGGGCTGCGAGCCACCGCCGTAACGACCGCACTCGACAGGCTTCCCGCCGATCCACGTTTCGCATCCGCTCTCACCCGTGACGAGCACGGGGCCGTTGTCGTACCCGTTCCCTGGAGGTTCGCATGACCCTGCACTTGGACGACCTGGTGCCTGCCACGCTGAGACGCGAATGGGCCGCCGACGGCACCTGTCCGGACCTCGGCCTGTACGCGCTGTTCCGCGCTCATCGCCTCGCGGCCCCGGACCGGGTCGCGGTGATCGACGTGGCGGGCGAGCTCACCTATGCCGAGCTGGACCGCCTGGCACGCAACGCAGCGGCCGGGCTGCGGAAGCTCGGCGTCTGTGAGGGCGACGTCGTCGGCGTCCAGCTGTCCAACGGCCGGGACGCGGTCGTCGCCGACCTGGCGCTGGCCGCGCTCGGAGCCGTGGCCCTGCCCTTTCCCGTGGGGCGCGGCGTCGCCGAGGCCGTCTCCCTGCTCGGCCGTTCCGGTGCGCGGGCCGTCATCGCGGCCGTCGACCACCGGGGGACGGCGCACGCGAGTGAGCTGGTGGCCGCCGCAGAGCAGCTGCCCGGCCTGCGGGCCGTCGTCGCCGCCGGTCCGCAGGAACCCCCGGTGGGCAGCGTGGCGTGGAGCGAGGTGCTCTCCGCCGACGGCCGCGCCTTCGTCCCGGCCCGGCCCGATCCGGACGGCGCGGCCCGCATCCTGGTCTCCTCCGGCTCGGAGTCCGAACCCAAGATGGTCGCCTACTCCCACAACGCGCTCGCCGGCGGCCGGGGCAACTTCATGGCCACGCTGATCGCCGACGCGAACCCGCCCCGCTGCCTGTTCCTGGTCCCGCTGGCCTCGGCTTTCGGCAGCAACGGCACCGCCGTCACCCTTGCCAGGCACGGCGGCTCCCTGGTGCTCCTCGATCACTTCTCTCCCCGGGCCGCCCTCACCGCGATCCGCGACCACCGGCCCACCCACGTGCTGGCCGTACCGACCATGATCCGCATGATGCTCGACCAGCCGGACACCGGACCGAACCCACCCATGACCGCGCTGGTGCTGGGCGGTGCCGAGCTGAACGCGGCCACGGCCGCCGAAGCGGGCCAGGTGTTCGACTGCGCGGTCGTTAACCTGTACGGCTCGGCCGACGGGGTGAACTGCCACAGCGGATTCCGTCCGACTGCGGCGAGCGATCCCGGTCCCGGGGTCGTGGTGGGCCTGCCGGACCCCCGGGTGGCGGAGATCCGCATCGTCCCCACCTCGGACGAGGAGGAATTCGGCGAGATCATCGCACGCGGCCCGATGACCCCGATGTGCTACGTCGGCGCGCCAGAGCTGAATCAGCGCTACCGCACGGCAGACGGCTGGGTCCGCACCGGAGACCTGGGGGTGATCGACGCCGACGGGCGGCTGCGCCTGATGGGCAGACTCAAGCAGGTCGTCATCCGTGGCGGCACCAACATCAGCCTGGCCGAGGTGGAGCACGCACTGGCGACCCACCCCGAGGTGCGCGAGGTGGTGTGCCTGGGCGTGCCCGACCAGGTGATGGGAGAGCGGCTGGCGGCCTGCGTGGTGCCACGCCCCGGCCATACCCCTGACATCGCCGGCCTCGCCTCCCACCTGCTCCGGCAAGGGCTGGAGCGGGGCAAGCATCCCGAGCACCTGCTGCTGGTGGAGGAGCTGCCGCTGACCCCGGCGGGCAAGCCCGACCGGGATGCGCTACGCGATCTCCTGCTGGGGGGGCAACCCGGATCGGTGTGATTTTTCCCGGGCCGGAGGCGACTCCGGCCCGGGAAAAATCTTCGGTCAGGCAGCCCTGTCCGCGGCTTCCAGTGAGGAGATCAGCTGGCTGCGTGCTCGCGCCACGCGGGAACGCACCGTGCCGATCGGGCATCCGATCATCGCGGCGGCCTCGGCGTACGGCATGCCCACGAGCTGGGTGAGCACGAAGGCCTCACGCCGTTCGCGCGGCACCTTGGCCAGCAGGTCGGCCAAGGCCACGCCGTCCTCGCATCCCGGCAGCCCGCGGGGCTGACATCGCTCGGCGGCGGCCTGCCAGTCGGCGAGATCGGCGACGATCGGGCGAGAGGCCGCCGAGCGGAACCGGTCGACGACGACCCGCCGGGCGATGGACAGCAGCCAGGTGCGGGCCGATGACCGGCCGGCGAACCTGGGCAGGCTCCCCAGAACGCGCAGGAACGTCTCCTGGGTGAGGTCCTCCGCCGAGTGGCTCCCGGCCAGGTAGGCGATGAATCGGCGTACGTCGGTGTACACCGCACGGGTGAAGGCCTCGACGTCCGCGGGCGCTCCTGCGCGCGCGGCCAGGGCGAGCACTGTCAGATGATCGTCTGAGCGTTCGGTGGTGGCGTCATGGTGGGGGGCGCGGTGGTCGCGCATGACAGAACTCACGATGGTCGTTCCTTGCATCGCAGGGCAGAACGGATACACGGTTCGGGGGGTGCGTGGCCCCTGTTGGACTGGTTGAGGAGGCAGGGGCACGGGAGGGCAGGCGTCGGGAAAGGCGGCCCACGGGGCCGGAGCGTGTAGGGCGGCGCAATGGCCCCAGTGACGGGTCGCATCACCCAGCCCACTCCGATGGGAACCCCGGCGGGCCCATGAGCGACTGTCTGATGCGCGGTTGTCGTGTGGACCCCGCCGGCAGAAGGAGATGGCGATGCGGCTGGAACGACCGGTAGGTCCTGCGAGCGATCGGGTCCGGGAGCGATGGGTCACCGTCCTGCTCACCACGGCCATGGGCGTGTCGATGCTTCAGCTCTTCCTGATCGGTGCGCTCGGTCCCCGCCTGGTCGGGGAGGCGGGCATCTCCCGCACCGCGATCGGCCTGACCACGACCGCCGGATTCGGCGTCGCCGCGCTCCTGTCGCTCACCGCCGGCCGCTGGGTGGATCGGCTGGGGGCCCGCCGTTGCCTGGTCGCACTGCTGCTGCTGGCCGCGGTGGCACTGGCACTGATCGGCTCCGCCTCGGGCACGCTGATGCTGCTGGTGGCGGTGGCGCTGGGTGGCCTCCCGCAGGCCCTGGCCAACCCCGCCACCAACAAGGTCATCCTGGCCACGGTCGAACCGGGCAGGCGAGGTGCGGTCACCGGCTGGAAGCAGTCCGGAGTGCAGCTCGGCGCTTTCGCGGCGGGACTGCCGCTGGCGGCGCTCGCCGCATGGACGGGATGGCGCGGCGCGGTATGGACAGCCGCCGTGATCGCCGCCCTCATCGCGTGCTGGGCCATCCGCGTGCTGCCATCCGACTCCACCGCCGCCGCGGCCACGCCACCCGCGGACATGCCGCGCGCCCGCGTCGGCCGGTTGGCGCTGTTCTCCTTCCTGCTCGGCTGCGGGATCGCCGCGGTGAACACCTACCTTGCGCTGTTCGGTGCCGAGCGGCTGGGACTGGGACCGGTCGTGGCGGCATGGTTGGTCGCGGTCCTGGGTCTCACCGGAGTCGCGGGCCGGGTCGGCTGGTCGCGGCGGGCGGGCCGCCTCGACCGGGCCGAAGTGCTTCTCGTCCCTCTCGCGGCGGGAGCCTGCGGAGCGGTCCTGCTGCTCGGAGCAGCCTCGTGGGTTCCCTTCCTGGTCTGGGTGGGCGCGGCGGCCGTCGGAGCCTTCGCCGTCGCGGGTAATGCGGTCACCATGGTCTCGGTGATCAAGCGCGCCGACCCCCGCAGCGCCGGCCGGGACTCCGCGCTCGTCTCGGCGGGATTCTTCGCCGGTTTCGCCGCCGGGCCGCCGCTGTTCGGGATCCTCGTCGAGATCGGGGGATACGGACCGGGCTGGGGGCTGGTGGCCGCCGAGTTCGCCGCTGCGGCCGCCGTCGCGGCGCCGCTCCGATTCCGGGCCGGGGCACTCCGATGAGCTGGGCGGAGAAGGCGCTGCTTGAGGTTCTGGAGCGGTCCGGCACGGTCGAGGCGGATGCGGGAGGGCGATGGCCGCTGTATGCGGACCCCGTCTCCGGCGGCTGGACGACCACCGCCCGCGGATCATGGACCGGTGGTTTCTGGACGGGACTTCTGTGGCTGCGAGCGATCATGAGCGGTGATCCGGCCGACCGGGCCACCGCGATCAGCCGCACCGCATCGCTCGATCCGTGGATCTGGGCCGACACCGGAGCCCGAGGCCTCATCTTCTGGTACGGCACCGCGTTCGGCGTGGCAGAGGGGGACGCCCTGGCGGCGACGCTGCGAGAGCGCGCGGCCGGTGCCTGCCTGGACGCCTATGTCCCCGAGCTCGGGCTGGTGCCCTGGGGCGGCGCGTTCGGCGGTCCTCGGGAGCTGGCGCGCGTCGACGGCCTGCCCGGCCTCATGCAGCTCCTCCGTCTGGCGGGTCCTGACGGAGCCGTGGCCGCCCGGACCCAGCTGGACCTGCAGTTCGCTCTGACGGCAGGTGAGCGCCAGCTCCGCCCGGCCTGGCAAGCCCTGCCGGACGGCACCTGGGAACCCCACCTCGCCCTGCCGCCAGGCTGGAGCCGCACGGCGGCCTGGCTGTCGCTGGCGGTCGCCGACACCGGCGACGGCGATCGGCGGCGGGCACTGCTCGCACATCCCCAGGTGGCGGCCCGGTTCGCTGCACGCTCGCCCGCCGTCCCCTGCGCACGCCCCGGCGGGCCACCGGACACCTCGGCCGCTGCGATCGAGGCAGTCGCCGCTCTCAAACTGGCCGCGCGGGCCGATCAGCATGAAGCCGCCCGGCTGCGGGACCGGGCCGCCGCCGTGCTCCGCGAGCTGGTCTCGGCACACCTGCGTGACGGCCGCCTGCTGGACGGCTGCTATGACCTGGACCACGGCATGGCCACCTGCCATGAGCTGGTGTGGGGCGACTTTTTCCTGGCTGTTGGCCTCGCGGTGCTCACCGGGGCGATCGATCCTTTCGCCTGCTGAACGCTGTGGCCAGGGTGTGAGCGACGGCCTCGCCCAGACGGTCTGGCAAGCGCGGACAGTGCCAGGCGACGTGGTCGTCAGGCCGGATCAGGACGGCGCCGTCGGCCGCGATGCCGTAGACGGCGGCGATGTCCGCGTCGCCCACGTGCACCAGCAGGGGCACACCTGCCGGCGCCGCCTCTTGCCAGGCCGCTCCGTCCGGTCCGGTCAGCAGGGTGAAGCCGGTGCCCACGAGGTCGAGCGTGGAGACCTCGCGTCTGTCATGGCGTGTCCTACTGAGCGCCCGGTCCTTGGGAAAGGCCGAGGCGGCGGAGTGCCGCTCGACCAGCAGAGAGGGCACGCCGAAGCGCGACAGCGCGATGGACGCGCACAGGCCGACCGGTCCGCCGCCGACGATGAGCACGGGGATGTCCACGTGTCTTCCTCCTGAGGAGGGTGGGGCGGCCAGGATGGCCGCCCCACGAGACCGGTCAGCCGAGAGCGGCGGTGATGGCGTCGGCGTTGGCCTTGTACATGGCGATCAGGTCCAGCCCCTGGTCGGGGAAGTTGTCGATGACCACGCGCTTGGCCTCGACATTGGCGAGGGCGTCCCCGCCGGGCATGGCCGAGTTGTCCAGCACCAGCCGGGGCTTCTTGGCGGCCAGCTCGGAGATCTGACCGGCGGTGGGCGGCTGCGGGCCGTACACCCCGGCGGGCTGGACTCCGGTCAGGTCGGCGGCCCAGGCGACGAACGCCTGCGCGACGATCACCGGTGCGATGCCCTCGGCGGCGCCGGTGACCTTCTCCTTCATCGCGGCGTACTCGGTGTCGAAGGTCGCGGTCCACGCCTTGGCCGCTTCCGCGGTGCCGAACTCCCCGCCCAGCCGCGCAACCTCGGCTCTGACCTTGTCGGGAGTGTTGTCCAGGGACACCTCGATCAGCTTGGCCTTGGATCCGGCGGCCTCCTTGAGCTTGCCGGCGAAGCCCTCGAAGGCGGCGTACAGCACCACATCGGCCTGGGCGACCTTGACCAGGTCGGAGGGCTTGGGATCGTAGTCGGGGGCGTGGTGCACGCCGGGCGGCACGATCACCGTGATATCGGTCGCGCCCGCGGCCTTGGCGAATCCCGCCTCCCAGGTGGAGGCTGCGACAACCTTCAGCCCCTTCGCCGTCGGTGAGGGTGCCGCGGAGGTGCTTTCCCCGGTGCCTCCGCAGGCGGCCATGGCCACGGTGGTGATGACGGCCACGGCCGTGAGACGGAGCCGGCGCATTGTAATCATTTCGCGAGAACTCTTTCTGGGATCGAATGGAGCAGAACAGTGCAGACCCCGCCGACCAGCACCAGCACCGGACCGGGGGGGAAGTCGAAGAGCAGGGCGAGGAAGAAGCCGCCGATGTTGAAGGCCAGCCCGAAGACGACCGACCAGCCGACCATCGCCGGCAGTGACCGGCCGACCCGGCGGGCGGCCAGGGCGGGCAGCAGGGTGAGCGCGTCGACCAGCAGCGCCCCGGTCAACCGGATGGCCGAGGCGATCGCCACCGCGATCACCACCAGCAGGATCAGGGTGAGCCGCTCCACCGCGACCCCGGAGCAGACGGCCAGCTCCCGGTCGTGCAGGAGCAGGGCCAGGTCTTTGCGGCGCAGGCCGTACAGGACCGGGACGATCACCGCCAGCGCGGCGAGCGCGACCACGTCGCCGGGGCGGGTGGCCAGGATCGACCCCCACAACAGCTCGAACGCCCCGTTGGCGTTCACCCCGGAGATCGACAGCACCAGCAGCGCCGCCGCGATGGCCAGCGTCATCAACAAGCCCATCGCACCCGACAGCCCCGCGCTGCTACGGGCCAGTGGGGTGAGCGCGCCGCCGGTCACAGCGCACAGCACCAGCGCGCACAGCAGCGGGTCCAACCCGGTCAGCAGGCCGATCGCGATGCCCAGCAGCGCGACGTGCATCATCGCGAACCGGACCGGCATGATGTCCAACCCCACGATGAACACCCCGACGATCGGCAGCGTCACCGAGCCGAGCAGCAGCGCCAGCAGGGCCAGCCGGACCGAGGGGATCTCCAGCAGTGTCCAGACCGAGTTCACCGGACCTCCCGCAACCGCCCGGCGGCCATCTCGGCCACCCGCCCGCAGGCCTGGGCGACCGCCCGGTCATGGGTGACCACCACCACGCTCACCGGCAGGCCGGCCAGCACCGCCGCCACCTGCTCCTGACCGGCGAAGTCCAGCGCCGCGGTCGGCTCGTCGGCCAGGACCAGCCCTGCTCCGGCCGCGACCTGCCCCAGCGCCCGCGCCAGGTAGGCCCGCTGCAGCTGGCCCCCCGACAGGGCGGCGAGCGGGCGTTGCAGCAGTTCGGCCACCCCCAGCTCCTCGGCTGCGGCCAGGGCCTGTTCGAGGTGGCGGCTACTGGCCAGCAGCTCGCGTACCAGCAGCGGGAAGCGTCCGGCCGCCTGCCGTTGCGGGATCCAGGCGACTTCGGTGCGGCGGCGGGTCCAGTCGGACGGCCCGCGCGCCTGCCGGCCCGCGACCTCGATCAGCCCGCTTGTCCGGCGGTGCAGGCCAAGGACCGCGCGCAGCAGCGTGCTCTTGCCGGAGCCGTTGGTGCCGGTGATCGCCAGGTGTTCACCGGGGGCGAGCGTCAGGTCAACTCCGTCCACCGCGAGGAGCCGGCCGTGCCGACAACTCACCGCCGACAGGCGCAGGCCGGCGGCGTTCACCGGGGAATCTGTGTTCACCAGGGGATCAGGGAGGGGAATGGGCATGGGCATACTCCGGCCGGGGGTGAGGGTACGGCGACAGCCGGGCGGAGCCGATCCACCCGGAAAAGCGGTAAGGGAAGGCCGGCCGGTCCTGAGGGATCAGCCGGAGACGGGCGACGGCACAGGCGGCCCACGCCGGCTCACCGCGTGGCGGAGCAACGCAGGCCGGAGGATCTCCGCAGCGAGGCAATCCGCGCGCCCTGCTCCGGGCAGCGTGTGCACCACTCCGGAATAGTTCACCAGCAGGCGGCACAGACGGACGGCAAGGCGGCCCAGCACCGCCCACAGGGCGGCCTCACCTCGCGCCAGCCACAGCGCGGTCAATGCCGCGGCCCAGCCGTGCATCACCAGCATGCCCAGGCCGGGCACCAGCCCGGAGCGACCATGGCCGCCCATCTCGGCCAGCGGCGCAAGGCTGGGTGCCGCCGACAGCAGCAGGTGCAAGGCCACCTGCACTCCTGTCAGCAGCGGCAGGATCACGCCCGTGCCACGTTCACGGCCGGTCGCGGGCAACGCCACGACGAAGGCCACCACCAAACCGCATGCGGCCGTCCGAACGCTGACCACGCCACCGGCGAAGAGGTGGGCGACGACGCCCAGCACGAGGCACGCTACGGCGAAGACAGCGGCCCGAGCGACGCGGAGAGGTAAGCCGAGGAGCATAACAGGAAGATCATTCCGTGGTGCCGGGGCGGCTCCGGCGTGAACTCCGGAACCAGACAGTCACACCGATCATCACCAGCGCGACGAGCCCGCCCCAGATCCACCCCGGAACACCCTGAGAGGTGCCCTGGCTGTCGGCCGCCGACACCGGGGCCGCTGCCACCGGAGCGGGCGAGACCGCCGCCGGGCGAGGCGACGAGGAGACCAGCGCGGCGGGCGCGGCGGGCGCGGTGAGCATGAGGAACAACCCGCAACTAAGTGTCGCCAGAACCGTTCTGCGGATGAAGCGTGGCAGATATGCCATCACAGGCTCCAGAAAAGACTCCCGGGCCGTGTTTCTGGCGCGGCCGGGTAAGGAAGGACGCTTCCGTGCGAAAGGAGAGCGTCTGGTCACGGGGCACGCCGGCCACCGGACCCTCCAGGTCCCTCAGCCGACGCGTTCCAGCGCGGGCGGGCCACGCCTGCGGAGCGCCGGGGAGATCTCCCAGCCGCCGTACGGCCGGACATCGCGAGCCGCTACGGCCTGCCAGATGGGTCGCGGTGTTTCGGCGGCGGTGATGACGAACAGCCGGATCACCGGCATCCGCATGCCGTACAGGCGGATCATGAGCCAGAGCGCGCTCTCGCCGCGATGCAGCCACCACCCCGTCAGCAACGCCACCACAAGATGGACAACCATCATGCCCAGACCGAGATGGCCGTGATCGGCGGAGAGCCCCATGTGCGGTGTCGGCGCGGCACGGGTGAACAGTTCATGTAGCAGAATCTGCGTTCCGGCGGTCGCGGGAAGCACGACTTCCAGGCCGCGCTCACGTCCGTTGAGCGCGTAGGCCAGGCAGAAGGCGACCACCGCACCGAGAAGTCCCAGATGCGGGGGGACCAGCCCACCGCCGGCCAGGGCGTGGCCACCAGCGGAGACCACGAGGCACAACGTCGCGAAGACGAGTGCTCGCAGCACGCGGAGCGCCGACGCCACTGGGGTCATAAGGGACATCCTTGCAGTCGGCCCGCTCGGGGAGAAGACCGATATCTCGAATCCTTCACCGCTACCGGAATGCGGGCTAGTGCTCCGGGCTTCAGCCCGGAGGTGAAGGCCCGCGCGTGAGTGCCCGCTAGGGCGCGAGCGTGCTCTGGACCGGGCGGTTTTGCTGCTCGATGTACTGGCGCACGATCGACAACGGTGCGCCGCCGACGCTCCCGGCGAAGTAGGAGCCCGACCACAGCTTGTTGCCCCGGTAGTAGTGGGCGGCCAGCTCGGGGAACTCTTGTCGCATCCGCCGGGACGCCACGCCCTTCAGCGAGTTGACCAGCTTGGACAGGGCGACCTTGGGCGGGAAGTCGACCAGCAGGTGGACGTGGTTGACTCCGCCGTTGAACTCGGCC
Organism: Streptosporangium sp. NPDC087985; assembly: GCF_044741965.1. NCBI lineage: Bacteria > Bacillati > Actinomycetota > Actinomycetes > Streptosporangiales > Streptosporangiaceae > Streptosporangium > Streptosporangium sp. NPDC087985. The sequence continues at coordinate 51,573 of NZ_JBIUTQ010000007.1, forward strand.
AGCTCGGTCTCGAAGTCGGCGCACACGTCCCTCATGATTTCTTCCATTTGGAGAAGAAGTCGGCCCGCCGGCGTGCGGCCCGGCCGAAGAAGACCCGCCCCTCGGGGCGGGAGCAGCGCACCTACGACCAGATCGCCCGGCTGCGCGCGAAAGCCAAGCGCCGAGCCGTCGACTGGCAGCACCAGACCACCACCGAACTCGCCGACACGTTCGCTGTGATCAAGGTGGAGAAACTCGCCATCCTCAACATGGTCACATCCGTCAAGGGCACGATCGAGGCCCCGGGCAGGAACGTCGCCCAAAAGGCGGGCCTGAACCGGTCGATCAGCGGCGAGGCGTGGGGCCGGACCGTCACCCTGCTCGAATACAAGACCACCGACCGGGGCGGACAGGTCATCAAGGTCCCCGCCCCAGGCATCTCACAGACCTGCCACCGATGCGACCACCGCGATGCGGCCAGCCGCAACGGAACCGTGTTCGCCCGCGTCAACCCCGCGTGTGGGTGGGTCGGCCACGCCGACACCAACGCCGCGATAAACATCAACAACGCCGACGGATCAGCGGTGTCAGGACGTGGAGACCTCGGGGTTACCCGGTCGGTGAAGCGTCAACCCCCGCGCGCCGCTTAACCGCGACGCGACGGGAGAATCCCCGGCCCTCAGGCCGGGGAGGGGGTCAACGGATCCCTCTGTCCCTCAATGAACGCTCGCAACTCCGAGGAGTTAAGCAGGCTGCCTACCCCTACCGTTTCACCGCAGAGGAGTCCCGGATTCTTCCTCGCAACGCGGACCGTGCTGGTCAGCAGCCGCCATCTGACCTGGGTACGGCCCTTCCCCCCCGTCTTCGGGGACTCGACGGCTGCGAGGCTGACCAGATGCTGAGCGGTGACGGGGAACCTGATGACGGCCGAGTTCGCCAGCCCGTGGGGCCGGCAGTGGGCTGCTCGGTTGCTCCACAGCGCGGATCGGCAGCACTTGACGACAGCGATCGGACACGCCGACCCCCACCCGAGGATGGACGGTAGCGACCCGCCCAGGCCGCCCCTCACCCTTGAGACGCCCGTGCTTCCTACGGCGCCCGACCCTGCGCTCCTTTCAGAGGTGAGGCTTCAGCTACGGCGATCAACCTGAACGGCCTCGAACGCATTGCTTCAGCGTCAGTGAGCCCGCTGGGCGGTCCGGAAGCGAGCGGCTACGGTCTGCGGGCCGTACGGCGAGGCAGGCGTGGCGCGGAGGTGGGTGGGTGTTCCGGCCGGCGTATCAAAGGACCGCGACCGTCGCGCCCGCCAGGCCGGAGGCCTGAAACACCGGAGCGCAACCGAGACGGCCGGCCGGAACACCCGCCCACCGCAGCGCGAACACCGGCAAGCCAGAACACCCACCGCACGGACCAGAGGCCAAGCCGGAACACCCACCCACCGCAGCGCGCACCAGGAACAGCCCCGAAAACGACTCAGACGCGGCCCGGGTCTCTCAGGGAGCGGAGGTGAAGACCAGAGAGGCGTTGTGGCCGCCGAATCCGAACGAGTTGGTCAGCGCCGTCGTCAGCCGGCCGCGCCGCGGCCGGCCGGTGACGATGTCGAGTTTGACCTCCGGGTCGAGGTCGTCCAGGTTGCGGGTGGCGGGGATGACCCCGTCGCGGATCGCGAGGATCGTGGAGATCGCCCCCATTGCCCCGGCTGCGCCGCACAGGTGGCCGGTCATTGACTTGGTCGCGGTGACTGCCGGATGTGTCCCGATCGCCGCGGTGATCGAGCGGGCCTCGGTCAGGTCCCCTGCCGGGGTGGAGGTGGCGTGGGCGTGCACGTGCTCGACATCGAGCGCGTCCAGGCCGGCGGAGGCCAGTGCCAGCCGCAGGGCGCGCACCTGTCCGTCCGTGTGGCCCCCGGTGATGTGATGGGCGTCGGACGTGATGCCCGCACCGGCCAGCGTCGCATGGACGCGGGCTCCACGGGCCGCGGCGAACCCGGCACGCTCCAGGACGACCAGAGCGGCTCCCTCGCCGAGGACGAACCCGTCCCGTGCCGTATCGAAGGGCCGGGACGCCTCCTGGGGTGCGTCGTTGCGGGTGGAGAGCGCTCTGGCCTGGGCGAACCCGGCGAGGGTGAGCGGATGGACGCATGCCTCGGCGCCGCCCGCGATGACGACGTCGGCCCGGCCGAGACGGATGAGGTCCAGGCCCATCGCGATCGCCTCGGCTCCCGAGGCGCAGGCGCTCACCGGAGTGTGCGCGCCGCCGCGGGCGCCGAACTCGATGCTGACCACGGCGGCGGGCCCGTTGGGCATCAGCATGGGAACGGTGTACGGCGAGACCTTCCGCGCCCCGGATGTCTCCAGGATGTCATTTTGGGTCAGGGTGCTCAGCACGCCGCCGACGCCGGTGCCGATGACCACCGCCAGACGCTCGGGTTCCGTCTCCGGGGCTCCGGCGTCGGCCCACGCCTCGTGTGCGGCGATCAAGGCGATCTGCTGGCAGCGGTCCAGCCGTCTGGCCTTCACCCGACCAAGCACCTCGGCGGGCTCCACCTGTAGCCGGCCCGCGATCCGCACCGGCAGGTCGGCCGCCCACTCTTCCTCGATGGGGCCGATCCCGGACCGCCCGGCCAGCAGGGCGGCCCATGTGGAGGCCACATCACCGCCCAACGGTGTCGTGGCGCCCAACCCTGTGACTACCGCATCAGCTCTACCGACCGCCATCAGATGCCCCTTTTCTCCGTTATGGAACGCTTCTCCCCGGGAAGCCGTGGCAAGGTGCTCCGGCTCTGATCCACGTTGTCAGGACAGTGGTCGGCCTGGCAGGTGCGGTGGCCGACAAAGACGGCGGGGCAAAGTTTGTCGGATCTCCATGATCTTGAATCCAGGCCAAGCATCAGGTGCCGGCCGGCTGGAACATCCACCCACCGCAGCGCGCACGGCGAAAGCCGCGCACCCGGGAAACACCCAAGCAAGAGGGACGGAGCTCAGACGCGGGCCCAGTCGTGACGCTCCAGGAAGGCGCGGCCACCGGTGGCGTACTCGGCGAAGGCCTCCTGGACCGTCCCGAGGTCGGGGACGTGCGTGCGGAACATCAGGTTCTGGGCGCTGTCCTTGTACTCCAGCTCGTAGCCTGTGATCTCCGGAGACACCTGGACGAAGTGCTCACCGAAGACGACCAGCGCGGTGAACGGGTTCTGCGGTGACAGCGTGGCCAGCGCATCGGCGACGAGCCGCAGATCCGGATCGACCACGATCATCCCGTCGCCCGTGTGCATCTGCATGCCGGAGTAGACGCCCAGGGGTGCCAGGTTGTGCACCAGCCCCCGCTGCGGGTCGTAGCAGACCAGGTCGTACTCGCGGGCCAGGGCGAAGACCTCGCCCGACACCTCGTCGGCCCGCTCCGGCTCCACGGCGACCAGCGCGTACGCCGGAAAGAGCTGCGCGATCCCGGGCAGCCGCCCGGCGAACGCCGCCACTCCGGGATACGGCTCGGCAGCGGGCTCGCCGCGGCGGAGCGCCTGGAAGACGTTCTCCGCCTGCCCCTTGGTGATCGGTTCGGACTCGTGCCAGACGGCCAGTTCTACGCTCACGGTTCCATCGTCCTACAGGCGGGTCCGCAGGCCGAACGGTTGCCATCCGGGAGCGGTGTCAGGCTTGGGGCCTCTCTGCGGAGCGGACCCGGGACGGCTCAACGGTGCGGAACGGACAGCGGCCGGCGTCGACGAGGTCTCCCCTCGTCAGGAACTTCTTGAATCCGCCTATCTCTTGCGCCCTCCGCTCGTGAGAACATCCGGCTTACCCTCGCAGCCGGGTCAGACGTCGAAATCCCCGTTCTTCACGGCCTTGACGAAGGTGTTCCACTCCTCGTGGGTGAACGACAGAACGGGACCGGTACCACCGTCTTTGCTGTCCCGTACACCGACCCAGCCGTCCTGAGAAGCGATCTCAACGCACTGGCCGTTGTTGCACTTGGACCGCCAGATTGCTCCATGGAACTCCGAGCCGCTGTCCATGCGTTTCCTCCCGGAAAGATTGACAACTCTTCTATGGAAGAACGTCGCGCCGTGAGAATTATAGTATATTTTTACGTCACCGACTTGTGGTCGTTTGCTGTGGTTGCCGGGGGGCGAGTGTCTGATGTGTCATCGGATATGAATTCTGTGGCCACCCGTCGCAAGAGAAACGGCGTCGGCGGGATCTTCCGCCGACGCCGCCCCCATGGTCTCGTGCCTCCTGTATGGGAAGCCAGCTTCTACAGGTCGAACTTTCCGTCCTTGATGCTGTATATGAAAGATCGGAATTCCGCTACGGTAAATTCAAGGATCGGCCCACTCTGATCCTTGCTGTCACGCATGCCCACGTCTCCATTGGGAAGTCTGGTGATTTCCACGCAGGAGCCGTTGTTACACCGGCTTGAGACCTGCCATTCCAGAGTGGAAGGCTCGGCGAGTTTGGAAGACGTCATCGTCTCTCCATGAAAATTCGTTGGGATTGGTATGTTGTGTGATGACGGAGCGCGCCGGTCAGGCAGCGAATCTGTCGTATGCCCTCGCGATGTGTGCACCTGATTCTTGTGGGCTCAGGGCCACTGCGCGAAGATGGTTGAGCGTTTCTCTGAAACGTTCAATTTCTCTGGCTTTCTCCAGGTAGAAGCTACCCATGAGGGTGTCCAGGTACACCGTGTCCCCGATCGTGGGATCGGAAAACTCCAATAAAACGAAAGCGCTGTCGAACCCCATGTGGGCGCCGATGACGAAGGGGATCACCTGAATGGTCACGTGGGGGAGTTCGGAGGCTTTCTTGAGGTGCTCCAACTGTTTCCTCATGACATCGGCCCCGCCCACATGGCGATGCAGCACGGATTCGTCGAGAAGAACCCAGTATTTAGGCGGGAGGGGGCCGTGCAGGCGTTCCTGGCGTCTCAGCCGGTAGGTGACCCGCTCTTCCAGCACGTCCGGATCTATCCTGGGCAGGTATCCCCTGATGACCGCGCGAGCATAGTCCTCGGTCTGGAGGAGTCCCGGGACGGTTGTCGTCTCGTATTCGGAGATCGACGTGGCATCGATCTCCAGACCGAGAAACGGGCGGAAATCGACGTCTTCCGTCTCCTGCCACCACACCTGTTGTTTGGCCTCTCGGGCCAAGGACATCAGGGCGTCGATCTGCGCCTGGTCGGTCATCCCGTAGAAGAGGCAGAGGTCGCGCACGTCCCGGGGGAGCGCGCCGCGCTGGGCGGTCTCGATCCGACTGATCTTCGCCGGCGAACACTCGAGCTGTTCGGCGGCCTCCCTGATGCTCTTCCCGGCCTGTTCACGGAGCTCGCGCAGACGGCTGGCGAGTTGTCGGCGGCGCAGAGTGGGGTTGTTACCGGCCATCGGCACTCACCTCTTTTTCCCCGATGGTGCAGGCGGCTGCCGCCTCCTCCAGGAGGTCTTCCCAGGTCGCAGCGATGGTAACAGTCAAACGGCATTCTCGTCTGGCAATCTCACAAGGTAACCGCCAAGGGTATATTCATATGGCAATTGCCAATGGCAGTCGTCGATGGCGCAGACTCGGGTAAAGGGAAAGCACGGCCCCGTAGGGGCGAACCTTCAAGGGGGTGATGGTCCTTGAAGCACAACATCGAGATACGTGACGATCGCTGGATCGGCGTAGGAAGCCTACTGATCATTTGCCTGCGGGCGCTGGACGCCCGGATTTTCGCGGAACTGGACGCGTTCATGTGGGTGCAGGAATGGGAGACCGATCGCGGCCGGCTGTTCCGGCGCACCTACCGTGATCCCAGGTTCGGCACCCTGCTGGAATGCGGCCTGTGCCACGGCGAGGACACGACCGGCAGGCGGGAGCCGTGCTCGCTCTGCGACGGCACCGGGCGGATCGACTGGCTCAGGTCGGAAGTGCACGATGAGCCGTAAGCCGGGCGCGCGGCGATCTTCCCGCCGGCGGCGTATGTCCGTGGTTGTTGATGTCATCCGTGTCGCGTCGGCACCGGGACCGATCGAGGAGTCAATGTCATCAGATGGGACCAGTTCACAGTGACAGGTGGGGGAACGTGCGCATGAGAAGGAGAACACAGGGCATGTTTCCACATCGCTGAAGGGCGGTGCGATGATCGAGGTCTGGCCGGGTTATCCCTCACCTCTCAACGACGACCCGTTCCCGTTGCTGTTCAACGCCCACCACGACGTCATCAAATTCACGGTTCCGAAGGACGAAGGACTACGGCGACATGTGGCTGACGGAGGTCGATACGGCGATGCCGATCACAGTGAACACCCGGATCTGCCGGGCAGGGGAGGACGTACCGGTGGCCGGCAGGTCAGTGAGGGTGGTGCGGCGTGTCTGAGCCGTTCACGGTGCCGACCTCGACCTACCGGATCCAGCTGACCCCCGACTTCGGGTTCGCCGAGGTGGCCGCGCTCGCTCCCTACCTGCGGGATCTGGGGGTCAGCCACGTCTATCTGTCGCCCATCCTGCAGGCCTTCCCCGAGTCACGGCACGGCTACGACGTGACCGACCACTCCCGGATCCGGGCGGAGTTCGGCGGGATCGAGGGTCTGCGGACGCTGGCGGCGACGCTGGCCGCGCACGGGCTGGGAACGGTCGTGGACATCGTGCCCAACCACATGACGATCCCGGTGCCCGAGTCGGGCAACGCGCCGCTCTGGTCGGTGCTCAAGGACGGGCAGGCGTCGCCGTACGCGCCGTGGTTCGACATCGACTGGGCCGGCGGCAAGGTGAACATGCCGGTGATCGGCGATGCCACCGAGCCGGTGGTGGACGGCGACGTGCTGCGCTACCACGACCACGAGTTCCCCTTCCCCGACACCCACTACCGGCTGGTCGACTGGCGCCAGGGACCCGGCTACCGGCGTTTCTTCGACGTGTCCTCGCTGATCGGGCTGCGCGTGGAGGAGCCGGAGGTCTTCGGCGCCACCCACGAGGTCATCCTGAAGCTGGTCGCCGAGGGGGCCGTCCACGGCCTGCGGGTGGATCATCCCGACGGGCTGGCCGAGCCCCGCGGTTACCTGTCCCGGCTCCGTGAGGCCTCGGGTGTGTGGACCGTGGCGGAGAAGATCCTGATCGGCTCGGAGCGGCTGCCCGCGGACTGGGACTGCGACGGCACCACCGGCTACGACGTGCTCAACCGGATCACCAGACTGTTCGTGGATCCCGAGGGGAGCGGACGGCTGGTGGAGCTGTTCGTCACCCACACCGGCATGCCGCACGACTACGCCACCGTGGTCCGGCGGTCCAAGCGGGAGGTCATCGACCTGTTCTTCACCGCAGAGGTCGACCGGCTGCACGCCGTTGTCGGCTCCGACCGCGAGACCCTGGTGGAACTGCTCGTCGCGATGCCGGTCTACCGGGCGTACGCGGTGCCGGGAGAGCAGGTGCCCGAGGTCGCGGCCTCGATCGTCGAGACGGCCGGGCAGGTCGCCGCCACCCGGCTGCCCGAGGGTGCCCCGGTCGCGGAGGTCGTCGGCAGGGTGCTGCGCGGTCCGGCCGACGCGGTCATCCGCTTCCAGCAGATCTGCGGACCGGTGATGGCCAAGGGGGTGGAGGACACCGCGCTCTACCGGTGGTACCCGCTGGCGTGCCTGAACGAGGTGGGCGGGGAACCGGACCACTTCGCCGGGACCGTCGGCGAGTTCCACATGTTCGCTCAGGAGATGTCACCGACCACGATGACGACGCTGTCCACGCACGACACCAAACGCTCCGAGGACGTGCGCGCCCGGCTGGCCGTGCTGTCGGAGCTGCCCGGGGAGTGGGCGGCGGCGGTCGGGGAGTGGGCGGCGAAGGTCTCCTTCGACCCGGCGCTGGACTACCTGGCCTGGCAGAACCTGATGGCCGCGTGGCCGATCAGCCAGGACAGGTTCTTCGACTACCTGTTCAAGGCGGCCCGCGAGGCCAAGACCTCGATCTCCTGGGCCGCTCCCGACCCCGACTACGAGGCGGGCCTCCGCAGCTTCGTCACCCGGGCGATCGCCGAGTGCGGCGCCTCGATCGCGGAGTTCGCCGCCGGGATCGAGCCGTACGCCCGGTCCAACTCGCTGGGCCAGAAGCTCGTCCAGCTCATGCTGCCGGGTGTGCCTGACCTCTACTGGGGCAACGAGATCACTGACTTCTCCCTGGTGGACCCGGACAACCGCCGCCCGGTGGACTTCCCGCTCCGCCGCCAGATGCTCGCCGGGGAGGGTGGGACGCCCTGGGACGAGGCCAAGCTGCTGGTCACCACCCGGGCGCTGAACCTGCGGCGGCGGCTGGATCCGGCTGCGCCGTACGTCCCGCTGGACGGCGGTGAGCACGTGGTCGCCTTCGCACGCGGGGAGCGGGCGGTGGCGGTGGCCACCCGGCTGCCGGTAGGCCTGGCGCGGCGCGGCGGCTGGGGAGACGAGACGGTCATGCTGCCGCATGGCACGTGGCGCGACCTGCTGACCGGTGCCGAGCACACCGGCCGTATCCCGCTGGCCCACCTGCTGTCGGCCTACCCTGTCGCGCTTCTGGAAGGGGAGTAGCCCGTGTTCGAAGTCTGGGCGCCGCAGGCGACCGCGGTCGACGTGGAGATCGGCGAGATCCGCTATCCGATGGACGCCAGGGTGGGCGGCTGGTGGTCGGTGGAGGTGCCGGGGGCCGGTCACGGGACCGACTACCGGTTCCGGCTGGACGGCGGCGAACCGCTGCCGGATCCCCGGACCCGGTGGCAGCCCGAGGGGATCTTCGGGCCGAGCCGGGTCTACGAGCACGACCGGTACGTGTGGGGTGACGAGCTGTGGCGCGGGCGCGGCCTGCCCGGGGCGGTGATCTACGAGCTGCACGTCGGCGCCTTCACTCCCTCAGGGACCTTCGAGGCGGCGATCGAGAAGCTGGAGCACCTCACCACGCTCGGTGTCGACTTCGTCGAGGTCATGCCGGTGCCGCCGGTGCCGGGAGAGCGTAACTGGGGCTACGACGGGGTCGATCTGTGGGCCGTCACCGACAACTACGGCGGTCCCGACGGGTTCAAACGCTTTGTGGACGCCTGCCACCGGCAGGGCCTCGGTGTGATCCTGGACGTCGTCTACAACCATCTCGGCCCGTCCGGGAACTTTCTGGCCCCGTTCGGCCCCTATTTCCACCCCAGTGCCTCCTCCTTCTGGGGCCAGGCGGTCAACCTGGACGGTCCCGGCTCCGACGAGGTGCGCCGCTACTTCGTCGGCAACGCGCTGCAGTGGCTGCGCGACTACCATGTCGACGGCCTGCGGCTGGACGCCGTGCACGCGCTGCACGACAGGCGGGCCGTGCACCTGCTGGAGGAGATGGCCGTCGAGGTGGAGGCGCTGTCGGCGGCCGTGGGCAGGCCCCTGACGCTCATCGCCGAGTCCGATCTCAACGACCCCCGGCTGGTGACCCCGCGCGAGGCCGGTGGATACGGCCTGGCCGCGGCCTGGAACGACGACGTCCACCATGCCCTGCACGTGGCGGTGACCGGGGAACGGCACGGCTACTACGACGACTTCGCCGGGGCCCTGCCCAAGGTCCTCACCTCGGCCTACTTCCACGACGGCAGCTTCTCGACCTTCAGGGGGCGCTCGCACGGCCGCCCGGCCCGCCACGTGCCCGGCTACCGCTCCGTCTGCTCCGCGCAGAACCACGACCAGATCGGCAACCGGGCCGAGGGCGACCGGATGGCGCCGGAGGCGCTGCGACTGGCCGCCGGGCTGCTGCTGACCTCGCCGTTCACCCCGATGCTGTTCATGGGCGAGGAGTGGGGTGCGCGCACGCCGTTCCTGTTCTTCACCGACCACGTCGAGCCGCGGCTCCGTGACGGCGAGGCGGACCGGCGGCGGCGGGAGTTCGTCGGCTTCGGTTACGACGACTGGGCCGACAAGGCGCCGGACCCGGGGGAGGAGCTGACGTTCCTGCGCTCCAAGCTCGACTGGAGCGAGCTCGACGACGCCGCCCACCGGGCCCATCTCGACTGGTATCGGGCTCTGATCGCGCTGCGCCGCGCGCATCCGGACCTGTCGGACCCGAGGCTGGAGCGGGTCCGGGTCGAGCATGGTGAGACCTGGCTGGTCGTCCACCGGGGAGCGTTCCGGGTCGCCGCGAATCTCGGCGCGGTCCCGCTCACGGTACGGCTGGCGCCCGGCCAGGTCCTGCTCGCCTCCGACCCGGGCGTCCGCTTCGGTGATGACCCCGTCCCCTCGGGTTTCGGTGAGGGTCTGATCCTGCCCGCCCGCTCCCTGGCGGTGATCCGGCCAGGCGGGCACGGGCTCTGACCGTCGTGCCGGTTCGGAGCGCCGGCGGCTCACACGGGGACGTGGTTCCGGAGACGGAGCCCATCAGGACAGGGCCGGAGATATGTCTGGTCCCGGATGTACCCCGCGGCCTCGCCCCGGGCGTGATGCCGGAGCAGGGTCACCGGCACACTGAGCGCCACCAGGCCGGCCTGGTAGGAGGCGATGACCTCCGCCAGGTCGGTCCGGTGGACCGGGTCGAGCCGGCCGCTCATCATGCCCACGCAGTGCTGGAGCACGTTGACGTGACGGCCGATGCTCGTCTTCCCGGCGAGGGCCGTACTGAAGACGTACGTGTACTCGGCGGCCAGTTCCGCCCGGTCGAGCGTGCCCGCGCGGGCCACGATCCGCCCGGCCTCGCGGTAGGCGGCGGGATCGTGGGAGAGCAGCTGCATCTTGTGGCGGGAGTGGAAGGCGACCAGGTCACGCGGGTGCCAGTCGCCCCCCAGCAGAGCCCGCAGCCGGGCGTGCGCGAAGATCCGCTCCACGAAGTTCTCGCGGAGCAGCGGGTCGTTCAGCCGTCCCTCGTCCTCCACCGGCAGGAGCGGATGGGCGTCGATGATCCGGGCCGCGAACACCCCCCGGTTTTTGCGGTCGACGGCCACGTCCCCGGCGTAGAGGGGGACGCCGTGCACGCCGCAGCTGGGACTTCTGGCCTTGAAGACGTAGCCGTCCACGTCGAGGGTGCGTGCCCGTTCGCCGGCCAGCATCGCAATCCTGCCGGTGAGATCCGCCCGGGTCCCGCTGGTGACCAGGCGCGGGCCCCCGGGCGAGCGCTCGAGCCGGAGGCTCTCACGCGGAGTGCCGAGGCCGATCTCCATCTCCGGGCAGATCGGCACCCAGTCGACGTAGAGGTCCAGCTCGTTGCTGATGAACCTGTCGCGGCTGTGGCCGCCGTTGAAACGCACCATCTGGCCCGTGAGGCAGCTGGACACCGCGACCCGGGGTCTGACCTGGCCGTCCGTGTCATCGTCCATGTGGTGATTCATGCCACGGACGCTCTCGTTCATGCCATGGACGCCCTCATTCAAGCCGCGATCGGAGTGAGGAGGTCCGACAGGCGGCGCAGGTCGGCCACGTCGTAGTGGCGCTATCTGTCCGAGCTGGACGCTGTGCCGCCGACGGTGCCGGGCGGAACGATTCGTCCTCTCCGCGCGTCGCAAAGGTGTGACCTCCTTCGACAGCATCGACGATGACCTGCACGCCGCCCAAGATCGGGTGCGACGGCTGGAACAGCTGACCAGGCAGCGGCAGACGGTGACCGTACAGCTCGACGAGGTCGGGCAGCTCATCAGTGACCTGGAGCACCGGCTCGTCAAGGAGGAGCGTGACGTCTCCCGGTTGGAGAGCGGGGGCTTCACGGCGTTCCTGTCCGGACTCGCCGGGTCCAAGGAAGAACGGCTTGTCAAGGAGCGGGCTGAGGCGCAGGCCGTGCGGCAGCGTCTGGACGGGCAGCGGACCCGTCTCGAATGGCTCCGGGCCGACCAGGCGGCCGTGGAGCGCGGCCTGGCCGAGATCGGTCCGGCCCATGAGGAGTTCGCCGGGCTGCTCGCACGGAAGGAACGTCTGCTTATCGAGTCGGCAGACTCCAGGGGACGCGAGCTCACCGAGATCGGCCGCCGGCTGGCCGACATCCACGCCGACCTCCGCGAACACGAGGAGGCCCACCAGGCCGGGATCGCCGCCGTCCACGCGGTCGGTCAGGTCCTGCACTGCCTCGGCAACGCCCGCGGCGCCTCCACCTGGGACATGCTGGGCGGTGGCATTTTCGCGGACATGGTGGAGCACGGGCACCTGCGCAACGCGGACGAGGCCGCCTGGTATGCCCAGCGCGCGCTGGACGCCTTCTCCCGGGAGCTCGCCGATGTCGGGGTGCGCGTCGCCCCGCAGCTGCCCCAGGTGGACACCCGCTGGTTCGTCGACGCGTTCTTCGACAACATCATCGTCGACGCGATCAAGCACCGGCGGATCGCCCGTACCGGGCAGGCCGTCGCCGAGGTGGCCCAGTGGGCGAACGACATGGTGAACGAGCTGGCCGTCCGCCGTGGCGATCTGGTGCGCCGTCGCGACTCCCTCGTCGCCCGCCGCGAGGAGGTGCTCACCGGCTGAGAAGGAGATCCGTCCGGTGGGCTGACGGGACCGGCCAACGGTGGCAAGCTCGGGGCTGAAGGCACCGCACCGTCTCGATGGAGGGCAGCATGTCGACGCCCCTTGTGGTTCCGTTCCTGCGATACCAGGATGCTCCGGCGGCCATCGAGTGGCTGGGCAAGGTCTTCGGCTTCCGGGCGGCGCTCACGGTCCCCGGGCCGAACGGTGGCATCGTCTACGCCCGGCTCGTGCTGGGAGACGCTGTGATCATGCTCGCCTCGGTCCGTGCCGGCGAGCCGTACCTGCGCAGTGCCCTGGATCTACCGGCGGTCAGTCAGGGGGTGTTCGTCGTGGTGGAGGACCTGGACGCCCACTACGAGCGGGCCGACGAGATGGGCGCGGAGATCGTGGTGGAGATCGAGGCCACCCCCGAGGGCACCAGGGTCTATCTGGCTTTCGACCTGGAAGGTCAACTCTGGGCCTTCGGGGACGGCTTCGCGGTCAACGACTGACCTCAGTGCTCGTGGCCGTGGCCCTCGTGGTCATGGTCGTCGTCCTCGTCCGAGGGGCCGTCGGAGGGCTCCACACCCAGCACGGCCTCACGGGGCTCGATCTGCTCGACGTGCTCGATCAGACCCAGGACGTGGTCCGGCTCGATGAGCCACTGCAGCGCCGTGGCGCCGGTGTCGTCGGCGGAGACCATCTCCGCCTGCTCCCGGCGCTCGTCGTCGTCCAGGTCGGCGTCCGGGTGGTTGATCTCCTTCAGTGCGGCGGCCTGGAGCCCGCCCAGGTCCTGCACCTCAACAGTAAGCTCAACCGTCAGACGCAGATAGCGTTCAGTGCCCGATTCATCACTCATGGTGGAAATCCTAGTGCCCTCGCGAAGGGGGATTGCCCCTAAGGGAGCTTCCACTCCACCGGCGTCGCGCCCTGCTGCACGAGGAGCTCGTTGGCACGGCTGAACGGGCGGGAGCCGAAGAAGCCGCTGCGGGCCGACAGGGGGCTCGGGTGGGCCGACTCGATGGCCGGGATGTCGCCGAGCATCGGGCGCAGGGAGCGGGCGTCACGGCCCCACAGGATCGCCACCAGCGGTCTGCCGCGCGCGACAAGCGCCTTGATGGCCTGCTCGGTGACCTCCTCCCAGCCCTTGCCCCGGTGCGAGGCGGGCTTGCCCGGCATGACGGTGAGCACCCTGTTGAGCAGCAGCACGCCGTGCTCGGCCCACGGGGTCAGGTCGCCGTTGCTCGGCATCGGCAGCCCGAGGTCCTCGGTGAGCTCCTTGTAGATGTTGCGCAGGCTCCCTGGGATGGGCCGTACGTCGGCGGCCACCGAGAAGCTCAGGCCGATCGGGTGACCCGGCGTGGGGTAGGGGTCCTGACCGACGATGAGCACCTTGACCTGGTCGAAGGGCTGCTGGAAGGCGCGGAGCACGTTGGGGCCCGAGGGGAGGTACTGCCTGCCTTCGGCGACCTCCTTGCGGAGGAAGTCGCCCATCGCGGCGATCCTGCCGGCGACGGGCTCCAGGGCCGTGGCCCAACCGGCTTCCACGACTTCGTTCAAAGGGCGTGTGGACATGCCGAAAACCCTATCGAGGTTTGAGGTCCGGTACGGCTTGCCCCTGAAATCTGGGCAAGCCGTACCGGGCCTGCCCCTTTATTTCACCGAGCCGGCCATCATGCCCTGCACGAAGTACCGCTGGAAGGCGAAGAACAGCACCAGCGGGATGATCAGTGACAGGAAGGCGCCCGGCGCCAGGACGTCGACGTTGGCGCTGAACTGCCGCATCTGGGACTGCAGGGCCTTGGTCATCGGCTGATTCTCGGCGTTGGCGAAGACCAGGGCGACGAGCAGGTCGTTCCAGACCCAGAGGAACTGGAAGATGCCGAGCGAGGCGACCGCGGGCTTGGCCAGCGGGAACACCACGGTCGAGAAGATCTTCCACTCGCCCGCGCCGTCCATCCGCGCCGCTTCGAGCAGCGAGCGCGGGATGCCCGCGAAGAAGTTGCGGAGCAGGAAGATGGCGAAGGGGAGTCCGAAGGCGACGTGGAAGAGCACCACGCCGGCGATGGAGCCGAAGATCCCGAGGGTGCCGTAGAGCTTCGCGATCGGGATCAGCGCGATCTGGATCGGCACCACCAGCAGGCCGACCACGACCAGGAACAGCGCGTCCCTGCCCGGGAACTCCATCCAGGCGAACGCGTAGGCCGCCATGGCCGCGATGCCGATCACCAGGACGGTGGTGGGCACCGTGATGAACACGGTGTTCCAGAACGACGCGGTGAACCCGGTGGCCAGCAGGTCGGAGTAGTTCCCGAGGGTCAGCTCGGCTGGCTTGGTGAGGGCCGTCCACCAGCCGGTGGAGTTGTTGGCCGTCTCCTCGCGGATCGAGACCACGAACAGTCCGAGGGTGGGGACCAGCCAGAACACGCCGATCAGCACCAGCGCCGCCTGGAGGACGCCACCGCCGACCTTGTCCACGATCCGGCCGAGGACACCGCGTGGCGGAGCGCCCAGGGTGGAGGTTGTCACTGGTTGTCCCTCCTGAACCGGCGGATGTTGAGAATCATGAAGGGCAGCACGAGGAGGAGCAGGAGGATGGCCAGCGCGCTGCCCAGCCCCTGGTTGCCGCCGCCGCCGAAGGAGACCCGCCACATCTCCAGCGCGATCACGTTGGCCTGCGGCTGCACCGATCCCGGTGCGATGACGAAGACCAGGTCGAAGACCTTCAGGGTATTGATGATCATTGTGACGAACACGACGAGCAGCACCGGGGAGAGCAGCGGAACGGTGATCTTGCGGAACACCTGCCATTCAGTGGCGCCGTCGATGCGGGCCGCTTCCAGCGCGTCACGGGGGATGGCCGCGAGTCCGGCCGCGATCAGCACCATGGAGAACCCGGCCCACACCCAGATGAACGCGCCGATGATCGCCGGAGTGATCAGCGTCGGGCCCAGCCAGGAGATCCCGTTGAAGGCCGCTGTGAAGTTCGACTGCGGCAGCCGTACCGTGTAGTCGCCCGGAGCGAGCCCGGCGAAGCGGAAGGTCCCATCGGCCTCCGTGGTGGCGGTGGCCCTGACGGTGCCGTCCCGCACCGCCTCGACCGTTACCCCGGCCAGGGCCTTCTCGGTGCCGTCCACCTGGTTGACCGTGCCGCCGCCGCCCTGGGTGAAGTCCACCCACACGGTCCCGGCGAGTTCGCCCGGACCCGGCTGGGCCGTCTTCGCCGCCGAGGCCGAGGCGAGGGTCTCGGGTTTCACGCCCACCAGCGGGATGAGTACGGCCTGCCCGGGTGTGGCGGCCTGCTTGGTCACCACCGCGCCCTGCTGGACGGCGACCGGCGACTGGTCGTTCTCCCGGGGACGGGCGTCCGGGTAGCCCGTGCTGGAGTCGAAGACGTCCTGGACCGAGGTGATGACGGCGTTGGCCACGCCCAGATCCGGGTCCTGCTCGTACACCAGGCGGAAGATGACGCCGGAGGCCATCAGGGAGACGGCCATCGGCATGAACACGATCAGCTTGAACGCGGTCGCCCAGCGGATCCGCTCGGTCAGCACCGCGAAGATCAGGCCGACCGCGGTGACCAGGGTGGGAGCCACCACGACCCAGATCAGGTTGTTCCTGATCGTGGTCAGGGTGGAGGTGTCGCTGAAGATCGACGCGTAGTTCTCCACGCCGACGAAGGTGTCGCCGTTGGCGTCGTAGAAGCTACGGAAGATCGAGTAGATGATCGGGTAGATCACCATCGCGCCGAGCAGGACCGCGCCCGGCAGCAGGAACCAGATCGCCAGCCTCGGCGGCGGTCCCAGCCTGGTGGCGCCGCGCGGTGGCGCCGCCGGTGCCGCGGGTCCGTCTAACCGGTCGGTCACGGCCTCCCGCCTTTACTTCCAGGCCTTCTCGGCCTCGGCCTCAAGCTTGCCCTGGATGTCCTTGATGCTGGAGGGGTCGCGCACGAAGTCCTGCAGGAGTTTCCACTCGCCCTTGCCGTCGGTGCCGCCGAAGGCGCTGGGCGCGAGGTCGGACATGTCGTAACGGACGGCGTCGCCGGCGGAGATGATCGTTTCGGCGAGCTTCTTGGTCAGGTCGGACGGGTAGTTGTCGGGCGAGACGTTGCGGTTGGGGGAGAGGTAGCCGGGCAGCTTCGCCCAGATCTCGCCGCCCTCGGCGGAGGCGAGGAACTCAAGCAGCGCCATCGCGCCCTTGGAGTCCTTCAGAGCCACCGCGATGTCGCCGCCCAGCACGACCGGCTCGGTGTCGCCGGCCTTCGGGAACGGGAAGTACTTGGCCTCCTCGCCGAGCTTCGCGCCGGACTCCTCGGCCGGGGAGGCAACGAAGTCCGCCTCGATGACCATCGCCGACTTGGCCTGGCCGTAGACCTGGGTCACGCAGGCCGGGAAGCCGGTCTGCAGGGCGCCGGAGGTGCCGCCGAGCAGGAACTCCTTCTTGCCGACGAGCTGCCCGATCTTCTCCAGCGCGGTGGTCACGCTGGGGTCGGTCCACGGGATCTCGTGCTTGGAGAGCTTGGTGTAGTTCTCCGGGCCGGCGCTGGACAGGTAGACGTTCTCGAACAGGTCGGTCAGCGTCCAGCCGGCCGCCCCGCACAGGGAGAACGGCGGGGTGCCGGAGTCGGCGATCGCCTGGGCGGTCGTGAGGAGCTCGTCCCAGGTGGCCGGCGGCTGCACCCCGGCGTCCTGGAAGGCCTTGTCGCGGTACCAGATGAGCGACTTGTGGGCCGCCTTCACCAGCACGCCGTAGGTCTGACCGCCGGCGGAGCCGAGCTCCTTCCAGTACGGGGTGTAGTTGTCGTCGATCTGCTTGAGCACCTCGGGGGTGAGCGGCTTGAGCGCCTTCTGGTCGGCATACTGCTTGACCAGGCCCGGCTGGGGCAGGATCGCGATGTCCGGCGGGTTGTCGCCCTGGATGCGCGGCCCGAGGTAGGCGCCGGTGTCCTCGCTGGTGGAGGCGTAGACGACCTTGGCGCCGGTCTTGGTCTCGAACGCCTTGAGCACTTCCTGGAAGTTGGCCTGCTCGGGGCCGGTCCACTTGGCGGCGACCTCGATGGTCACGCCCTCCAGGGTCTTGGCCGCGGGGACGGCGGAGGAGTTGTCGCCGGGGGCGGGGGAGGCGGCGGTGTCGGAAGCCTGGCCGCCGCATGCGGCGAGCGCGAGCGCGAGTCCAGCCGTCGTCACTGTCGCGATGGATTTACGCATACTGAACGAACCTCCTGTGCTGTCGGGGCTCCCGATGCCAACGGGGGACGTGGATGACAGCTCACTGTGGGTGGGGATGGGAATGACGCCCGGCCCGGACCGGGGTGGGGATGCCCCTCAGTCCGGGTCGGGAGTGGGGAGGACGGTCTCGCCCGGGGATCGCCCCCGGGGTCACCGAGCCCGGATGATCTCGTTGAGCTGGCCTTTCATGGAGGCGACGACATCGTCGCCCGCCTCCTCGAAGGGTGGGGTGAGCGCGTTGGAGACCGCACTGGCGATCACCAGGCTCACCTGGTTGTAGTTGTCACTTGCCGGTCTCGGCTGTGCGGAGAGAATGCTCTGCTTGAGAACCGGAAGGTAGGGGAAGCGTTTGATCAGGCCGGGGTCGTCGTACAGCTCGGCCCAGACGGGCGGGAACGAACCGTCGACGAGCACCCGCCGCTGGTTCTCCAGACTGGTGAAATAGCGGATGAAATCCAGCGCCGACTTCTGCCGCTTGGAGTATGCGCTGAGCGCGAGGTTGATCCCGCCGAGCGAGCTGGAACCCGGGCCGTTCAGCCCGGGAAGCCGGGTGACACCGAACTTGCCGGCGACCGCCGAAGCGGTGGCCGGGCCGTACGCGTGCGGCCAGTTGCGGGCGAAGGCGAGCCGGCCCTCCTGGAAGGCCAGCCGGGACTCCTCCTCCTTGAAGGAGAGTGACTCCTGAGGGATCCATCCCTCACGGAATCCGCCGACCAGGAAGTCCAGGCCGGTCTTCGCCTTGGTCACGTCCATGGTCACCCGGGTGCCGTCCGGGCTGAGGATCTGTCCGCCCGCCGACTGCACGGCCTCGGTGAAGTTGACGGTCAGCCCCTCATAGGCGAGGAACTGACCGGCGTAACCGCCGATGCCGTACGTGTCGTGCAGCGTGCGGGACTGCTCGCGCAGCTCCGCCCAGGTTCGGGGCGGCTTGAAGCCCTGCTTGGCGAGCAGGTCCTTGCGGTAGTAGAGCAGTCCGGCGTTGCTGGTGTAGGGCACGGCCCAGAGCTTGTCCTGGTAGACCGCGGTGTCCACCACCGGCGGCAGGAACCGGTCCAGCGGGAACATGCCGCGGTCGAGCGGCAGGATCCAGCCGGCGTCGGCGAACTCAGCGGTCCAGACCACGTCGAGGCCGAGCACGTCGTAGCGGTCGCTTCCGGCCTGCAGATTGGCGACCATCTGCGCGCGCTGCTCGTCGGCCGCCTCGGGGAGTTCGAGCAGGGTGGCACGTTCCCCGGGATGGGTCTGGTTCCACCGGTCGAGCAGTGGTTGAAGGTAGCCGGTCGTGTCGCGTCCCGTCACGAGAGTGAACGGGCCGGTCCCGCCGGACCGCTCCGTCTTCTGAGCGACCGCCCCCGAGCATCCCGCCGTCACCAGTACGGCGAGCGCGACGGAGACCAGACGGCGCATCGGTTGCCTCCAGTTCCCAGAGCGGCTACATACATGTTAGGTAGATGCATTCATGTTATGCACAGCGCTAATGTGGGCGTCAACGGATCACCACATAACGCTCACGTAACGAGCACTCCGAGGAGGTGAGGCGTGAGGCAGTCGCTGCTCGCGCTCCTCGCGAAGGAACCTGCCCACGGATACGAGCTGAAACAGGCGCTGGAACAGATATTCGGCAGTGCCTATCCGTCACCGAACATCGGACAGATCTACGTCACGCTCGGCCGCCTGGAGAAGGACGGGCTGGTGCGGGCCGTGGACGTCGAGCAGTCCAACCGGCCGAACAAGAAGGTGTACTATCTGACCGCCAAGGGCCGGGAAGCCCTCGACGTATGGGTGGACGAACCCACCGAGGGGCCTCGGGTCCGGGACGAGTTCTTCATGAAGCTCGTGCTGGCCCCCATGACCGGCATCGCGGACCGGGTGACGCTGATCAGCCGCCAGCGCCGCCACTACCTCGCGCTCATGCGCGACCTCAACCAACTCGCTGAGCGGACCGACCGGGGGAACCGCGTCGCGCTCCTGCTGATAGAGGGGGCCATGCTCCACCTGCAGGCCGACCTCGACTGGCTCGAACGCTGTCAGGAGGACCTGTCGTGAGCGCACCTCCGCACCCCGTAGTCAACACGGTCAACCTGGTGAAGATCTACCAGAACGGTGGCGTCCCGGTACCCGCCGTGCGGGGAGTGGACCTGAGGGTCGAGGCGGGGCAGTTCGTCGCGGTCATGGGGCCGTCGGGGTCGGGCAAGTCCACCCTGGTGCACATGGTCGGCGGCCTGGACACCCGCACCAGCGGCGAGATCTGGCTGAACGGCAAGCGGGCCGACACGCTGAGCGAGAGCGCCTGGGCGTTGCTGCGCCGACGGGAGATCGGCTTCGTCTTCCAGTTCTTCAACCTGGTCGCCAACATGACCGTGGCCGACAACGTCGAACTGCCCGCGCTGCTGGCCGGAGCGTCCCCGCGCGAGGCCCGCGAGCGCCGGGAGTACCTCTTGGGCGAGCTCGGCCTGACCGACCGCGCCGACGCCGCCCCCGCCCAGCTCGCGGGTGGCGAGCAGCAGCGAGTCGCGCTGGCCCGCGCGCTGGCCAACAGGCCGAGCCTGCTGCTCGCCGACGAGCCCACCGGCAACCTCGACAGCCGCAACACCCGGGACGTTCTCCGCCTCCTCGGAGAGGTCCACCGGGACGGCCAGACCATCATCATGGTCACCCACGACGCCCGGGTGGCCAGCCTTGCCGACCGGGTGGTCTCCCTGCTCGACGGAGAGATCGTCGACGACGGCGCCGTCGGTCCGGTCCGCCGGCGTCCCAGGGCCACCGCGGGCGACGTCGTCGAGCTCAGGGGGTAGCCGGTGAGCACCGTCAGGGCCTCGGCCAGATGGATCCGGGCCGACCTGAGAGCACGGCGGGGACAGGCACTGCTGACGGTGCTCGCGGTGGCGGGGATCGTCACGGCGCTCATCGCCTCGGCGACGCTGCTGGAGGACGGGACGAACCCGTGGCGGGGGCTGTTCGCGGAATCCAGGGGCGCGCATGTGTGGATCCACACCAAGGACGCTCCAGACGTGCCCGCGCTGTCGCGGCTCCATGGCGTGGTCGAGGTGGCGGGGCCGTACCGGACGGCGCCCGTGATGCTCACGCTGGACGGTAAGAAGTCGCCCGTGGCGCTCCGGGGGATGCAGGCGACGGCACCTTCCGTGGCCGCGCCGCTGGTCCGGGAGGGGCGGTGGCTACGTCCCGGCGACGTCGAGGGCGTGGTCGTCGAGCGATCCTTCGCCGAGGCGCTCGATCTGCGGGTGGGCGGACCCTTCCCCGTCACCGCGCTCAACGGCGCCTCGCACCCGTTGATCGTGGTCGGCCTGGCCGACACCGCCGACCAGGGCTTCTACCCCGAGTGGACCCCCGGCCTGGCCTGGACCCTGACCACCACCCTCGCCAGGATCGAACCCGCGCTGGGCCGCAGCGAGTCGGTCACCGGCCTGCGGCTCGCCGATGGGGAGGACACGCTGCCGGTCGTGCACGGGGCGGTCACTCTGCTGGCCGAGCAGATCCAGCGCATGTCCACCTGGCGCGAGGTCCGCGCCTCCATGGAACTGGACAACCGGCTGCTCGGGCTGCTGCTGGCGCTGTTCGGCGCCACCGGGCTGGTCGCCGCCGCGCTGGCCATCGTCAACGTGGTGGGCGGCCGGGTGCTGACCCAGACACGCGACATCGCCACCCTGAAGTCCCTCGGCTACACCCGGAGCCAGATCTTCGGCCTGCTCGTGGTGGAGCACGGCGCGCTCGGCCTGCTCGGTATCGCCGCCGGCCTGGTCTGCGGCCAGATCGCCTCCTCGTTCGCGCTGGACGGCATGCCGGTTCTGCCGCTCTCGCCGATCCCGCTGCTGTCGATCGCCGGAGGCACCGCCGCGGTGGTCCTCGTCGCGGTGGCCCTGCCCGCCTGGCGTGGCAGCCGCACACCGCCGATCCCCGCGGCGCCCGCCGCGCCGCCGAAGGGCCACCTGTCCCGGATGGCCAGGCTCGCCCTTCTCGTACGGCTGCCGCCCGCCCTCGTCCTGGGCACCCGCGACGCCTTCACCCGGCGCGTCCCCGCCCTCCTGAGCATTGTCGGCGTCGCCGTCCCGATGATGATGATCACGATCGGCCTCGGCTGCTGGGCCACCCTGGACGACTTCCTGCGCCATCCCGAAAAGATCGGTCAGGCGGCCGCGCTCACCCTCCGCCCGGACAAACTCTCCGCGGGGGACGCCGTACGGATCGCCAGGGCCGACCCCGAGGTGCTGGCCGCCTACCCGGGCACCGAGGTGTCCGCGCTGGAACCGGAGCAGACCAGGAGTGTGCTGGCCCGTGCCGTGGGCACCTCCGCGCACCCGTATCCCTTCTCGGTGGTCGAGGGGCGGATGTTCGCCGCCCGCGGCGAGGCGGTCGCCGGGCAGGGACTGCTCGACCTGCTGGAGGCGCGGATCGGGGACCGGGTGCGGATGACGGTCGGTGGCACGCCTCTGATCGTCCACATCGTCGGCCGGGTGGTGGAGCCCGACCAGGATGGTGAGGTGCTCTCCCTCGGGCTGGACAGTCTCGCCGCCAAGGACGCGATGCCGCCGCAGTTCTACAGCCTGGTTCTCCGGCCGGGAGCCGACCCGGCCGCGGTCCGGGCCCGGCTGCTGGCCGCCTCGGACGAGGCACTGGAGGTGCAGCTGGTGGTCAACCCGGCGGAACGGCTCTCGATCATCCGTGTGGTGATCGTGGCCCTGATCGGCGTGCTCTCGCTGCTCGGCCTGGCCAACCTGCTGACCGCCGGCGCCCTCGGCCTGCGTGACCACGCGCTGGACCTGGCGGTGCTCAAGGCCATGGGACTCACCCCGAGACAGGTGGCCGCGACCCTGGTCACCGGCACGGGGCTGCTCGTCGTGCTGGGCGTGGTCACGGGCACCGCCGCCGGAGCCTCCGTGGTCGCTGGTCTGATCGACCTGCAGGGCCACACCAGCGGCGTCGGCGCGGGCATCGGCCGTACCCCCTCGGCGGTGACCCTGGTCTCCGCGGTGCTGATCGCGGTGGGGGCGGCCCTGCTGGTGACGTTGATACCGGCGCGCAGGGCCGTACGCGCCCAGGTGCCGATGACCGCCAGGTGAGGGCGCCTGCCCCCGGATGGTCGCGAGACCAACGCGGAACGGTGCGGTACGGCCAGGCCGTACCGCACCGGGGGAAGCCGCGGGAAGGGATCAGCGGGTGTTGATGGAGAACCAGAAGAAACCGTGACCCGGCAGGGTCAGCAGGTAGGGCAGGGCGCCCACCTGCGGGAACGGCACGCCGCCGCGGGTCTCGACCGGCGTCATGCCCTCGAAGCGGCGCAGGTCCAGCTCCACCGGCTGCGGATACTTCGACAGGTTGTTGACGCACAGCATCACGTCGTCGCCGTCCTCGCGGACGAAGGACAGCACCGCCGGGTTGCTGGACCACAGCTCGCTGTAGACGCCGGTGCCGAAGACCGGGTGGCTACGGCGGATCTCCAGCATCTTCCTGGTGAAGTGGAGCAGTGACGCCGGGTTCTTCTCCTGGGCCTCGACGTTGACCGCCTGGAAGCCGTAGATCGGGTCCATGACGGCAGGGAGGTAGAGGCGGCCCGGGTCGCAGTCGGAGAACCCGGCGTTACGGTCCGGGCTCCACTGCATCGGGGTGCGGACCGCGTCGCGGTCCTCCAGCCAGATGTTGTCGCCCATGCCGATCTCGTCGCCGTAGTACATGACCGGCGAGCCGGGAAGGGACAGCAGCAGCGCGGTGAACAGCTCGATCTGGTCCCGGTCGTTCTCCAGCAGCGGGGCCAGGCGGCGCCGGATGCCCAGGTAGGCCCGCATACGCGGATCCTTGGCATACTCGGCGTGCATGTAGTCGCGCTCGTCCTCGGTGACCGTCTCCAGGGTCAGCTCGTCGTGGTTGCGCAGGAAGATGCCCCACTGAGCGCTGTCCGGGAGCTTCGGTGTCCGCGACATTATCTCGGAGATGGGCTCCCGGCTGCCCCGCCGCACGGCCATGAAGAGGCGCGGCATGAGCGGGAAGTGGAAGGCCATGTGGCACTCGTCGCCGCCCACCGACGGGTCGCCGAAGTACTCCACCACGTCCTCGGGCCAGCCGTTGGCCTCGGCCAGCAGCACCCGGTCGGGGTAGAGGCGGTCCACCTCGGCGCGGACCCTCTTCAGGTACGCGTGGGTCTCGGGCAGGCCGGAGCAGTTGGTGCCCTCGCGCTCGAAGAGGTACGGCACGGCGTCCAGACGGAAGCCGTCGATACCCAGATCCAGCCAGAACCGCAGGACCTCCAGCATGGCCTCCTGGACCGCCGGGTTGTCGTAGTTCAGGTCCGGCTGGTGGTGGAAGAAGCGGTGCCAGTAGTACTGCTTGCGGACCGGGTCATAGGTCCAGTTGGACTCCTCGGCGCCGATGAAGATGATCGGGGCGTCGGGGTATCCGGTGGGCTCGTCGGACCAGACGTAGAAGTCGCCGTAGGGGCCTTCGGGGTCGTGCCGCGAGGCCTGGAACCAGGGGTGCTTGTCGCTGGTGTGGTTCATCACCAGGTCGGTGATGATGCGCAGGCCCCGCGCATGAGCCGACTCGATGAGCTCCACGAAGTCGCCGAGGTCGCCGAAGTCGGGAAGGATCTTCATGTAGTCGGAGATGTCGTAGCCGCCGTCGCGCAGCGGCGACTCGTACAGCGGGAGCAGCCACAGACAGTCGACGCCGAGCCACTTGGTGTAGTCGAGCTTCTCGATCAGGCCGCGCAGGTCTCCCGTGCCGTCTCCGTTGGAGTCCTTGAATCCCCGGACCAGGACCTCGTAGAAGACCGCCCGCTTGTACCACTGAGGGTCCGCCGAGACGAAGTCTTCGGCAACGGGCTGCATATAGGGGGATGGGTTCATCGTGTTCTCGCTCACGGTGAGAAAGGGCAGGACGAAGTCACCGGATAGTCCGGCTCGTGATGTTTGGTGACCGCGCTGGCGGGAGCCGTCATCCCCACGTGCTCCATGCCCTCGGCCGGACCGGATCTGTGATTCGGTCTGTCCGTTGTGGCGCTTTCCGGGCCGAACACTACCAGCCGTTCACGCCTGTCGTAGCCCCTAAAACATCTCGTCACGTTCCCACACCGCGGAATCTCCGTAAGCATCGCGCAACCCACCCGTAATCACGCTGTCGCTTACTGCTCTCTTCCCCGAAACCCCCCTTGCGCGGTGACGATGACCTGGGTCTATGTCCGGAGGTCCGGGAGACGCGCGCACTGCGGGCGGACACCTGGATCCGGTCGTCGCGGACGCCCGGGTCGTACGCTCCGGCCCGCGGTGTGGACCGTCGGGAGGCGGCGCGGGGAGAGGTCAGTTCCAGGGCGGGGTGAGGGTGGGCAGGCGGTCCTCGTAGTCGCCCAGCCAGGCCCCGAACAGGACCAGGCTCCGTACCCAGAACCGGTCGTTCCAGCCGTTGAACCGGGCCAGGGCGTCGGGGCCCTCGGCGACCACGCCGTGAAGCTGCTCCGACAGCAGCGACGGCACGGCACCCGCGACCAGGGTCAGCATCCGGTGGCCGTACTCCCGCGCGGGCGCGGCGGCCGAGCGCAGCGGGACCCGCTGGAGCGGCTGCTTGACCACGTTGGTGGAGGGCAGCGCGGCCACCCGCGGGTTGGCGGCGTGCAGGAGCTCCCGGTAGAAGTGCCCCTTGTCCTTGCGGGCCACGCCCACCGAGAGGGCGGCGTCGAAGAAGTCCGGGTGCATGAAGGGCGCCGCGAACGACACCTCGGGACCGACCAGGTTGACCGGGGAGCGGGCGATGCCCCGGGCGGTCCGGGTGTGCAGGACGGACAGCGGCAGCTCGGCCCGGTGCCCGTTGAGCATCGAGGTCGACTGGCCGAAGGCCGCCTCGACCGAGGAGGCGATCCAGGCCGACGCCTCCTCGGACAGGAACGGGACCGAGGGGGCGCCCAGGGAGAGGGAACCGAGCAGCGCCGTCTTCCGCTCCGCCTGCGAGGAGGCCTCCAGCGCGGCCCCGCTGACCATGAAGTTCTTCAGCAGCGGACCCCCGGCCAGCCCGTCCACCAGGGTCCGGCCGGCCCGGTGCACCTCACGGGCGAACGGGGTGTACCAGGCGTGGTGCGGGGTGAGGAACTCCAGCCGCCGGGCGACGGCCAGCGCGTCGTCGGGGTAGGCGGCGGCGTCCTGGGCGATCACGCGGTGCCGTACGCCCAGCTCGCGGGTTATCGCGCGGGCGAAGGCGATGTCGGTGTCGGTGCCGTCGTCGGGGCTCGTCGTCCACGACTCCACGTCGGCGCCCCGGGTCACCGCGACCGAGCACAGCAGCCGCGAGTCGTAGCCGCCGCTTACCGGCACGAGCAGCGGCCGCCCGTCGAACCCCTTGTAGACCTCGTGCAGGATCTCCAGGATCTCCCCGGCCGTCCGTCCCGCCTCGAACGGCTCCTCACGCAGCCACCGGGGCAGCCGGCGCTCGGTCGAGATCCGGCCCGACGCCCGGTCGAAGACCAGCGCGCCGGACCCGGCCAGCCGCTTGACCTGGACGTACGGGGTGTCGTCGCGGAGTGGGAAGGTCAACTGGAGGATCGACGCCCAGGCATCCCAGTTGATCTCGTACGGCGTGCGCGCGAGGGCCAGCAGCGGCTCCAGCAGCGAGGAGAAGTAGACCGCCCCGCCCTGGGACAGGTAGTAGACGTCCACCAGGCCGAGCCCGCCGGCATGCAGGGAGATCCGGTCCCCGTCGTCGATCAGGCCGGGGGTCTCGAACTCCTCCGCCACGCTGATCCACGTCGCCGCCTCAGTCGGCCGGCGCTCTCCCCACGCGAACGCCCAGGTCTGTGCGTCCCTCCGGTAGGGCGGCAGCGGAGAGGAGCTGAACAGGGCCGCCTCGGGCGTCCGCAGCGCGGGCCTCACCCGTGGTCCGGCCCCTCGCAGCGTCTCCAGGACGGCCTCGTCGAGGTGGCCGATGCCGCCGCAGACGTACGGCCTCACATTGAACGTCGGCCACTGCACCGTGCTGACTCCTCTATGTCGCGATTGAGCAAAGGGTATCCTTTCGCCCGGCTCAGAAATCGGAGGACGGCGTGGCGGGCGAGCAACTCGAGAGCACACGGTTGGCGTTGCGGGAGGCTGTGGCTGCGGCGGAGCGGGCCGCCGAACTGGCCAGACTGCTCGACGCGGCACAGGCGAAGATCACCGAAGCGGAGCGTGCCACAGCCGAACTACGCGGAGTCCAGGAGCGCCTGAGCGAGGCCGAGGAACGGCTCGAAGCGGCGCACGCGGCGGAGGAGAGGCTCCGCAGGGACCTGGCCGAGCAGCGCTACCAGGCCGAGGTGGCGAAGTGGAAACTGTCGTCGGTGCAGGTGGCACGCTGGTCCCGGCTCGGCGACGCGATCAAGACGGGCAAGAGCAACCCGGTGCGGCTGGCGCGTGGCCTGCGCGGGGCCGCCCGGCCCGCCAAGCGCCCGGCCGCCCCGAAGCGTCAGCCCGTCCCGGTCAAGAGCGCCTCCAAGACGGCCCCCGGCGCGGCCTTCCAGGCCACCACGTTCACCCGGACCGTCGGCGGCAAGGTGGTCAGGCTCAAGCCCTTCCGCGTCCCGACCGGTCCGAACACCCGCCCGCACCTGACGGCGGCCGTCGTCGCGGAGCCGCACGCCGAGGCACTGCTGCGCTACGAGTGGCGGCAGACCACCGGCTTCACGCCAAAGGATTTCGCCCGGGTCCTGGCCTCCGAGGTCCCGCACCTGCTGCTGGTCGAGTCGGTCACCCAGGGGCCGTGGGCCGAGGAGCTGAGCGAGCCCGGCGAGGGTCTGCGAGCGCTGCTGTCCTGGTGCGCGGAGCGAGGCATCCGCACGGTCTTCTGGCACACCCGGGGGGACGTCGGCGACTTCGCGGACGCCGCGGGGTTGTTCGAGCACATCGTCACCGCGCTCCCCCGGTCCGTGGCGGCGTGGGGCGCCGCCCTGGCGTCCCGGGAGCCGGAGTCCGGCCGCCGGTCACCCTCGCTGGGGTTGCTGCCCTTCGCGATCCAGCCTCGCGTGCACAATCCGCTGCCGCTGGCCGGAGACCGGTCCGACCGGATGCTCACCATGGAGGAGCTGCTCCCCGGCCATCTGTCGTATCCGGACGTGCTCACCTCCTACCGCTGGCCCAGGGCCGTCTACTGCCCGCAGGGCACGGAGGCCTGGCGGATGGCCGAGCTGGCCGCGTGCGGTACGCCGATCTCGTCCTCGCGTTCCTCCGACCCCGCGCCGGACTCCGGGGCCGTCCCGCAGGTCCAGAACGACTCCGGGGCCGACGCCCGCAGGGCCCACGTGGCGCTCCGCCAGGCCTATGCCTCCGGCACGATGACCGAGAAGGTGGACGACCTGCTCGACGCGATCGGCCTGCCGAGTGCCCGGGCCACCCTCGACATCTCGGTGATCATGATCGACCGGGGCGACCTCGACCACACCCTCGCCCAGGTCGCGCCGCAGAAGGGCGTCGTCCAGCTGGTGCTGCTGTCGGACGTTCCGGACGCCGCGGAGCGGGCCCGTGCCGCGATGCCCGACCGGGTGGACGTCGTGGTCCGTCCCACCGATCCCGAGCTCACCACCGGCGGCATGCTCAACCGCGCCCTCGACCTGTGCCAGGGCGACCTGGTGGCGGTCATGGACGCCAGGGACATGTACGGCGAGCACTACCTGACCGATCTCGCCCGTGCCTTCCTGTTCACCACCGCCGACATCGTCGGCAAGGCGGCCTTCCACGCCCACCTGCGCGACGTCGCGGCCACGATGCTGCGCCAGTCGGCCGCCGAGTACTCCTACCTCCCCGAGATCATCGGGGCCACCCTGCTGGCCCGCCGTGCCGTCCTGAGGGGCATCGGCTTCGCCGACGTCTCGGAGGGCTGGGACGAGGTGCTGATGCGCCAGTGCCGCACGGACGGGATCAAGGTCTTCTCCGCGGACCGTTTCGGCTACGTCTGCCTGCGCGACGGCGACCGCTGGCTCCTCGGCTCGGCCCAGCTCGTCGACTACGGCCCGGCCGCCCCCCACGCCCTGGTCTGAGGGACGGATTAGGCTGCCAGGCGTGACGCCCGGTCAGCTTGGTGAGGTCCTCGGCCTGCCGCCGATCCCGCAGGGGACGTGGGCCGAGGAGGCCGTCTACGTCTCGCCGGCCGCGCTGCGCCGGCGGGAGGAGCCCGGGGAGATGGCGGCACGGCTGCGCGTGCTGCCGGGGATCGTGGACGTCCGGGTGCGGGGCGACGGGTTCCTGGAGATCGCGGTGGCCGTGCCGGGGGAGCTCGTCGCGGAGATCGGCCCGGTTCCCGCCCCGCCCTCCGGCGGGGTGTCGCCGTGGGCCGACTCCCCGAGGACCTGGAGCAATCCCGGGTTCGTCGTGAGATACGCGCATGTGCGGGCGGTCGCCGTACAGCGCTGGGCGGCGGAGCTGGGTGTCGGCGGGGAGTTCCAGCCGGAGCTACTCACCTGCCGATGGGACCGGGCGGTCCTGAGGTCGCTGGCCGAGGTGGACAGCAGGCGGGGGAGCCGGGATCCCGGGTGGGCGGCCTACGCCGAGCAGCTCGCCCTGGCCTATCACGACGCGTTCGAGCGGGCTCCCGCGCTGCCGGCGGGGGACGAGGAGCCGTCGGCCCTGCACACCGCCCGGGTACGGCAGGCCCGGGCCGTGCGTGACGTGCTGGCCGAGGGGCTGGCGGCGCTGGGTGAGGCGGCGCCAGAGGTCCTCTGACCGATCTTCCCGGAAGGGGCCGTGGACGGTGGGGGAGAGCGGTCGTGTGCCGGCGGTCCTGTCGTGCAGACCGCCAAAAAGCGTAAAAATATGGCGCCTAAGTTATAAATGGCATGAAAAGTTTGCGTCTTTCCGGTTGATCGTGTCTCGCCAGTTGGGCACTCGTCCCACGGGGATCACCGGGTCCGATAGCCTCGATCGGGTGAGTCGATTCGCCCACCCCGCCGGTGACCGGCACGCCGAAGTGCGGCCTGAGGAGCGCCCTCCGCACGCACCTGCCGACCTGAACACGCTCGATCCGACGATCTGGCCACGGACGTCGAACCGCGTCGGCGGCTCGATCACGATCGGTGGCACGGATGTCAGGGACCTGGTAAAAGAGCACGGCACCCCGCTCTACGTGGTGGACGAGGAAGACTTCCGTTCCCGCTGCCGCGACTACCGGGACGCGTTCGCCGGCGGTGAGGTCCACTACGCTGGCAAGGCGTTCCTGTGCCGCGAGGTCGCTCGCTGGATCATGCAGGAGGGCCTCGGCCTCGACGTGTGCAGCGGAGGCGAGCTGGCCGTCGCGCTGAGCGTCGGGTTCCCGCCCGACCGGATCACGCTGCACGGCAACAACAAGTCGCTCGCCGAACTGGAGAAGGCGGTCGAGATCGGGGTCGGGCACATCGTGGCCGACTCCTTCGAGGAGATCGCCCGGCTGGGGTTCCTGGCGGACAAACACGGCAGGCGTCCCCGGGTCATGATCCGGGTGACCGTGGGGGTGGAGGCGCACACCCACGAGTTCATCGCCACCGCCCATGACGACCAGAAGTTCGGCTTCTCACTGAGCTCCGGCGCCGCGGCCGAGGCGGCCCGGCGCATCCTCGCGCTGCCCCAGCTCGAACTCGTCGGCCTGCACTCCCACATCGGCTCCCAGATCACCGATACCGCCGGCTTCGAGGTGGCCGCCCGCCGCCTGGCCACGTTGCTGGTGCAGATCAAGGAGGAGCACGGCGTCGTCCTGCCGGAGCTCGACCTCGGCGGCGGTTACGGCATCCCCTACGTCGAGGGTGACACCGCGCCCGACGTGAAGGAGATCGCCGACAGCCTGCGGGAGATCGTCGCCAAGGTGGCCGAGTCCGCGGGCCTTCCGGTGCCCAAGCTCACCGTCGAGCCGGGCCGGGCCATCGCCGGGCTCGCGGGCGTGACGCTCTACGAGGTCGGCACGGTCAAGGACGTCGAGGGGCTGCGGACCTACGTCAGCGTCGACGGCGGCATGAGCGACAACATCCGCACCGCGCTCTACGGCGCCGAGTACACCGCGCGTCTCGCCTCGCGCGAGAGCTCGGCCGAGCCCATGCTCTCGCGCATGGTGGGCAAGCACTGCGAGAGCGGTGACATGGTGGTCCGCGACCTGTGGCTGCCGCAGGACCTGGCCACCGGCGACCTGGTCGCCGTCGCGGGTACCGGCGCCTACTGCCGCTCGCTCGCCAACAACTACAACTACCTTCCCAAGCCCGCCGTGGTCGCGGTCAAGGACGGGGTGTCCCGCGTGATCGTCCGCAGGGAGACCGAGGACGATCTGCTGAGAGGACAGCTGTGAAACGACCCGAAACCGCGGGCCGCCGGGTAAGCGGAGTGGACGAGAAGGGGAGTGCGGTCGGATGGCACTGAAAGTCGCTCTCCTCGGGTGTGGTGTCGTCGGTTCCCAGGTGATCCGGCTGATGCGCGAGCAGGCCGACGACCTCGCCGCGCGGATCGGGACCCCGCTGGAACTCGCCGGCGTCGCCGTGCGGCGGCTGGGCCGCAAACGGGACGCCGACGTGGACCCCGCCCTGCTGACCACCGACGCCGAGGCACTGGTCACCCGCGACGATGTGGACATCGTCGTCGAGGTGATCGGCGGTATCGAGCCCGCCAGGTCGCTCATCCTGGCCGCGATGAACAGCGGCAAGTCGGTCGTCACGGCCAACAAGGCGCTGCTCGCCGAGGACGGCGCGACCGTTCACGGCGCGGCCAGGGCCAACAACGCGGACCTGTACTTCGAGGCGGCCGTCGCGGGGGCGATCCCGCTGATCCGGCCGCTACGCGAGTCCCTGGCCGGTGACGACGTGCACCGCGTGCTCGGCATCGTCAACGGCACCACCAACTACATCCTCGACAAGATGGACGGAAGCGGCGCGTCCTTCTCCGACGCGCTTGAGGAGGCCCAGGCCCTGGGGTACGCCGAGGCCGACCCCACGGCCGACGTGGAGGGCTTCGACGCCGCGGCCAAGGCCGCGATCCTCGCCGGGATCGCCTTTCACAGCCGCGTGACGGCCGCCGACGTCCACCGCGAGGGCATCACCGAGATCACCGCGGCCGATGTGGCCAGTGCCAAGGCGATGGGGTACGTCATCAAGCTCCTGGCGATCTGCGCCCGCTCCGACGACGGCCACTCCATCGGCGTACGGGTGCACCCGGCCATGATCCCCAGGACGCACCCGCTGGCCGGGGTCCGCGAGGCCTACAACGCGGTCTTCGTCGAGGCCCGGTCCGCCGGGCAGCTGATGTTCTACGGCGCCGGCGCCGGTGGTGCTCCGACGGCGAGCGCGGTGCTGGGCGACATCGTGGCGGTGGCCCGCAACCTGCTGGCCGGCGCGCGGGGCCCCGAGGAGTCCACCTACGCGGACCTGGCCGTGCACCCGATGGGTGAGACCATCACGCGCTACCACGTCTCCCTGGACGTCGCCGACAGGCCGGGTGTGCTCGCCCGGGTCGCCGACATGTTCGCCAAGCAGGACGTCTCCATCCAGACCGTCCACCAGGAGGGCCACGGTGACGACGCCCAGCTCGTCCTGGTCACCCACCGGGCCAGTGACGCGGCGCTGTCGGCCACCATCGAGGCCCTGCGCGAGATGGACATCGTCCGCGACGTGGTGAGCGTCATGCGGGTGGAGGGTGAGGACGGCTCGTAGGACCGCCGGCCGGGTGAGGGCGCCCTCCGGTCTGCGAGGGCGCTCTGGGCTCCGTTCCGCCGGGGGCCCTACGGTGTGGAGTTCCTGAGTGTTTGGTAACGGACGGCTTAACGGGCTTTCTGGCTTATATGGTCTTGTTGTGCCCCCGTTCCCTCGCTCGAAAGGACAACTCACCTTGAAGATTGTTCGTCGGGCGGGAGCGTTGTCGGCGGTGCTGGTCGTCCTGGCGGCGCAGGCACAGACGCCGGTCGCCCACGCGGGGACCGTCGAGCCCTCGAAGAAGGCCGAGACGGTCGTCTCACTCACCTTCGATGACGGAGACGTCACTCATCCGTCCGCGGCCCGCATGCTGGAGAGACGAGGCATGCGGGGGACGTTCTACGTCAATACCGAGACCGTCGGGCGCGACCTCAAGCTGACCCGCCGCCAGCTCGCCGCGATCGCCAAGGCCGGCCACGAGATCGGCGGCCACACGCTGACCCACCTCCGCCTCACCGAGCTGACCCGGAGCGAACAGCGGGTGCAGATCTGCGACGACCGCAGAACGCTGGTGGCGTGGGGTTACCGGCCCACCACCCTCGCCTACCCGTTCGGCGCGGTGGACTCCGACGCCAAGTCGGTGGCGCGGCAGTGCGGCTACGACGCGGCCCGCGCGGTCGGCGGGCTCAGGCAGTGGAAGTGCCCCGACTGCCCGGCAGGCGAGGACCTGCGCCCGAAGGACCGCTACGCGATCCGCACACCGGGTTCGGTCCGGGAGGACACGCTGCTGCGGCAGATGAAGCAGCAGGTCCTCAACGCGGAGAAGGGCGGCGGCGGACTCGTCACCCTGGTGTTCCACCGTGTCTGCGACGGCTGCGGCGTCTACTCGGTGTCTCCCGGGACCCTGAACGAGTTTCTCGACTGGCTGGCGAGCCGCAAGGCCCACGGCACGGTCGTCAGGACCTTGCACGACGCGATCGGTGCCCGCTACCTGCCCCTGCCCTCGGAATAGAGGCCATCCGGCCTCGTTACCTGTCACTGAATGTCATTGATGCCTGTGCAGCCCTCTTCTCTCTCCCAGACCCCCCTCGCCACTCCCGCGGGCTTCCTGCGCCCGGCAGCCGGGGAGACGGCCGAGCTGTCCTGGACCGGTCAGGGATGGCTGGCGGACGGCGAGCCGCTCGGCGACCGCCCGGACGCCGCCCAGGTCGCCCGCCTGAGGCCGCTGCGGGGCCTGACCGTCCGTTTTCCCTCCGCAGAGGTTCCGATCGGCGCGATCACCGGCCTGGCCGCGGCCGGGGTGCCGCTGCACGCCGCCGGCTCGCCGGACTGGGCGGAACCCGAGCTGGCCCGCCTGCTCGCGGCCTGGACGCCCGAGGAGGGCGACGGCGGGCCCCGGTCGGTGACCGCCCTGCGCAGGGAGGAGCACAGTGTGCGGCTACGCCGCCACGGGCTGCGGAACCGGGCAGGGACGGTCACGCCCAAGGTCAGCGTCGTCATGTCCAGCATGCGACCGCACCTGCTGGGCTCGGCGCTCGCGCAGATCGCCCGGCAGCGGCGGGTGGAGGTGGAGGTCCTGCTGGCCCTGCACGGCGTCCCCGCCGATCACGGGGCGGTACGGCGGGCCCTGGAGGAGTGCGGCCTGCCGATCACGGTGGTCGAGGCCGGCGCGGAGGTCCCCTTCGGGGAGGTCCTCAACATGGCCGCGTCCCGGGCGGCCGGCGACCACATCGCCAAGTGGGACGACGACGACTGGTACGGCCCCGAGCACCTGGCCGACCTTCTCCTCGCGAGGTCCTACTCCGGCGCGGACATCGTGGGCACCGCGGCCGAGTTCTTCTACCTGGAGCCTCTGAACGTCACGATCCGCCGTACCGACTACACCAGCGAGGTCTGGTCCGATCACGTGGCCGGCGGCACGATCCTGCTCGACAGAGCCAGGTTCGCCGAACTCGGCGGGTTCCCCGCGCTGCCACGCGGGGTGGACGCCGGACTCCTGAAGGCCGCCCACGCCGCCGGGGCGCGCATCTACCGCACCCACGGCCTCGGCTACGTGCTGCGGCGTTCGGTGAGCACCGAGCACACCTGGCGGCTCTCGCTCGCCCATTTCCTACGTGTCGCGTCAAACCAGTGGCGTGGCTTCCGCCCAAGCCTGATTCTGGAAACGCCATGACAGCAAGGATCGTCGGCAACAACTACCGGTGCCTCATCCCTCCCGAGCTCGGAGCCTGGACGCCGTCGCTGCGGGTCAGCGTGGTCGTGCCCGCCTACGGTGACCAGGACAAGCTCGACCTGGCGCTCGCCGGACTGGCCGGCCAGACCTACCCCGCCGGCCTGACCGAGGTCATCGTGGTGGACAACGGCAGCGAGCCGCCGCTGCGCCTGCCCGAGATCCGGCCCGCGGACACCCGGCTCATCGGCTGCCCCACCCCGGGCCGGGCCCACGCCCGCAACGCCGGCCTCCGGGCCGCCACCGGCGACGTGATCCACTGGCTGGACTCCGACGTGGTCCTGGACCGCCGGTCGGTCGAGGCGCACATGCGCTGGCACCACGCGGCGCCGTACCTCGTGGTGGCCGGCTACCTGCGCTTCACTCCGGCAGAGCTGCCCGATCCCAGGGTGGTGGCCGGCGCCGACGACCTGGCCGAGCTCTTCGAGCCCGCCGAGCCGCACGCATGGCTGCTGGACCTGATCGAGCGGACCGGCGGTCTCACCGACAACCCGCACCGCGCGTTCAGTCTCCACGTGGGCGGCGCCACCTCGGTCAATGCCGCGCTGCTGGCCCAGGCCGGGCCGATGGACACCGAGCTCATCCTCGGCCAGGACACCGAGATGGGCTACCGGCTCGCCCAGGCGGGCGCGGTCTTCGTGCCCGAGCCGCTGGCCCGCGCCTTCCACCTGGGCCCGACCATGCGGATGCGCGACAAGGCGCCGATCGACCGGGTCAGTCACGCGTTCGTGGCCGACAGGATCCCGTCCTACCGCTGGCTCCGCTCCCACCCGGCCCGGCAGTGGAAGGTGCCCTACCTGGAGGTGGTCGTCGAGCCCGCCGGGCAGCCGGGCGGGGAAGGCGAGCGCGGTCCTGGTTACGGAGAGGTCCGCGCCACCGTGGACGCCGTCCTCGCGGGCACGCTGCCCGATGTCGTGGTCACCGTCGTCGGCCCCTGGGACCACATCGCGGCCGAGGGCCGCGCGCCGCTGAAGAACCCGGACCTGGACCTGGCGCTGATCCGCGGACACTACGCCCATGAGGCCCGGGTGAGGTTCACGCTCGGCTCCCCCCGCGTGGCGCGGACGGCTCCGCCGTACCCGGTGCCGGAGGAGACGCGGCCGGAGGCCGGGATGGCCGTGCCGTACCGGCTGAGGCTGCCCGCCGGGTGGGTGCCGGAGGAGGACAGCCTCGCGCGGCTGCTCGACCTTGCCGGGGACGAGGGGTACGGCCTGGTCTCGGTGCTGCTGGCGGAGAACTCGGACCGGGGGATCGTCACGGCCAGGCTGGAGCGCACCGCCGCGTTCGCCCGTGCCGCGATCGTCGTCCGGGAGGGCGAGGATCTGGACGACGCCGTGGACGACACCTTCGGGGTGCTCTGGGTGGACGGCGAGACCTACGGCTTCCTGCCCGAGGCCCAGCCGATCACCGGCCGTCGCGGCGCGTACGAGGCCAGGGCCGAGGTGGCCCGCCTCACCAAGGAGGCCGAACGGCTCCGCGGTGAGGTGACCAGGTGGCGGGCTGAGGCGGGCCGCTGGCGGGATGAGGCGGGCCGCTGGCGCAAGAGCGCGGTCGCGCTGCGGCGCGAGGTCGGCGGCCTGCGCAAGGAACTGGCCGCCGTCAGGAAGCTCCTGCGGTCCGGCCTGCTCTCCTCGGTCAAGCGGGCGCTCACCCGCCGCAGGTAACGGCTCCGGCCCCCAGAAAGGGACACAGGAGCCGGTGTGCCCTCCGCGACGGGGAACCGGCTCAGTCCGGTTGGACCGTGGAACGCAGTCTGTTGATCCAGGACTTCGGCTTGGCCGGGGGCGCCGCAGGCTCTCTGTCACCAGGCGTGGACGTGGCCCGAGGGGCGGCCGCCGGGGCATCACCTGGCGGCGCGGTCCGGACCGGAGAGGCGGCCTTCACCGGCCAGAACTCCGCCCGGTCGCCGTGCCGTACGCCATGGGTGGCCCTGATCGAGGCGGCGACGTCGTCGGCGTCCAGCAGTCTCGCCCGGCCCAGGGCCTCCGCCCGCTCCAGCGTTGCCGAGCCGTCGTCGCCGAGGTCGACGACGAGCATGCCGGACCGGTCGTCCTGCACCGCGGCGATCATCCGCTCCAGCGAGTCATGCCCCAGCGGCACCGAGACCGGGCCCGTGTAGCGGAACGGGGTCGGCGCGGGGGTCGGGGAGACCTCGTCGGCCAGCCGTACCCGCTGATCGTGGGCGAAGTGCTCGCGTAGCAGCCGCAGCTCGAAGAAGGGGTCGTCGAGCACCGGGCGGCGGCCTTCGGGCAGCTTCGACCAGGGGGCGACCAGGGTGACCAGCACGTCGGTCACCGACCCTTCGAGGGCCGCGCTCACCGTCCCCCGCACCTGCTCCTGGCCGGTGTCGGCGTCGATGTGGAGCACGACCTCCACGTACGGCACCAGCCACCGCCGGCCCCGATCCTTGCGCAGGTCGCGACGGAGCGGCACGCGATGGGCGAAATAAGGGGCGACCGCGCGGACCGCCCGCTGCTGGTTGCGGCGCTGCGTGGGGAGCCCCAGGTGCACGGCCTCGGCCGCCATGTCGGGGATGAAGACCACGCCGTGCGTGGCCAGCCGGTAGGCGAACTCGGTGTCGGAGCCCCTGAGCACGTCCGGGTCGACCCCGCCCACGGCATGGAAGATCTCCCGCCGCATCGACAGCGTCGGCCCGGTGCACACGTGGTAGGGGTTGCGGCTGGTCCGCAGGCCGTCGGTGCGGAAGATCGTCTGCTCGGTGGAGCTGGACAGCGCCTCCGACAGGTCGAAGACGGCCTCCAGCGAGCCGGTGCGCAGGCTGGCGTTCAGCGCGGCGGGGGAGAGCGCCGGCTCCTCGATGAACTTCTTCGCGCCGATGGTGACCAGGTAGTCGGTCAGGTGGTGCCAGCGGGCCAGTGCCTCGATGTGCTCGCGGCAGACGACCATGTCGGCGTCCAGGCGCTGGATGATCTCGCCTCCGGCGACGGCGGCTCCGGTGTTGACCGCGTGCGCGATGCCCCAGCCTCCGGGGGCGGCCGGCACGATCCTGGTGTCCGGTGGGGAGATCTCCGGCAGCCGCAGCGGCGGGTCGCTGCCGTCGTCGACCACGATCACCTCCATGAGGTGGCCGGGGTAGCTCTGCGCGGCCAGGGCCGCGAGGACAAGGTCGAGGCGGTGCTGGCTGCCGTGCGCGGGGATGATCACGCTGACCGAGAGCGCCGGATCCCATTCGCCGAGCGCGGGCGGGGCCAGGGGTGAGTAGTCGTTGTGCCGGATCAGGGGCAGGTCGGCCGCTGCGCCATCCGTCATTATGTGATACCCCTCGTCCGCGCTACCGCTTGTCAAGCCGCGTCAACCCTACCCGGACTTGCTGGGGTTTTTCTGTGGAAATCAGACCAGACCTGTCCACCTGATGGACAGCGAATCTCGCTGTGGAAGTCGTTGCCCGTAGACTCGTTGCCTAACACCGCAGCTAGCAGGTTAGGGCGCGCATGGTGTATTCCTGCGCGGGAGGAGCAATCATGACCAGGGCGTGGCGTGGCCTCATCGAGGAGTACCGTGACCGACTTCCGGTGACCACGGCGACGCCCGTCGTCACGCTCCTGGAGGGGGGCACACCGCTCGTGCCGGCGCACCGGGTCTCGGCGCTGACCGGCTGCGACGTCTATCTCAAGGTCGAGGGCGCCAACCCGACCGGCAGCTTCAAGGACCGCGGCATGACCATGGCCATCAGCAAGGCGGTCGAGGACGGCGCGAAAGCCGTCATCTGCGCCTCCACCGGTAACACCAGCGCCTCTGCGGCCGCCTACGCGGTCCGCGCGGGCATCACCTGCGCCGTGCTGGTGCCCCGCGGCAAGATCGCGATGGGCAAGCTGGCCCAGGCGCTGGTCCACGGGGCCACGCTGCTCCAGGTCGAGGGTTCCTTCGACGACTGCCTGGAGATGACCAGGAAGCTGTCGGACAACTACCCCATCGCGCTGGTCAACTCGGTGAACCCGTTCCGGCTCCAGGGTCAGAAGACCGCGGCCTTCGAGATCGTGGACGCGCTCGGCGACGCACCCGACATCCACTGCATCCCGGTCGGCAACGCGGGCAACATCTCGGCCTACTGGATGGGCTACACCGAGTACGCCCGGGACGGCGTCGCCGCCCGGACACCCCGCATGTTCGGTTTCCAGGCCAGCGGTGCCGCGCCGATCGTCAACGGCGCGCCGGTGACCCACCCGCACACCATCGCCACCGCGATCCGCATCGGCAACCCCGCCTCATGGCAGCTCGCCGAGGCCGCCCGCGACGAGTCCGGCGGCGTCATCCAGGCCGTCACCGACCGCCAGATCGCCGCCGCCTACAAGCTGCTGGCCCAGGAGGAGGGCGTGTTCGTCGAACTCGCCTCCGCCGCCGCCGTGGCGGGCCTCCTCCAGGCCCATGAGCAGGGCCTCGTCGAGCCCGGCCGGCGTGTCGTCTGCACGGTTACCGGAAACGGGCTCAAGGATCCCGACTGGGCCATCTCCGGCGCGCCCACGCCGGTGACGGTCCCCATCGACGTCCGCGCCGCGGCCGCGGCCCTCGGACTCGAATAGATTTCCAGGCCCCTGACGGTCCCGGCCTGCGGGACGCGTCCAGTGGCCGCCCGGGCACCCCACCGAACAAGGTAGATAGGAGGAGGGGCTCCCTCCCCATGGCTAAGCCAGGGGCTCGCGCCCCAGAATCTCGATGATCGACACCAGCAAGGTCGTCGTCCGGGTCCCGGCGACGTCCGCCAACCTCGGCCCCGGGTTCGACACGCTGGGACTGGCCCTCGGTCTCTGTGACGAGATCGAGGTCAGCCTGGTGGACCCCTCCGGAAGTCCCCACCCCCGGAGCGTCGTCATAGAAGTCGAGGGCGAGGGGGAGGGCGAGCTCGACCTGGACGAGAGCCACCTCATCGTGAAGACGATGCGGACGACCTTCGACCGGATGGGAGCCCCGCAGCCGCGAGGCATCCGGCTGCACTGCCTCAACCGCATCCCGCACGCGCGAGGTCTCGGATCTTCCTCCGCGGCGATCTGCGCGGGGATCCTCGCCGCCCGCGCACTGGCCGGCATGCCGTATCCGGCCGTGCCGGGCCCGGACGGTGCCGTCTCCGGCCATCCGCAGCCGAGGCCCTTTACCGACGACGACGTCTTCGCGCTGGCCACCGAGATCGAGGGGCATCCGGACAATGTGGCGCCGTGTCTCGCGGGTGGGCTGACCATCTCCTGGATGGACCAGTTGGATACACCGCATATGGTGAAACTGATTCCACATGCCGATATTCGGCCCGTGGCCATCATCCCCAGGCACCGGCTCTCCACGGAGGTCGCACGGGGGCTGCTCCCCAGGGAGGTGCCCCACGCCGACGCGTCCGTGAACGCCGGGCGGGCCGCGCTGCTTGTCGCGGTACTGACCGGACGGCCGGAGCGGGAACTGCTGCTGGCCGCCACCGAAGATCGGTTGCATCAGAACTACCGCGCGCCTGCGATGCCGCAGAGTGCGGATCTGGTACAACGTCTGCGCGGGATCGGCGTCCCTACAGTTGTTTCGGGAGCAGGTCCCACAATTCTTGCGTTTTCGACTGTGGATACGCAGGATTTGATCGCACCAGAAGTGGGTACTGATTGGCACATCCAGCCACTGGATGTCGAAACCCGCGGTGCGTGCGTTGTCTCCTCCGAGACACGCTGATACCTCTTCGACCTTCAGGGAATAGCTGTGTGCGCTGGTGATGTTAGGCTGATAGCCGCACCAGGTGCCCCCTTGTTGGGTGCGTGCTTGTCAGCCACGCATCGCTGCATCGTGTCTCGCTCCGTGAGGCACGAGTGCCGCAGTGGCCTCCCCGAATCCGTCCCCTCCGAATGCTCCACATTCGGTTGGGGCAACGAGAGGCGGCGTTTGAGGGGACATGCGCGTTCGAACTACCTCGACACCTGGTTGCCGGTAGCAATCCGGGGGGTGTCTTCCAGGCCCCACCGTCGACGAACCTCGATGGTGACGGCATGGATGTGCCCTTCTCCAACAGTGGCGACGGCCCGCGAGGACCGTCGAGGATCGCAACGTGCAACCCGGCCCGGTCTGTCCCACTGGGCCGATCGCACCACCGGGACGATTGGCTGATCATGGCCACGCCCGACCCCTGGGAAGGACCCATTAGTGAGCGACACCACCGAACTCCTCTCCGACACCGCCGGCACAACGCCGACGGTCGGCGACACCCCCACCCGCGCCGCGGCCAGGCCGCGCCGTCGCTCCGGCACCGGCCTGTCCGCCATGGTGCTGCCCGAGCTGCAGGCCATTGCCTCCGGGCTTGGCATCAGCGGGACCGGGCGGATGCGCAAGAGCCAGCTCATCGCGGCCATCCAGGAGAAGCAGGGCGTGTCAAGTGAGAGCGCCCCTGCTCCCGCCGCCGTCAAGGAGGCTCCGGCAGCGCCGGCGGCCCAGGCGGCCCCGCCCCTCGCGGCCGAGCCGGTCGCCGAGCGTCCGGCCCGCAGCCGCAGGGAACGTTCCCGTCCCGCAGCCGCCGAGCCCGTGACCGAGCAGGCGCCCTCGGCGCCCGAGCCCGTGGCCGTGGCCGCTCCCGTTGTGGAGCAGCAGGCCGACGCCGGTCAGCCCGACAGCCGCGCCGAGCGCGGTGAGAGCCGTCGCGAGCGCGGTGACCGCCGTAGCCGCAACACCGACCGCGGCGAGCGTACAGGCGACCGCCGCGAGCGTGGCGACAGCCGTACCGACCAGCGCGCCGCCGACGCGGGCCAGAACCGCGGCGAGCGTGCAGGCGACCGCAACGACCGCAACGACCGCGGTGAGCGCGGCGAGCGCGGCGAGCGCGGCGAGCGCGTCAACGACCGTGGCGACCGCAGTGACCGCAGTGACCGCAGTGACCGCGGCGACCGCGGTGACCGCGGCCCGCAGAACCGGGGCCCGCAGGACCGGGGCGACCAGCACGGTATGGGCGACGACGATGACCGCCGTGGCCGCCGTGGCCGGTTCCGGGAGCGCAACCGTCGCGGCCGTGACCGCTTCGACAGCAACGAGCCCGTGGTCGCCGACGACGACGTCCTGATCCCGATCGCCGGCATCCTGGACATCCTCGACAACTACGCCTTCGTTCGGACCAGTGGCTACCTGCCGGGTTCCAACGACGTCTACGTCTCGCTGGCCCAGATCCGCCGCAACGGCCTGCGCAAGGGTGACGTCGTCACCGGCGCCGTCCGCCAGCCCCGCGACGGTGAGCGCCGCGAGAAGTTCAACGCGCTCGTCCGCCTCGACACGGTCAACGGCATGGACCCGGAGCAGGCGAGGCAGCGGCCCGACTTCAACAAGCTCGTCCCGCTCTACCCGCAGGAGCGGCTCCGCCTGGAGACCGAGCCGAACGTCCTGACCACCCGGATCATCGACCTGGTGGCGCCGATCGGTAAGGGCCAGCGTGGCCTCATCGTCTCCCCGCCCAAGGCCGGCAAGACGATGGTGCTCCAGTCGATCGCCAACGCGATCACCCGCAACAACCCCGAGTGCCACCTGATGGTCGTCCTGGTCGACGAGCGTCCGGAAGAGGTCACCGACATGCAGCGGTCGGTGAAGGGCGAGGTCATCCACTCGACCTTCGACCGCCCCGCCGAGGACCACACCACGGTCGCCGAACTCGCCATCGAGCGGGCCAAGCGTCTGGTGGAGCTGGGCCACGACGTCGTCGTGCTGCTCGACTCGATCACCCGTCTGGGCAGGGCCTACAACCTGGCGGCTCCGGCCTCCGGCCGTATCCTGTCCGGTGGTGTCGACTCGACCGCGCTCTACCCGCCGAAGCGCTTCTTCGGCGCCGCGCGCAACATCGAGAACGGCGGCTCGCTGACGATCCTCGCCACCGCGCTGGTCGAGACCGGCTCCAAGATGGACGAGGTCATCTTCGAGGAGTTCAAGGGCACAGGAAACCTGGAGCTCAAGCTCAACCGCTCGCTCGCCGACAAGCGGATCTTCCCCGCGGTGGACGTCGACGCGTCCGGCACCCGTAAGGAAGAGATCCTTATGTCGAAGGACGAGCTGCAGATCACCTGGAAACTGCGGCGCGTGCTACACGCCCTGGACATGCAGCAGGCTCTGGAGCTTCTCCTGGAGAAGATGAGGGAGACCAAGTCCAACGCGGAGTTCCTCCTCCAGGTTCAGAAGACAACGGTCAGTTCCGACCGCGACTGATCACCTGGTTGTACGGCTCACGCCCCGGCCCATCGGCCGGGGCGTCTGTCGTCCCCGGGCTCTTGCGCGACCGTCCTCCCCGGGATATCCATACCTCAGGACGCCCGACCGTTCCGTTCCACCGCGTCCTGGGCTCCGGCATGCCTGACCGACCTGGCACGGCGCCCCGGGTGCGGACCGTGATCGCAGCGCGTTGAGCCGGAGGGGGGCTCATGACGGCCGAGACGGCAGTCGGCCGACGGGTGGCGCGCCCGCCACTGCGTCGGCGTGTGCCGCTGGGGCCCAACGGGCCGCTGGGCATGCTCGTCGACCCGATGACCTGGCGTGCCGTGCCGTACATGCTGGTGAGCATGTTCTACGGCATCGCCTGCTTCACCTTCCTGGCGTCGGCGATCCCGATCTCGCTCGCCCTGGTGATCGTGTGGGTGGGGGTGCCCCTGCTCGCGCTGACCATGTTCGTCTGGCGCGGCGCGGCGATGCTGGAGCGCAGGCTGCTCCGGCTGGCCTTCGGCGTCAGGATCCGCGACCCCTACCGCCCCTTTCAGGGTAAGAACCTGTTCCTGCACTGGAAGGACGTGCTCGTCGATCCGGCGACCTGGAAAGACCTTCTGTACGTGCTCCTGTTGCTGCCGATCGGGACCGTGGAGTTCATCGTCTCGATGGTCCTGTGGTGCCTGGCGTTCGGCCTGATCGTCGCCCCCGCGTCCCTGTTGCTCGGTGGCGGTCCGCTGTCGATCACCGACGGGCTGCTGATCGACACCGTGCCGAAGGCGCTGATCTGTCTGCCCATCGGGCTGGGGGTCTTCTTCGTCGCGATCTACGCGACGCGGGGGATGGCCTGGCTGCACATGCTGCTCGGTGTCGCACTGCTGGGCACGGGGGAGAAGAGCCTGCTGGCGGCCCGGGCAGCCCACCTGCGGGCCAGCCGGGCGCGTGGGGTCGACGCGGCCGAGGCGGAACGGCGCAGGATCGAGCGCGACCTGCACGACGGCGCCCAGCAGCGGCTGCTCGCCGTCGCCATGGACCTGGGCCGGGCTCAGGCCAAGATGGACTCCGACCCCCAGGCAGTCCGAGAGCTCCTCGCCCAGGCCCATGCCGGTACCAAGGCGGCCATCGCCGAACTGCGTGACCTCGCGAGGGGCATCCACCCGGCGATCCTCACCGACCGGGGACTGGGTGCGGCGCTCTCCTCGCTCGCGGCCCGGGCACCCGTACGGGTGGACCTGTCGGTGGAGATCTCCCACCGCCCTCCGGCAGCGGTGGAGAGCATCGCGTACTTCATCGTGGCCGAGTCCCTGACGAACCTGGCCAAGCACTCCGAGGCGACCGAGGCATCCATCCGGGTCAGCCGCCAGGACCAGCGGGTGGTCGTCGAGGTGTACGACAACGGGGTCGGCGCCGCGGTGCCGAGCGTGGGAGGAGGCCTGGCGGGCCTGGCGGACCGGGCCGCGACCATCGACGGCACCCTGAACGTGGACAGCCCGCCCGGCGGCCCCACGCTGATCCGCGCCGAACTGCCCTGCGAGTGGTGAACACTTGAGCCCATGCGGGTGGTGATCGCCGAAGACTCGGTGCTGTTACGTGAGGGGCTGGCCCGGCTGCTGGCCGACGGCGGGATCGAGACGGTCGGGGTGGCGGGAGATGGCCCCGGACTGGTGACCGCGGTGGCCGAGCACGGTCCCGACCTGGCCATCGTGGACGTGCGGATGCCACCGAGCCACACCGACGAGGGGTTG
Organism: Streptosporangium sp. NPDC087985; assembly: GCF_044741965.1. Taxonomy (NCBI): domain Bacteria; kingdom Bacillati; phylum Actinomycetota; class Actinomycetes; order Streptosporangiales; family Streptosporangiaceae; genus Streptosporangium; species Streptosporangium sp. NPDC087985. The sequence continues at coordinate 95,878 of NZ_JBIUTQ010000007.1, forward strand.
CGTGCCGCCCTGGAGGTCAGGTCGCGGCGGCCGGGCCTGCCGATCCTGGTGCTGTCGCAGTACGTCGAGCAGCAGTACGCCACCGAGCTGATCGGCGGGGGAGCGGCGGCGGTCGGTTACCTGCTCAAGGAGCGGATCGCCGACGTGGCGGAGTTCCTCGACGCGGTGCGCCGGGTGGCGTCAGGGGGGACGGTCATCGACCCCGAGGTGATCGCGCAGCTTCTGAGCCGCCACCGCCGGGACGATCCGCTGGACTCCCTGACCGCCAGGGAACGGGAGGTCCTGGCCCTGATGGCCGAAGGCCGCTCCAACGCGGCGGTCGCCGCGCGCCTGGCCGTCACCGATGGCGCGGTGGAGAAGCACATCTCCGGCATCTTCGCCAAGCTGGGCCTCGAACCCGCCTCCGACACCCATCGCCGGGTCCTGGCCGTGCTCGCCTACCTGGGGAGTTGAGAGCGCCCGGCGCCGGAAGCCCTTGTTGCGGGGCCGGAGGCGACCGGGCTCCCTCCCTCGTCCGGCTCCTGCCAAGGTGAAGGCTGGGTAAAGCCATGACTGGGCCACCGGGGCTAGGTGGGCCGCCGTTCCCCGGCTATGGGCCCAGGTCGTGCGGGCGGGGAATGTCTTGTGGCCTGGGATGGTTGGAGCATCTGGCACACTGGTAGCCGAACCGTAGCGGTTCCGGTTCCCGCCCGCGCGCACCTCAGTGTGCACACCGCGCGCAAGCCTGACAGGCGAGAGACAGTGGCGACCCGGCGACCGCGCTTTGGAGAGGAACTGAAGCCATGAAGCCCGACATTCACCCGGAATACCTGACCACCGAGGTGACCTGCACCTGTGGTAACACCTTCACCACTCGTAGCACCGCCAAGAACGGCGTGATCCACGCCGACGTGTGCTCCGCCTGCCACCCGTTCTACACGGGCAAGCAGAAGATCCTGGACACCGGCGGCCGGGTGGCGCGCTTCGAGAAGCGCTTCGGCAAGAAGACCGCGGGCCAGTAGCCCCCACTCGACGCCGGCCCGGAACCACCCCCCCGTGTTCTACGAGGGGTGCGCCTGGGTCGGCGTTCGTGGTGATGAGGCAGGTTCCGTAGGTTTCAGGAAGGACGCACGGTGAATCTCGACGAGCTGCTCAGTGAGTACGCCGAGCTGGAACTCAAGCTCGCCGACCCCGCCGTGCACGCCCACCCGACGCAGGCACGTAACTTCGGCAGGCGCTACGCCGAGCTGACCCCGATCATCACCACCCATCGGGAGCTCGAAGGGGTCCAGAACGACCTGGCCACGGCCAGGGAGCTGGCGCCCGAGGACGAGGCCTTCGCCGAGGAGGCCAGAGAGCTCGAGCGCCGCGTCCCCGAGCTGGAGGACAAGCTCAGACACCTGCTCATCCCGCGTGATCCCAACGATGACAAGGACATCATCATGGAGATCAAGGCGGGCGAAGGCGGTGAGGAGTCGGCGCTGTTCGCCGGTGACCTCCTGAGGATGTACCTGCGGTATGCCGAGCGGGTGGGCTGGAAGACCGAACTCATCGACGCCACCCACTCCGACCTGGGCGGCTACAAGGACGTCACGGTCGCGCTGAAGGCCAGGGGCGACGACGGCGTCTGGTCGAAGCTGAAGTTCGAGGGCGGAGTGCACCGCGTTCAGCGGGTGCCGGTCACCGAGTCGCAGGGCCGCATCCACACCAGCGCCGCGGGCGTCCTGGTCTATCCGGAGGCTGAGGAGGTCGACGTCCAGATCGACCCGAACGACCTCCGTATCGACGTCTACCGGTCCAGCGGTCCCGGAGGCCAGAGCGTCAACACGACCGACTCGGCCGTGCGGATCACGCACATCCCGACCGGCGTGGTCGCCTCCTGCCAGAACGAGAAGAGTCAGCTCCAGAACAAGGAGTCGGCCATGCGCATCCTGCGGGCCCGCCTGCAGGCCATCGCCGAGGAGGAGGCCAACGCCGCCGCGATGGCCGAGCGCAAGTCCCAGATCCGGACGGTCGACCGCTCCGAACGCATCCGTACCTACAACTTCCCCGAGAACCGCATCTCCGACCATCGTGTCGGCTTCAAGGCCTACAACCTTGATCAGGTGCTGGACGGCGACCTCACGGCCGTCATCCAGTCCCTGCTCGACGCCGAGATGGCGGAGAAACTCGCCGCCCACTCATAGAACGCGCCCATGACCTTTCTGCTGGACGAGATCGCCCTCGCCACCGCCCGGCTCGCCGAGGCAGGTGTGCCGTCGCCACGCACCGACGCCGAGGAGATCGCCGCGTTTGTCCATGGTGTACGGCGCAGCGAGCTGCACACCGTGACGGACGCGGACTTCGACGCGCTGTTCTGGGAGGGTGTCGCCCGGCGTGAGGCCCGCGAACCGCTCCAGCACATCACCGGGCGTGCCTACTTCCGTTATCTGTCCCTGGAGGTCGGGCCCGGCGTGTTCGTGCCACGGCCGGAGACCGAGGTCGTGTCGGGGTGGGCCATCGAGCGGCTGCGGGAGATGGACGTCGCCTCTCCGGTCGTCGTGGACCTCGGCACCGGCTCCGGCGCCATCGCGCTGTCCATCGCCCAGGAGGTCGCGCTGGCCACGGTGCACGCGGTCGAGGTCGACCCCGACGCCTACCGCTGGGCCAAGCGCAACATCCTGGAGCACGGTCAGGGCCGGGTCCATCTGCACCCGGAGGACCTGGCCGACGCCCTGTCCGAGCTGGACGGCCGGGTGGACCTGGTCATCTCCAATCCGCCCTACATCCCGCCCGGCGCGATCCCCCGTGATCCCGAGGTGCGTGACTACGACCCGCACCGGGCGCTGTACGGCTCCGGCAGCGACGGCCTCGACGAGGTCAGAGCGGTGGAACGGACCGCCAGGCGGCTGTTGCGCGCCGGAGGGTTCGTCGCCGTGGAGCACGCCGACGAGCAGGGCACCCCGGTTTATCTCATCTTCTCCGAGGAGAACGGCTGGCGCGACGTCCGCAGCCGCCAGGACCTCACCCGCAGAGACCGCTTCGTCACCGCCCGATTCGGCCAGGAATAGGATGGCACGCGTGAGTCGACGTTATGACTGCACAGACGCTGAGCAGCGAGCCGCCGGGTTGACCGACGCCGCGTCAACCGTACGGCGGGGCGAGCTGGTGGTGCTCCCGACCGACACCGTCTACGGAATAGGCGCCGACGCCTTCACGCCGGCCGCCGTCACCTCGCTGATCGTGGCCAAAGGGCGTGGCCGGGACATGCCGGTGCCCGTGCTGGTCGGCACCGTGCGCGCCGCCGGCGCCCTCGTGGAGAACTTGGGCCCGTACGGTCAGGACCTCATCGACTCCTTCTGGCCTGGCCCGCTCACGCTGATCTGCCGCGCGAACCGGTCGCTGTCGTGGGACCTGGGTGACACCAAGGGCACCGTCGCCCTCCGGATGCCGCTGCACCCGATCACCCTGGAGCTGCTCAAGGAGACCGGCCCGATGGCCGTGTCCAGCGCCAACCGCTCCGGTGCCCCTGCCGCCACCACGGCGGCGGACGCCGAAAAGCAGCTGGGTGACTCGGTCGCGGTCTACCTCGACGGTGGCCCGTGCGCCGACAACGTTCCCTCGACGATCCTCGATCTGACCACGGCGGTGCCCAGGCTGCTGCGCCGTGGAGCCATCCCGGTGGAGAAGCTGCGCGGCATCATCGGCTACGTGGCGACGGACGCGGGTCCGGAGTCCGACGACTGAGCGGTGGATCATGGCTTAGGCCATGATCCATGCTGTCTGATTATCCCCGTGACGCGAGGCGGTCTCCCCGGTACCGTAAAGTCCGCCGACACTTCCGGGAGACCTCCATGGGCAAGTTCGACGGAATGGACCCCAAACTGGTCCGTGATCTGCTGTCCGAGGTAAAACAGGCGTCCGCGCAGATGCGGGAGGTCGAGGCCCAGGTCACCCAGCTGATGAGCCGGGCGGGTCTCTCCTCGCACTCCTCCCACCGTCCGTCGCGGATCGCCGACGCGTGCGACGTGATGGTCCGCGATGTCACCGGCCGTGTGACGCTGCTGGAGAAGAAGATCAAGCACGAGGTGAGGCCTCCGGCCGAGCCGCAGGCGGGGGGGCCGAAGGCCGAGGACCCGAAGGTGGATTCCGGGTCGCATGGTAAGTCTGATGCGAAGGTGGATTCCGGGTCGCATGGTAAGTCTGATGCGAAGGTGGATTCCGGGTCGCATGGTAAGTCTGATGCGAAGGTGGATTCCGGATCGCACGCCAGACCGGATTCAGTCGCGGACACCAGATCGGACGCCAAGCCGGACACCGGTTCCAAGGGCGACGAGACATCTCCCCGTGACAGGGGCTCCACCCCCGACGCGCCCCAGGACAACCCCGCGCCCCGCAACGAGAGCGTCTCCGGTGGCGATCCGGACCCCAAGGGGGATACCGGCTCCAAGGGCGACGAGCGCTCGCCCAGGGGCGGCGGCAACACCGCCGGCATCGAGATCCTGGACACCTGGCAGAAGGACCACCCCGACGACATCGACCAGCGTGGCGACATGAAGCCGAGGGTCGTGGCGGTGGACGGGGTGAGGGTGTTGCAGATCCCGCTCGACTCGCCCACGGCGGCGGAGGTCACCGAACTGCTGAAGAAGATCGAGGGCATCCCGCCGCTGGACACGCCCGCGACCGGCGGCGTCTCCGACCTCGCGGGCCTGCCGTCCGGTCAGATCGAGCCGGCTCAGGCACCGACGTGGACCGACTCCGGAATCTCCATCCCCGACACGGTCGAGCCCGTCCCCGACCAGACGATCCAGCCGCCGGGCACGGGAGGGGAGACGGACATCCCCTCAACCGGCACTCTCCCTGAGAGCGGTGAGACGCGGCACTCCGAGGCGACGGTCGGGAAGTCGGCCGCGTGGTGGGCGGACGACGGCACCGAAGCGGTCTCGGTCCGGACGGCCTCTCCGGACATGGACGCGGCTAAGACGCTCACCGGCAACGCGCGCGGCATCGAGCCGATGGATATGCCCGGCGTGTGGGTGTCTGACGGGGAGACATGGGGCGAGGGTGTGTGGACGCCCCTGGACATCGAGCCCGGCGGTCAGGCGGCCGACGTGGATCCGGGAGACCCGCTGCGGCCGATTCCGCCACCCGGTGGACAGCCGGGCGGGCAGTGAGCGTGAGGAGTATGTGATGTTCGTGGATCCGCCCGCACCGCAGCCGCTGCAGCAGGGGGAGATGCCGCCCACTCCGGCGAGCACCGCTCTGCCGTCTCCGGACAGGGCCACGGCATGGGAGTTCAACCCCGACTACCAGAGGCTGGTCACCACCTGGCAGCAGGTGCTCCCCATGCTCGACGCCCTGGCCGCCAGTATGGAAAAAGCCTATGCGCGGGCCACGGACAGAGAAGTGTGGGACGCCCCGGTGTCGGGGCGTTACGTGGAGGAGATGGCCCAGTGGCGCACCGGCCTCCGCCTCTACCGGCAGGCGATTCTGACCTCGATCAACGAACAGGAGCAAAGGACCGAGAGATGGGTGCCCGTGAACGCCGGGGCCCCGCACGCATTCTCGTGACGACGCGCCCCTGACTTCGGAAAACCGGGGCGGCCGGGCTTACAGTGGGGTGAGTCGTCGTCCCCGGGATGTGAGCCATGGGCGCAGAACCGTACTACGGGCCCGACTTCGGGCTGCTGCAGAGGCAGGACCCAGAGGTCGCACGCATGCTCCTCGACGAGCTCGATCGGCTCCGCGGCGGCATCCAGCTCATCGCGAGCGAGAACTTCGCCTCGCCCGCCGTGCTCGCCACGCTCGGATCGACGCTCACCAACAAGTACGCCGAGGGATATCCCGGCCGGCGCTACTACGCGGGTTGCGAGGTCGTCGACCGGGCCGAAGAGCTCGCGATCGACCGCGCCAGACAGTTGTTCGGCGCCGACCACGTCAACGTCCAGCCCCACTCGGGCGCCTCGGCCAACCTGGCCGCCTATGCCGCGCTGCTCCAGCCCGGTGACACGGTGCTGGCCATGGCGCTGTCCCACGGCGGCCATCTCACCCACGGCTCCAAGGTCAACTTTTCCGGCCGGTGGTTCGACGTCGTCGCGTACGGCGTGCGCAGGGACACCGAGCTGATCGACTACGACGAGGTCAGGGAGCTGGCGCTCCGGCACCAGCCCAAGATGATCATCTGTGGCGCCACGGCCTACCCACGCGAGATCGATTTCGCCGCATTCCGGGGGATCGCGGACGAGGTCGGTGCCTGGCTGCTCGCCGACGTCGCCCACACCATCGGCCTGATGGCGGGGAAGGCGATGCCTTCCGCCGTGCCGTACGCCGACGTGGTCACCTTCACCACGCACAAGGCGCTGCGTGGCCCGAGAGGCGGCGCCATCATGTGCACGCAGGAGCTGGCGGCCAGGATCGACCGGGCGGTCTTCCCGTTCACTCAGGGAGGTCCGCTCATGCACGCGGTGGCTGCCAAGGCGGTGGCGTTCGGTGAGGCACTCCAGCCGGAGTTCGCCGACTACGCGCATCAGGTGGTGGCCAACGCCCAGGTGCTGGCCGCCGCGCTGGCCGCGGAGGGCATGCGGCCCGTCTCGGGAGGCACCGACAGCCATCTGGCCCTGATCGACCTACGGGACATCGGGATCTCCGGTGCGGTGGCCGAGCAGCGGTGCACCGCAGCGGGGATCACCCTGAACCGCAACGCGATCCCCTACGATCCCGAGCCCCCCACGGTGACGTCCGGCATCCGGGTGGGCACCCCCTGCGTCACGACCCAGGGGATGGGGCCCGAGCAGATGAAGGAGGTCGCCTCGATGGTGGCCCAGGTCATCCGCAACCCTGACACGATGGGTGAAATCAGGGAGCGGGTGGCGGCGCTGACAGAGATCCATCAGATTTATCCCAGCGAACTATGAGCTGTTCTGTGTCGTTTTCCGGTCACAGTTGGCCGGACTATCCGCGAAACTAGGTCCGTGCGCGAATATCTACTCATGGCGCTGATGGCGGCGGCGGTGACCTATCTGCTGGTCCCGTTGGTCCGCGTGTTCGCCATCCGCATCGGTGCGATGCCAGAGGTCCGTGACCGTGACGTGCACACCATCCCGACGCCCAGACTCGGTGGTCTGGCCATGTACGGCGGGCTCGTCGCCGGCCTGCTGATCGCCAGCCAGCTGCCCTACACGGGGAGCAAGCTGGCCGAGGGTAAGACCGTGATCGCGCTGATCGCAGCGGGCGCCCTGATCACCCTGACGGGCTTCCTGGACGACTGGTGGGGCATGGACGCCCTCATCAAGCTCGCCGGGCAGATCGGCGCCGCGGGCGTGCTCGTCGCCTTCGACGTCAGCCTGCCGTGGCTCCCCCTGCCCACCGCGCTGGGCGGCCAGGTCATCCTCGACTCCACGCTGAGCCCGCTGCTCACGATCCTGATCGTGGTCGTCATGATCAACGCGGTGAACTTCGTCGACGGGTTGGACGGCCTGGCCGCCGGGATCGTCGGCATCGCGGCCATGGCCACCTGGACCTACTCCATCGTCCTGTCCAAGGACTACTCCGACACCAGTATAAATGCCACGGCGGCGATCGCCTCGGTGCTCATCGGCATGTGCCTCGGCTTCCTGCCGCACAACTTCCACCCGGCCAAGATCTTCATGGGGGACACCGGGGCGATGCTGCTGGGCCTGGTCCTCGCGTCCACGATGATCACCATTACGCCGCTCGACTCGACCAGCATCAACCGCTTCCCGGTGATCCTCCCGCTGCTGGTGCCGATCGCCATCCTGGTGCTGCCGCTGCTCGACCTGATCATGGCGGTGATCCGGCGCACCTCCAACGGCCTGTCGCCGTTCGCGCCCGACCGGGGGCATCTGCATCACCGGCTGATGGACATCGGTCACTCGCACCGGAGCAGCGTGCTGATCATGTATACCTGGACGTTCCTGTTCGCCTTCGCGGTCGTGGCGATGTCCGTCGAGGGTGTGCCGCTCATCCTGTTCCCGCTCACCGTGCTGCTGGCCGTCGGGGTGCTGGTGATGATGGCGCTGCCGCGCTGGCGGGCGCGGAGGGGCGGTAGCGGTGGCGGTGGCGGTGGTGGTGGGACCCGCGCCGCGGGACGTCAGGTTCACCCTGACGGAGGCCCGGTTCAGGAGCGGGCCCGTCAGTTCCCGCCGGAGACGGGTGGCCCCTGGCCGGCCCCCGGCGGCGACGACAGGGCGGGACTGTCCGTGCCGCCGGACATGTCACTCACCGCTCCCCGTCCGGGCTTCCCAACCTCTGAGACGCCGCGCTGAACGCGCTCCGGAAAACCCCTTGATCCTTTACTTGAAACGGCAGGTAAAGGCGTCCTTCCGTGAGCTTGTGATAGCTTTCACTAGCAGTCGCTCAACAGGATGAGCCCTGCGAGGTAGCAATCGCTCGCTTGATGGAAGTTACTTGGAGTGCCGATGCAGGCCAACGACGTACGCCTTCTGAAAGGGGCTGCTCTACCCACGCTGCTGGTGGGCGTGGTCGTGGTCGTCATCGCCGCCTTGGTGGCCGGAGGCAAGGGAGCGCTCGGCGCGGCGATCGGGACACTGGTCGTCTGTGTCTTCTTCACCCTCGGCATCGTCGCGATCTCCTACGCCAGCCGGGTCTCCCCCATGGCGATGATGACCGCGGCAGTCGTGGGCTATGCGGTGAAAATCCTGCTCGTCATGGCCTTGCTGAAAGCGTTCGAGAACGTCACCGTGTTCGAGCCCAAGGCGTTCGGCTGGGGGGCCGTCGCGTCCACCGTGGCCTGGACCGTCGGTGAGATGCGCGGGTTCATGAAGCTCAAGATGCTCTACGTGAACCCGGACGGCGAAACTCCCGGGTCTGGGTGATTCCCGATGAGTTGTATGATCTCCGCCCGCGTGACGGGGCTCGATATGACTAGTCCTCACCAGGCCTGCTATCCTCGGGGCCGCGATGAGCGAGAAGAAAATCCGGCCCGAGGACGACGGCCGAGACTTTGCCAGCGCCGCTTGGTCGATTCCCAGTTATCTCCTCTCCGGGATGATTCTGTACGGCGGTGCGGGCTGGTTGCTGTCCAAATGGACTGGTGTGGTCGCCTTCACCCCGATCGGATTGATTCTCGGAGTCACTCTCGCCGTCTACCTGGTCTACCGGAAGTACGGTCGCTAGCCCTCGGCGGCGGTCGCTTCGCTGACGAAGCCATTTCGATCCACTACCACGCTGAAGGGAACGCCGCGTGAGCACGCTGACGCTCCTCGCTTCCGGGGACGACAAGTTCACGCCTCCGGGCCTCGAACTCTTCAACTCCCCCCCGATCATTCAGGGCGTCGCCTGGTTCACGAAGCCGGTGCTGCTGGCGATCCTGAGCACGCTCATCGTCGTCGCCTTCTGCTGGTCGGCCTTCGCCAACCCCAAGTTGGTGCCCCGGGGCGTCCAGAACGTCGCCGAGATGGGCTACATGTTCGTCCGCGACCAGGTCGCCCGGCCGTTCCTCGGTAAGGACGCCGACCGGTGGATGGGCCTGCTGCTCAGCATCTTCTTCCTGGTCTGGATCTGGAACCTGATGGGTGTCGTGCCCCTCCTGCAGTTCCCGGTGGCCTCACACATCGCCTTCCCGATCGTGCTGGCGGTCAGTATCTACCTCCTCAAGATCTACCTGGGCATCAAGCATCAGGGTCCGATCGGCTTCTTCAAGAACATGATGTTCCCGCCGGGGCTGCCCAAGCCGATCTACGTGCTGCTGGCCCCGATCGAGTTCCTCTCGAACATGATCATCGCGCCCTTCACCCACGCGGTGCGACTGTTCGCCAACATGTTCGCCGGCCACATCATTCTCGCGTTCTTCAGTCTGGTCGGCTTCTGGTTCCTTTTTGAGAAGCTCACACCGCTGGGCGCCCCGCTCGGCGTGGTCGGTGTCGTCATGACCATCGCCATGACCGGCTTCGAGATGTTCATCCAGTTCCTGCAAGCGTTCCTCTTCTCGATGCTCGCCGCGATGTACATCGGCAACTCGCTCCACGCCGAGCACTAAGACCACCCTCGAATAGTCCAGACCGGTGGGACGTCCCACCGGCCGACCGTAAAGGAATACAGGAATGTCCGTCCTCGCTGAGGTCACCGGCTCCCTCAACGCTCTCGGCTCGATCGGTTACGGTCTTGCCGCCATCGGCCCCGGCATCGGTGTCGGCATCATCTTCGGTCAGGGTGTGCAGGCCATCGCCCGCCAGCCTGAGGCCTACGGCCTGATCCGCCAGAACATGCTGCTCGGCTTCGTTCTGACCGAGGCCCTCGCCCTGATCGGCCTCGTCGCGCCGTTCATGTTCCGCTAAGACGCAACAGACCTGACGGAAGGCTGCACCAATGATTCAGGCAGCTTCACTCTTGGCGGAGGGGGGAAACCCTCTCCTCCCACACACCTACGAGCTTGTCGTCGGCATCTTCTCGTTCGCTGTCGTCGTCATCGTCGTCGGTAGGATCCTCACCCCGCGCATCCAGAAGACCCTGGTCGAGCGGACCGAGGCCATCGAAGGCGGAATCCAGAAGGCGCAGGACGCCCAGGCCGAGGCCCAGGCGCTGCTCAAGCAGTACAAGGACCAGCTCGCCGAGGCTCGTCACGAGGCTTCCCGCCTGCGTGAGGAGGCTCGCGAGCAGGGTGCGCAGATCAAGGTCGAGCTCCGTGAGGAGGCGCAGGCCGAGGCCCGGCGCCTCATCGAGGCCGCGCACGCCCAGATCGAGGCGGACCGCCAGCAGGCGTTCGCCCAGCTGCGCTCCGAGATCGGTCGCCTCTCGACCGACCTGGCCGGCCGCATCGTCGGTGAGTCCCTTGAGGACGAGGCGCGCCAGCGCCGCACCGTCGACCGGTTCCTTGAGGAGCTCGAGTCGAGCAGCGCGGCGGTCCGCTGATGCTGAGAGGTCTGAGCAGGGCTTCGCTGGCCGGGGTCGAAGAGCGCTTCAACGCCGTGGCGGGAAGCGCTGACCTCGGCTCGCTGGCCGACGAGCTCTTCGCGGTCGCCGACCTGTTCGACCGCGAGCACGGGCTCCGCCGCAACCTGTCCGACCCGGCCCGCCCGGCGGCCCAGAAGGCGCAAGCCGTACAGGTCCTGCTGGAGGGCAAGGTCAGCAACGCCGCACTGGAGACGGCCCTCGCGGCCGTGTCCGCGAAGTGGGCACGCTCGGGTGACCTGGCCGACGTGATCGAGCGTCTCGGCGTCATCGCCGCCGCGGCCGAGGCCGAGGCGCAGGGCAAGCTCGACGACGTCGAGGACGAGCTGTTCCGGTTCGGGCGGATCGTCGCCTCGAACCTGGAGCTGCACCGGACTCTGACCGGCGTCGGCGCGCCCGCGCAGGCCAAGCGGGAGCTGCTCGGCTCCCTGCTCGCCGGCAAGGTCGCCCCCGCCACCCTCCGCCTGGTCACGCAGCTCGTGGTACATCCGCGAGGACGTAGCCTGGACAGAGGACTGGAAGAGTTCGGCAGCCTGGTCGCTGCCCAGCGGCAGCGCCTCGTCGCGGTGGTGCGCAGTGCGGTCGAGCTCTCCGAGGAGCAGAAGCGACGTCTCGCCACGTGGCTGCGCACCTCGTATGGCCGAGACGTTCATCTGAACGTCGAGGTGGATCCGCGAGTGCTCGGAGGGTTCTCGGTCCGTATCGGGGACGATCTCATCGACACCACCATCGCGGGACGAATCGAAGAAGTCCGCCGCCGGTTGGCCGGCTAGGCGAATAGGGAGACTGAAGAGAGATGGCGGAGCTTACGATCCGGCCGGACGAGATCCGGGACGCGCTTGAGCGCTTCGTCCAGGCGTACGAGCCGGAAGGCGCCGCGCGCGAGGAGATCGGGACCGTCGTCGACTGCGGCGACGGTATCGCCCATGTCTCCGGCCTTCCCTCGGCGATGGCGAACGAGCTGCTTGAGTTCGAGGACGGCACGCGTGGCCTGGCACTGAACCTGGACGTCCGGGAGATCGGTGTCGTTGTTCTGGGCGACTTCAGCAAGATCGAGGAGGGCCAGTCGGTCCGCCGGACGGGCGAGGTCCTGTCCGTGCCGGTCGGCGACGCCTTCCTCGGCCGTGTGGTCGACCCGCTGGGTGTTCCGATGGACGGCAAGGGCGCCATCGAGTCCGAGGGCCTGCGTGCCCTTGAGCTCCAGGCCCCGTCCGTGGTCCAGCGCCAGCCGGTGAAGGAGCCGCTGCAGACCGGTCTCAAGGCGGTTGACGCCATGACGCCGATCGGCCGTGGCCAGCGCCAGCTGATCATCGGTGACCGTGGCACCGGCAAGACCGCCATCGCCGTGGACACCATCCTCAACCAGCGGGAGAACTGGCTCTCCGGCGACCCCGACAAGCAGGTCCGCTGCGTCTACGTCGCGGTCGGCCAGAAGGGTTCCACGATCGCCCAGGTCAAGGGCCGCCTCGAGGAGGCGGGCGCGATGGAGTACACCACCATCGTCGCCGCTCCGGCGTCCGACCCGGCCGGTTACAAGTACCTCGCCCCCTACACCGGTTCGGCCATCGGCCAGCACTGGATGTACCAGGGCAAGCACGTTCTCATCGTTTTCGACGACCTCACCAAGCAGGCCGACGCCTACCGCGCCGTCTCGCTGCTGCTGCGCCGCCCGCCGGGCCGTGAGGCGTTCCCCGGCGACGTCTTCTACTTGCACTCCCGTCTGCTGGAGCGCTGCGCGAAGCTCTCCAAGGACATGGGCTCGGGCTCGATGACCGGTCTGCCGATCATCGAGACGAAGGGTAACGACGTCTCCGCGTTCATCCCGACCAACGTCATCTCCATCACCGACGGCCAGTGCTTCCTTGAGACCGACCTGTTCAACTCGGGTGTGCGTCCGGCCATCAACGTCGGTGTCTCCGTCTCCCGAGTCGGTGGCTCGGCGCAGGTCAAGGCGATGAGGAAGGTCGCCGGCACGCTGCGCCTGTCGCTGTCGCAGTTCCGTGACCTGGAGGCCTTCGCCTCCTTCGCCTCCGACCTGGACGCGGCCTCCCGTGCTCAGCTGGAGCGCGGCCAGCGCCTGGTCGAGCTGCTCAAGCAGGCCCAGTACAGCCCGCTCCCGGTTGAGAAGCAGGTCGTTTCGGTCTGGGCCGGCACCACCGGCGAGCTCGACGACGTCCCGGTCGAGGACATCCGCCGGTTCGAGGCGGACTTCCTGGACTACCTGTCGCGCGAGAACAAGGGCGTCTTCGACAGCATCCGTGAGACCAAGGACCTGTCGGACGACACGGTGACGACCCTCAAGGACGCCATCACCGAGTTCAAGAAGACCTTCGAGACCGCCTCGGGTGAGCTGCTGATCCGCGACGAGCCGGTCGCGGCCCTCGGGGCCGACGCGGTCGGCCAGGAGAAGATCACCAAGCGCGTCCGCGCGGTTGAGAAGAAGTAGCCGATGGGTGCCCAGCTAAGACTGCTGCGGCGGCGGATCAAGTCGGTCAGATCCACGGCGAAGATCACGCGCGCCCAGGAGCTCATTGCTTCGTCGCGCATCGTGAAGGCTCAGCTGCGGATGCAGGCGGCCGTGCCGTACGAGCACGAGATCACTCGTGCCGTCACCGGTGTCGTCAGCAACACCGCCAGCGTCGACCACCCGCTGACCGTGGCGAAGGAGCAGGCCACCAAGGCGGCCGTGCTCATCGTCACCAGCGACCGCGGGTTCTGCGGCGGCTTCAACGCGAACATCCTGCGTGAGGCCGAAGCGCTCAGCAACCTGCTGAAGAGCAAGGGCATCACGCCCACGCCCTTCGTGGTGGGTCGCAAGGGCATCACCTGGCACACTTTCCGTGGCCGCGAGATGGGCGGGCAGTGGTCGGGATTCTCCGACAACCCCTCCTACACCAACGCCAAGGAGATCGCGGACACGCTGATCCAGGCGTTCTCGGCCGAAGACGGCGTGGACGAGATCCACATCGTCTCCACCGGGTTCGTGTCCATGCTCACGCAAGAGGTCATGGTCAAGCGCATCCTGCCGCTGGAGGTCGAGGAGACCGCCGAGGTTTCGGACACGCCGCTGCCGTACTTCGAGTTCGAGCCCACCGCGGGCGACGTGCTCGACAGCCTGCTGCCGCGCTATGTGGAGTCGCGTATCTTCAGCGCGCTGCTCCAGTCCGCGGCCTCGGAGCACGCCTCGCGTCGCCGGGCCATGAAGTCGGCGACCGACAACGCCAACGAGCTGATCCGTGTGTTCACCATGCAGATGAACCAGGCTCGCCAGGCCGAGATCACCCAGGAAATCAGCGAGATCGTCGGTGGCGCGAACGCGCTGGCTGACGCCGCAGCGGGGAAAGAGTGAAATGACTGCACAGACTGTTGAGACCGGCGTGGGCCGCGTCGCGCGGGTCACCGGTCCCGTCGTCGACGTGGAGTTCCCCGTCGAGGCGATGCCCGATATCTACAACGCCCTCAAGGTCGAGGTCGCCCTTGGCGGGGAGACCAAGACCCTGACCCTGGAGGTCGCCCAGCACCTGGGTGACAACCTGGTCCGAGCCATCTCCATGCAGCCCACCGACGGCCTCACCCGTGGTGCCGCGGTGTCCGACACCGGCGCGGCCATCTCGGTGCCGGTCGGCGACGTCGTCAAGGGCCACGTCTGGAACACGCTCGGCGAGTCCCTGGACGTGCCGACCGCGTCGCTCAAGGTCGAGGAGCGCTGGGGCATCCACCGCCCGTCGCCCTCCTTCGACACCCTTGAGTCGCGCACCGAGATGCTGCCCACCGGCATCAAGGTCATCGACCTGCTCACCCCGTACGTGAAGGGTGGAAAGATCGGTCTGTTCGGTGGCGCCGGTGTCGGCAAGACCGTTCTGATCCAGGAGATGATCCGCCGAGTCGCGCTGAAGTTCTCGGGCACCTCGGTGTTCGCGGGCGTCGGCGAGCGTACCCGTGAGGGTAACGACCTCTGGCTGGAGATGGACGAGGCCGGCGTCCTCAAGGACACCGCGCTCGTCTTCGGCCAGATGGACGAGCCCCCGGGCACGCGTCTGCGCGTCGCGCTCTCCGCCCTCACCATGGCGGAGTACTTCCGTGACGTGCAGAAGCAGGACGTGCTTCTGTTCATCGACAACATCTTCCGGTTCACCCAGGCCGGTTCCGAGGTCTCCACCCTGCTCGGCCGTATGCCGTCCGCGGTGGGTTACCAGCCGACCCTGGCCGACGAGATGGGTGTCCTCCAGGAGCGCATCACCTCGACCCGCGGTCACTCGATCACCTCGATGCAGGCGATCTACGTCCCCGCGGACGACATCACCGACCCGGCCCCGCACAACGCGTTCGCGCACCTCGACGCGCAGACCGTTCTGTCCCGGCCGATCTCGGAGAAGGGCATCTACCCCGCGGTGGACCCGCTCGACTCCACCTCGCGGATCCTCGACCCGCTGATCATCGGCGAGGAGCACTACCGCGTGGCCCAGGAGACCAAGCGGATCCTGCAGAAGTACAAGGAACTGCAGGACATCATCGCGATCCTCGGTATCGACGAGCTCTCCGAAGAGGACAAGGTCACCGTCAACCGGGCCCGTCGTATCGAGCGCTTCCTCTCCCACCCGATGTACGCCGCTGAGGCGTTCACCGGTCAGCCGGGTGAGTTCGTGCCGCTGGACGAGACGATCGCCTCGTTCAAGGGTCTGTGCGCCGGTGAGTACGACCACCTGCCCGAGCAGGCGTTCTTCATGGTCGGTGGCATCGAGCAGGCCATCGCCAAGGCCAAGGACCTCGCCCGCTAGTCGCCTTCGGCACCGGTACGGCGCGAGCCGTACCGGTGCCTGGTTCGAAAGGAACTGGAGAGAACGTGGCGAAGCTGCGAGTAGGCGTCGTCTCGCCGGAGCGTGAGATCTGGTCCGGCGAGGCCGACATGGTGATTGCCAAGACCATCGACGGCGAGATCGGTATCATGCCTAAGCATGCGCCCGTGCTCGGTGTTCTCGTCGAGGGCGGCGTGCTGACGGTCAAGCGTGGAGACGGTGAGAGCGACCTCATCGCCGCGGTCCACGGCGGGTTCCTCTCGGTGGCCGACGACGAGGTGTCGATCCTGGCCGAGATGGCCGAGCTCGGCTCCGAGGTGGACGTCGCCGCGGCCAGGGACGCGCTTCAGCGTGCGCAGGCCTCGATCGAGGCCAACCAGGAGGACGCGGACGCCGCTGTCGAGGCCAAGCGTGCCAGGGCCCGGTTGCGAGCGGCCGGCGAAGAAGTCGGATAAATTCTGCTTCTGAGCGGTACGGCTTTTTTGGGGGCGGCAGACGTGGTGCTGGACGTACTCATCGTAGTGGCGCTGCTTGTCGCCCTCCTTGCCTCCCGAGTGCTGATCCTGAGCCGCTTCCGCGGCTCGGTGCTGTGTTGTCTGCGCCCGATGTCGGGAGAGCGAGGCTGGCGGGTCGGGGTAGCCCGTTACGCCGACGGCCAGCTCAACTGGATTCCACTTGTAGGTCTGCTCCCAAGGCCGCGCCACGTGATCGTGAGGCGCGGCCTTGTGGTTTCCGGGCGCCGTAAGGTCGGGTCCGGCGAGTTCTACGGCTTCATCGAGGGTGTGACGGCGCTGGAGTGCCGGAACGGGCAGAGCGCGTTCGAGCTCGCCATGGGATACCGCGCCCTGACCGGCTTCGTCGCCTGGCTGGAGTCCGCCCCGCCCGGCGCCTACCTCGACGTCGCCTGACCTTCCCCGGCGGACCCCGCCTCCGGTTCGGCTCTCCGCGCGCCCCCGTCGGTCCCTGGCCGGCGGCGACGGGCGAGCCGTACGAGGAGGGGGGTCTGCGTGAACGCCGGGATCAGCGGGTGCCGCCGGGCTTCCAGAGGATCTCGTCGCCCTTGGCGGCGATCCGGCAGAGGATGAACATCAGATCGCTCAGCCGGTTGAGGTATTTGGCGGTCAGCGGGTTGACGTCGTCGTGGGCCTCCAGAGCCGACCAGGTGGTCCGCTCGGCCCGCCGGGCCACCGTCCTGGCGACATGGAGCTGGGCGACGGCCGGGGTACCGCCGGGGAGGATGAAGCTGCGCAGCGGCTTGAGCCGTCCGTTGAACTCGTCGCAGCGTGCCTCCAGCCATTCGATGTAGGAGGGTTCGACCCGCAACGGCGGGAACTCGGGGTTCTCCGTGACAGGGGTGCACAGGTCGGCGCCGACGTCGAACAGCTCGTTCTGGATCCGGACGAGGACCGCCGCGATGTCCTCGTCGAGGGAGCCTGTGGCCAGGGCCACGCCGATCGCCGCATTGGCCTCCTCAACGTCCGCGTAGGCGGCCAGCCGGGGGTCGGTCTTGCGGGTGCGGCTCATGTCTCCGAGCGCGGTCGTACCGTCGTCACCGGTCCGTGTGTAGATCTTGGAGAGCACTACCGGCTTGTCCCTGTCAGCTCGCGTCATGCGGCCCAGCGTAGCGGGCAAAAATTCTTCGGTTTATCGCGGTATCGGACAATATGATCTATCGATGGTTTCTGGTTCGTACCTGCGATTCCCCCACATCTCCCGCGAGACCCTCACCTTCGTCGCCGACGACGACGTCTGGGCGGCCCCCGCGGACGGCGGCCGAGCCTGGCGCCTCTCCTCCGACCGGGCGCCCGCCGGTCATCCCCGACTCTCCCCCGACGCCACAGAGGTCGCCTGGACCAGCGTCCGCGACGGCGCTCCCGAGGTGTTCCTGGCCGACCTGGAGTCCGGTTCCACCGAGCGGCTGACCCACTGGGGCAACCACCGGACCCGCACGCGTGGCTGGACGCCGGATGGCAGGGTGCTCGCGATCAGCGCGACCGGCCAGCCGTTCGCCGCGCGGACCTGGGCCTATGCGCTCGGTGACGGCCAGGCCGAGCAGCTGCCCTACGGCCCGGTGACCGACCTGGCGGTCACCGGGGAGGCGGTGGCGTTGCTCACCGCCTCCCTCTCCCGTGACCCGGCGACCTGGAAGCGCTACCGGGGCGGTACGGCGGGGCGTCTCTGGGTCCAGCGGGCCGGGGGTGACTTCACCCGGCTCCTGGCGGATGTGAAGGGCCACTTCGCCAATCCGATGCTCGTCGGCGGACGCCTGGTCTTCCTCTCCGACCACGAAGGTATCGGCAATCTCTACTCCTGCGCCCTGGACGGCACCGGCCTGAGCCGGCACACCGACCACGACGTCTTCTACGCCCGGCACGCCACCACCGACGGGACCCGGATCGTCTACCAGAACGCCGGTGACCTCTACCTGCTGGACGGCCTGGACGCCGAGGCGCGCAAGCTCGACGTCAGGCTCGGTTCCCCGGTGCGGGGGCGGCAGCCGTACCAGGTCAACGCGGGGCACAGGCTGCACGACCTGGCAGTGGACGCGACCGGGCGGGCCAGCGCGGTGGAGATCCAGGGCTCGGTGCACTGGATCACCCACCGGGACGGCCCGGCGCGGCAGCTCAGCACCGGCCTGGCCGCCGGAAAGCCGCGCGTCCTCGGCCCGGACCAGGTGGTGTGGGTCTTCGACGACGGCGAACGGCAGGGATTGGAGATCAGCCCGGCCGGTGGCGGGGAGAGCCGCAGGATCGCGGCGGGTGAGCTCGGCGAGGTCGGTGACCTGGCCGTCGCGCCCGACGGGAACACGGTCGCGGTGGCCGCCAGAGACGGTCGGCTGCTCCTGACGGACGTGGCCTCCGGCGAGGTAACCGAGCTGACCCGCGCCAACGGTGAGATCGACGGGCTGGCCTGGTCGTCCGACTCCGCCTGGCTGGCCTGGTCACACCCGGACACCACGCGGCTGCGCCGGATCCGGCTGGCCCGCGTGGCGGACCGGGTCGTCACCGATGTCACCGACGGCCGGTTCGTGGACGTCTCGCCCGCGTTCGCCGGGGAGTATCTGGCGTTCCTGTCCCGGCGCGGCTTCGACCCGGTCTACGACGGGCACTCCTTCGACCTGTCCTTCCCGCTCGGCTACCGTCCCTACCTGGTGCCGCTGGCCGCGGCGACTCCGTCGCCGTTCGCGCCCAGCTCCGACGGGCGGCCCGTCGGCGAGCCCGATGACGACGACAAGAAGAAGCGCGAGGACGACGCCGCGATCACCGTCGATCTGGACGGCATCGCCGCCAGGGTCGTACAGGTACCGGTGCCCGAGGGGCGTTACTCGGAGCTCCGCGCGGTCAAGGGCGGGTTCGCCTGGCTGCGCGAGCCGCTGGCCGGAGAGCTCGGCGAGGACCGCGACAAGGTGGGGGGCGAGCCTCCCCGGCCCGCGCTGGACCGCTACGACCTGTCCAGGCGTACGCGCGAGGAAGTGGTCGACAAGCTCGACGGGTACTGGGTGAGCGGTGACGGTACCCAGCTCGTCGTCCGGGACAAGGGCACACTCACCGTCCGCCCAGTGACCGGCAAGAACGGGGGCGACGACGCGACCGTCGACCTGTCGCGGATCCGGATCACCGTCGACCCGCAGACCTACCGGCGGCACGCCTACACGCAGATGGGCCGCCGGATCCGGGCCGACTTCTGGGTCGAGGACATGGCGGACGTCGAATGGGACGCGGTGCTGGAGGAGTACCGGCCGCTGGTGGAGCGGGTCGCCACCGCCGACGACTTCGCCGACCTGCTCTGGGAGGTCGCCGGAGAGCTCGGCAGCTCGCACGCCTATGTCGACGCCGCCCCCTGGGGGCATCCCGCGTCCGACCCGGTCGGCCTGCTCGGAGCCGACCTGTCCAGGGACGGTGACGGCCGCTGGCAGGTGGACCGGGTGCTGCCCGGCGAGTCCTCCGACGTGCATGCCCGCTCGCCGCTGGCCGCGCCCGGCGTGGCGATCCAGCCGGGGGAGACGCTGCTGGCGGTCGACGGCCGTCCGGTGCCGCCGCAGGGCCCCGCGCCGCTGCTGGTCGGCGCGGTGGACAAGCCGGTCGAGCTGACCCTGGGGGGCGGGCGCAGGGTCGTCGTCACGCCGCTCGGCGACGAGCGGCGGCTGCGCTACCAGGACTGGGTGAGCGGGCGCCGGGCCCACGTCCGTGATCTCAGCGGTGGCAGGCTCGGCTACCTGCACATCCCGGACATGGTCGCCGAGGGCTGGGCGCAGTTCCACCGCGATCTGCGCAGGGAGATGACCTTCGAGGGGCTCGTCGTGGACGTCCGGGGCAACCGGGGTGGCCACACCTCCCAGCTCGTCATCGAGAAGCTGCTCCGCAGGGTCATCGCCTGGGATATGCCCAGGGGCATGGCGCCGGGCACCTATCCCGATGACGCCCCGCGCGGCCCGCTGGTCGCGGTCACCGACCAGGACGCCGGATCAGACGGGGACATCGTCACCGCCGCCTTCAAGATCTACAAACTGGGGCCGGTGGTGGGCACCCGCACCTGGGGCGGTGTCATCGGCATCGAGGGCGGCCACCGCCTGGTGGACGGGTCGCACATCACCGTCCCCCGGTACGGGTTCTGGTTCGAGGGGCTCGGCTGGGGAGTGGAGAACTACGGGGTCGACCCCGATGTCGAGCTGGACATCACTCCAGGTGACTGGGCTGCGGGCCGGGACCCGCAGATCGAGGAGGCCGTACGGCTCGCGCTGGCCGCCCTCGGCGAGCGGCCCGCGGTAACCCCGCCCGACACCGTGAGCCGTCCCTCCCGCCGCCGTCCGGCGCTGCCGCCCCGTCCGTAGAGGGATATCTGTCGTCCGGCGGACCTGAACGGTCCGGAGCCCACCGGCCTCGAGGACGTGATCGAGTCCGGTGGGCTCCGGTGGATGTCACCGACCGGACCGTCGCCATTCACGTCGTTCCGCAAAAGGTTGGTTCTGAACCGTATTTTTTCCCTGCGGTGGGGCACGGTAGGTCAGGGGTGGGGCACGGTAGGTCAGGGTGGAAGAGTGCATGAGAAGGGAGGCAGGCGGAATGCGCGTCACTGGAAAACCCGGAGCCCAGGTGGTCAGTGTCGGCAACCGGCTCGACGTGGGTACCGTCGCCGGGGTGCGTCCGCGGTTGCACCGAGCTGTCGACTCCGGCAGTGGCTACCTGATCGTGGACCTTTCCGGGCTGGAGATGATCGACGCCACCGGTCTCGGGGTCCTGGTGGGCACGCATCGTCGCGCGCTGGCCGCTGAACGTCGCCTCGTCCTGCGTGGGGTACCGCCGCGGGTCATGCGCGTGCTGGCCGTGACCCGGCTCAACAAGGTGCTCACCGTCGAGTCTCCCGTGGCCGCGGTTGCCTGACCCTCTCCGCCCGGCGACGTTCAGGTCAGGAAGGACCGGTGGAAGATGTGTACGGCGGTGCTGATCAGTTGATCGATCTCGGGAGGGTCGTCGACCAGCACCCACTCGATGAGCAGTTCCTGGATCGCCCCGATCACGCCCACCGTCAGCAGGTGCGGGTTGGCCTTGGTGGCCTCCGGCAGGTCGGAGACGTTGGTCTCGACGATCCGGGTGAACGCCGCCAGGGCCTGCTGCCGCGACCTGGTGAGGCAGTCACCCGCCCGGCGCACCTCCAGGTGCATGATCCGGGCGCGTCGCCTGTCCTCGGTGACGAAGCCGATGTATCCGGCGATGCCCGCCTCGATCCGGCCGGCCGGCGTGTCCGGGGCCTGTTCCAGGGAGTTCGACACCGACAGCAGCGTCTCCCGCACGCACCTGTCGTGCACCGCCTGCAGTAGCTCGTTACGGCCGGAGAAGCACTCGTAGAAGGCCCGATTGGAGATACGGGCCAGGGTGCACAGCTTCTCGATCGTGGTCTCTGGAAAACCCACGTCGGCGTATAGCGTGTATGCCGCAGAGATCAGGCGTTCCCGGCGCTCTGCCAGCCGCTCCTCCGCTGACATTCCTCTGTAAAATCGCTTATTCATGTCAAGCCCCCGCTGTCGATATGGACTTGACAAATGCTCGCTTTATCACTTCCACCTCATGATCCTGGCCCCCAGAATCCACCATTATGGGTGCAAGATCCTTTTTGCGGAAGAGTAAGTGTGCAACCGCTTCCATCATCCATGCAAGGAGGTGACAAGCCTGACTGGTCGGTCAAGTTCCCCGATGTGCGGGTGGGCGGGTCAGCGGTTGTTCCTTCCGCCTACCGGGTGATGAATCCTCGGTCCAGAGCCGTGGTCACGGCGGAGGTGCGGTCGGAGACGCCGAGCTTGCCGAAGATACGGAGCAGATGGGTCTTGACCGTGGTCTCGCGTCAGAACAGGGTGTCGTTGCGCTCGATGCCCCGTAGCCTGTCGTAGTCGAGGATGACGCAGTCGATGCCGCGGTCGCCGGCGAGCACGCGGGCCTGCGGCTTGATCTCCTGGGCGGCGAAGATACCCTTCACCGGGGCGAGGAGCGGGTCGCGGTTGAGGAGCTCCAGATAGCGGGTGAGCTGCTCGACACCGTCGATGTCACCCCGGCGCTTGAGCTCCACGGCCACGGTCGCCCCCGTGTGGTCGCGGCAGAGGATGTCCACCGGGCCGATCGCCGTCATGTATTCGCGGCGGACCAGCGTCCAGCCCGCGCCCAGCGTGGTGATGTGCTCGGCCAGCAACTCCTGCAGGTGCGCCTCGACGCCGTCCTTGATCAGGCCGGGGTCGACGCCCAGTTCGTGGCTGGAGTCGTGGAGGATCTCCTCCATGGTGAGGACGAGCTTCTCGCCGGTCTTGCCGTGGGTCACCGTCCAGGTGCCCTCCTCCTCGCGGAGCTTGCACGGCGGGTTCATCCAGTTCAGCGGCTTGAAAGCCCGGTCGTCAGCATGGATGGAGACGCTGCTGTCAGCCTTGATCAGGATGAGCCGAGGCGCCATCGGAAGGTGGGCGGTGAGCTTTCCGACGTAATCCACGCTGCACCGCGCGATGACCAGACGCATGCTCAGACCCTACCGGCCGGACGGGGCCCGGATCTCCAGGACCGGTCCGGCCACTGGGTTCCTTCGGTGAGGTGTCTCAGCATGGAGACGTAGTCCTGAAACGCCCGTCGTCCCTCGTCGGTGAGGATCAGCCAGGTCCGGGGGGCGTTTGCCCACGGACGCCTTCTCCACTCTGACGTAACCGGCCTCCTCCAGGGTGATGATGCGCTTGGAGAGCAGGGAGTCGCTGACCTCGATCGTTCAAGTGGCTTCCTCCTGCTCATGTCCGGTAGAGGGTCATAGGCGCGGTACCCTCCATTTTTTGGCCCTTTTTGGGCAGCAGGTTCCCTCGGGGAGACTGTTTCGGTGTCGGAACGGGCGATCGCCGGACCGGCCGGGATTTGGCGGGGCGATGCGGGTGCGGTGGGGAGAGCGATGACAGGCGCTTTTGAGATGGCCGGAGTGGTCGAGCTCGGCACGGCCGGGGTGCGAAGCATCCGCGACCAGCCATGAGCCCCCGTAAATCCCGCCGGCTGGACCCCTTCGCCCGCGGAGGTGGCCGTGGAGCCTCCTCCCGCCCCGTGGGGCAGTCCGTTCCCGGTATCGACCAGGTGGAGGAGTGGCCCGACGGCGACTGGCACGTGCGCCGGGTCACCGGGGCCGGAGCCGACAAGGTCTACCGGTGTCCCGGCTGCGACCAGGAGATCAGATCGGGCCTGCCGCACCTGGTGAGCTGGCCCGCCTGGGCAGGCGGGGAGGACGAGCGCAGGCACTGGCACACGGCGTGCTGGCGCAACCGTGTCAGGCGCGGTCCCGGCCGGACCCGATACTGAGGACGGTCGCCCCGCGCTTCTCGGACCCCCGGTCCACCGGTGCGGGGCCACGGACTGGGAACGATCGTACGGCGCCGACCCCCGGACCTCCGGTCCACCGGCGCCCGGTCATGAGACGGAGTGGAGAATTCATGGAGATCCGGGCCTCCACGGTGCTGCCCGCGCGCAGGGAACCGATCGAGCTGCACACCGGTGACGGGCTGACCCTCGTCGGTGAGCTGGCTCTTCCGATGGACAGGCCCCCGGTGGCCACACTGATCTGCCTGCATCCGCTGCCCACGCACGGCGGCATGATGGACAGCCACGTCTACAAGAAGATGGCCAACCGGCTGCCCGCGCTGGCGGATCTGGCCGTGCTGCGCTTCAACACCCGGGGCACCACCTCCGACCGGGGCACCTCCCAGGGCGCCTTCGGTGAGGGAGAGGAGGAACGCCTCGACGTCGCCGCCGCACTGGAGTACGCCGACTTCCACGACCTGCCCCGATCCTGGCTGGTCGGCTGGTCCTTCGGCACCGAGCTCGCCCTCAAGTGGGGTCACGATCCGCTGGTTGAGGGCGCCGTCCTGCTCTCCCCGCCGCTGCACCGGGCCACCGACGCCGACCTCGACGCGTGGGCGGAGTTCGGCCGGCCGTTGACCGCGCTGGTCCCCGAGTTCGACGACTACCTCCAGCCGGAGGAGGCCCGCGAGCGGTTCGCCCGGGTGCCTCAGGCCGAGGTCGTCGGGGTGGACGGCGCCAAGCACCTGTGGGTCGGTGAGCCGTACGTGCGGATCGTCCTCAACGAGATCGTCCGGCGGGTCAACCCGGCGGCCCATCCCCTCTCCACGGAGATCCCCGGCTCGTAGGCTTTCGGACGCCATCACAGACCGGTGTGAGTCGGGGGGTGCCAGATCGGAGGTCCGCGATTACGGTTGACTGCGTGCACCTGTACACGCGATCGGCCGGGGAGGGACTTCCCGTCGTCCTCCTCCACGCGTTCCCCCTGTCATCGGCCATGTGGCTGGCCCAGCGCGAGACTCTGGGCACTGTCTGCAAGGTCATCACCCCCGACCTGCGCGGCTTCGGCGGCTCGGTGCTCGGGGACGACGAACCCTCCCTTGACGTGATGGCAGACGACGTCGTGCGCCTGCTCGATCACGAGGGCGTCGACCGGGCCGTCGTCGGCGGCCTGTCGATGGGCGGCTACGTGACGATGGCCCTGTGCCGCCGCCACCCCGACCGGGTGCTGGGAGTGGTCCTCGCCGACACCAAGGCGAGCGCAGACCCCGAGGCGGCCAGGGCGAACCGGGAGCGCATCGCCGCCGCCGTGCTCGACAGGGGTACCTCGGTCCTCGTGGAGGAGACGCTTCCGACGCTGGTGGGGGCGACCACCGTGCAGCGCAGGGCGATGGTGTTCGGCCGGGTGCGCGGGCTGGTCCAGTCGGCCCCGCCGAAGGCCGTGGCCTGGGCCCAGCGGGCCATGGCGGGCCGCCCCGACTCCTTCGACACCCTGCGAGGGCTCAAGGTGCCCGCCCTGGTGATCGTGGGAGAGGAAGACGAGCTCACCCCGCCTGCCGACGCCGAGACGATGGTCGAGGCCGTGCCGGACGGCCGGCTGACCGTGATCGGGAGGGCGGGTCACCTGAGTGCGATCGAACAGCCCGAGGCGTTCAACCGCGCGGTGGCCGGCTTCATAGACGAGCTTGCCGGGGGATCACCACCTCGCGGATGATCAGCGCGATCGCCGCGGCCACCGGGATGGCCAGCAGTGCTCCGACGATGCCGAGCAGCGCGCCGCCGAACAGTGCGGCGATCACGGTGACCGCCGGGGCCACGTCCACCGAGCGTTTCATCACGCGCGGATAGATCAGGTAGTTCTCGATCTGCTGGTAGAGCAGGGAGATGATGGCACAGGCGATACCGAGCGTCCCCGACTGGAGCAGTGCCACCCCGCTCACCAGCACCGAGCCGATCGTCGCGCCGACCAGCGGGATCAGGTCGGTGACCGCCACCACCAGGGCGAGTGCCAGTGCGTACTCGACGCCCAGGACGGCGAGGAATCCCCAGGTGACCACACCGGCGATTACCGAGATCAGCAGGTTGCCGGCCACGTAGCCGCCGATGCCGCTGATGATCTCGTCGCCGAGCGCCTGGGCCCGCTCCCTGCGGCTGCTGGGCACGAGCCTGAACAGGTAGTCCTTGATCGAGGGCAGTGAGCCGAGGAAGTACAGCGTCAGGACCAGCAGCGTGACGCCGGAGAAGAACGCGTCGAACACCACCGCGCCCGCACCGACCAGCCCTCCCGCCACGGTCTCGGCGAGGCCGCCACTGGTGATGTAGACGCCGATCCTGGTCAGGATCTGGTAGTCGCTGTCCAGTTCCTTCAGGGTGGGGTTGGCGAGCAGTTCCTGGACGTAGCCGGGGACCGCGCTGACGAACGAGGCCGTCTCCTGGCTCACCGGCGGGACGATCGCCAGCCCGAAGAGCACGAAGAACAGGATCACCGCGCCGAAGACGATCGAGATCGCCCCGCGGCGGGCCAGCCCGCGCCGCTGCAGTGCCTCGACAGCCGGGTTCAGTCCGAGGGCGAGGAACATCGCCACCACGACCAGCACGATCACGCTGCGCGAGGTGACCAGGGCCTGGGCGAGGGCCCACGCGGTCAGTAGGCCCATTCCGGCGGTCAGGCCGACGAGGAAGGGGTTCTTGGCCAGTGGCTTGCCCGGCCGGCCGTACGGTGCCGCCTGCTCCTGGGGTGCCTCCGAGGCGGGGACGGGGCCGCCCACGGCCTCAGCCCGAAGAGCCTCGGCCGGGAGAGCCTCGGGGGAGGCTCCGGGGTCCGGGGCGGACGTCGTGAGAGCGTCGGCTGTCCGGGAGGCTTCAGGCACGGCTGCTCCTGGCTCTGGGGAACGCGAAACCGCGCTCCGGGGGTGCGGTGAGGGGGAGGCTCCGGAGGTGCGTGAGTGGGAGGGGAGGGCGGAAGACAGAGGGAGCCTGGCGACCGTCAAGGTCGCCAGGCTCTCACGTAGCCGTTGTCAACGCCCCAAGGCAACGGCGCCTACTCCTGCCACCACTCCGAGTCGTCGTCCTTCGCCTCGGCCTTGACAGGGGCCGGGGTCGGCGCGGAGGCCGGCTTCTCGCTGCCGTTGGCGGCCGGAATGGCCGGCTTGACGGGAGCCGCGGAGATGGCCGAATCCGGCTCGGCGGTCGGGAGCGGCGCGCCACCGAGCAGCTGGCGCAGCTGCGCGAGGTGGCTGGTGATGCTGTCGCGCTGGCGGGTCAGCTCGTCGACCTGGCGCTGGGCGACGGAACGGCTCCGCTCGGACTCGGTCTTGGCGTCGGAGACGATCGACTCGGCGCTCGACTTCGCCTCGGCGACGAGCTGGTCGGCGTTCTTACGCGCGTTGGCGAGCAACTGCTTGGCGTGCGTGTCGGCTTCGCGGCGGGTCTGCTCGGCCTGCTGGGTGGCCTTGGTGGCGCGCTGCTCGGCGGTGGCCGCGCGCTGCTCGGCCTCGGAGACCAGCTTCTGCGTGTTGGCCTGCGCGGTGGCGTGGCGCTCGGCCTCCTGGCGCTCGGCCTCCTCGCGGCGGCCGGCCAGCTGGATCTCGAACTCGGCCTCGTCCTGGGCACGCTTGGCCTCGGACTCCTCCAGGACCCGCTGGGCCTGGGCGCGCATCTCGTCGGCCTGACGCTTGGCGGTGGTGAGGATCTCGTCACGCTCGCGCTTGGTCGAGGCCCGCAGCTGGGCGACCTCGCGCTCGGTGGTGGTGCGCAGCTTGGCGATCTCGCGTTCGGCGTCCGCGCGCTTCTCGGCCACCTCGTGGTCGGCGGTGGCTCGCAGCTTGGCGACCTCGCGCTCGGTGGTGGCGGTCAGCTCGTCGGCCTCGCGACGGGCGGTCGAGCGGATCTCCTCGGCGTCACGCTCGGCGCTGGTGCGCATCTCTTCGACCTCGCGCGTGGCGAGGGCGCGCTTCTCGGCCGCCTCGTTCTCGGCGGCGGCCCGCAGGTCGGCGGCATCGACCTTGGACGCGGCCTTGATCTCGTTCGCCTCGGAGCGTGCGGCCTGGACCAGTTCGGTGGCCTGCTCCTCGGCGAGACGGAGCAGCTGCTCGATCCGCGCGCCAAGGCCCGAGTAGGTCGGACGCTCCTGCTCCTGCAGCTGGCGCTGGGAGTCGGACAGATCCCGCTGCAGGCTCTGAACCTGCTCCCGGGCCTGGCGCAGTTCGTTGTCGACCTGCTTCAGATGATCATGGACCTGGTGCCGGTCAAAGCCACGGAGCACCACGTCGAATTCCCGAGCGGGGGCGTCTTCAAAGAAGTTGTTGAGCTGGGCGTCGATGTCGGACTGCATGGAGGCTCGATCCTGGGTTGTCGAGACGGCTACACGGGCCGGACGGGGGATTTCGGACATCCGAGGCGGGAGCCGTGGCGGGATCCACGTCCGGTGGTAGGCCAGCGTACTCCGGTGTTGCCGTGTTGGAGGTCCCCTCGGACTTTCTGCGCGACTTGTTACGTATGAACCCTTCTTGCGTTTGACAGGAGGCTTGATCAGTGCTTCTGGGCCTGCACGAGTTCGGTCAGCATTCCCCCCACGTCCTTGGGATGCAGAAAGGCGATGGAGGAGCCCATTGAGCCGTGCCGGGGCTTCTCGTCCAGGAGCCTGACGCCCTTGTCTCCAATCTCCCGCATGGCCTCGGCGACGTCAGGCACGCCGAACGCGACATGGTGAACCCCCTCCCCGCGCTTGGCGAGGAACTTGCCGACCGGCGTGTCGGGACCGAGCGGTTCGAGGAGCTGGATATAGGAGCCGCCACCGTTGCCGTCGGCGATGTGCAGCATCGCCTCCTTGACGCCCTGCGCCTCGTTGACCTCGCGTGCCACCACCGTGAGCTCGAAGGTCTGCTCGAAGAGCGCGATTTTCTCCTCAAGGTTGTGGCAGGCGATTCCCACATGGTCGATACGCATGAACATAGTGCTGCCCTCCATGGCGATCGCTTAAGTGCTCATGGGTATGGTGGCAAAGTCATCCCCAGTCCCGTCAGGGAGGCCCCCTCTTATGTCTGGTTCGGTCATTGTCTCCGGAGCCCGTACTCCTATCGGCCGGTTGCTCGGCTCGCTTTCCGGCCTGTCGGCCGTCGAGCTCGGCGGCCTCGCCATCAAGGCGGCGCTGGAGCGTTCCGGTGTGGCCCCCGGAGCCGTGCAATATGTGATCATGGGCCAGGTGCTCCAGGCCGGAGCGGGTCAGATACCTTCCCGCCAGGCTGCGGTCAAGGCCGGGATCCCGATGAGCGTGCCGTCATTGACGATCAACAAGGTCTGCCTGTCCGGACTGGACGCCATCGCCCTGGCCGATCAGCTCATCAGGGCGGGCGAGTTCGACATCGTGGTCGCGGGCGGCATGGAGTCCATGTCTAACGCCCCGCACCTGCTGCCCGGCCTGCGCAGGGGAGTGAAGTACGGCGGTGCCGACATCCTGGACTCGATGGCCTTCGACGGCCTGACTGACGTCTACGACCAGGTGTCCATGGGGGAGTCCACCGAGCGGCACAACGCGCGTCTGGGCCTGACCCGCGAGGAGCAGGACGCGTTCTCCGCCCGCTCCCATGAGCTCGCCGCCGCCGCGATCAAGAACGGCGTGTTCGACGACGAGATCGTTCCGGTGTCGCTCCCGCAGCGCAAGGGCGATCCGGTGATCTTCTCCGCCGACGAGGGCGTGCGCGCGGACACCACCGTCGAGACCCTGGGGCGGTTGCGGCCGGCCTTCAGCAAGGACGGCACCATCACCGCCGGCTCCGCCTCGCAGATCTCCGACGGCGCCTGCGCGGTGGTTGTGATGTCCAAGGCCAAGGCCGAGGAACTGGGCCTCGAGTGGCTGGCGGAGATCGGCGCGCACGGCAACGTGGCCGGGCCCGACAACTCGCTCCAGTCCCAGCCCGCCAACGCGATCAAGCACGCCCTCGGCAAGCAGGGGCTCTCGGCCGACGACCTCGATCTGCTGGAGATCAACGAGGCCTTCGCCCAGGTCGTCCTCCAGTCGGTCAAGGAGCTCGGCGTCCCGCTCGACAAGGTCAACGTCAACGGTGGCGGCATCGCCGTCGGCCACCCGATCGGTGCCTCCGGCGCCCGCATCGTGCTCACCCTCGCCCACGAGCTCAGGCGCCGGGGTGGTGGGCTCGGTGCCGCGGGCCTGTGCGGCGGCGGCGGCCAGGGCGACGCCCTGATCATCCGCGTCCCCTCGGCCTGACCATGGGAGACTCCGGCATCGCCGACCGGGAAGGGCGCTCTCCGGCTGCGGAGATCTCCGAGGTGGCCGGGTCGGACGGGCGATCCCCGGCCGCGGAGGTCTCCGACCTGGTGGCGCGGGCGCGGAGCGGGCAGCCCCGCGCCGTGGCCAGGCTGATCTCCATGGTGGAGAACGGTTCGCCCCTGCTCAGGGAGATCACGGCGAGGCTCTGCGCGGACCGGCCGTCCCGGGCCCGGGTCATCGGGCTCACCGGCTCTCCCGGGGTGGGCAAGTCCACCTCCACCGGGATGCTGGTCCGGGCGTTCCGCAAGCGGGGCATGAAGGTCGGCGTGCTCGCGGTGGACCCGTCCTCGCCGTTCACCGGCGGGGCGCTGCTCGGCGACCGGGTGCGCATGCAGGACCACGCCACCGACCCGGAGGTGTTCATCCGGTCGATGGCCAGCCGCGGCCACCTGGGCGGCCTGTCCTGGGCCACGCCCCAGGCACTGCGCGTCCTGGACGCCGCCGGGTGCGAGGTCATCCTCGTCGAGACCGTCGGGGTCGGCCAGGCCGAGGTGGACATCGCCTCGCTGGCCGACACCACCATCGTGCTGCTCGCCCCGGGCATGGGGGACGGCATCCAGGCGGCCAAGGCGGGCATCCTCGAGATCGCCGACGTGTTCGTGGTGAACAAGGCCGACCGCGACGGCGCCCAGGCGACCGTCCGTGAGCTCCGTAACATGCTCGCTCTGGTTGAGCGGCCCTGGCGGCCGCCGATCGTGCCGACCGTGGCCTACCGGGGTGAGGGCGCCGATGAGGTGGTCGACGCCCTCGACGCGCACCTGGCCTACCTGGAGAAGTCGGGCGAGCTCGCCCGGCGGCGCCACGTCAGGGCCCGTGACGAGATCGAGGCCATCGCTCTGGCGGCCCTCCGCTCGCGCTTCGCGGACCTCCACGGTGACCAGCGCCTCGACGTCCTCGCCACCCGCGTCCTGGAGGCCGGTCTCGACCCCTACGGGGCCGCTGACGAGCTCCTGGCCGCCATCGGGTGATCAGGGCTCGTCGGCGAACCTGACGGTGACCTTCTCGAAGCCCAGGGTGCCCAGCATGCCCTGCACCATGGCCTTGGTGTTCTGGTCGGCGCGGTTACGCAGGTCGCCGGCCTGGGCGGCTTCGGCGATCTTCTTCTCGGCCAGCACGTAGAGCTCCTGCTGGTCGGAGGGGGAGGAGGACAGGAAGTCCTCGACCCTGTCCAGCAGGCCACGCTGCTGGGCGTAGACGTAGGAGCGCCTGTTGTCGAGGTTGGGCTTCTCCAACTGGGCGCGCGGCAGCCTCACCGTCACCTCCCTGTGGTCCGGCGAGACGGTCAGGGCGCCGGTGGTGAGGCCGCCGAAGTCGACGTAGGCGTCGACCCCGCCCGCGCCGACGAAGAGCGTCCGGCTCCCTTTGACGGCGTCCGGCAGGAAGGCGGCGTCCTTCTCCAGGTCCACGATGACCTGGAAGTCGCCGGTGGCCGCCTCGAAGCGGCTGAGGTTGTGGATGGACTGCAGCAGCGCGGGCTGACTGCGGTCGACCGTGGTCTCGCCGAACGGGTTCAGCCACGACCAGGTCAGGCGGGCGCCCACGACGAGAAGGATCACGACGACGAGCAGCCCGGCGAGGAAGCGCCAGCGGCGCCTGCGAGGCGCGGAGGGAGCCTCGGGCGGTGCTTCTGGGGGTGCTTTCACAGCGGTCCCCTTCCCCCGGTGGCCGCTTTCTCACGCCGAGCCTGCGCCGATCCTGTCAGCCCCGGTGCCGTGCCTCTCTCCTCGGTTTCTCGGCGGGGGCGTCCCCGGGGCTGTACGGCGCGACCGAGGGGAGGGGAGGCACGGCGGCGGGTGCCTGGTAGGGCGGGTTGACCTGCGGGTACGGCGCGATCTGGCCGGCCTGCCCTGGCTGCCCGGCCTGCCCGGCCTGCACTGTCTGTCCGGTATCTCCGACCTGTCCGGCGAAGTAAGTGCTCTGTAGCCGGCATCCGGCGAAATCGGAGTAGTGCTGCCGGAGCCACTCCCGCCGCTGGGCGTCGGTGAGGCCGGAGAACCACGCGGCGGCGTACTCGTGCTCGGGGAGCGGGCCGCTGGGCAGCGGCTTGCCGAGCAACCACGCGACAACGATGTCCCGGTATCCGCGCGCCGGGGTGTCCGTACATTCCTGGGCCAGGTTCTCGACGAACTCGTCGGCCACCTCGTCGGCGAATCCGGTGGCCAGGTCGTCCACGTGGATCGGGGCCGCACCGGCGGGGAGGGCGACGTCCCCGTTCCGGGGATGTTGCTCCAGCCGGGAGAACTCGCCGGGCGTCCCCGCCAGCCGAGAAGCGATCTTGACGAACGCGGAGCCGAGTTCGGGCAGGCCGGTGCGCATCCCCGGATGCACACAGACCATGATCGGCCATTCCTGGCAGCTGTAGACCACCCGCTGGGCGGAGATGGTCTTCGGCTCGCTGAGCAGCCGGGCCACCCCGGTCCCGGCGGCCAGTACGGCGAGCAGAGCGGCGGCCAGCACGAGCGCCTGCCGCGTCACCACCGCGGCCCACCCGAGCAGCAGCGCGGCGCTGACGCCCAGCAGCCACAGCGTCTGGTTGGTCAGGGCCGCGGCGCTGAGCCCCCGGAACGGGTCGTACGGCTCCCGCGTGGCGGGGGCGAGCCGGTCGGCCCAGGTGGCTCCCTGGACCAGCCAGGTGAACAGGCCGTAGCAGCCGAGGCCGGCGAACATCGGCGTGATCGTCCACGGCAGCAGCCAGCCGGTCACCCAGCCGATGGCGACGTACAGCGCCAGCCCGGCCATGCCCATCACCAGCCCGCTGGGCAGCAGCCGGCCCGCCTGCTCGGTGAGCATGGTCCTGACCGCCATGACCAGCAGCGTCGCGGTGAAGGAGCCGCCGACCACCACGAGGATGGCCAGTGGCGCGCGTACCGCCTGCCAGGTGGTCAGCGACTGCCTGCCGGTCCCGCGCCGTCTGCGCACCGCCACCCAGGCCGCGAACGCCGCGGCCACCGGGCCGGTGAGCCGTAGCGAGCCGATCACCGCGACGATGATGTTCTCCCACGCGGATACACCCGGAATAAGGACGCTCCACGCCGCGAACACACCAAGCACGAGCAGGACGGCGACCGCCACCAATGCGCTCTGCTGGAGTTCCTCGCGTGAAACGCCCCTGCGCTCACGCACCGGCACGCGTGGAACGGATCCACGCCGTGTCGGCCGATCGGCAGTCCGTGCGGCGTCTGAACGCCATTGAGTTGTCGGTCATCAAGCACCCCCCGTGCCGTGAATGCGGTAGCCGGTCCCCTCGGCGACCGATCCGGTCTGCATCCCCCGCAGGCCGGACTGAGTCCGCGTGGCCATTTGGCAACGCCCTCACCATTCGATGTGGGAACCATAACTGAGCGTGATGTTTGGTGCCCAGGTTCTTGGTGAAACCGTCAGTCCGGTGACTCTACGTATATGGGCGAATCGGGATGAGGTCGCGCTACCGTGTCCCTGTGGCTACAGGTCAGCTGAATCTGCCGTTCGACCCCATCGAGCGCGCCGCGGAGACGTGGCGCGTTCACTTCGGACCGTCCTCGGCCATGGCCGCCGTCACGTCGATCATGAGAGCGCACCAGATCCTGCTCTCGCAACTGGACACGCTACTCAAACCACATGACTTGACCTTTGCCCGGTACGAGGCGCTGGTTTTGCTGACCTTCAGCAAGACGGGGGCATTGCCGCTGTCCAGGATCGGCGAGCGTCTGATGGTGCACCCCACGAGCGTGACGAACACCGTCAACCGGCTGGAGCGGGCCGGGCTGGTCCGCCGCCTGCGCAACCCCCGGGACGGGCGCGGGGTGCTGGCGGAGATCACCGAGCGGGGCCGAGGGGTCGTGAGTCAGGCGACCGCCGATCTGATGGGCGCCGGCTTCGCCATGAGCATGTACGGCGAGGCGGAGCTGGAGCAGCTGTTCGGCCTGCTCCGGACACTGCGGGTGGAGGCGGGGGATTTCGAGGGCTGATCCGGTCTGGCCGGACCGGTCCGGGGTTGCGCTGGCCAATAATTACTAGGACATCCTAGTATTTTCCTAAGGCCACAAGCCAGGCAGAAGCCGCAAGCCGTACAAGGGAGTTGGCGATGAACGCCGAGGACATCGAGGCGGGACGGGCGCGCTGGCAGGCGCGGTTCGACGGGGCAGCCAAGCGGGAGGCCGAGTTCCGGACGCTCTCCGGCCTCGACGTGGAGCCGGTCTACGGGCCGGGTGGCGACGACCCGCGCATGGAGCGCATCGGCTGGCCGGGAGAGTACCCCTTCACCCGTGGCCTGCACCCCACCGGTTACCGGGGCAAGGCGTGGACCATCCGGCAGTTCGCCGGGTTCGGCAACGCCCGGCAGACCAACGAGCGCTACAAGATGATCCTCGGCGCGGGCGGCGGCGGGCTGAGCGTGGCCTTCGACATGCCGACGCTGATGGGCCGCGACTCCGACGACCCGCGTTCGCTTGGCGAGGTGGGTCACTGCGGAGTGGCGATCGACTCCGCGCTGGACATGGACATGCTCTTCGACGGTATCCCGCTCGGTGACATCACCACCTCGATGACGATCAGCGGCCCGGCCATCCCGATCTTCTGTATGTACGTCGTCGCCGCCGAGCGGCAGGGGGTGCCGGTCGGCAAGCTCAACGGGACGCTCCAGACCGACATCTTCAAGGAGTACATCGCGCAGAAGGAGTGGCTGTTCGCCCCCGAGCCGCACCTGCGGCTGATCGGCGACCTCATGGAGTTCTGCGCCGCCGAAATCCCCGCCTACAAGCCGCTCAGCGTCTCCGGCTACCACATCCGCGAGGCCGGCTCCACGGCCGCACAGGAACTGGCCTTCACCCTGGCCGACGGGTTCGGCTACGTGGAGCTCGGTCTGGCGCGCGGGCTGGACATCGACGTTTTCGCCCCCGGCCTGTCGTTCTTCTTCGACGCGCACATCGACTTCTTCGAGGAGATCGCCAAGTTCCGGGCGGCGCGCCGGATCTGGGCGCGGTGGCTGCGCGACGTCTACGGGGCCAGGACCGACAAGGCCCAGTGGCTGCGCTTCCACACCCAGACGGCGGGCGTCTCGCTGACCGCGCAGCAGCCGTACAACAACGTGGTGCGCACCGCGGTCGAGGCGCTCGCGGCCGTGCTGGGTGGCACCAACTCGCTGCACACCAACGCCCTGGACGAGGTCCTGGCGCTGCCCTCGGAGAAAGCCGCCGAGATCGCGCTACGCACCCAGCAGGTGATCATGGAGGAGACCGAGGTCGTCAACGTCGCCGACCCGCTGGGCGGATCCTGGTACGTCGAGGCGCTGACCGACCGGCTCGAAGCCGAGGCGGAGGCGATTTTCGCGAAGATCCGGGACATGGGGCACGACGGGTCGATGACCTCGGGGATCCTGCGCGGCATCGAGGACGGCTGGTTCATGTCCGAGATCGCCGAGGCGGCCTTCGACTACCAGCGCAAGCTGGAGAAGGGGGACAAGCGGATCGTCGGGGTCAACTGTCACACGGCCTCCATCGACGAGCCGCTGGAGATCCTGCGCGTCAGCCACGAGGTCGAGCGCGAGCAGAACCGCGTCCTCGCCGCCCGCCGCGCCGGCCGCGACCAGGGGGCCGTGGACGCCGCGCTGGCCACGATGGCGCAGGTCGCCAGAGGCGAGGGCAACCTGATCCCGCCCATGCTCGACGCGGTGCGCGCCGAGGCCACGCTGGGTGAGATCTGCGACGCGCTCCGCGCCGAATGGGGTGTCTACACCGAGCCCGCCCGCTTCTAGCGGTGGCGAGTCGGCGCAGTAATCGGGATACGGCAGGATTGGGGGTATGAGCCCAGCGGACTTCAATCGACCCGGATCGCTCTACGGTGCCGTGGACCTCGGCGCGCGCAAGCAGGCGCTGGACGCGCAGGCGCGGCGGGAGGCCACGGCACAGGAGAGCGGCGGGACCCCGGCGCAGGTCGTCTACGTCGATGACGCCAACTTCGCGACGGAAGTCGTCGAACGATCCATGAACAGCCTCGTGCTGCTGGAACTCACGGTGACCCGAGCCGAGCAGGCCAAGACATACAGCCTGCTGCTGGAGAAGCTTGCCGCCGAGAACGCCGGCAGGTGGACCCTCGCCCGGGTGGACGTCGAGGCCAGCCCGCAGATCGCGCAGGCGCTCCGGGTGCAGAACGTGCCCGCTCTGTACGCCCTCTTCCAGGGGCAGCCCGTGGCGGTCGTTCCCGGCATCGCCACCGAGCAGCAGCTGCGCGACTGGCTGTCGCAGCTCATGGAGGCACTGGCGCAGTATCTCCCGCCGGACACCGGGGGCGCCGAGGCCGAGGGCCGGCCGGAGGAACCGCCGGTCGACCCGGACGTGCTCGCCGCCGAGCAGGCCATCGACGCCGGTGATCTCGACGGTGCCGTGGCGGCCTACGAGCGGCTGCTGGCGCGCTCCCCGAACAACGAGGACGCCAAGCTGGGCCTGGCCGGGCTGGGCCTTATCCGGCGGACCCAGGACGTCGACCCCACCGAGGTTCAGCGGCGCCTGGCCGACCCCGCCGACCTCGACGCCCAGCTGCTGGCGGCCGACTTCGAGATGCTCTCCGGTGATGTGGACAAGGCCTTCGACCGGCTCGTCGAGGTGGTCCGCCGGACCTCGGGCGCCGACCGCGACCGGGTCAGGGTGCATCTGCTCGGCCTGTTCGACACCCTTCCCGGCGACGACCCGTCCCTCGGGCGTGCTCGCAGGAACCTGGCCAGCGCACTGTTCTGAATCCCGCACCTTGTCCTTCACGCCCTGCTTCAAGGGCGTGAAGAAGGCATCCGGGCGGTCACCGTCTCCGCGACCTACGGCGCCGCCGGCAGCGTGATCGGGCCGGCGGCATCCGGATGCCGGGGTGCTCCCCTCACCGACACGTGCGTGGAGTTGACTGTGACCGCCTCGACAGTGCTGAGCTGAACGAGTGCGGCGCGGTCACCTGTCCAGTGGTGGCACCATGGAAGCACCCAACCAAGTCGGTCGCAAAGGAGCGGATTGACGGTGGCCACCGTGCCGAGTGTGTCGTACTCCATCACCGTGCGCCTGGAGGTGCCGGCAGGTGGCAAGGCTGTCAGCCAGCTCACTCACGCCGTGGAGTCCGTGGGAGGTGTGGTCACCGCGCTCGACGTGACCACCGCCGGCCACGAGACCCTGCGTATCGACGTGACCTGTGCCGCGCGTGACACCGACCATGCCCAGACGATCGTTGACAGGCTCGACGCCGTCGAGGGCGTCGTCATCCACAAGGTCTCCGATCGCACCTTCCTCATGCATCTCGGTGGCAAGATCGAGATGAGGTCCAAGGTCCCGCTGCGCAACCGTGACGAGCTGTCCATGGCCTACACGCCCGGCGTCGCCCGGGTCTCCATGGCCATCGCCCGCAACCCCGAGGACGCCCGCCGCCTGACCATCAAGCGCAACAGCGTCGCCGTGGTCACCGACGGCTCGGCCGTGCTGGGCCTGGGCAACATCGGCCCGGCCGCCGCGCTGCCCGTCATGGAAGGCAAGGCCGCGCTGTTCAAGCGGTTCGCCGACATCGACGCCTGGCCGATCTGCCTGGACACCCAGGACGTGGACAAGATCGTCGAGATCGTCCGCTGTATCGCCCCCGGCTTCGGCGGCATCAACCTGGAGGACATCTCGGCGCCCCGCTGCTTCGAGGTGGAGCGGCGGCTACGCGATCTGCTGGACATCCCGGTCTTCCATGACGACCAGCACGGCACCGCGATCTGCGTGCTCGCCGCGCTCACCAACGCGCTGCGCGTGGTCGGCAAGGATCTGAGCGAGGTCCGCATCACCCTCGCCGGCGCCGGCGCCGCGGGTACGGCGGTGCTGCGCCTGCTGCTCGCGGCCGGCGCGCACAACGTCATCGTCTGCGACTACCTG
Source organism: Streptosporangium sp. NPDC087985 (assembly GCF_044741965.1). Taxonomy (NCBI): domain Bacteria; kingdom Bacillati; phylum Actinomycetota; class Actinomycetes; order Streptosporangiales; family Streptosporangiaceae; genus Streptosporangium; species Streptosporangium sp. NPDC087985. The sequence continues at coordinate 133,520 of NZ_JBIUTQ010000007.1, forward strand.
GGCGCGGTGCACGGCGGCCGGGAGGATCTGGACGATTCGCTCCGGTGGATCGCCGACCACACCAACGCCGACGGCTACGCAGGTGACCTGCGAGGCGCGGTCAAGGGCGCCGACGTGTTCATCGGGGTCTCGGCCCCCGGCATCCTCACCGGTGACGACATCGCCACGATGGCCGAGGGCGCGGTGGTCTTCGCGCTGGCCAACCCCGAGCCCGAGGTCTCGCCGGACGACGCCCGTGAGCACGCCGCCGTGGTCGCCACCGGCCGCTCGGACTACCCGAACCAGATCAACAACGTGCTCGCCTTCCCCGGTGTCTTCCGCGGCCTGCTCGACGCGCAGGCGAGCGTGGTCAGCGAGGAGATGCTGCTGGCGGCTGCCGGGGCGCTGGCCTCCGTGGTCACCGACGAGGAGCTCGGCCCGAACTACATCATCCCGAGCGTGTTCCATGCCGACGTCGCGGGCGCCGTCGCGGCGGCCGTGCGCGAGTCGGCCGGGGGCCGGGTCCGCAGCGGTATGACCGAGGCGTAGCGGACCGGAGGAGACCCACCGGCCCGGCGGCGAGAACCAAGCCGTCGGGCCGGTGAGATGTGAGGCCGGTGGGGGTCGTGCCGGAACGTGGGACGCCGATCGGCGAGAGGGGCCGATTGGAATGGGCCAACGGAGTCTTCAGGGGCGGCGCGGGTGTAAAGATGGAGGTATGGCGGAGGCGATCTACGTCGGTGGGCTGCTGGTGGCGACACCGAAGCTCGACGACCCCAACTTCCGGCGCAGCGTGGTTCTGGTTCTGGAGCATGATCTCGACGGTGGCACTCTGGGCGTGGTGCTCAACCGGCCCAGCGACATCTCGGTGACGCAGGTGCTGCCCACCTGGGATTCCATGGTGACCGGGCCGCCTGTGCTGTTTCAGGGCGGCCCCGTGCAGACCGACAGCGCCCTGGCCCTGGCCGCGGTCCCGAGTGGCCAGGAGCCCCTCGGATGGCGGCGGCTGCACGCGGGCACCGCGGCGGTGTCCCGGCTCGGCACCGTCGACCTCGACGCCCCGCCGGAGATCCTCGCCGGAGAGATCGTCCAGATGCGGATCTTCGCGGGCTACGCCGGTTGGACCGCCGGTCAGCTGGAGGCCGAGATCGGCGAGGGCGCCTGGTACGTCGTGGACTCCGAACCCGGCGACACCTTCCACCACGACCCCGGATCGCTGTGGCGCGCGGTGCTCCGCCGCCAGCGGGGAGAGCTCGCCTATGTGGCGACCTGCCCCGATGACCCTTCGATGAACTAGCGGGCGCGGTCCCAGCCGGGGCGCAGCGAGCGTTCGGCCAGGGCCAGCGTCGCCTCCAGGTGCCCGGCCAGGGCGGTGAGGTCGTGACTGCCGTCGGGCTCGCAGAACTCCAAGCCGACCCGGGTCACGGCGGTGAAGAGCGTGACGACGAAGTGGGCGAGGAGGTCGTCGGGGGGGATGCTCTCGCGCCGGGCGATCTCGGCGACAAGCCGCCGCTCGTTCTCCATCATCCGCCGCACGCTCCCGGCGAAGAGCGTGGGAGTGGTGTCGATCAGTTCACGCGCTCGGAGGAACCTGGCTCTGTCGGCGAGATCCCCCTCTGCCACCATGGAGACCAACGCGCGCAGGGCATGGCTGAGCGCGGTGAACGGCGGCTCCTCCGCGGGCCGGGCGGCCAGCTCGGTGAGCACGACCTCAAGCCCGTCGAGGGGCAGGCAGAGGGCGACGTCCTCCTTGGTGGCGAAGTAGCGGAAGAACGTGCGGGGCGAGACCTCCACGGCGGCCGCGATCTGGTCGACGGTCGTGGCCTCGTACCCCTGCGTGGTGAACAGGTCGAGGGCGGCGTCGACCAGCGCCAGCCGCGTCTTCTGTTTCTTGCGTTCGCGTAGGCCGGGCTGACCCATGCATGTCACCCCTTTGAGCTCATTATTCACATAATGCCATAAGTCATGATCTGCCTTATAAAACGATTTGTCGTATGTCAGAGGCTGACATAAATTACCCTGGCTTGTGCGTCCCGTACCGGGGGCGGATCCAACTCACGAGGGGACCCTTCCATGACAGAGGTCAAGACGGTGGACACGGAGCCACCGTCGGACTCCGGCACGTCGTCGAGGCAGGGGCACCCGTGGCTCACGCTCCTGGCGGTGTCGCTCGGGGTGATCATGGTGATGCTCGACGGCACCGTCGTCGCCATCGCCAACCCGGCGATCGCCAGGGACCTCAACGCCTCCCTGGCCGACCTGCAGTGGGTGACGAGCGGCTACCTGCTCGCGCTCGCCGTGTTCCTGATCACCGCCGGCAAGCTCGGTGACCTGTTCGGGCACAAGATGATCTTCCTGGTCGGAGTCGCCGGCTTCGCGCTCACCTCGCTCGCGATCGGCCTCAGCTCCTCGGTCGGCATGCTGATCGGACTGCGCGTGCTCCAGGGCCTGTTCGGCGCCCTGCTCCAGCCGGCGGCCCTCGCCCTGCTGAGGGTCGCCTTCCCCGGCGAGCGGCTGAAGATGGCGATGGGCGCCTGGGGCGGGATCATCGGCCTGTCCAGCGCCGCCGGCCCGATCGTCGGCGGCCTGCTGGTCGAGCACGTGAGCTGGCAGTCGGTGTTCTTCATCAACGTCCCCGTGGGCGTCGTGGCCATGGCCATGGGCCTGTGGGTGCTCGCCGAGAGTAAGGCACGGACCCTGTCGAGAGTCGACTGGCTGGGCGTCGCGCTGCTGTCGGGTGCGATGTTCTCTCTGGTCTGGGCCATCATCAAGGCTCCCGCGTGGGGCTGGGGCGACCCGCTGACCATCGGTTTCCTCGGCGCGGCCATGGGGATCGGGGCCGCGTTCGTGTGGTGGCAGAGCAGGGCCGCCGAGCCGCTCCTGCCGCTGAGCCTCTTCGGCAACGTCTCGGTCTCCATCGGCACCGGCCTGATGATGCTCGTCGCGTTCTCGATGTTCGGCGCGATGTTCTTCCTGACGTTCTTCTTCCAGGGCGTGCACGGGCTCACGCCCCTGGAGTCCGGTCTCCGGATGCTGCCGATGAGCGCGGGCATGATCGTCGCCTCGCCGCTCGCCGCCGTGCTCATCGGCAGGTTCGGCACCAAGATCACAATCACGGGCGGCATGCTGGTCACCGCCACGGCGATGTTCCTGATGTCCCGTCTCAGCCTCGACGCCGCGTTCATCGACAGCGCGATCCCGTTCGTCCTGCTCGCCTTCGGGCTCTCCCCGGTCTTCGTCGGCGCCACCGAGATCATCGTCGGCAACGCCCCCGAGGATCTCAGCGGCGTCGCGGGCGGCATCCAGCAGTCGGCCATGCAGGTGGGCGGCGCGCTCGGCACGGCCATCCTGGGGGCGATCGTGTCGGCGAGGGTGGCGAGCGTCTACGCCGGCCACTGGGCCCAGGCGGAGCTCCCGGCGCTTCCGGCCGAGCAGATCGAGCCGTTGAAGAGTCTGGCGACCTTCGGCGGGGCGCCCACGTCCCAGATGATGCCCGGTCTGCCCGAGGAGCTCGTCCGGGGCATCGCCGGCGTGTCGCACCTGTCCTTCCTGGACGGCATGCACCTCGGCTTCCTGGTCAGCACCGGTGTCGCGGTCCTCGCGGCCCTGCTCGCGCTGTTCGTCAAGGCGGGCCGCAAGCTGGAGGACGCCCAGGTGCACCTGGGCTGACCTCACCGTTCCTCCACGGCTCTCGCCCTCGTCCGGCGGGAGCCGTACCCGTCGACCTCGGACCTGGCCGTGAAGCCGGGACGGCCGGATCGCGACATGGCGGACGCCGGAGCGGTGACCGCGCCGCCGCGGGCATAAAATCTGCAGGATGAGCACGAAGATTCTCCCTGAGAGCGACATCCGGCCGGACCTGTCGCACGGTGACGGCGACCACGAGCGGTTCGCCCACTACGTTGAGAAGAACAAGATCATGGAGAGCGCGTTCAGCGGCACCCCGGTGCGCGCGCTCTGCGGCAAGGTCTGGGTGCCGAACCGGGATCCGCAGAAGTTCCCGGTCTGTCCCGAGTGCAAGGAGATCTACGAGGGGCTGCCCAAGGGCGAAGACAAGAACGAGTGAGTGTTGTTCATGGGTGATCGCCGCCGATGAGGCTACGGTCGGGATGCCGCGGGGGAGCGGCAGTCGGCCAGCGGATGTGACCTGTCGGGGGAGTGCATGGCGTGGCGTGCGATCGCCGCTGTTTCGGTGTGCCTTCTCACAGCGGGCGCCACTCCTGCCGTCCCCGCCTCGGCATCCGCTGTGACCGACCACCCGGGATGTGCCGGGGTCGCGCGGACCACGACCTCCGGACGCGGGACCGAGCCGCACGCGCCGGGCCCGGAACAGGTCGCGGAGATGCTCGCCGACCTGAGGCGCCGTCAGTCGGGGATGCGCCGTGGGGACTGGATCCCGATCACGGTCTCCACCTGGGTGCACGTCATCACCGCCGGCCCCCTGGGGGCGCAGGACAGCGCCGTGCGCAACCAGATCGCGACGCTCAACGCCGCCTACGGTGGCCGGTTCGGCGGGGTCGACACCGGGATCCAGTTCCGCCTCGACGGCCTCACCCGGACCGACAACGCCGCCTGGTTCAGGGAGCCGCTCACCTACGAAGCGGCGATAAAGCGGGACCGCAGGGGCGGAGCCGAGACCCTCAACCTCTACATCGCCCAGCTCAGCCAGCTGGTGCTCGGCTACTCCACCTACCCGTACTGGTACAAGAAGGAGCCCGCGCTCGACGGCGTGGTCATCGACTGGCGCAGCCTGCCCGGAGGGTCGCTGCGGAACTTCAACCGCGGATTCACCGGGGTTCACGAGATCGGCCACTGGCTGGGGCTCCTGCACACCTTCGAGAACGGCTGCGTGCCCCCGGGCGACGGGGTCGCCGACACCCCGCCGGAGGGCACGCCCACCGAGGGCTGTCCGGCGCACAAGCGCACCTGCGAGGGTGACAGCGCCGACCCGATCCACAACTTCATGGACTACACCCACGATCGCTGCATGTCGGAGTTCACCTCCGGCCAGGCCGCCAGGATGCACGAGATGTGGGCCGTTTACCGCGGTTCGGGGCCGGCCACTACCCTTGACGGGTGACGGCACCGAAGACGATCGACGCTCCCTCCGGACCCCCTCGGATCTTCGGCTCCGAATACCGCACGGCCACCCTGGGCATCCTGCTCGTCGTCACGCTGATCGCCTTCGAGGGCATGTCGATCGGCGCGGTCATGCCCGCGGTGTCCAAGGACCTCGACGCGCTCGACCTGTACGGCATGAGCTTCTCGGCCTTCCTCATCGCCGGCCTGCTCGCCAACGTCGTCGCCGGGCTCTGGTCCGACCGGCGGGGACACGCCCTGCCCTTCCTGCTCGGCGTGGGCCTGTTCGTGACCGGCATGGTCATGGCGGGCGCCGCCGGGTCGAAGGAGCTGTTCATCGGGGGCCGCGTCGTCCAGGGACTGGGCGGCGGCGCGGTCATCGTGGCGATCTACGTGATGATCGTCCGGGTCTACCTCCCCGACGCCAGACCCAGGGTGTTCGCCGCACTGTCGGCCGCCTGGGTGCTGCCCGCGCTGGTCGGGCCCGGCGTCGGCGGGATCGTCGCCCAGACGGTCGGCTGGCGCTGGGTCTTTTTCGGGATCGTGCCCCTGGTGATCCCCGCCCTGATGATGCTCCTGCCCGCGCTGCGCACCGGTGAGGCCCCCACGCCCGCACCGGCAGCCGGCCCCCGCTCCCGGCCGCTGGCGATGACCCTGGCGGCCGCGGCCACGGCGGGCGGCGCCGGAGCGCTGCTGTACGGCGTGGACCGGCTGCACACCACCCCGCTGCCCGGAGGGATCGCCGCCGCCGCCGGGCTGGTCGCGCTGACCGCGGGCCTGCCCAGGCTGCTGCCTCCGAGGGCGCTCAGGTTCGGCAGGGGCCTGCCCACCACGGTCATGATGCGCGGCGTGCTCTGCTCGGCGTTCTTCGGGATCAACGCGTTCATCCCGCTGCTCCTCACCAAGGTGAGCGGCCTGTCGGTTGCCCAGGCCGGTGTCGCGCTCACCACCGGGGCCCTGGGCTGGACCGCCGGCTCCTATCTGCAGAGCCGCCGCGAGTACGACCGTCCCCGGCTGGTACGGCTCGGCGCGGCCGCTGTCACCACCGGCATCCTGCTGACCATGCTCGCGCTCGTTCCCGGCGTCACCGGCTGGGTCACCGTGCCCGCCTGGGTCGTCGCCGGATTCGGTATGGGCATCGGCGTCACCAGCGTCAGCGTCACCGCGATGCGCCAGTCGCCCGACGAGGAGCAGGGCGCGAACTCCGCCGCACTCCAGGTCGTCGACACCCTGGGCGGCGCGCTCACGATCGGCTTCGGTGGCGTGTTGATCAACCTGATCGGCCACGACGACATCGCCGCCGGCTACACCACGATCGCCGCCCTCATGGTGGCCGTGGGACTGTTCGGAGTGGTCGTTGCCGGACGCGTGCGGGACGTCTCCTGACGCATCGGTCCCTCTCATAACGGCGGTCACCTATGGCCGGACCGTGCCCGGGGAGGCATGGTAGGACGGTACGACCGTGACCGCCGGGAGGAGGCGTCGTGGACGAACGTCCTCACCGGGCGTGGCCGCCGGAGGAGCCCGAGCGCAGGGGGCAGCATCGGGCGCGACCGCCGGAGGACGATCTCCCGCCTTCGGCCCGCCGGTACGGCGCACCGGCCCCCCCACCCCGACGGGTCCGGGGCCGTCTCGGCCGCCTGCTCAGACCGGTCGCCCTGGTGGTCTGCGCCGGCGCCGTCATCGCCGGGGGCGTCGTCCTGGTGCCGCGGATCCTGCCGTCCTCCCCGCCCCCGGTCTCGTCGCCCGCCACGGTGAGCGACCCTCTCGCGGGCGTGGACTACCCGCTCCCCGCGGGGTGGCGGGCCGGCGCGGTGCCCCCGGTCACCGGGTTCACCTCGGTGGTGGGCAGCGAGGGGGCGGCGACGGTGATGGTCAGGCCGGCGGAGCCGGTGAACGACGTGCACAAGGCCACGGTGGAACTCGCCGACCTGTACACCCGGCTGCTGCTCCACGGGGACGAGGTGAAGGTCGTGGACGACCGGGCGGTGACGGTGGGCGAGCGGGCCGGCCACAGCCGTTCCCTCCGGGCGGAGTACGAGGACGTCAACCGCCCCAGCTATCTCCGTGTGGTGTTCCTCACCGGCTCCGGAGGGCCGCCGGTCGTCGTGGTGGGCATGGCCCAGCCGGACGGCCCCCGGCTGCGGGACGAGATCGACACCGTGATCGCCGGGGTGCGTTAGACGTGGTGGCGGCCCGCGCCACCCGCCCGATGGGCGCCCGCGGCGGGGGTGCCCGGCGGGCGGTCCGAGGCACCGGGCGGGCGGTCCGGGATGCCGGGTGGCGGGGCCGTACGGAGGCCGGAGATCACTATCACGTGGAGGTGATCTTGGCGAGGATCTTGCCGGATCGGCACGTCTTGTCGGCGACTCAGATTACGCTGGGGACACTGTGAGCACTTCCGCCGCATCCCACCTGTCACCCTCGTATCCGGACCGTGCCCCCTGGGGCACCGCGCCGAAGCTCCGCGCCTGGCAGCAGGAGGCGCTTGACCTGTACTCCAGGCGTGAACCACGCGACTTTCTCGCGGTCGCCACGCCCGGCGCGGGCAAGACGACCTTCGCGCTGCGCATCGCCAGTGAGCTCCTGTCGCGAGGGATCATCCGGGCTGTGACGATCGTCACACCTACCGAGCATCTCAAGCAGCAGTGGGCCGACGCCGCCTCCAGAGTCGGCATCGCCATCGACCCGGAGTTCAAGAACAGCCAGGGCGCGACCTCGCCGAGCTATGCCGGAGTGGCCGTCACCTACGCCCAGATCTCCATGCACCCGGCGCTGCACCGCGCCCGGACCGAGGCGCGCAAGACGCTCGTCATCTTCGACGAGATCCATCACGCGGGCGACGCGAAGTCCTGGGGCGACGGTATCCGGGAGGCGTTCGAGCCCGCCGCGCGCCGCCTGGCGCTGACCGGCACGCCGTTCCGGTCCGACGTCAACCCGATCCCTTTCGTCGCCTACATGGAGGACGGGGAGGGCGTCCGGCGCAGCGTCTCCGACTACTCCTACGGGTACGGCCCGGCGCTGGCCGACGGCGTCGTCCGGCCGGTCATCTTTCTCGCCTACGCGGGCGAGATGCGCTGGCGGACCCGCGCGGGTGACGAGATCGCCGCGACCCTCGGCACCCCGCTCACCAAGGACCAGCTCGGCCAGGCGTGGAAGGCCGCGCTCGACCCCAAGGGCGACTGGATCCGGCAGGTGCTCCATGCGGCCGACCGGCGGCTGACCGAGGTGCGCAGGGGCGTGCCCGACGCCGGGGCTTTGGTCATCGCCACCGACCACGAGACGGCCCGCGCCTACGCCAAGCACATCCGCACGATCACCGGCGAGGGCGCCACGGTCGTGCTCTCCGACGACCCCGAGGCGTCAAAGAAGATCAAGCAGTTCTCCGCGTCCCAGGAGCGCTGGATGGTCGCGGTCCGCATGGTCTCCGAGGGCGTCGACATTCCCCGGCTGGCCGTCGGGGTCTACGCCACGAGCACCTCGACCCCGCTGTTCTTCGCCCAGGCCGTCGGCCGTTTCGTCCGGGCGCGCAAGCGTGGCGAGACCGCCTCGGTGTTCCTGCCCTCGGTGCCCAACCTGATGGGGCTGGCCGGGGAGATGGAGGTCGAGCGCGACCACGTGCTCGACCGCAGCCTGCCCGAGGAGGGGCTGGACGACTTCCTCCTCGACGACGCCCAGCGCCAGAAGGACAACCCCGACGTCCTGGGTGACGAGCTGCCCTTCGAGACGCTGGAGGCGGTCGCCACCTTCGACCGGGTGCTCTTCGACGGCGGCGAGTTCGGCACCGCCGCCGAGCCCGGATCGCCCGAGGAGGAGGACTTCCTCGGTCTGCCCGGCCTGCTGGAGCCCGACCAGGTGCGGGCCCTGCTGAGCAAACGCCAGTCCGACCAGCTCAGAGCCAAGCGTGACAGGCCCGAGCCCAAGCAGCCCCAGCCGGCCCCGCACGAGCTCATCGCCAACCTCCGCAAGGAGCTCAACGGACTGGTCGGCGCGTGGAACCACCGCACCGGCCAGCCGCACGGCGTCATCCACGCCGAGCTCCGCCGGGCCTGTGGCGGGCCGGCCATCGCGCAGGCCACCGCCGAGCAGGTCCAGGGGCGGATCGACAAGATCCGCCACTGGGCCACCCAGCGGTCGCGTTAGCCCCGGATCAGCGGATCGCCGCTGAGCCGCACTCCGGCGGCGTCGAGCTCGGCCAGCGCGGCCTTGGTGGTGGACCGGGCCACCCCGGCGGTCAGGTCCAGCAGCACCCGTACGGCCAGGCCGTTGCCGGCCGCGTCCAGGGCGGTGGCGCGCACGCAGTGGTCGGTGGCGATGCCGACGACGTCCACCGTGTCGACCCGGCGCTCGGCGAGCCAGCCGGCCAGGTCCGTGCCGTCGGGGGCGGTGCCCTCGAAGCCGCTGTAGGCGGCGGCGTGGGCGCCCTTGCTGAACACCTCCTCGACGCGTCTGGTGTCGAAGGCGGGGTGGAATCCGGCGCCCGCGGTCCCGGCCACGCAGTGGACGGGCCAGGAGCTCACGTAGTCGGGTTCGGCGGCGAAGTGCTCACCGGGGTCCACGTGGAAGTCGCGGGTGGCCACGACGTGGTCGTAGCCGTGCGAGGCGGCGTGCCGGGAGATGGCCGCGGCGACCTCGGCGCCACCGCCCACCGGCAGGCTGCCGCCCTCGCAGAAGTCGTTCTGGACATCAACGATGATCAGCGCGGTTGCCATGGAACTAGTCAAACACGGTCGGAATGGCGGCATCGCCCCGCGACAGCTGGTGGGCCGTGAGCGGGAGCTCGGCGACGGCCTCGCGGTGCCGGCGGCGGGCCGCGGCCAGCTCCTCCCTGCCGATGATCTCGCCGTCGCGGACCAGCTCGACCTGGAGCGGGCGAGCGTCCCCCGGCCGGTCGCCGGAGACGGTGACCAGTTCGGCGACCGCGGTCCCCGCGGCGTCGAGCTGCCGGAAGGCGTCCTTGCGGCCGCCCCGGCTGGGCTTGCCCACCGATCTCTTGGCCACCGGCCGCATGACCCCCTCGGCATCCTCCCGGACGACGAGCTTGTAGACCAGCGCGGCCGTCGGGACGCCGGAGCCGGTGACCAGCGAGGTGCCGACACCGTAGGCGTCCACGGGGGCCGACGACAGCGCCGCGATCGCGTACTCGTCCAGGTCGCTGGTGACGAGGATGCGGGTCTTCCCGGCACCCAGCGAGTCGAGCTGCCCGCGGACGGCGTGGGCGACCTCGGCCAGGTCGCCGGAGTCGAGGCGGACGGTCCCCAGCTCCGTGCCCGCCAGCTCCACCGCGGTCCGTACGGCCTCCGCCACGTCATAGGTGTCGACCAGCAGAGTGGTGCCGGTGCCGAGCGAGTCGATCTGGGCCTGGAAGGCCTGCCTCTCCGAATCGTGCACCAGCGTGAACGCGTGGGCCGCGGTCCCGGCGGTCGGCACGCCGTACCGGTGGCCGGCCATCAGGTTGGAGGTGGAGGCGAAACCGCTCAGGTAGGCGGCGCGCGCGGCGGCCACCGCCGCCATCTCGTGGGTGCGACGCGAGCCCATCTCGACGAGCGGCCTGGATCCGGCGGCGTGAACCATGCGGGAGGCGGCGGTGGCGATCGCGCAGTCGTGGTTGAGGATCGACAGGATCACCGTCTCCAGCAGCACGGCCTCGGCGAACGTGCTCTCGACGGTCAGGATGGGGGAGCCGGGGAAGTAGCACTCGCCCTCGCGGTAGCCGTACAGGTGACCGGAGAACCGGTAGCCGGCGAGGAAGTCCAGCGTGGGGGCGTCGACCACCTGGTTGTCACGGAGGAACGCGAGCTCCTCGTCGCCGAACCGGAAGTTCTCCAGTGCCTCCAGCACCCGGCCGATCCCGGCGACCACACCGTAGCGCCGTCCCCCGGGCAGCTGCCGCGCGAACACCTCGAACACCGCACGTCGCGAGGCTGCTTCACTGCGTAGTGACGCCTCCACCATCGTCAGCTCATAGTGATCTGTCAGCAACGCCCGGCTCATGCTCATCATCACGAGTCGAAGACTAAGCCCGCCGTAGGGCAGACTGGTCTGCGTGGGTAGTACAGCTCCGATGGAGGTCGAGCGTCCGTCGATCGATATCCGGCCTGATCTGCCGTGGCTGACGATCGTCTGGAACGACCCGGTCAACCTGATGTCCTATGTCACGTATGTTTTTCAGTCCGTCTTCGGGTACTCGAAGGAGAAGGCGGAGAAACTGATGCTCGACGTGCACCAGAAGGGCAAGGCGGTGGTGTCCAGCGGCACTCGTGAGGAGATGGAGCGCGACGCGCAGATCATGCACTCCTACGGTCTCTGGGCCACCGTGCAGCGGGACTCATGAGCGGCGAGTCCGGCTCGGCCCGTTCCGTCGGCACCTTCTCGGCAGGTGGGGAGCGGGCATTGCGGGAAATGAGCGAGGAGCGGTGAGCGAGCGGTGAGTTCGGGGTTCAAACGGGGGCGCGATGGCAGTGTGATCACCGTCTTCGACGCCGCCGAAGTGGCGATCCTGCGTTCGCTGGTATCCCAGATCCTCGACCTGATCGAGCCCGGGGAGACCGGGGACGACCCGCTGGAGCGGGCGCTCGGCATCGGCCCGTCCGAGCAGTCGGCGGATCCGGTGCTGGCCCGGCTGTTCCCCTCGGCCTACGAGGACGCGGAGCAGTCCGCCGAGTTCCGCCGCTACACCGAGGCGACGCTACGCGACGGCAAGCGGGCCGACGCCCAGACCATGCTCGACAGCGCCGAGCCGGGGCGGGTCGAGCTCACCCCCGAGCAGGCGCAGGCGTGGATGCGGGCGCTGAACGACGTACGGCTCGCGCTCGGCACCCGGCTTGAGGTGACCGAGGAGGTCCACGACGAGATCGCCGAGATGGCCGAGGACGATCCGCGTTATCCGGCCTACGTCACCTATGACTGGCTGACCTACCTCCAGGACACCCTGGTCCGTGCCCTTTGGTAGCTTCCTGGCATGCTCACGATCTCGCGGGAACTGACTGACAAGATCATCGCCCATGCCAGGGCCGACCACCCGGACGAGGCCTGCGGCGTGATCGCCGGGCCGATCGGTTCCGACTCCCCCGAGCGGTTCATCTCGATGGAGAACGCCGAGCGGTCGCCCACCTTCTACCGCTTCGACTCGCTGGAGCAGCTGCGGGTCTGGCGCGAGATGGACGACCGTGACGAGGAGCCGGTGATCATTTACCACTCCCACACCTCGACCGAGGCCTATCCCTCAAGGACCGACATCGCCTACGCCTCCGAGCCCAACGCCCACTACGTGCTGGTCTCCACCCGCGAGGAGCTGGGCGACGAGGTGGAGTTCCGTTCCTACCGGATCGTCGACGGCGTGGTCCGGGAGGAAGAGGTCACGATCACTTCGGGGTGACCGGCGGACCGAGGGCCGGTCCGGCCGTGAGAGGAATCGCCCCTTTGGGTAAGCTGATGACCATGTCGACCGTTGACCCGAGCCTGGAGGACGCCGTGCTCGTACGTACCGGCGCATCGGCCCGGCACGCGGGGCTCGTGGCCGTGCAGAGCTTCCTGTTCGCCCACACCCCCTCCGTCGTCGTCTACGACTGTCGCTGACCGGCAGTTCAGGAATTCCCCCGTGCCCGCCGGTGTTCGGATCCGGTGGGCGACACTCCCATTGACGACAAGAGGAGATTGACCCGCGATGGCCATCGAGGTCCGTATTCCGACCATCCTGCGCACCTACACCGACGGCGCCAAGGCCGTCGACGCCAAGGGCGCGACGCTCGAGGAGCTGATCGGCGATCTGGAGTCCCGGCACCCGGGGCTGAGGGACCGCCTGGTCGACAAGGGCGCGCTGCGCCGCTTCGTGAACGTGTACCTGAACGATGAGGACGTCCGTTTCCTGGGCGGTCTGGAGACCCCGCTCTCCGACGGTGACACGGTCACTGTTCTCCCGGCCGTGGCCGGCGGCGCCCGCTAGCGGCGCATGCCGATGTTCCTTGTCCGGCACGACGAGGCGGAAGCCGTACACCATGCGTTTTGACTCACTGATCGACTCCGTGGGCCGCACCCCCCTGGTCGGCCTGCCACGGCTGTCCCCGTCGGCGGACGTGCGGATCTGGGCCAAGCTTGAGGATCGCAACCCGACCGGTTCCATCAAGGACCGGCCGGCGCTGTGGATGATCGAGCAGGCGGAGAAGGACGGTCTTCTCCGGCCCGGCTGCACGATCCTCGAACCCACGAGCGGCAACACGGGCATCTCGCTGGCGATGTCCGCCCGGCTCAAGGGCTACAAGTTGATCTGCGTGATGCCGGAGAACACCTCGGAGGAGCGCCGCCAGCTCCTGCGGATATGGGGAGCGGAGATCATCTCCTCCCCGGCCGCAGGGGGCTCCAACGAGGCGGTCCGGGTCGCCAAGGGCCTGGCCGAGGAGCACCCGGACTGGGTGATGCTCTACCAGTACGGCAACCCCGCCAACTGGCTCTCCCACTACGAGACGACGGGGCCGGAGATCCTTGAGGACCTGCCGACCGTCACCCATTTCGTGGCGGGTCTCGGGACGACCGGAACCCTGATGGGCGTCGGCCGGTTCCTGCGCGAGCGCGTCCCCGGCGTGAAGATCGTGGCCGCTGAGCCGCGTTACGGCGAGCTGGTGTACGGCCTGCGCAACGTGGACGAGGGCTTCATCCCCGAACTCTACGACCCCGAGGTCCTGACCACCCGGTTCTCCGTCTCCTCGGCTGACGCGCTCCGGCGCACGAGAGAGCTGCTGGTCACCGAGGGCATCTTCGCCGGGGTCTCCACCGGAGCCGCCCTGCACGGTGCGCTCGGCATGGCGGCCAAGGCGGTCAAGGAGGGGGAGCGGGCCGACATCGTGTTCGTGGTGGCGGACGGCGGCTGGAAATACCTGTCCACCGGCGCCTACGAGGGCACCCTGGACGAGGCCGAGGAGCGGCTCGAAGGCCAGCTCTGGGCCTGAGCCCGCGGGTCCGCCCCGGGTCCGGAACCTGTGGGGTCCTCGGCCGGCGTTGCCGGCCGAGGACATACCGTCCGGGGGACAGGACCTAGTCGAACAGGACCCGCAGGGAGAACGAGGAGTCGCTGCCCGACTGCGTTCCGCTGATGCCGACGGCGCGCAGCTGCTGGAGGTTGGCCTTGGCGTCGCCCTGCACGCCCTGGAGGTAGAACTTCTCCACCTTGTTGAGGTCGACGTAGATGGCGAAGGTCGCGTTGTCGGCGTCGGGGACCGCGAGCTTGAAGCTCTCGTCGTCCGCCAGGGTGCCTTCCTTGGCGAGCTCGGCGGCATACTCCGGGGAGCTGGCGAGCACGAGGCTGCCGTCACCGGGGACCTTGGCGAGCGGCAGAGTGCTGCCCGCGTCGGCGAGGAGCTTCTCGATCTTGCCGATGACCTCCTGCGCCTTGGCGGGGTCGGTGACGATGCGGGCGCCGACCTTGGGCTGGTCGCTGTCGAGACCGTTTCCGTCCACAGCCAGGGTGAGGTTCTTGCCGAGCAGCGTCACCAGGTCGGCGGGGAGCTTCAGCCCGTAGTTCTGCTGGGCCTGGTCGGCGAACTGCTTGAATTCCTGGCCGCCGCCTGCCTTCTCGGCCGACTTGATGACCTGGTCCCACTGCCTGCCGACCGCGTCACCGAGACCGGAGATCGAGATCGCACCGGCGGTGGAGGCCGGGAGCCTGCCGATCGTGGTGGCCTCGGGACTGCCCATGCCCTCCATGACCTCCGCGCCGCGGGCGATGCCGGCCAGCTCGACGTAGTTGCTGTCGAAGCGGAACGCGCCGGCCACGCGGGCGTTCTTGAGCTGCGCGAGGGCGGCCGGGTCCGGGAGGTCTGCCTTGGGGACGGTTTGTGCGATCTTGTCGGCGTCCACCCAGAAGGAGAGCACGCCGGTCTCGCCGAGGGCGTCCAGGTCGTCGGAGAAAGTGGGGTTGTTGGCGAGCGGCGCCGCCTGGGCGGCCCGGTCGGTGTCCGCCTGGGTGCCGGCGAGCAGCGCGTAGTCCTCACGGAACGTGAGGCCGTACTCCCCTCCCTTGCCCGCCAGCTTGGCGATGCCGGCTTTCGCCTTGGCCTCGTCGGTCACCTGGATGGCCGCCACGAAGCCCGGGTCCTCGCCGCTCTTGGCGGGCGGGAGCACGGCCACGCCGACGCGGCTGCCGAGCCACGGCTCGACGTCGGCGGCGTAGTCAACCTTGTCGGTGCTGCCGGCGTTCTCGTTGATCAGGTCGAACAGGGCCTTACGCGGGTCGTCGCCGGTGAAGGAGTCCTTGGTGGTGGTGAACTTCCGGGCGATGCCGAACAGCGCCAGCTTCTGGTTGGCGGCCGGGTCGAGGTCGAGGCGCACATACCCGATGGCGTTACCGGGCAGCACGTCGTGCGGCTGGGTACCGCCGCCGCTGAGCAGGCTGATCGCGTAGGCGCCGCCGCCGCCCACGAGGGCGACGACCAGGGCCGCGACCACCGCGATCAGCCAGCCCTTGCCGCTCTTGCGGGTGGGCGGGGCCGGCGGCTGTCCCATGCCGAGAAAGTCAGGGCTCTGCTGCTGCCAGCCGGGCTGCTGGCCGTAGGCCTGCTGCTGGTAGCCGGGGTAGCCGCCCTGGCCCTGCTGCTGGCCGTAGTTCTGCTGGGGGTAGCCGGGCTGACCCTGCTGGTATCCCCCGGACGGCGGCTGCTGCGGGTAACCGCCCTGCTGGGGATGGCCCTGCGGGTGTGACGGGCTGTTCTGCTGCGCACCGTCATTCTGACGGTAGGCGATCGTTCTGTCGGGATCCTGTCCCGGCATGGGCGACGGGCCGGGGGGATTGTTGGCAGACATGCTCACTCACAAGGTGGATTTATCGGATATAGAAAAGCTAGTGCACATCGCTAGCAGGCGGCTTGCATTTAACTAACCGGTCGATTGTCCTGTCCGAGGAGAATCAAATCCGCTCCGGCCTTTTGACGGCTCTCCGGAGGCGGTACGTGGGGGAGACCGGGGAGGCGCGGGTCGCGCGAGCTGAGTAAAGTAAGCGCTCTAGAACAAGGTTCGGGAGTGTGGATGACGAAGTTCGACGAGGCGACGCAGGCCATCCGGGTGGACGAGAACACCTATGACGTGTGCCTGGACCCCGGATACTCGATCGGAGGGCCGCTCAACGGCGGCTATCTGATGGCCGTGCTCCTGCGTGCCGTCGTGGACGCCTCCCCGCACGGACATCCGGTGACCACCAGCGCGCAGTTCCTGCGCGCACCCCTGCCCGGCCCGGCCCGGGTGCGGCTGGAGCAGATCAAGACCGGCCGAACCGCGACGATGACCCGCGCGACCCTGGTCCAGGACGACAGGTCCTTCATCGAGACCCTCGTCACGACGGCGACCCTGGGTGACGCCGCGCCTGACTGGACGGACGGTCCCTCGGCGGTCATGCCGCCCATCGAGCAGTGCGTCAGGCTGCCCGACCCCAGGCCGGAGTCGAACATGACGCTCAACGCGCAGATGGAGATGGCATTCGACCCGCCCACCGTCGGCTGGCTCGACGGCAACCCCACCGGCCGCCCCGAGGCCCGCGCCTACTTCCGGATGGCCGAGCCGCAGGATCCCGACCCCTATGTGCTGGCGCTGGCCGTGGACGCCCTCCCGCCGGTGGTCTTCGCCGCCGGCAGAAGGGGCTGGGCCCCGACCGTGGATCTCACCTGGCATCTGCGCGCCCTGCCCGCCCCCGGCTGGCTCACCCTGCTCGGCAGCGGCCGGATGATCAGCGACGGCTGGTTCGACGAGGAGGTCGAGGTCTGGGACGCGACCGGCCGCCTGGTCGCCCAGTCCCGCCAGCTCGCCCGGGTAGGGCGAGGCTGAGCCACGAATCAGCGCTGTGAGGATTCTTACCGTGAGTCGCAGCCCGGGGTCCCCTAACCTTGGGAACCGTGTCGCAAGCGAGTATCGGAATCTTTGACAGCGGGGTGGGCGGCCTCACGGTCGCCAGGGCGATCATCGATCAGCTGCCCGACGAATCGATCTTCTACGTGGCCGACACGGCGCGGCAGCCGTACGGTCCCAAGACCATCGCGCAGGTCCGTGCCTACGCGCTGGAGGTGATGGACCACCTCGTCGAGCACGACGTCAAGATGTTGGTGATCGCGTGCAACAGCGCCAGCGCGGCGGTGCTGCGGGACGCGCGCGAACGCTATGCCGTACCCGTCGTCGAGGTGATCCAGCCGGCGACACGCCGGGCGGTGCGGGCCACCCGCAACGGCCGGGTCGGTGTGCTGGGGACCAGGGCCACGATCGACTCGATGGCCTACCACGACGCGTTCGCCGCCGCCCCCGACGTCCTGCTGACCGGCGTGGCGGCCCCCCGGCTGGTGGAGTTCGTGGAGCGCGGAGAGACGATGAGCGAGGAGCTCATCGAGGTCATCCGCGGCTACCTGAGGCCGGTGCTGGCAGACGGGTGCGACACGTTGATCCTGGGATGCACGCACTATCCGCTGCTCACCGCCCCCATCTCCTACGTCGCCGGAGACGGCGTCACGCTGGTCTCCAGCGCCGAGGAGACGGCCAAGGACGTCTACCGCATCCTGCACGACCGGGGCCTGGCGGCCGTGGACGGCGCTCCCCGCCACCGCTTCGGCGCCACCGGTGACACCGCGCTGTTCGAGCGGCTCGGACAGCGCTTCCTGGGGCCGGAGATCCAGGCGGTCGAGCTCGCGCCGGTGGGGGACGTCTCCGGCAACGGGCACCACCCGTAAGGACCGTGGACACCGGCACCGGGCCGTGACCTGTGCCGCCGCCCTATGAGTAGGCAACGTGAGAAGGAGGAGGCCGCCGTGAAATTAACGATCATCGGGTGCTCTGGGAGCTTCCCCGGCCCGGACAGCCCCTCCTCCTGCTATCTGCTGGAGGCCGAGGGGTTCCGCATGCTGCTGGACTTCGGCAACGGCGCCCTGGGCGTGCTCCAGCGGCACATCGGCCTCTATGACGTGGACGCGATCCTCCTGTCCCACCTGCACGCCGATCACTGTCTCGACATGTGCTCCTACCACGTGGCGCGCACCTACTCCCCGCACGGCCCGCTTCCCCGGGTGCCCGTCCACGCCCCCGCCGACGCGCCCCGCCGCCTGGCCGCCGCCTACGGCATGCCCGACGAGCCAGGACTGGAGACGGCCTTCGACTTCGCACGGCTGACACCGGGCGTGTTCGAGGTGGGCCCGTTCGAGGTGACGGCCGCGCCGATGAACCACCCGGTCGAGACCTACGGCTTCCGGGTCTCCTACGGCGGACGGTCGGTGGCCTACTCCGCCGACACCGGCGAATCCGCCGAACTGGTCAAACTCGCCGCGGGGGCGGAGCTGCTCCTGTGTGAGGCGTCCTTCCTGGAACGGCCCGGCCTCCCCACCGGCCTGCACCTGACCGGCCGCCAGGCCGCCGAGCACGCGGCCAGGGCGGACGTGGGCACTCTGGTGCTGACCCACCTCGTGCCCTGGTACAACCGGGAGCAGATTCTCCAGGAGGCCTCCCGGGGCGGCTTCGGGGGGCGGATCGAACTCGCTCGGAGTGGGGTCCTATATGACCTAGGGTGAGTTCATGGCCCGTGCAGATGGACGTTCTCCCGATCAGCTTCGCCCCGTCACGATCACCCGCGGCTGGCTCGCGCACGCCGAAGGCTCGGTGCTCGTCGAGTTCGGCGGTACCAAGGTGCTCTGCGCCGCCTCCGTGCAGGACAGCGTGCCACGCTGGCGCCGGGGGAGCGGCCAGGGCTGGATCACCGCCGAGTACGCCATGTTGCCCCGCGCCACGAACACCCGTAACGACCGCGAGTCGGTGCGCGGCAGGATCGGCGGCCGGACGCATGAGATCTCCCGCCTGATCGGCCGGTCCCTGCGGGCCTGCGTCGACTACAAGACCCTCGGCGAGAACTCGATCGTCATCGACTGCGACGTGCTCCAGGCCGACGGCGGCACCCGTACGGCCGCCATCACCGGCGCCTATGTGGCGCTGGCCGACGCGGTGACGTGGATGCGTGAGCGGAAGATGTGCAAGGGCGACCCGCTGATCGACTCGGTCGCGGCCGTGTCGGTCGGTGTCGTCGGATCCACGCCCCTGCTGGACCTCTGCTACACCGAGGACGTCGCCGCCGAGACGGACATGAACGTGGTGATTACCGGGGCCGGCGAGTTCGTCGAGGTCCAGGGCACGGCCGAGGGCAAGCCGTTCAACCGGGGCGCCCTCGACGAACTGCTCGACCTGGGCGTCGCCGGGTGCGCCGAGCTCACCCGCCTGCAGCGGGAGGCACTGGCGTGAGCACGGAACGGACCGGGACGGCGGGTGCGGACCGGCTGGTCCTGGCCACCCGTAACACCGGCAAGATCGTCGAGCTCCGCCATATCCTGGCCGACGCCTCGGTGCCGCTGGAGATCATCGGCCTGGAGGAGTTCCCCCAGATCGGCGACATCGCCGAGACCGGCCTGACCTTCGCCGAGAACGCCCTGATCAAGGCCCACGCCGTCGCCCGGGCATCGGGTCTGCCCGCGATCGCCGACGACTCGGGCCTCTGCGTCGACGTGCTGAACGGCATGCCGGGCATCTTCTCGGCCCGCTGGTCCGGCAGACACGGCGACGACGTGGCGAACCTGAACCTGCTGCTCGCGCAGGTGTCCGACGTGGCGCAGGAGCACCGGAGCGCCCATTTCGCGTGTGCCGCGGCGCTGGCCCTGCCCTCGGGAGAGGAGCGGGTGACCGAGGGTGTGCTGCGCGGTCTGATCGTCGACACTCCTCGCGGGACCAACGGCTTCGGCTACGACCCGATCTTCGTGCCCGAGGGGGAGAGCCGGACGGCCGCCGAACTGTCGGCAGCGGAGAAGAACGCCATCAGCCACCGGGGCCGGGCCTTCCGCACGCTGGCCCCGCTCCTCGCCGAAGTGATCTCCTAGACGGTTCCGGGGGGTGCCGCTCTGAACAGGGACCCGGTGCGGTGCTCCTGCCTGCCGGCGTGCTGAGGCCTGTCCACCGATGACGCCCGGAGCGGGGCCCGGTAACCGGTATGTAAGGTTCTGTGCCCCCAAGAGGCGTACCGTCGGAGGATGGAGAGCAACAGGCGCGTGCCCGTGTGGGCGGCGGCTCTGATCGGCCTGGTGGCCGGCACTGTGGCGGTCGGGGTGTCCCTGCTGGTCGCGGGAGTGGTGAAGGCCTCGGCCTTCCCGGTCGTCGCGGTCGGCAACGCCGTTGTCGACCTCACCCCGGCGGCGCTGAAGGATTTCGCGATCCGCACCTTCGGCGAGAACGACAAGACCGTCCTGCTGACGGGCATCTTCCTGGTGCTCGCCGCGACAGCCGTAGCCATCGGCTTCCTGGCCGTCCGTGACCTCCGGTACGGCCTGGCGGCCCTGGCAGCCTTCGGCGTCGTCGGCATCCTGGCCGTCCTGACCCGCCCCGGCGCGGGAGTCATGGACGTCGTCCCCACGGTGGCGGGCGTCGCCGCCGCCATGTTCGCCCTGCGCCGTCTCACCGGGCGGGCCCTTGTCCCCGCGAGCGGCTCCCGTGAGGCGGGCCGGCCGGACGGCCCGCGAGGTGAGGTCCCGCCCGCCGGGGCCGAGCGGGAGGAACGGTACGACGTGCCCGCTCCGCCGGTCATGCGGGCGGGGAACGGCCGTTACTCGTTCGACCGGCGGAGGCTGCTGGTCGGGGCCGCCGGGGGCCTCGTCGTCGCCGGAGCGACCGGTCTGATCGGGCGGATGCTGTCGGGGCGCGCGGAGGTGGCCGCGGCCCGGGGTGGCCTGAAGCTCCCCCGCCCCGCCGTCCCCGCCCCACCGCTCCCTGCCGGTGCCGACCTGAGGATCAGGGGACTGTCGCCGTTCGTCACTCCGAACCACGACTTCTACCGGGTGGACAC
The DNA here is from genome assembly GCF_044741965.1 of Streptosporangium sp. NPDC087985. Taxonomy (NCBI): domain Bacteria; kingdom Bacillati; phylum Actinomycetota; class Actinomycetes; order Streptosporangiales; family Streptosporangiaceae; genus Streptosporangium; species Streptosporangium sp. NPDC087985. The sequence goes on from NZ_JBIUTQ010000007.1 coordinate 154,416, forward strand.
CGCCCTCATGGTGCCCCAGGTGGACCCGCGGAGCTGGACCCTGAGGATCCACGGCATGGTCGACAGGCCTGTCGAGCTCACCTTCGCCGACCTGATGAAACGCCCCCTGAAGGAGGCCGACATCACACTGTGCTGCGTCTCCAACGAGGTCGGGGGACCCTACATCGGCAACGCCCGCTGGCTGGGCACCAGCCTGGCCGGAGTCCTGCGCGACGCCGGGGTGCAGAAGGGGGCCGACATGCTGCTCAGCACCTCCGCCGACGGCTGGACCTGCGGCACCCCGGTCGACGTCGTCCTCGACGGACGCGACGCGCTGCTGGCCTTCGGCATGAACGGCCAGGCGCTGCCGTTCGACCACGGCTTCCCGGTCCGCCAGGTCGTTCCCGGCCTCTACGGCTACGTCTCGGCCACCAAGTGGGTGACGGATATCGAGGTCACCCGGTTCGACCAGGCCGAGGCCTACTGGACGTCCAGGGGATGGTCGGCCATGGGGCCGATCAAGACGGAGTCGCGCATCGACCTGCCGAAGGACGGCGCCCGCGTCGCGCCGGGCCGTACCGTGATCGCCGGTGTCGCCTGGGCGCAGCACAAGGGGGTGGACGCCGTCGAGGTCAGGATCGACCGCGGGCCGTGGCGCCGGGCGCGCCTGGCCGAGGCGCCGACCGCCGACACCTGGCGGCAGTGGGTGATCGACGACTGGGACGCCACCCCGGGCAGCCACACCATCGAGGTGCGGGCCACGGACGCCACCGGCTACACCCAGACCGCCGACCGCGTCGGCGTGGTCCCCGACGGAGCCACCGGCTGGGACAGCGTCCGCGTCGACGTGGCCTGAGCCGGACCACTCCCGAGGTGCCGGTGCCACCTGAACCCGCCGGACGTTCGCGGCATCGGGATCGGTGCCGGCCGAATCCGCTCCATGGCCACGGCGCCGCCCCCTGATTTGGTCAACTTGCCCGAGCCGCGGCGAGGACGGCCCTAGCATCGGGCCAGAGGCGGACGGGCTAGGGGGACCGGGTGACACAGTTGTTTCTGCCCGCGGGAGGCTACAACCCCGTCGTGACCGCGGACGGGCAGCGGTGGCGCGATTTCGAACTGGAGGCGCTCCCCGGGCCTGCCGTGGTGGCCGCGCCACAGGAGCCCGAGCGGGTTCAGCGGTGGCAGCCGCCATCGCTGGAGCGCTCCAGGCCCTATGGGGTGCCCGGGGGCCTGGCCCGGCCCGACCCGCAGACCCAGGAGGACATCGTGCGGGCCGTACCGGTCACGGAGCAGGGGACGCCCCGGCGGTTCCCCGACCCTCGCGGTATGTGGATCAGGCTGATCAACGGGGCCGGCGCCGCCGAGGACCCGTTCCGGGCGACCAACGCGGTGGACTGCGCGCTGGCGGTGCTCTCGACCTGGTACGGCGCGCCGACGGTGGCCGCGCCCCGGCGGCCGGAGTACGACCGGGTCGGCAAGCCGCTGCTCACCGGTGAGGCGGGCGGAGTGGCCCGGGCCGAGCGGTGGCTGGGCCAGCGCTTCCAGTACGTCGGGCAGGGGCGCCACGCCTACGTACCGATCGGGCAGGCGCTCCAGGCCGGGGGACACGGTGCCGCCGCGATCATCATCAACCGCTGGCCGGCCGGTGGCAGCCACGCGTGGAACGCGGTCAACTCCGCCGGAGAGGTGATCTGGATCGACGCGCAGCGCGGGCACATGGCCGTCGGGCCGCCGTATGAGTCGGTGACCGGCGTCTTCTGCGTGGTGATCGACAGCGAGGGGCGGCGGCTGTGAACTCCGACCAGGCCAGGGCCATCGCCGAGGAGTACTTCAACGGTGCCCGCAGCCAGGGCTCCGCCGCCGAGATCAGGATATATACCTTCAGCGAGGGTTACGTCGCTTGGTCGAAGGAGCCCGAGCCCGACGACCCCGGCGTGCTACCCGAGACCGTCGGCGGCGGCTGCGTGGTGATCGACAAGGCCACCGGTGAGATCGTCATCCGGCCCCTGCTCAATCCCGAGACCGTGGCGGAACAGTGGCCGGGGCACCGCCCCCGATAGAAGGCGCCCCGGCCATCAGAGGGACCCCGGTCAGCCGCCGGCGAGCGAGCCCACGATGGAGGCGCGCGCCGCCCTGCGGGCGGGCAGCACGGCGGCGAGCACTCCGGCCAGGCCGGACAGCGCCATGAAGGCAAGGATCTGCGGCACCGGGACCTGGAACACGATGTCGTCCGTCGCCGTCCGCGCCGCGGCCCAGCCGAACACGGTGCCGAGCACCACACCGACCAGCGCGCCGATGAGCCCCAGGATCAGCGCCTCGACCGAGAGCATCCGCCGCAGCTGGGGCCGGGTCAGGCCGAGCGCCCGCAGCAGCGCCGACTCGCGGGTCCGCTCGTGGACCGACAGGGAGAGAGTGTTGGCGATGCCCAGCAGGGAGATGAGCACCGCCAGACCCAGCAGGCCAGTAATGATCATCACTATCATGTCGAGCGCCTCCTCGAACTCGCCCCGCATGTCCGTCGAGCTGGCGACCTTCGCCGTCGGATACGGCTGCGCGGCAGCCTCGACCACCTTGCGGGCCTCGTCGAGATCGACGCCGCCCTTGGCGTTGACCAGCACCTGGCTGTCGCCGACCGTGCCGAAGTAGCGCTCGAAATCCCGGTCAGGCACGGTCACGCTTGCCAAGTCGGTGTCCTGCGGGTTGAAGGTGGACACGATCGTGAGGTCGACCATGCCCGCCTTGACGGTCCGCACCGGGATCCGGTCGCCGACCCTGAGACCGAGCTCCTTGGCGACGTCGTCGGCGACGATCGCGGTCCCGGGCCTGAGGAGGCCGATCGAGCCGGTGCTGAGCCTCGGCCTGAAGTCCGAAGGCGCGGTGAACGTCCCGACCTGATACTTGCGGTCCCTGCCCCCGGCCTTGGCGAGGGTGTGACGGAACGCGGCGACCGAGGTCAGCTCGGGTCTGGTCCGCAGGTCGTCGGCCAGCGCGCGGGGCAGGTCCGAGCCGCGGCTCTGGGCCATGACCATGTAGTCGACGGGGAACTGCTCGTCGAGCTTCTGGGCATACGTCACCCGCAGGGTGCCGGTGAGCACGGAGATGAACGTCATAAGCGTCACACCCACCGTGAGCGCCACAGTCGTGGTCGCCGACCGCCTGGGGTTGCGGCGGGAGTTGTCCATGGCCAGCCTGCCGGGCACCCCGAAGAGCCTGGCGGGAAGCCAGCCCACGAAGACACCGAGAGGCCTGACGATCACCGGGCCGAGGATCAGCACCGCGAGGAAGACCAGCGAGCCACCGGCCATGACCACCAGAAGCGCCGTCTCACCGGCCTCCATGGTCACCCCTGCCGCCGTGGCCCCCACGCCCGCGATCAGGAGCACCGTCGCGGAGATCACCCGGACCAGGCCGGCCCTGAAGGTGTGCTCCTCCACCTGCGAGCGCAGCGCCGCGATCGGCGCCACCTTCGTCGCCGACCGGGCGGGCAGCAGCGCCGCACCCACCGTGACGACCACGCCGATGAGCACGGCGAGACCGATCGTGCGGGGCGCCAGGGTCGCGCTCGCGGCGGGCAGCGGCGCGCCCACCGAGGTCAGCACGGCAAGCGCCCCCGCGCCCAAGCCGTACCCCAGCAGCAGACCCAGAACCGAGGAGAGCAGGCCGACCACGACGGACTCCAGCACGATCGAGCCGAACACCTGCCCGCGGGTCGCGCCGATACAGCGCAGCAGCGCCATCTCCCGGGTCCGCTGGGCGACCAGGATGTTGAAGGTGTTGTAGATGACCAGCGCGGCCACGAACATCGCCACCAGGCCGAACAACAGCAGACCCATCGTGAGGAAACCGCTGTCGGCGCCGTTGGCCTCGGCCATGTCGGCGGCGTACTGCCCGCCGGTCCTGACCTTGTACCCCGGTCCCAGGGCCGTGGCGATCGAGTCGCGCACCGTCTCCTGCGTCACGCCCCCAGCAGCCACGACGTCGATCTCCCGGAACCCCTTCTCCCCGGTCATCGCCCGGGCCGTACCGGTGGTGAAACCGACCGCGCCGAAGTAGGCGACCTCCCGGTCGAGACCGGCGTCGAACAGGCCCACCAGCGTGAACTCATGCCTGACGTCCGCGGAGTCCAGCACCGCGATGGCGTCACCCACCTTGAAACCGCGGGCCCTGGCGGTGTTCTCGTCGAGCACGGCCTGCGTCGCGGACTCCGGAGCGGAGCCACTGGTGATCGGGGTACGGTTCAGCGGGCCCTCGGGAATGGAGATACCGGCCGTGGGATAGTCACCGGCGGCCCTGCCATCCTTGCCGATCAGCGCGGACGTGCCCCGCACGAGACCCTGCGCGTCGGCCACGCCGCCGACCGCGCGGATCTTCTCCAACGCGGCGTCGGAGACACGCGGCGGCGTGCCGGAGTCCCCCTCCGGCCCGGGCAGCACGGCGACGTCGATCCTGTCGGCCGCCGCCGCGAACTTCTGGGTGAAGCCCACGTCGATGGTGTCGGTGAGCACGAACGTGCCCGCGATGAAACCCACGCCCAACGCGATCGCCAACGAGGTGAGCAGCAGACGCAGCTTGTGCGCCCGCAGACCGGCCAGAGTCGTCTTTATCAACTCAGGCCTCCAGCTTCATCAGCGTGTCGAGCACGGTCTGCGGGGTCGGCTGGAGGAGCTCGCTGACCAGCAGGCCGTCGCGCAGGAACACCACGCGGTCGGCATAGGCGGCAGCGGCCGGGTCATGGGTGACCATCACGATCGTCTGACCGAGCTCGTGCACCGAGGTGCGGAGGAAAGACAGCACCTCGGCGCCGCTGCGCGAGTCCAGATTGCCGGTCGGCTCGTCGGCGAAGATGACCTGCGGCTTGCTGATCAGAGCACGGGCCACCGCGACCCGCTGCTGCTGCCCCCCCGACAGCTCGGCCGGCCGGTGACCGAGCCGGTCATGCAGGCCCACAGTCTCCACCACCCGGCCAAACAGGTCCTGATCCATCTGACGCCCGGCGATCTCCAGCGGGAGCCGGATGTTCTGCTCGGCGGTCAGCGTCGGCAGCAGGTTGAACGCCTGGAAGATGAACCCGATCCGCTCGCGGCGCAGCAGGGTGAGCCGTCTGTCGCCGAGCCCCGTGAGCTCCACGTCACCGATATGGACCTGCCCGCCGCTGACCGTGTCCAGCCCGGCCAGACAGTGCATCAGCGTGGACTTGCCGGACCCGGAGGGCCCCATGATCGCGGTGAAGGCGCCCGTCGCGAAGGAGACATCCACCCCCCGGAGGGCGTGTACGGCCGTATCCCCCTGACCGTAGACCTTGGTCAGCCCTCTGGCCGTTACGGCGTCCGCCGCGCCCTCCCGCGCCCTCCACGCGCCGACCTCTCCGGTGATGGTCACATCAGTCCCCTTCAGCAAAATCCGCGTTATTACGGGGTAAACGCTATTGCCGGAGAAAGCGCAGGCCATCGGCCTCCAGGACGGACTTCACCTCAGCCAGACGGCTTCCCCGGAAGGACCACTGCCACCTCCGGAGGAGCCCCGCCTCGGCCATTCGGCCGAGGCGCTCCTCTCACAGAGTCCCGGTCAGCCCGCCGAATGGGGAGTCACAAGGCCCGACTCGTAGGCATACACCACCACCTGGGCCCGATCCCGCAGACCCAGTTTGGCCAGCACCCGGCCCAGATGCGTCTTGACCGTCGCCTCCGCCAGATCCAGCCGACCGGCGATCTCCATGTTCGACAGTCCCCGGGCCACCAGCACCAGCACCTCCCGCTCTCGCGCCGTCAACCCGCCGAGCGTCACCGGCTCCGCCGCGCCCGGGGACGGAAGATGCACCGCGAAGCGCTCCAGCAGCCGCCGCGTCGTGCTCGGCGCCACCACCGCGTCCCCGCTGTGCACCGAACGGATCGCGCTGACCAGGTCCGAAGGCGGCACATCCTTCAACAGAAATCCCGAAGCACCCGCCTTCAACGCCGCGAACGCGTAGTCGTCCAGATCGAACGTGGTCAGGATCAGCACCCTGGGCCTCTCCGCGGCCGCACAGATCAACCGGGTCGCCTCCACCCCGTCCATGACCGGCATCCGCACATCCATCAACACGACGTCGACCTCCACCGCACGCACCGCCTCGACCGCCGCGGCCCCGTCACCCGCCTCCGCGACAACCTCGATGTCCGGCTGCGCGCCGAGCACCATACGGAAACCCACCCGCAGCAACTCCTGATCGTCCACCAGCATGACCCGGATCACCGGCCGCTCACCGCTCCCCGCCCGTCCCGATTCCCGGACAGCCCGACCCCACCCCGGCGGCACCGCCCACCACACCGGATCCCTCCCATCACGCGGCCCGGCTCCGCCCGGCCTCCCCTGTCGGCAGCCGTGCGACCACCCGGAACCCCCCATCCGGCCGGGGCCCGGCCTCCAGACTCCCGCCGAACAGGGCGGCACGCTCCCGCATCCCCACCAGACCGTGCCCACCGGGATGACCCGGCGCCGCCGCGCCACGGCCATCGTCGCTCACCCGCAGAACCAGCTCACGCATGCCGTACTCCATCTCCACCACGGCACCGGTACCCGGACCGCCGTGCTTGAGCGCATTGGTGAGCGCCTCCTGAACGATCCGATACACCGTCAGCTGCTCACCCTCCGGAAGATCCTGCGGAACACCGACGACCCGGAAGTCAACCGGCAACCCCGACGAACGGACCTGCGCCACCAGCTCCTCCAACTGCGACAGACCCGGCTGCGGAGCGTACCCCTCCCCGGCCGCGGCACCCTCCGCCGCGGTCCGCAACACCCCCACCATCCTGCGCATCTCGGCCAGCGCCTGCCGGCCCGTCGTGGAGATCGCCCGCATGGCCTCACGCGCGTCCTCGGGAGCGCTGTCGATCGCGTAACTCGCCCCGTCGGCCTGGACGATGATCACACTCACGTTGTGCGCCACCACGTCATGCAGCTCACGGGCGATCCGGGCCCGCTCCGCCGCCGCAGCCAGCTGCGCCCGCTGGTCCCGGTCCCGCTCCGCCCGCTCCGCCCGCTCCTCCAGACTCTCCAGATAGCGGCGGCGGGTGTTGGCGTAGATCCCCGCGATCCATATCGCGACAACGAACACCGAAGCACTGGCGAAACTAACCGGATCGGGAACCGTCGTCAGCTGACCGAAGGAGAGGGCGAGCCCCAACTCGGCCACCAGACCCGCCGCGACGGCCCAGCGCAACGAGCAGAGCGACGCCACCGCATACATCGCGATGAGCACGGCCACGTTGAACGGCGCCGGCTCCGTACCGGAGAGCCACTGGCCGAAACTCGTCACCGAGACGATCGCGAACACCGTCAGAGGCCGGCTCCGCCGCCAGAACAGCGGGACGACCAGCAGAAGCCCCAGCACCAGATAGCCCCAGAGGGCCGGTCCGCTCCGGTGGGGGTCCGGCCTCAGCGCGAGTACCAGAAGCATGCCCAGACAGGCCAGCGCGAACGGCGCCAGCCACAGGGCGTCCACGACACCGGGACGGCGCCGGCTCCAGGCGCGTAATCTGCCAAACACATCACCACAATACGTATTCGCAGATCAACGCCCTTCCCCCTCAAGGGGGAGCCTCTCCTACGACCCAGGTCGCACACCGGCTCACGGCTTACACGGCCTTTACCACCTCTTGGGCACCATGGTTTCCGGGAGCACCCTCCGGGGTGAGTAAGGGGAGAATGTTTGTGATGGCGGATCACAATCACGCCGGGTCGCGCGGTGAAGAGGATGCACCGCGCGACCCGACGGCCCAGACCACCGCCGCCGGCTGACCCCTGGTATCCGCGGGGACCGGTAAAACAGCCCCCACTCCAACCTCCGGGAACTCCCTTCCCGGCACCCGGCCGATGAGCATCCGCCGGGTTTAACCAGTGGCACTCCACCTCGGATTCAGGCATATTCCCTCGGATGGAACGCCAGCTGATCAGCCACATCGCCCACGACGACCACCCGATCGCCGCCCCCGTGAGCGAAGCACATCTCAACCGTCTGCTCACCCGGGCCAAACTCCCCACCGGGGCACGCATCCTCGACCTCGGATGCGGAGAGGCCGAGTGGACACTACGGGCGTTGGAACTCCACCCAGGCTCGGTCGCCGACGGGGTCGACATCTCCGAACACGGACTCACCGCCGCCCGCAAGGCCGCCGACCGCCGCGGACTGTCCGACCGGATCCACCTCCACAACACGCCCGCCGCCGACTTCACCGGCACCGGCCCCTACGACCTCGTGCTCTGCGTGGGCGCCACCCACGCCTACGGTGACCTGACCAGAACCCTGCACGCCGTACGCCACCACCTCCGCCCCGGAGGACTCGCACTGGTCGGAGAGGGCTTCTGGGAGACAACCCCCACACCGGAGGTGCTGACCGGACTCGGCGCCCACCCCGACGACTACGCCGATCTGCCGGGGACCGTGACCCTCGCGGAGAGCGCCGGATACGCCACCGTCTACGCCCACACCAGTGAACGTGCCGAATGGGACGAGTACGAATGGTCCTGGACCGGCACCCTCACCAACTGGGCACTCGACCACCCCGGCCCCGACGGAGACGCCGCCCTCGCCGCCGCGCGCGACCACCGCGACATGTGGCTCAACGGCTACCGTGACATCCTCGGCTTCGTCACCCTCCTGCTCCGCCGCACCGGCTGAGACCGGCCCCGCGACCGGCCGGCCGCGCCACCCGCCGGACGCGGCGGCGCGCTCCTCTTCGAGGGTGGCCTCACGCAGCAGTTGTAGTGCTTTTCGTATGACTGCGGATCTCGATTTGGCGCCTTTTTCATTCCGGTAGTATTCGATGAAAAATGCATCCTGAGGCGAGATGGTGACGGCGGTGTCTATTGACTTAAGGCTCGTCGAGTAATTATCAATATATTTGTGGGGCCGCCGGGATTCGAACCCGGACTGCGCACTACCTAAAAGTGCTGCCTCCTGCCGTTGGGCTACGGCCCCTCTGTTTTTTCCTGCGAAGTTCTCTGTCTGAGAATGGCAGTTCGGACAGAGGAATCGCAAGTTATTTATTCTGTTGTCAAGCCAATCGCCACTGATATGGTCGACGTGCAGCGTGAGCGGCCCGCCTTCCCAAGTGCCCTCGATCTTACAGCCACTGCAGCGATAGGGCACGCCCGCTTCCCGAAGAGCCCGGCGTAGTGTGGTGGGCTTGATCCTGTGGGAGCCCGGTGGGCGTACGCGGAGAACCTGGTTCGGTGACATGCGCCTGGCCGAGGGCTGTCCCCGATGGTGGGCTTGACCCAGGAAGTGAGAGGTGTCGATCCCGAAGCGCTTCAGCTGGCGGCTGATGTGGGCGTGGTTGCCGCCCGCGATGGTGATGCCGAGGCGGCGGAGGACGTCGGCGATGCTCAGTGACTCCGCTGCGGCCTTGGCCAGCATTTCGGGGGTGTACTTGTATTTGGTCGGCATGCCCCAAGAATAGGCAATGGAACTGACAATTCTTGGGGCATGCGCGGGCCGTACTAAATGGTGAAAAATGGTATTTAGTCGAGGCCGAGTTCGCGGCGGAGGCGGGCTACGTGGCCGGTGGCCTTCACGTTGTAGAGGGCCTTTTCGATTTTCCCGTCGGGGTCGATGACGAAGGTGGAGCGGATGACGCCGAGGGAGGTCTTGCCGTACATCGTCTTCTCGCCGTAGGCGCCGTAGGCCTTGTGGACCTCCAGGCCGGGGTCCGACAGGAGGGGGAAGGTCAGGGCGTCGTGCTCGACGAACTTGGCGAGCTTCGCCGGGGTGTCCTTCGACACGCCGAGGACCACGATGCCCGCGGCGGTCAGGGAGGCGAGGCTGTCGCGGAAGTCGCAGGCCTGCTTGGTGCAGCCGGGGGTCATCGCGGCGGGGTAGAAGTAGAGGATGACCCGCTTGCCGCGGTAGGTGTCCAGGGACACGGTGGTGCCGTCGGCGGCGGGAAGCGTGATGTCCGGGGCGGCGTCGCCTGGCTCGAGTTTCATTCTGGCTCCTCCGAGGAATCGTTCCCACGTCAACTTACCGGCCTGCCCGAAGTGCCGTGGGAGGGTCGGACCTGACAGACTGATCAATGTCAAGGGCGATGAGAGGAGAGCCATGGCGGACACCGATCCTGCGGAACTGGAGCGTCGGATTGAGCGGACCCGTGCGGAGTTGGCCCAGACGGTCGACGCCATCGCCGATCGGGTGAGCCCGAAGAACGTCGCGAGACGGACCGTTGCCAAGGCGGAGTCGAACGCGAAGCAGTTCCTGGTCTCCGTGGGCGACCGGGTCGGCGAGATGGTTGGGGGCGTGCCTCGGCCGGCGAGGCCGGGGGATGAGCCCGACGATCTGTGGGCGGACGAGCAGCCGGATCTCGCGCCGATTCTGATCGGTGTGGGGGCTGTGCTGGCGGTCAGCGCGATGATCATTCTCTGGCGGCGCCGGAGCCGGTGATCCGGTGGGCACCGTCCTAGGCTGATCAGGCCGGGTGACCGCCGGCGTTCAGAGGAAGGTGCGGCCTTCGCCGCGGTAGGTGGGGACCTCGTCGACGATCCTGTCGCCGTCGATCAGGTGCAGGCCGGCGAAGCGTTCGCAGAGCTCGCCGGCTTTGGCGTGCCGGAACCAGACGCGGTCGCCGACGCGCAGGTCCTCGGCCGCCTGGCCGAGGAGGGGGGTCTGGACCTCACCGGCGCCTTCGCTGGGGTCGTAGCGTAGCCCGCACGGCAGGTAGGGCTGGGGGAGGCGGTTGGTGCCGGGGGCGCCGGAGGCGTGGTAGCCGCCGCCGAGGACGGTGACGATGCCGGGGGCGGGGCGGCGGACGACGGGGAGGGCGAACAGGGCGGCGGGGCGGCCGGTGAAGTCGCGGTAGAAGTCGAACAGGCGGGGGTGGAAGAGGCCTGATCCGGCGGCTATCTCGGTGATGACCTTCTCGCGGGTGGTTTTCTCGATGCTGCCGGTGCCGCCGCCGTTGACGAACTCCAGGTCGGTGATCTGGGTGACGGCCCGGACGATGCGGCCTCTGCGCGTGATGAGTTCGCGCTGTGACCGGGCCTGCATCCAGCGGATGGCCCGGGTGAGGGCGGGGTTGCCGGGAGGGTCGTCGCCGACTCCGGCGATCTGCGCTTCGTAGGCCATGAGGCCGACGAGGCGGAAGCCGGGGCGTTTGGCGATGTCGGCGGCCAGGTCGGCGGCCTGGTCGGCTTCGCGGATGGGGGAGCGGTGGGCACCTGCTCGGAATTTGCCGCCGAGGGCGACGAATCCCGCGTCGATGTCCAGACATGTACGGATCTCGTGGCGGTCGCGGATGTCGGCGACGGCCGACTCGATGAAGTCCAGATGCTCGGCCCGGTCCACCATCACCGTGATCTCCTGGGCCGCGCGGGTGTCGGCGGCCAGGGTGGCCAGTGCGGCGCGGTCCGCGGTGGGGTAGGCGACGAGCACGTCCTGAAGCCCGGTGGAGACCAGCCAGAGGGCTTCGGGCAGGGTGAAGGCCATGATCCCGGTGAAGCCGTCCAGGGCGAGGACGCGTTCCAGGACGGCCCGGGAGCGGATTGACTTGCTGGCGACTCTGATCGGTTTGCCGCCGGCTCGCCGGGTCATGCCGGAGGCGTTCGAACGCAGGGCCGCCAGGTCGAGCACGGCGAAGGGGGGATTCAGGTGTGCGGTGACCCGGTCATAGCGCTGACGGTCGTCCATGACGGCAGGATAACTCCATCCGACCGAATGTGAGTATCGTTCATGTTGGTGGTCCGGCCGGTAAATTCTCCTGCCAGGGTGATCCCAAGATCGTGCAAGTGGCCGGTCGGGCCTCACGTGAGATGCCCGGGCCGCGTAGACCTGACCGGGTGATGAGCACCCTCCAGGACATTGTGACGAGCGCGGGCGGCACGGCGGGCGGGGAGAACCTGCATGCGATCCGCCGCCGGTCGCTGCGGTTGCTGAGGCCGGACAGGACTCCGGCCGGTGTGGTGGTCGCCCTGACGACGTCTCTGGTGCTGTCCGCCGCGACCGGTGTGACGGTGGGCCTGGTGACGGGCTCGTGGTTCGGGCGGATACCGTACCGGCAGCTCGCCGCCTGGGCCGGTGCGGCGAAGTGGTCCGACCCCGTCCCGCTCGCCGTGGCGCTGGTCGCGTTGGTGGCCGGGGCCGTGATGCTCGCGCTCGCGGCGCTGCCGGGGAGGACCCGGCTGGTGCCGTTGGAGTCCGCCGATCCACGGCTGGTGATGGGTATGACCAGGGCCGGGCTGCGCCGCACGCTGCGGGCGGCGGCCCGGTCGGTCGACGACGTGGACAGGGCGCGGGTGCGTCTGGGATGGCGGAACGTCGAGATCACGGTGGTCAGCGACGCGGACCGGACCGGTCTCCTGCTGCGCCAGGTCGGTACGGCGGTGGGTGACCGGATGGCGAGTCTGGGCGCGCTGTGCGGGGGTGAGGTCGTGGTACGGCTGCGCAGGCGGGGGATCTGATGAAGGCGTATCCGGGTAATCGGATCGGCCTGGCCGTCACCGGAGCGGTGCTGGCCGGGGCCGGGCTCTACGGGTTCCTGCGGGGGCGGGGCAGGATTCACCAGCCGCGCGGGGACCGGATTCTGGACAGGGGGCTCCCCGGCCATCTGGCCGAGCATCCCTGGATGGGGTGGCTGGCCGCGCTGTTACTCATGGCGTTGACGCTGCTGGCGATCCGGTGGCTGATGGGCGCTCTGGGGTGGGGGCGGTGGGGCAGCAGGACCGGGAGCGGGACGGCGATGTTGGGGGTCGCGCTCAAAGAAGTCGAAGACCTCAGGCGCATCCAGGTCAGGTCGGTGGCGGGTGACCGGCTGCGGATCGGGGTGAGCTGCGGGCCCACCACTGACGTCGCCAGACTGGTGGCGCGGCTGAACAAGGACGCCGTCGGCAAGGTCCGCAGGACGGTCGGTGACGACGGGCTCGGAGCGGTTGTCCGCCTGCACGTCCGGCGGCGTTGACCGCCGCCTGCTGAAGGCCAGTCCGGCGGCCAGGCACACCAGCGGCAGGGCGGGCACCACGTAGCGATGGTCGAAGGCCGCGATGAGGGGGGGAAGGACCAGCAGCATGGTTCCCGTGGCCCACGGCATCAGGACGGTGCCGCCGAGCCGTCGCCAGCGTGTCAGGACACCGGCGAGGCCGATCAGCAGGATCACGGCGACGAACGGGCCGCGCAGGAAGCCGTACGCCTGGTAGGCGCGTAGCCAGCCCGCGTAGGGCTCGGCCAGGGAGGGCGCGCCGGAGGTGCCCTGGTAGGCCACGGTCAGTTCCTCGGCGGTCCTCCCCTGGGAGGCGACCCCCTTGGGGAGGGGTCTGGCCGTCTCGGGGAAGATGTACGCGCTCTGCGGGCCGGGGGTGGGGTAGACCCTGCGGGTCCAGTCGAAGATGTGGGCCACGTCGGCCAGGCCGGCCCGCAGGAAGTCCAGGGGCTGGGCCTTGATGGCCTGGAGGGCGAAGTCGCCGGCGAGTCTGTCGCGTTCGGCCCACGTGCCCTTGACCTTGTTGAGCGGTGACGCGCCGTCCCAGATGTAGACCGGGGGTGGTCTGCGTCCGCTCACCGGGTCGGTGGGGCAGAGCGCGGCCTCCGGTCCGGCGGGTCTGATCGTCGCGCAGTCGGCGAAGGTCACCGTGCGGGCCCACAGGAAGGCGTTGCCGCGGGTCAGTCCGTAGGTGCCGTGCTCGGACTCGAACCAGACGGCGTAGGTGCCCAGGCCGAGCGCGGCGGTCAGTGCGGTCGCGGCGACCGCCTTCCATCCGGCGCGGCCGATCACCAGGCAGACCAGTACCACGGCGAGCAGCGGCAGCCCGATCGTCCGGGTGACGGTCGCCGCGGCCAGCAGGAGTCCGGCGAGGAGGGCGGCCCACACCGGTGGCCGCCGCCACCACAGGAGCAGCGTGACCGCTCCGACCGCCAGGAACTCCATCAGCAGGTCGGCCATGACGAGGTGTTCGAGCTGGATCTGGTGGACGTCCAGCAGTGCCGGCAGCGCGGCGAGCGTCGCGCCCCATCCCGGCAGCCGGCCCAGGCGGCGCAGCAGGAGGTAGACGCAGAGGGCCACGGCCAGGCCGAGCAGGTGCTGGACGACGACCACGGCCTGGACGCTGGAGAGCGGCTGCAGCGTCCACAGGAACAGCGAGTAGCCGGAGGGGCGCGACTCCATGGGGCGTGGGTCGAGTCCCCCGCTGAGGTAGACGAAGGAGTCGGCCCAGAACCACAGGGCCGGCCGGTAGCCGAGTACGGCGAGGGCTCTGAGGCCGGCACCGGCCAGCAGGGCGGCCAGGAAGAGCCGGTGGGTGTGGAGGAAGTGGTGCGCCGGGCGTGCTTCCGGCGGGTTTGCCGGGTTTACTCCCGTTGACACCAGAACCTCCCGAGCCTCCGCGACAAGGTCACCCAGCATAGGCGTGAGGCCGGGTGGTCCTGTACGAGATGAGGGAGCTCGTGCCGACGGTGACCCGCCCCTGCCCGGCTCAGCACTCGATGACGTTGACGGCCAGGCCGCCGCGGCTGGTCTCCTTGTACTTGTCGAGCATGTCGCGGCCGGTGTCGCGCATCGTCTTGATGGCCTTGTCCAGGGAGACGAAGTGGCGGCCGTCGCCGCGTAGCGCGATCCGGGCGGCGGCGATGGCCTTGATCGAGGCCACCGCGTTGCGCTCGATGCATGGGATCTGGACCAGGCCGCCGATCGGGTCGCAGGTCAGGCCCAGGTTGTGCTCGATGCCGATCTCGGCGGCGTTCTCCACCTGCTCCGGGGTGCCGCCCAGCACCTCGGTGAGCCCGGCGGCGGCCATGGAGCAGGCCGAGCCGACCTCGCCCTGGCAGCCGACCTCGGCGCCGGAGATGGAGGCGTTCTCCTTGAACAGCACGCCGATCGCCCCGGCGGTGAGCAGGAAGCGGACCGCGCCCTCGTCATCGGATTTGGGGATGAAGCGGTCGTAGTAGGTGAGCACGGCAGGGACGATGCCCGCGGCACCGTTGGTCGGGGCGGTGACGATCCGGCCGCCCGCCGCGTTCTCCTCGTTCACCGCGAGGGCGTACAGCGAGACCCAGTCCATGGTCTGGAGCGAGTCCTTCGCGGGGGACTCGGCCTGGAGCTGCCGGTGGAGCTGGTGGGCGCGGCGGCGGACCTTCAGCCCGCCGGGCAGCACGCCTTCCTTGGCGATGCCGCGCCGGACGCACTCCGTCATGACCTGCCAGAGGTTCAGCAGCTGGGCGCGGATCTCGGCCTCGGTACGGCCGAAGGCCTTCTCGTTCTCCAGCATCAGCCCGGAGATCGACAGACCGGTCTCCGCGCAGTGGGCGAGCAGACCGGCGGCCGTGGTGAAGGGGTACGGCAGGGTGGTGTCGTCGGGCTTGATCCGGTCGGCGCCGGTGGCGTTCTCGTCCACGACGAAGCCGCCGCCCACCGAGTAGTAGACCTTCTCGCGGAGCGGCTCGCCCGTATCGGAGAAGGCGGTGAAGCGCATGCCGTTGGGGTGGTGCGGCAGCGAGATCTTGCGTTCGAAGACGAGGTGCTCGCCGACCACGAAGGGGATCTCGTGGGAGCCGTACAGGGTGACGGTCCCGGAGGCGCGCATGGCGGCCACCCGGGCGTCGACGGTGTCGACGTCCACGAGCTCGGGCTTGTCCCCGGACAGGCCGAGGAGGACGGCCTTGTCGCTGCCGTGGCCCTTGCCGGTCAGTCCGAGCGAGCCGTAGAGAATCACCTCGACCCTGGTGGTCTTCTCCAGGAGGCCGTCCTGGTCGAGGCCCCGGGCGAACTTGTGCGCGGCGGCCATCGGGCCACCGGTGTGCGAGCTGGACGGTCCGATGCCGATCTTGAAAAGATCGAAGACGCTGATCGCCATTGGTCTGGTTCCTGCTTTCACATCGCCGTGATCATGCGCGTCGGATGACGCGCATGATCACGGCGCAAGAGAAGAAATTTCAGGACTCGCCTGAAGTAAGTGCGGTGTACTCCTCGGCGGACAGCAGGTCGTCGGCGTCGCCCTCAAGGCGGACGCGGAACAGCCAGCCCTCGCCGTACGAGTCGCTGTTGACCAGGGAGGGGTCGTCCACGACCGCCTGGTTGACTTCGACGATCTCGCCGCCCACCGGGGCGAAGATGTCGCTCACCGACTTGGTGGACTCGACCTCGCCGATCGCGTCGCCGGCGCTGACCGTCGAACCGACTTCGGGGACCTGCACGTAGACCACGTCACCCAGCGCCTCGGCGGCGTAGGCGGTGATGCCAACGGTGAGGGTCAGGCCGTCGTCGAGGCCCGAGATCCACTCGTGTTCCTTGGTGTAGTGCAGGTCATCGGGAATGCTGCTCATTTTTTCCTCCTGTAGAAAGGCAGTTCGACCACATCGACCGGCTCGCGACTGCCCCGGATCTCCACGGCCAGGCCGGTCGACAGACCGCTGTCCACATAGGCCAGGGCGATGGGCCTGCCCAGTGACTGGGAGGGCGCCCCGCTGGTGACCTCTCCGGCGACGGCGCCGTCGTCGGAGAGGACCGGATACCCGTGCCGGGGCACCCGGCGGCCGGTCGCGACCAGTCCGACCAGGCGACGGGCAGGCGGGACGTCCTTGAGTGGTTCCAGGGCGGCCCGGCCGACGAAGTCACCCGGCTTGTCAAACCTCACCACACGTCCGAGCCCCGCGTCGAACGGGGTGAGGTCGGCCGACAGCTCGTTTCCGTAGAGCGGCATGCCCGCCTCCAGCCGGAGGGTGTCGCGCGCGGACAGCCCGGCCGGGAGCAGCCCGTGCGGCCGGCCCGCCTCGGTGAGCGCGGCCCAGAGCGGCTCGGCGTCGTCGGCCGCGATGAACAGCTCGAAACCGTCCTCGCCGGTGTATCCGGTGCGGGCGAGGAGGACCTCGCGTCCTGCCACGGTGGCGGGCAGACCGGCGTAGTACTTGAGCCCGTCGAGGTCGGCGTCGGTCAGCTCGCCCAGGATGGCGCGGGAGTGCGGGCCCTGGACCGCGATCAGCGCGTACTGCTCGGAGCGGTCCTCCACCACGGCGTCGAAGGCCTTGGCGCGCTCGGTGAGCTCGGCGGCGACCCTGGGGTAGTTGGAGGCGTTGGCGACGACCATGAACTCCTCGTCCGCCAGGCGGTAGACGATCAGGTCGTCCAGCACGCGGCCCGAGGGGTCGACGATCATCGTGTAGCGGGCGCGGCCCGTCTCAAGGGCGGAGATGTAGCCCACCAGCGCGTAGTCCAGGGCCTCGCCCGCCTGGGGGCCGGTCACGAAGATCTCGCCCATGTGGGACAGGTCGAACAGGCCCGCCGCCTGGCGGACCGCGTTGTGCTCGGTGGACTCGCTGCCGTAGCGGAGCGGCATCAGCCAGCCCGCGAAGTCGGTCAGGGTGGCGCCTAGGGCCTCGTGGACACCGCGCAGCGGCGTAGGTCGGGACATGTTCGCACCTCAGGCAGAAGACAGATGAGAGCATCCTCCCCCTCTGTCATCGATGCCTGAGAGCTTCGCCCGACTTTTACCGGACTTTCACCTTCGGCGAGGCCGTCAGGCCTGCTTTCCAGAGAGCACCTACCCGCACGGTCCTTTGCCTTGAGAGGTTCGCGGGGAGGGCTTGCTCCTTCAGGGGTCCTGGCCTGGATGTCAGGACACTCTCCCGCGCGGGATTCATTCGGTGTCGTGGCCAGCCTAACCGCCCAGGGCGGTCGAGCGAAATCCCTCGGTGACGTGTTTTCGCTGCTCGGTGGCGGCCAGGTCGTTCAGGGACGGGCCTGCCATACCAGTTCCTCGAACAGCGGGCACTCGTCGTCGGCTTCGGGGTGCCACTGGACCGCGACGGCGAACGGATGGTCCTCCAGCTCCACGGCCTCGACCGTGCCGTCCTCGGCGTGGGCGGTCACGGTCAGGCCCGTGCCCAGCCGGTCCGCGGCCTGGTGGTGGTAGTGGGCCACGTCCACGCTCTCGGTACCGAGGACCTTGGCGAGCCGGCTGCCGGGGACGGGCCGCACCGGCATGCGGCCGAAGCAGCCGGGGGCGGGGGCGTGCCCGCGGTGGCCGACCACGTCGGGCAGATGCTGCCGCAGGCTGCCGCCGAGGGCGACGTTCAGGACCTGCAACCCCCGGCAGACCCCCAGGAACGGGATGCCCCGCTCCAGGGCCGCCCGCGCCAGCCCGGACTCGGCGTCGTCGCGGAAGGGGCGGATATGGCTGGTCCGCTCGTGCGGGGCCGCGCCGTACCTGGCCGGATCGACGTCTCCGCCGCCGGCCAGGATCAGCCCGTCCAGCCGTCCCGCCAGCGTGGCGGGGTCGCCCGCCGGGGGCAGGATCACCGGCTGCCCACCCGCGCGGACCACGTGGTCGACGTAGGTGTACGGCAGGAGCGCGGTGGTCATCTCCCAGACGGTGAACTTCGCGGGCTCGACGTAGCAGGTGATGCCGATGACGGGGCGGGACATGGTCTCTTTCTCGCAGGACGCCGGGGACGTGGGATATCCGCCCACGTCCCGGCACGTTACCGAGGGCACGGTATGGCGTGGGCAAAACCCCGTCGCCCTCGGGCTGCGGAGACGGTCACGGAAGACGGCCGGGGTGCGAGACAGGCGCCGGGGACGCCGCCGTCCGCGTGGAGAACGGCCGGGGAAGCGGTCACAGAGGGGTGACGTAGGCGCCTGAGATGCCGCCGTCCACCAGGAACTCCGACCCGGTGATGAAGCTCGCGTCGTCCGAGGCCAGGAACGCCACCGCGGCGGCGATCTCGGTGGCCTCGGCGAACCGGCCGATCGGGATGTGCACCAGGCGGCGCTGCGCCCGCTCGGGGTCCTTGGCGAACAGCTCCCGCAGCAGCGGCGTGTTGACCGGTCCCGGGCAGAGCGCGTTGACCCGGATGCCCTCGCGGGCGAACTGCACGCCCAGTTCGCGGGACATCGCCAGCACCCCGCCCTTGGAGGCGGTGTAGGAGATCTGGCTGGTGGCCGAGCCCATCACCGCCACGAAGGACGCGGTGTTGATGATCGACCCCTTGCCCTGGCGCCGCATGTAGGGGATGGCGTGCTTGCAGCACAGGTAGACCGAGGTGAGGTTGACCTCCTGGACCCGGCGCCAGGCGTCGAGGCCGGTCTCCAGGATCGAGTCGTCCTCCGGAGGTGAGATGCCCGCGTTGTTGAACGCGATGTCCACGCTGCCGTAGGTGTCGGAAGCGGTCTGGAACATCCGGACGACGTCATCCTCGCTGGTGACGTCAGCCCTGACGAACAGGCCGCCCACCTCGGCCGCGGCCGCCTCCCCGGTCGCCTTGTCCAGGTCCACGCACACGACGTGGGCACCCTCCTGGGCGAACCGGCGCGCGGTGGCCAGGCCGATCCCGCTGCCCGCGCCGGTGATGACGGCGACCCGGTCCTGCAAACGCTGCATGGCTGTCAATCCTCCGAAATGAAGACGTTCTTGGTCTCGGTGAACGCGGACAGGGCGTCGGGGCCCAGCTCCCGGCCGAGCCCGGACTGCTTGAAACCGCCGAACGGGGTCCAGTAGCGGACGCTCGAATGGGAGTTGACGCTGAGGTTGCCCGCCTCGATCGCCCTGGCCACCCGGAGCGCGCGGCCGACGTCCCTGGTCCAGATGGAGCCGCTGAGGCCGTATCTCGTGTCGTTGGCGATCCGTACGGCGTGCGCCTCGTCGTCGAACGGCACGACCGCCACCACCGGACCGAAGATCTCCTCGGTGAACGCCGGGTCGGTCACCTCGGGGGTGAGGACCGTCGGTGGGAACCAGAAGCCGGGTCCGGACGGGCACGCCCCTCGCAGACGGACCGGGCCGGTGACGAAGGAGGCCACCCGGTCCCGGTGCTCGGCGCTGATCAGCGGACCCATCTCGGTGCTCCCGTCGAGAGGGTCACCCACTCGGACCTCCAGCACCGCCGCCGCGAGCCGTTCCAGGAAGTCGTCGTAGATCGGGCGCTCCACCAGGATCCGGGAACGCGCGCAGCAGTCCTGGCCCGCGTTGTCGAACACCGCGTACGGCGCGCTCGCCGCCGCCTTCTCCAGGTCGGCGTCGGCGAAGACCACGTTGGCGCTCTTGCCGCCCAGCTCCAGCGTGACGCGCTTGACCTGCGCGGCGCACTTGGCCGCGATCTCCTTGCCGACCTCGGTCGAGCCGGTGAACACGATCTTCGCCACGTCCGGGTGCTCGACCAGCCGGACCCCCGCCACCTCACCGGCCCCGGGCAGGACCTGGAGCACTCCCTCCGGGAGACCTGCCGCCAGGGCCAGCTCGGCCAGGCGCAGAGCGGTCAGCGGCGTCCACTCGGCGGGCTTGACGATCACGGTGTTGCCCGCCGCCAGCGCGGGGGCCGCCCCCCAGATCATGACGACCATCGGGAAGTTCCACGGCACGATCACGCCGACGACGCCCAGCGGCTCCTGGAACGTGACGTCCAGCCCGCCGGCCACCGGGATCTGCCTGCCGTGGTTGCGCTCGGGCGCCCCGGCGTAGAAGTTCAGCACGTCACGGACGTTGCCCGCCTCCCAGCGGGCGTTGCCGACCGTGTGCCCGGCGTTGGCGATCTCCAGCTGGGCGAGTTCCTCGGCGTGCTCCTCCACCAGGGAGGCGAAGGCGCGCAGCAGCCGCGCCCGGTCACCTGGGCTGACGTTCCGCCAGGTGGCGGAGGCGCGCCTGGCGCGCTCCACCGCCCGGTCCACCTCGGCGGTGTCGGCGGACCCGACCTCGGCGATCACCTCTTCGGTCGCCGGATTGATGATCTTCATGTTCACATCCGTTCGAATCCCCGGAACAGCTCCCAGTCGGTGACCGCCGAGTCGAAGGCGGCCAGCTCGACCCGGGCGTTGTTCGCGTAGTGCGCCACGACGTCCTCACCGAAGGCGCTCGCCGCCAGTTCGGATTTCTCCCACAGCTCCAGCGCGTCCCGGAGCGTGTGCGGCACGGTCTCCGCGCCCGACGCGTAGGCGTTCCCGGTACACGCCTCCTCCAGGGGCAGCTCGTTGTCGATGCCGTACAGCCCGGCCGCGACCAGTGCCGAGACCGCCAGGTAGGGGTTGACGTCCCCGCCGGGCACCCGGTTCTCGATCCGCAGCGACCGCCCGTGGCCGACCAGCCGCAGCGCGCAGGTCCGGTTGTCCACACCCCACTTGACCGCGGTGGGGGCGAAGCTGCCCGGCACGTAGCGCTTGTAGGAGTTGATGTTGGGGGCGTAGAACAGGGTGAGCTCGCGCAGGCAGGCGAGCTGTCCGGCGATGAAGCGCTGTCCCGTCTCCGACAGCCCGTGTGGCCCGTCCCCGGCCATGATCGGCCGCCCGTCTCCGTCCCGCAGCGAGATGTGGATGTGGCAGGAGTTTCCCTCGCGCTGGTCCGGCTTGGCCATGAAGGTGATCGACATGCCCTCCTGGGACGCGATCTCCTTGGCGCCGTTCTTGTAGACGACATGGTTGTCACAGCTGGTGAGGGCATCGGAGTAGCGGAAGGTGATCTCGTGCTGGCCGAGGTTGCACTCGCCCTTGGCCGACTCGACGTACATCCCGGCGCCCTCCATGCCGAGCCTGATCCTGCGCAGCAGCGGCTCGACCCTGGCGGTGCCGAGGAGGGAGTAGTCGACGTTGTAGAGGTTGGCCGGGTTCAGATCGCGGTATCCGCGCCGCCAGGCCTCCTCGTAGGTGTCGTTGTAGATCACGAACTCCAGCTCGGTCCCGGCTGAGGCACCCCAGTCCCGCTCGCCGAGCCGGTCGAGCTGCTGGCGCAGGATCTGCCTCGGTGAGGCGGCCACGTCCGAGCCGTCCTCCCACACCAGGTCGGCCATCAGCAGGGCGGTGCCCTCCTGCCACGGCACCCGGCGCAGGGTGGACAGGTCGGGCCTCATCACGAAGTCGCCGTATCCTCGCTCCCACGATGACATCGCGTAGCCGGCCACCGTGTTCATGTCCACGTCCACCGCGAGCAGGTAGCTGCAGCCCTCGGAGGAGTGGTGCAGCACCTCCTCCAGGAAGTAGCGGGCGGACAACCGTTTCCCCTGCAGGCGGCCCTGCATGTCGACGACAGCCAGCAGTACGGTGTCGATCCGTCCTGCCCGCACCTCGTCGTGAAGCTCGTCGACGTCCACGCCGCTCTCCTCGCCGGAGTCTTATTGGGCTAGTGTCAGACCATTGAGTTATACGCGAGGATCTTTGTCAAGGGTGGAGGTGAGATTGGACGAGTCGCCGCGACTGACGACCGTGCTGCGGCCGGTACGTGCGGGAAACGCGTTCGAGGAGACCGTCGAACGCCTGCTCCAGGCGATCAAACTCGGTGTGGTGACCGAGAAGCTGCCGCCTGAGCGGGAGCTCGCGGTGCAGCTCGGGATCAGCCGGGTCACCCTGCGCGAGGCCATCCGCGCCCTTCAGGAGGCGGGCTACCTCACCGTACGGCGTGGCAGGTACGGCGGTGCCTTCGTCAGCTACACCCCGCCGCGTCCTTGCCGGGGAGATCTGCGCAGGGCCGTGACCGACATGGGGACCGACGACCTGGCCGACGCGCTCACCTTCCGGATGGCCGTGGAGTGCGGCGCCGCCCAGGTGCTGGCCACCGCGGAGCTGAACGGGGCGCAGCGCGCCACGCTGCGCCGGCGCCTGGACGAGGTCAATTCGGCCGGCCCCGACGACTACCGCCGTCTCGACACGGCCTTTCATCTGGCCATCGCCGAGCTGACCGGCTCCCCGCTGCTCGCCGCGGCCTGCGCGGACGCCAGGCTGCGGGTCACCGACCTGCTCAACGCGATCCCGGTGCTCCAGCGCAACATCGAGCACGCCGCCACCCAGCACGAGGCGATCGTCACGGCTGTCCTGGCCGGTGACCCCGACGCCGCGCGGCGCGCGGTGGCCGAGCATCTCGAGGGCACCGCAGCCCTGCTGAGAGGGTTCCTCGCATAATCTGGTGAATCAGTGGGGGATCTGTTAAGGCACCGAATCGTGGACGCAGGGCGGCTTCCGCTGTTCTGTTTCTTCGTCGCGCTGATCGTCGCCTTCGTGTTCACCCGGATCAACGTCCGGCTCATCCGCGCCAAGATCGGCTGGTTCCGCAACGTCAGCGCCGGTGAGATGCACATCCACCACGTGGTGTTCGGCGTGGTGCTCACCCTGCTCGGCGGGGTGTCGGGCCTGATCGTGTCGGGTATCTCGCAGAGCTGGTACGCCGTGACGGCGGCTGTCTTCGGCGTCGGCGCCGCCCTGATCCTGGACGAGTTCGCACTGATCCTGCATCTGCGCGACGTCTACTGGGAGGAGGAGGGCCGGACGTCGGTCGACGCCGTGTTCGTCGCGGTCGCGATCACCGCCCTGCTCCTGCTCGGCCTGCGCCCGCTCGGCTGGGAGGCCTCCTACGGCACGCCGCCGGGAACGTGGTTCGCGGCCGGTGTCATCGTGGTCAACCTCGTGCTCGCGGTGGTCACCCTGCTCAAGGGCAAGATCTGGACCGGTCTGGCAGGTCTGTTCATCCCGCCTCTGCTGATCCCCGGCGCATTCCGGCTGGCCCGCCCGGGATCGCCCTGGGCCCACTGGTTCATGGCACCCCACGCCCGGCGTCCCCGGCCCCGGAAGATGGCCAGGGCCGAAGGCCGGGAGGAGCGCTGGCGCCGTCCGGTGATCCGCGCCAAGATCGCGTTCCAGGAGTTCGTCTCGGGCCGCCACGACCTCCCCTCCACCCGCCGCAGGGCCCACCACTGAGCGGAAGCCGGGCGGCGGCATCGGGAACCGCCGGCTGGTGGCGCATCCGGTGTCGGAAGTGACCACTTCTGTCAGTACCGTCGCGAGGCGACTCGCGTTGTACGGCTCGCCGATCGGGTGAAGCGGGAGGCGGGGCGGAGAGGCCGGTTGCGGAGAAATCACGAATGATCATGGTGCAAAATCGCTAAAATTTCATGGGTAAAAACACGATCGATCACGGACGCGGGTGATGAATCCCATGGTGGAGATAGTGCCCCGGGCGCTGGAACGGAAGCTGGCCGAATACGTCGAGGACTTCCGGGTGGTGGTGGTCAACGGTCCTCGGCAGGCGGGGAAGACGACTCTCCTCCGGCTTCACCTCCGCGGCCGCAGGGGAGAGTTCAGAACCCTTGACGACCCGGAGATGCTTCTGGCCGCTCTCGCCGATCCCGTCGCCTTCGCGGCTGATGCTCCTCGCCCCCTCTGCATCGACGAGGTGCAGAGGGCAGGGGATCCTCTGGTGCGGGCCGTGAAGATGGTCGTCGATGAGAACTGGGATGCCGGAAGCTTCATCCTGTCCGGCTCGACACGTTTTCTCACCGTTCCGACCTTGTCGGAATCGCTCGCCGGACGTGCCGCGATCCTGGAGTTGTGGCCCCTCAGCATGTCCGAGCGGACGCGATCCTTCACCAACTTCGTCGACCAGGTGTTCTCTGATCCAGAGGCCCTCCGGGGAGGGGTGTCTCCGTGGGCGCGGCATGACTATTTTCAGGTCATCGCCAGAGGTGGATACCCGGAGGCCTTGCGGATGCGTTCCGAGAGCACCCGTCGGGGTTGGTACGACAGCTACCTCGAAACCGTGGTGAAACGGGACCTTCTTGAGTTCGTCCAGATTCAGCAGGCCCGTTCGATCCCCGATCTTCTCGCACTCCTGGCCGCGCGTGCCGGTAGCACGCTGGTTCTCGCTGATCTCGCTCGATCGCTGGGCGGGTTGAGCGTCGACACGGTGCGTAACTACCTGTCCTACCTCGAAACAGTATTTCTGGTCGGGCATGTCCCCGCGTGGTCCACCAACCTGACCTCGAAGATCGCGAAGGCCCCCAAGTCCTATCTCACTGATTCGGGACTGGCCGCGCACCTTCTTGACGCCACGCCTGCCACCTTCGCCAACCCGGTCAACCGTGTGTTGGGCGGGATGACCGAGACCTTTGTCTACACGGAACTGATGAAAGCACTTTCGGTTTCGAGCACCTCGGCATCCCTGCACCACTTCCGTGAGCACAACGATCGCGAGATCGACTTCGTGCTTGAGACGAGGGACGGCCGGGTGGTGGCGATCGAGGTGAAGGCGAGCTCGTCACCGCCTCGGGACGCGACCGCCAACCTCCGTTGGATGCGTGACAGACTCGGAGACCGGTTCGCCGGTGGCTATCTGCTCTATCTCGGTGAGCACACGCTCTCCCATGGAGATCGCATCACTGCCATTCCGCTGTCCGTGCTCTGGGGGCATGCTGTCCTTAGCGGTCGCCAGCCGTAGGAGGGACTCGGTCTCGCCGCCACCCGGTTCCTGCTGCCTACGTAGATCCGAGCTCGCGGTCTGTGCCTCCGCACGCAAATTCGTGCGGAGCGTAACGGGATAGTTCGGTCAACCGGTCCTGCCGACCGGTTGGCCGTCCAGGAAATCGGGCATCCCGGCCTGTGCGAAGCCTCTCCTTCGTCTGGGAGTGCCCGCCGGGCACTCGCCGCGTCCGGTCTCCGGTCCAGTCCGTGCGGGATGGGGGCCAGGGTAAGGATTGGACGGGCAGTCGGAAAAAGGGCATCTCGGACCTACTATCCGGGATGCCCTCTTCCTCGGTAGCCTCCGAGTGACAGTATGAATGTGTTCATTCATTCCCGATGGGGAGGTTTCGGTTATGACCGGCAGCCGGATCGTGCGCGCGCCACGCGGCACCACGCTCACCGCCAAGGGATGGCCACAAGAGGCGGCGCTCCGCATGATCCAGAACAACCTGGATCCCGAGGTGGCCGAGCACCCGGAGCAGCTCGTCGTCTACGGCGGCTCGGGCAAGGCCGCGCGTGACTGGCGTTCCTTCGACGCGATCACCCGCACCCTGACAACGCTGGAGGGAGACGAGACGCTGCTGGTGCAGTCCGGCCGTCCCGTCGGGGTGTTCCGCACGCACGAGTGGGCGCCCCGGGTGCTCATCGCCAACTCCAACCTCGTGCCCGACTGGGCGAACTGGGAGGAGTTCCGCCGCCTGGAGGCCGCGGGCCTGACGATGTACGGGCAGATGACCGCCGGTTCCTGGATCTACATCGGCACCCAGGGCATCCTGCAGGGAACCTACGAGACCTTCGCGGCCGTCGCGGCCAAGCGGTTCGGCGGCACGCTGGCCGGGACGATCACGCTGACCGCCGGGCTCGGCGGCATGGGCGGCGCCCAGCCGCTCGCCGTGACCATGAACGACGGTGTGGCGATCTGCGTCGACTGCGACCCCAGGTCGATCGACCGGCGGATCGAGCACCGCTACCTGGACGTGAAGGCCAAGGACCTCGACGAGGCGCTGCGCCTGGCCTACGAGGCCCGTGACCAGCGCAGGCCGCTGAGCATCGGTGTCGAGGCCAACGCGGCCGAGGCCGTGCCCGAGCTGCTCCGCCGGGGGGCGGAGATCGACATCGTCACCGACCAGACATCGGCGCACGACCCGCTGATGTACCTGCCGATCGGCGTGGCCTTCGAGGACATGGCCGCCGAGCGGGAGAAGGACCCGGCCGGCTTCACCCGGAAGGCGCGCGAGGCCATGGCCAGGCACGTCGAGGCCATGGTCGGTTTCCAGGACGCGGGTGCCGAGGTCTTCGACTACGGCAACTCGATCCGGGGCGAGGCGCAGCTCGCCGGCTACGCCCGGGCCTTTGACTTCCCCGGATTCGTGCCCGCCTACATCCGGCCGCTGTTCTGCGAGGGCAAGGGCCCGTTCCGCTGGGCGGCGCTGTCCGGATCCGCCCAGGACATCGCCAAGACCGACAGGGCCATCCTGGAGCTTTTCCCGGACAACGAGCCGCTGGCCCGATGGATCCGGATGGCCCAGGATCGGGTCCACTTCCAGGGCCTGCCCGCGCGGATCTGCTGGCTCGGGTACGGCGAGCGCCATCTGGCCGGGGAGCGGTTCAACGACATGGTGGCCTCCGGTGAGATCGAGGCCCCGCTGGTGATCGGCCGCGACCACCTCGACTGCGGTTCGGTCGCCTCGCCGTACCGGGAGACCGAGGGCATGGCCGACGGCTCCGACGCGATCGCCGACTGGCCGCTGCTCAACGCCATGCTCAATGTGGCCTCCGGTGCCGCCTGGGTCTCCATCCACCACGGCGGCGGCGTCGGCATCGGCCGCTCCATCCACGCCGGCCAGGTCACCGTCGCCGACGGGACCAGGCTCGGCGCGGAGAAGCTCAACCGGGTCCTCACCAACGACCCCGGTATGGGTGTGATCCGCCACGTCGACGCCGGCTACGACGGAGCCGTCACCGTCGCGGAGGAGCGCGGCGTCCGCGTTCCGATGCGGGAGCGGTAGACCGGCGGGCGCGCCCCGGGGGTGTTCCCGGTGCGTGCCCGCCGGGTGTCCCCCCGGCGGAAACCGGGCCGGGAACGCCTGCCCGGCGGAAACCAGGGGGCCGGGAACGTCGGCGCGCCTTCCGGGAAAACCGGGCCGGGGAATGCCCGTGCGCGGCCGGGTGGTTGGAGGGAACGTGGGTGACGGACTCGATCGACTTCTGGAAGGCCGGCGGCTGTCGCCCGTGCAGCGGCGGATCGCCCGCTACCTCGGCGACCACCTGAACGAGGCGATCTTCCTGTCCAGCGTGGAGCTGGCCGAGAGGGCCGGGGTGAGCCAGCCGTCGGTGACCAGGTTCGCCATGGTGCTGGGCTTCGCCGGATACCCCGAGCTGCGGCAGGCGCTGCGGCCCTTCGTGGTGGGCGAGCCGGGCCCGGCCGGGGCCAATGACCTGCAGACGGCCATTGACGTGGAGATCGCCAACCTGCGGAGCGTGCGGGAGGGCCTGGCCGACCCGTCACGCGTCGCCGGGCTGGGGGCCGCCCTGGCCGCCTGCGAGCCGCTGCCGGTGCTCGGGCTGCGGGTCTCCAGCGGGCTGGCCACCACGTTCGCCTACTTCGCGCGCCGCATCCATCCCGACGTCCGCCTGATGGTCCACGGCGGCTCCGAGCTGGCCGACGGCCTGCACGCCGCGCGGCGGGCGGGAGCCGGCTGGCTGGTCGCGGTGATCCTGCCCCGCTACCCGGTCGAGGCCGTACAGACCCTGAAGAACGCCAGGGAGCTGGGCCTGCGGACCGCGGTGATCACCGACCGGCCGGACGTGCCGTTCGAGGCCGATGTGATCCTGGACGCCCCGGTCGGCGAGCGGCTGGTGTTCGACTCGCACGCGGCGCCGCTCGCCCTGGCCATGGTGCTGGTGGAGGCCATGGCGGACGCGGCGCCGCTGCGGACCCAGGCCCGGCTGGAGGACCACGAACGGATGATCCAGCGGACCGGGGTCTTCGTCGACTGACGGCGTGGCCCCTTTCGGAGGGGGCCGCCGTCCGTCCCGGCTATCCGGCCAGCTTCCGCAGGGAGCGGACCGACCAGGTCAGGGTGAGGACGCCCAGGACCAGGAAGAGACCGAAGGCCACCGGGATCGTGCCGTTGGAGAAGTCGCCGGCGAACAGCGCCCGGCCCGCCTCGACCGCGTAGTAGAGCGGGTTGAACTTCGCGACCGCCTGCATCCACTCCGGTCCGAGCGAGATCGGCAGCATCAGGCCGGAGAGCAGCATCAGCGGCAGCAGGAAGAACTGCACGATCTGCGACATGCCGTTCTCGTCGCGGATCGCCAGCGCGAGGCCGTACGACAGGTTCGAGGCGAACAGGCCGGTGACGGCCATGAGCAGCAGCATGAGGCCCATCGCGGCCGCACCGACCCGCAGGCCCATCAGCGCGGCCACCCCGAGGATCACCAGCGACTGCAGGACCAGCATGATCATGTCTTTGGCCACCCGGCCGAGGATGATCGCGGGCCGCCACGCCTGGCTGACCGCGAGCCGCTCCAGCACCCCGTTGCGGGTCTCGTTGATCATGCCGAAACCGGTGAACATCGAGCCGAACAGGGCGATCATCACCAGCGCGGCGGGGGTGAACACGACCAGCGCCTCGCCCAGCGTCCCGCCCCTGGTCAGGCTGGTCAGCAGCGGGGCGAACAGCAGCAGGTAGAGGACGGGCTGCATGATGCCGAGGAGCGGCCAGGCCGGGTTGCGGCGCAGGTTGCCGAGTTCGTACCCCAGGAACAGCATGGTGTGTCTGAACATTGGGATCTCCGGAGGTCAGGCGGCGTCGCGCAGGGAGCGGCCGGTGTGCTTGAGGAAGACGTCGTCGAGCGTGGCCCGTTCGAGGGAGACCGAGCGGATGGCCAGCCGCTCGCCCTCCAGGGCGCGCAGCAGGGCGGGCAGGTCGTGCTCGCCGTCGTCGAGGTAGGCGCGCAGGCTCTCGCCCTCCTCCCGCGTCTCCCTGATGTACGGCTGCGCGGCCAGCAGCTTCCGGGCGGCCCCCAGGTCGTCCAGCCTGAGCGTGACGACGTCGCCCGCCACCTCCTTCTTGAGATCGCCGGGGGTGCCCTCGGCGACGATCAGGCCATGGTCGATGATGACCAGCCGGTCGCAGAGCGCGTCGGCCTCGTCGAGGTAGTGGGTGGTCAGCAGGACGCTCGTGCCCGCGTCGCGCAGCGCGCGGATCTCGTCCCAGAGGTTGGCGCGGTTCTGCGGGTCGAGGCCGGTGGTGGGCTCGTCCAGGAAGATCAGCGGGGGCCGGTTCACCAGGCCGACGGCCAGGGCGAACCGCCGCTTCTGCCCACCGGAGAGCGTCCGGGCCGGGCGCCTGGCGATCTCGGTCAGGCTGAAGGTCTCCAGCAGCTCCCCGGCGCGGGCCAGCGCGTCCCGGCGGGTCATCCCCGCGAGGCGGGCGGCCAGGACCAGGGTCTCCAGGCCGGGGGCGTTGTCGTCCACGCCACCGGCCTGGCTGACGTAGCCGATCTTCTCCCGGACCTTCGCCGCGTCCTGGACCACGTCGTACCCGGCCACCCGGGCGGTCCCTGCGGTGGGGACGGTGAAGGTGGCCAGCATCCGGACGGTGGTCGTCTTGCCCGCGCCGTTCGGGCCGAGGGCGGCGAAGATCTCACCCTCACCGACGCTCAGGTCGATGCCCCGGACGGCCTCGACCTCCTCCGTTCTGCCCCGCCCGCGTTTGGCGGTGAAGGTCTTGCGCAGGCCGTGCGCTTCAATGATCATGATTCTCCGTTTCGGGGGTGTTCCGGGAAAGCGGGGTGTTCCGGGAAGACGGTGACGCCCCCGGGTGTCACCCGGAGAGACTGAACCCTCCCGCTGGTGGAGGGTCAACCGGTTTTCAGGGGAGCTCGCCCTTTTCGATCTTCTCGGTGGCCTCCTCCACCCAGGTCAGCTGGGCCTGGAGCTGGAGGATGTTGAGCCGCAGGCACTCGTCGATGTGCCGGGGGGCACCGAAGGCCTGCTTGCCGCCCATGGCCCGCCGGACCATCTCCACGGAGAACCGGAGTTGCGCGGCCCGGGCCTCCATCGCCGACTTCAGCTCGGCCACGGGCAGCCGGTCCATGAAGGTCAGCGCCACCTGGAACGGGTCGACGATCGGCTTGATCTCCCACCAGTTGCTCAGCAGGAGCCGAGAGAACTCCGACCGGCCGATCTCGGTGATCGCGTAGACGGTCTTGCCGCCCTTGCCCTCCTCCACCCGTTCCAGCAGGCCCTCGTCGGCCATCTTGCCCAGGCCGTGGTAGATCGAGCCGTAGGCCACGTTGGCCCAGTGGTGGGTGCCCATGAGTTCGAGGCGGCGCCGTACCTCGTAGCCGTGCAGCGGGCCGTCGAGCAGCACGCCGAGCAGCAGGACGCGAGTGGAGGACATATTCAAATTTGTATTCAAGTTTGTATATGGTGTCAACCATGCGAGAGATCAGACGTGACGGCGACGGTGCCCTGCTGGGATTCCTGCGGCCGGTGGGCGGTGTGTGGGAGCCGCTCACCGTGTTCGGCTACCCGCTGGGGGAGCCGCGCCCCGAGGAGGCCGCCTCCGACGAGGTCCATCGGTCGGGGCTGGAGGTGCTGATGCGGCCGTGGGAGTTCCTGGAGGACGGCGAGTGGTACCGGTGCGTGATCCTGGAGGCCGCCGGGGAGGAGGTCAGAATCCAGCCGAACGACCACCGCTACCCGCACAACGTCTACGCCCTGACCTTGGAGCGCCCGGGACCCGCCACCTTCCGCCCGCAGTAGGGGCCGGAGCCGCCGGGGGGGTCACACCGGGCTTGGGGCCCGTGGGGCCGCCGGGGGAGCGCGGAAGCCCCCCGTCGGCCCGGAGTAGGGTGAATCGCATGTCCGTACGCCCGACCGCACTGGTCACCGGAGCTTCCCGAGGGGTCGGGGCCGCGATCGCACACGCCCTCGCCCCCACCCATGACCTGCTGCTCGGCGGCCGGGACGCCGAGGCGCTGGCCAAGATCTGCGCTGGCCTGCCCAACGCCCAGCCCTGGCCGGTGGAGCTCACCGCCGTCACCGAGGCCGACGTCGCCGGGATCGACCGGCTCGACGTGCTGGTGCACAGCGCCGGCGTGGTGACCCTGGGGCGGATCGCCGAGACCCCCGCCGAGGTCTGGCGGCGGACGATGGAGATCAACGTGATCGCGGTGGCCGAGCTGACCCGGCTGCTGCTGCCCGCGCTGCGCGCGGCCCACGGCCAGGTGGTGCTGATCAACTCGGGGGCGGGACAGCGGGCCAACCCGAACTGGGGCTCCTACGCGGCCAGCAAGTTCGCGCTGCGCGCCTTCGCCGACGCGTTGCGGCTGGAGGAGCCCGGCCTCCGGGTGACCACGGTCTACCCGGGACGGGTGGACACCGACATGCAGCGCGGGGTGCGGGCACAGGAGAGCGGGGCCTACGAGCCGGAGAAATACCTGGCCCCGGAGTCGGTGGCCCGGGCGGTTGTCGCGGCCGTGACGGCCTCTCCCGATGCTCACATCACCGACATCACCGTCCGCCCGGCGGCGGGATCCGCAAACTGAAAGAGATTCGGGCTCGCCAATGAATGACTCCATTCACATAATGGAGGGGTGTTCGACGAAATGTGGGGTGCCATCGCGCACCTCGGACGCGACAGCCGGACCCGGGGCTACCTCCGTGACGCCTGGTCGCCCGCCGATCTGGAGCTGCGGCAGTGGTTCGGTCAGGAGGCCGCCCGGCGCGGCCTCGATCTAAGAGAGGACCGCAATGGCAACCTGTGGGCCTGGTGGGGTGATCCGTCGGACAGGCCGGGCGTCGTCACGGGCAGCCACCTGGACTCGGTACGGCAGGGCGGCGCCTTCGACGGCCCCCTCGGCGTCGTGTCCGCCTTCGCCGCCCTCGACACGCTGCGAGCCAGGGGCTTCGAGCCCGCCCGTCCGCTGGGAGTGGCCTGTTTCACCGACGAGGAGGGCGCCAGGTTCGGTGTCCCCTGCATGGGCTCCCGGCTGCTCACCGGCGCACTCGACCCCGACCGGGCGCGCGGGCTGACCGACGACGAGGGCGACTCGATGGCCGAGGTGCTGCGCGGGGCCGGGCGCGACCCCGGCGAGCTCGGCCGTGATGACGAGACTCTCGGTCACGTCGGCGTCTTCGTGGAGCTCCACGTCGAGCAGGGGCAGGACCTGGTCCACCGGGGTGCGCCGGTCGGCGTGGCCGCCGCCATCTGGCCGCACGGCCGCTGGCGCTTCGACTTCCACGGCCAGGCCAACCACGCGGGCACCACCCGGCTGGAAGACCGCGACGACCCGATGCTGCCCTTTGCCAGGACGGTGCTGCACGCCCGTCAGGCCGCCGAGCGGCGCGGCGTGGTGGCCACCTTCGGCAGGCTCCGCGTGTCGCCCAACAACGCCAACGCCATCCCCGGGCTGGTCAGCGCCTGGCTGGACGCCAGGGGCGGCGACGAGGAGGAGGTCCGGGCGCTGGTCGCCGAGCTCGCCGAGTTCTCCAGGGCCGAAATCAGCGCCGAGTCGTGGACCCCCGTCGTCGACTTCGACGAGATCCTGAGGGAGCGGATCGCCGCGGCCCTGGGGGGAGCACCCGTCCTGGCGACCGGGGCCGGCCACGACGCCGGGATCCTCGCGTCCGCCGGTGTGCCCAGTGCGATGGTGTTCGTCCGCAATCCAACGGGAATCTCTCACTCCCCGGACGAACACGCCGAGATGTCTGACTGCCACGCGGGCGTTGCCGCCCTCGCGACCATTCTGGAGGAGCTGTGCCGGAGCTGAACTACTGGTGTGAGCTCGCCTGGCTGCCGCCCGGTGAGGTCGTCGCGGGGGTGCTCGTCCGGGTCGAGGGCTCCCGGATCGCGGAGATCACCCCGGGCATGGCCGATCCGCCGGCGGGAGCCGTCCGGCTCGCCGGCCTGACCGTTCCAGGACTGGCCAACGCGCACTCCCACGCCTTCCACCGGGCCCTGCGAGGGGTGACACAGCGGGAGAAGGGCAGCTTCTGGACCTGGCGCGAGCAGATGTACGGCGTGGCCGCGACGCTGAACCCCGACTCCTACCTCAGGCTGGCCAGGGCCACGTTCGCCGAGATGGCACTGGCCGGGATCACCGCCGTCGGGGAGTTCCACTACCTTCACCACGGGCCGGGCGGTACCCCGTACGACGATCCGAACGTCATGGGCCACGCGCTCGTCCAGGCCGCGCGGGACGCCGGCCTGCGTATCGCGCTGCTGGACGCCTGTTACCTGAGCGGTGGCTTCGGTGCTCCGCTGGTCGGCACCCAGCTCCGTTTCGGCGACGGTGACGCCGACAGGTGGGCCGTACGGGTCGAGGCCCTCGCCGACACCTACCGGGGGGTGGAGGACGTGGAGATCGGCGTGGCCGTCCACTCGGTCCGCGCGGTCCCCTGCGAGCAGATGCCGACCGTCAGCAGGTTCTCCCACCACCACGCCTTCCCTATCCACGTCCACGTGTCCGAGCAGCGCGCGGAGAACGCCGCCTGCGTGGAGATGTACGCCGCCGGCCCGGTCCGGGTGCTGGCCGAGCACGACGTGCTCGGCCCCCGCGCCACCGCGGTGCACGCGACACACCTGTCCGACTCCGACATCGCGCTGCTCGGCCAGTCGAGCACCCATGTCTGCATGTGCCCGACGACCGAGCGCGACCTGGCCGACGGCATCGGCCCTGCCAGGGCGCTGTTCGAGGCGGGCGCGCCGATCACCCTCGGTTCCGACAGCCACGCGGTCATCGACCTGTTCGAGGAGGCCCGCGCGGTCGAGCTGGACGAGCGGCTGGTCACCGAGCAGCGCGGCCACTGGACGGCCGCCGAGCTGCTCCAGGCCGCGACCGCCGCGGGGCACGCCTCCCTGGGCTTCCCCGACGCGGGCATGCTCGTACCGGGTGCGTGGGCAGACCTGGTGTCCGTACGGCTGGATTCGGTCCGCACGGCGGGTGCGTCCCACAGCGGCGCCCCGGAGATGGTGGTCTTCGCCGCGACGGCCGCGGACGTGCACTCGGTGGTCTCGGGTGGACGCCGGGTCGTCGCCGAGGGCAGGCACGTCCTCGGCGACGTGGGCGCGCTGCTCGGCGAGGCGATCGCCGAGGCACGAGGAGAGAAGGAGTGAGCGAGCGGTGAGTGTGCTCTTTGACCGGATCGGGCTGCTCTATACCGGTGATCCGGAGCGGGAGGAGATCGAGGACGCCGCTCTGGTGGTCGAGGACGGCCAGGTGGTGTGGGCCGGAGCCGCGGGTGAGGATCCCGGCGCCGACGAACGCGTGGACGTGGACGGGCGCTGTGTGATCCCCGGTTTCGTGGACAGCCATGCTCATCTGGTCTTCGGCGGAGACCGTACGGCCGAGTTCACCGCCCGCATGTCGGGGGAGCCCTACACCGCCGGAGGCATCCGCACCACGGTCGCGGCGACCCGAGCGGCCACCGGCACCCTCCTGGCGGACAGGACGGCCGCGCTGGTCGCCGAGATGCTCGCCCAGGGGACCACCACGGTCGAGATCAAGAGCGGCTACGGCCTGACGGTCGAGGACGAGCGCAGGTCCCTGGAGATCGCCCGGCGGTTCACCGAGGAGACCACCTACCTGGGCGCGCACGTCGTGCCGCCGGACGCGTCCTCGGCCGACGACTACGTCCGCACGGTCACCGGGGAGATGCTGGAGGCCTGCGCGCCGTACGCCAGGTGGGTGGACGTGTTCTGCGAGCGCGGCGCGTTCGACGCCGACCAGACCAGGGAGATCCTGCTCGCCGGGATCAAGGCCGGGCTGCTGCCCCGGATCCACGCCAACCAGCTCGGCAACGGCCCGGGCGCGCGGATCGCCGCCGAGGTGGGTGCCGCGTCGGCCGACCACTGCACCCACCTGACCGACGACGACGTCTCGGCGCTGTCCTCGGCCGGGGTGGTGGCCACCCTGCTGCCCGGCGCGGAGTTCTCCACCCGCTCGCCGTACCCGGACGCGCGCCGCCTGCTGGACGCGGGAGTGACCGTCGCGCTGGCCACCGACTGCAATCCCGGCTCGTCCTTCACCTCGTCCATGCCGTTCTGCCTGGCGCTGGCGGTCCGTGAGATGCGGATGACGCCCTTGGAGGCGATCAGGGCCGCCACGTACGGCGGAGCCCGGGCGCTGCGCCGCGACGACGTCGGCACGCTGAGGGTGGGGGCCCGCGGTGATCTGGTGATCCTGGACGCTCCCTCCTACGTCCATCTGGCCTACCGGCCGGGTGTGCCTCTGGTGGCCCAGGTCTGGAGGGAGGGCCGCCGCCTGGTTTGAAACCCCGCCGGCTGGGAAGACCGAAATGCCTGTGACGTTACGTTCGGAGACATCCTCCTTGAGGAGGAAATTCAAACCGTTCTTCGGGCGTACTTCTTTAGGGAATCTTTGCGCTGATCCGAACGTTGGTCAGGTAAGCAACATGTCCGCGGGCACGGGGCCTTGGGCGAGCGTGCGGACATGCCATAAGCAGGCGGAGCGAGGTGCCATCGGATGGCAAGGCCGACGGGGAATCGGACGCAGGATCAGCAGGTCTCTGATCGGGACCTGCTGGGAACCTACCTGGCTGAGATCGGGCGGGTCCCCCTGCTCACCGCGGAGGGAGAGGTCGAACTCGCCAAGCGGATCGAGGCGGGCCTCTTCGCGGAGCAGTTACTGGACGGCGGGCTGGCGGAGCCGCGGATCGCGGACGCCGCCGATGAGGAACTCGAACGACTGGCTGTTTCGGGGCAGCGGGCCAAAGATGAATTCATCCAGGCCAATCTACGTCTTGTGGTGGCGGTCGCGCGCAAATACTCCGGAAGGGGAATGCCGCTGATCGATCTGGTTCAGGAAGGAAATCTGGGCCTGGTGCGGGCGGTCGAGAAATTCGATTACCGGCGTGGCTACAAGTTCTCCACATACGCCACCTGGTGGATCCGCCAGTCCGTGGGTCGCGCGATCCACGAGCAGGCCCGGCCGGTCCGGCTGCCCACCCACGCGGGTGAGCAGATGACCCGGCTGATGCGGGTCCGGCGCGACATGCTGGCCGAGCTCGACCAGGAGCCGACGGACGCCGACCTGGCCGCGGTGCTGGAACTGCCGATCGAGCGGGTCCGCGAGCTACGTCGCTGGGCATCCGACCCCGTCTCCCTCCAGCTCGGCGTGGGCGACGAGGACGAGACCGAGCTCGGCGACATGATCGCCGACGAGACGTGGGCCGATCCCGAGCAGCAGGCCATGGACATCCTGGAGCGCGAGCACCTGGAGCAGTGGCTTACCGGGCTGGAGGGACAGACCCGCGAGATGCTCCGCTGGCGTTACGGCCTGATGGACGGCCGCGAGCACACGCTGACCGAGGTCGGTGAGCGCTACGGCATCGGCCGCGACCGCGCCCGGCGCATCGAGCGCGACGCCCTGGCCCGTCTCCGGAAGATGGCCACGGCCGCCTGATTCCCGGCTCACCCGGGCCGTGCCTTCCGAGCCCTGCCCGACTTCGGGCGGGGCTCAGGTCGGTTCGCGCTGCGGTGGCCGGCCGGAACACCCGGCCACCACAGCGCGAACCGACCGGACACGACTCAATCTTCAAGGGACACAGCGCCGGCCGTAACCGCCTAAGGCTTGGCGTACTTCTCCAGGTCGTCGAGGATCTTTCCGGCGGCGGTGACGCCGATGCCGGTCATCCAGGTCTCATCGTCCACGTTGTGGGCCCTGCCGTCCTTGACCGGCGGCAGGTTCTTCCAGAGGGGGCCTCCGGTGACGGCGGCCTGGCTCTGTGCCGCCTGGGCACCGTAGGCGCTGTAGAAGAGCACGTCGCCGTCCGCCTGGGAGATGTTCTCCTGGCTCAGCTCGCCGAACCGCCGGTCCTGGGCGTCCGCCAGCTGCTGCGGTTCGGGACGGCCGAAACCGGCGTCGCCGACGACGATGCCGCTGAACGACTCGGGGCCGTACATCCGGATCTGGGCGGGCATGAAACGCACGATGCTGACCCTGACCGCGTCGGAGCCGCCCAGGGACCGTGCACGGGCCTGGTAGTCGGCGAGAAGTTTCTCCGCCTCCGCCTTCTTTCCAAGCGCGTCGGCGTCGAGGAGGAGGTTCTCCTTCCACGTGGTCCCGACCTTCTCGGTGAACACGGTGGGCGCGATCTGCTTGAGCTTGTCGTAGAACTGCTCCTGCCGGAACTTCGTGCCGAGGATCAGATCCGGCTTGAGCGCGGAGATGGCCTCCAGGTTGAGTGCCTGGAGGGTGCCGACCGGTTGGGTGGCGTCCAGCGCGGATCCCAGGTATTTCGGCCATGTCTGGTTCTCGGCCGCCTGTGCGGCGCCGACCGGCGTGAGGCCCAGAGAGACCATGGTGTCGAGCTTGTCGGTGTCGAGCACGATGACCCGCTGGGGGGACTCGGGCACCTCCGTCTCGCCCATCGCGTGCTTGATCGTCCGGGTCGGGCCCTCGGCGGCCTGCTCGTCGCCGGAGGAACCACAGGCCGCCAGGGCGATGGTCGACAACAGGACGGCAGCCGCGGCCTTGGCCAGGCGGATGGTCATTGGACTCCCTCAAAATATTAGGTAAGGCATACCTAACCATAGTTGAGGTCATCTCGGGGTCAAGCGCCGCTCTGTCCGAAACCTCCTCGAAACACCGTGTGGCCGAGTTTCACAGAGGTGAAACACGCGAGGTCGCGACCTGAAACGGCAGGAGAAGACGCTGGGCGCAATGGCAGTGCGCGGCCGGTCGACGGAGCTCGGGAAGCGTTCACTGCGACGGTGAGAACGGCCACACGCCATTTGTAAGGGAGGGTCGCGTCGAATGAAGATCGATGGCGGCACCACTGCCTGGATGCTCACGGCCACTGCCCTGGTGCTGCTGATGACTCCTGGACTCGCGTTCTTCTACGGGGGCATGACCAGGGCCAAAAGTGTCCTCAACATGATGATGATGTCGTGGGTCAGCATCATCGTCGTGACGATCACCTGGGTTCTCTACGGCCACTCTCTGGCCTTCGACACCGCTGGGGACGGCTCGGGCATCGTCAACAAGCTCATCGGCGGTCTCGACAACATCGGGTTGACCAGGATGGTGGAGACCGCGACGAAGGCCGACGGCACGGGCATGCCGAGCCTGGTCTTCTCCGTGTTCCAGATGACCTTCGCGATCATCACGGTCGCCCTGATCAGCGGTGCGCTCGCCGACCGCGTCAAGTTCGGTGCCTGGGTCGTCTTCGCGATCGTCTGGGTGAGTGTCGTCTACTTCCCCGTCGCCCACTGGGTATGGGGCGGAGGCTGGCTGAGCAGCCTCGGCATCGAGGACTTCGCCGGAGGCACGGTCGTCCACATCAACGCCGGTGCCGCGGCCCTGGCGGTCGCGCTCGTGATCGGCAGACGGATCGGCTGGCGCAGGGAACCGATGCGGCCGCACAACCTCACGCTCGTCCTGCTCGGCGCCGGTCTGCTGTGGTTCGGCTGGTTCGGTTTCAACGCCGGCTCCGAGCTCGCCGTGGACGGGACCGCCGGTCTGGCGTTCATGAACACCCAGATCGCCGCCGCGGTCGCCGCCGGCGCGTGGCTCCTGGTCGAGAGGCTCCGGGACGGCCACGCCAGCAGTCTCGGCCTCGCCTCCGGTGCCGTCGCCGGCCTGGTCGCCATCACCCCGGCCTGTGGTTTCGTCGACCCCTGGGCGGCTTCTGTCATCGGCGCGCTGGCCGGTGTGGCCTGCGCCTACGCGGTCGGCCTGAAGTACAGGTTCGGCTACGACGACTCCCTGGACGTGGTCGGCGTGCACCTGGTCGGCGGTGTCGTCGGCGCGGTGGCACTCGGTGCCGTCGCGGCCTACCCGTCCGCCGGCGGTCAGGAGAAGGGCCTCCTCTACGGCGGCCCGATCTCCCAGCTCGGCGTGCAGGTGCTGGGCCCGGTCGCGGTGGGCCTGTACTCCTTCGCCGTCTCGTGGATCATCGCCAAGGTCATCGACAGGACGATGGGCTTCCGCGTCACCGGGGAACAGGAGATCGCGGGAATCGACATCACCACCCATGCCGAGACCGGTTACGACCTCGGCACCATCCACTCCTCCGGCGTGGCCTCCCCCAGTGGTCCGGCTGTCGCCCCGGTGTCCAGGAAGGTGGACGTATGAGACTCATCACCGCGGTCATCAAGCCCTTCAAGCTCGATGACGTGAAGGCGGCCCTGGAACAGTTCGGCGTCAGGGGCATGACGGTCAGCGAGGCCAGCGGGTACGGCCGCCAGCGCGGTCACACCGAGGTCTACCGGGGCGCCGAGTACCAGGTGGATCTGGTGCCCAAGGTCCGGCTTGAGGTGCTCACCGAGGAGGAGGACGCCGAGGACGTCATCGACGTCATCGTCAAGGCCGCGCAGACCGGCAAGATCGGTGATGGCAAGGTCTGGTCCGTTCCGGTGGACACGGTGATCCGGGTCCGCACCGGAGAGCGCGGACCCGAGGCGCTCTAGCCGGTGAGAGGCGACACCCGCTCGTACGCCGCGGCCCGTAAGGAACGGGCCGCGGACGTCGACCGGTGGCTGACGGACCTGCTCCGGGCCGCCTGCGGCACACCGTACGGGCGCGAAGGAAAGCACGGAAGTCTCGGCGCCCTCGGTGGCGTCGCGCTCGTCGCGGTGGGAAGCCTGGGCCGCGCGGAGCTCGCTCCGGGCAGTGACCTGGATCTGGTCCTGCTGCACAGTGGCCGGGACGACGTGGCTCGCATCGCCGACCGTGTCTGGTACCCCGTCTGGGACTCCGGCGTCGGTCTCGACCACTCGGTGCGGACAGTGGACGAGGCGGCCACGGTCGCCAGGGACGATCTCAAGGCGGTGCTCGGGCTGATCCAGGCCCGGCACGTGGCGGGGGACCCCGGCCTGACGCGCGCGGCGCGTGAGGCCGTGCTCTCCGAGTGGCGGGCCGATTGCAGGCGCCGCCTGGGCGAGCTGCGGGAGGCCTCGGACAAGCGCGCCGAGGCGGGCGGTGAGCTGTCGTTCCTGCTCGAACCCGATCTCAAGGACTCACACGGCGGGATCCGCGACGTGCAGGCGATGCAGGCCGTGGCCGTCGCCTGGGTCGCCTCGGCCCCGGGACCCCGGGTCCGGGAGGCCTACGAACTTCTGCTCGACGTGCGGCACGCCCTGCACCTGGTGACCGCTCGGAGAGCCGACCGGCTGGTTCTCCAGGAACAGGAAGCGGTCGCCGGAACGCTGGGTCTGCTCGATGCCGAGGCGCTGATGCGCAGGCTCGCCGAGGCGGGACGGACGGTCGCGCACGCCTCCGACGCCACCTGGCGCACCGTCGACCGGCTGCTGTCGGGTCCCTCTCCAAGAGGGCGCCGTCCGCTCGCGGACGGCGTCGTCGAGCACGGCGGGGAGGTCGTGCTCGCTCGCGGGGCCGATCCGCGGAAGGACCCCGTGCTCGTACTCCGCGCGGCCGCGGCCGCCGCCGAGGCGGGGCTGCCTCTCGCGCCCGCCACCGTGAACGCGCTGGCCGCCGGGTCTCCGCCGCTCCCGGTCCCGTGGCCGGACGAGGCGCGGGACGCGCTGGTCGCGCTGTTCGGCGCGGGGCGTGCGGCGGTGCCGGTCTGGGAGGAGCTGGACCAGGCGGGGGTGCCGGCGCGGCTCCTGCCCGACTGGGAGCGGGTACGGCACCGCCCGCAGCGCAACCCCGTGCACCGTTACACCGTGGACCGGCACCTGATCGAGACCGCAGCCGGGGCCGCCTCGTTCACCCGTGAGGTGTCCCGGCCCGACCTGTTGCTCATCTCCGCGCTCCTGCACGACATCGGCAAGGGCTGGCCCGGCGACCACTCGGCCACCGGTGCGGTGGTGGCCCGCGACATCGGCATCCGGATCGGCCTGCCCCCGGCGGACGTGGACACCCTGGAGACCGTGGTCCGCCACCACCTGCTGCTCCCCAAGACGGCGACCCGCCGCGACCTGGACGATCCGGTGACGATCTCCCAGGTGGCCGAGGCCGTCGGCTCACGCGAGGTCCTCGAACTGCTGGCCATGCTCGCTGTGGCCGACGGCAACGCGACCGGACCGGTTGCCTGGAACTCCTGGAAGGCCTCCCTGGTCGCCGACCTCGTCCGCCGGGTGCGCTCGGTCCTGTCCGGCACCCCGCTGCCGCCCGCGCCGGTGCTCTCGGCCGCACAGGCGTCCCTGGCCCGGCACGGTGGCGGTGCCGTACGCGTTCACGGGGGAGCGGTCACCGTGGTCGCCCCGGACAGGGCGGGGCTGTTGTGGCGCGCGGCCGGGGTGCTCGCCGCACACCGGATGGTGGTCCGCGCAGCCTCGGCCGCCTCGGCCGGATCCACGGCGGTCATCGAGTTCTCGGTCGTCCCCGAGTACGGCTCACCGCCCGACCCGGCGACGCTGGAGGCCGATCTGAGGCTGGTCCTGGCCGGTCGGCTCGACATCGAGCAACGGCTGGCCCGGAGGACCCGATCACTGCGCCCAACCCATGTACCGGTGGCTCCGCCGTGGGTTACGCTCGTGGATGACGCGTCCAACACGGCAACCGTCGTAGAAGTGCGCGCGCACGACCGTCCCGGTCTTCTGTGGCGGATCGGCAGAGTTTTCGGCGACTGCGGCCTTGACGTACGCGCCGCGCGTGTGGAGACTCTCGGCGCAGAGGTCGTGGATGTCTTCTATGTCGTGGACAACGCCGGACGTCCGCTGACTGATGAGGCCCAGCGAGCACAGGTGCGGGACCATGTGCTTGCCGCCTTACGGTAACCACAAGCAATCGTTCTCTCGTCACCTTCGTAACGATTACGCCCGGTTTGTCGGCTATGTCGATCGTGTCCCGTGACCTTGTGGTCTGATACTGACCACATATGTCGTGACGGTTAGGGGTAGCGAGAGCGGTGACGGCGACATCCGAGAGCGGCGGTGCTTCTGCACGCGACCGTGGCAAGCGGCCTGCCGCCCGGTTCGGTCTGCGGAACTGGCGTGTGCGGTCGCGTCTCACGGCCCTGATCCTGGTGCCGACCGCGGTGGGCGTCCTGCTCGCCGGCACCCGAGTGGTCGCCTCTGTCGACAGCGTGGCGGGCTACCAGCGGACCGCGTCAGCGGCCGAGTACTCCGGTGATATCCGCGACCTGGCCCAAGCTCTCGGTCTGGAACGCGACCGGAGCGCGTGGGCCTCGCTCCAGCCCTCGAATAAGGGGCTGAAGAACAGCGCCGAAGCGCAGCGGAAGACGGTTGACGCACTGGTCAGCAAGGTCCTGCTGGACCTGCAGGCGATCGACGAGTCCTACGGCGTCCGCGTGGCCAAGGCCGCCAAGGACGTGACCTACCAGCTCTCCGGCCTGAAGGCGCTGCGCCAGCTGCTCGGGACGACCCAGGCGGAACGGTACGCCTTCATGGTCGCCCCGCTGCTCCAGCTCCACGAGGAGCTCACGCTGGTCAGCGAGGACACGGAGATCACCGGCAATATGCGCG
The DNA here is from genome assembly GCF_044741965.1 of Streptosporangium sp. NPDC087985. Lineage (NCBI taxonomy): Bacteria > Bacillati > Actinomycetota > Actinomycetes > Streptosporangiales > Streptosporangiaceae > Streptosporangium > Streptosporangium sp. NPDC087985. Next base: position 196,981 of record NZ_JBIUTQ010000007.1, read on the forward strand.
CGCTCAGCGCGCTGGCCTACGCCAAGGAGGAGGTCTCCAAGCAGCGGGCCCGCCTGCTGGCCGGCTACTACGCGCCTTCGCTGATCAACGCCCAGGAGATCGAGAAGTTCATCGCCTCCCGGTCGCGGGTGGAGGAGTACAAGGCGAACTTCAGCATCGAGGCGAGCCCGGAGAACGGCCAGCTCCTCGTCAAGGCCATGATCGACGAGAAGATCCACCGCGCCGAGCTGACCAAGGCCAGGGCCATCGTGCTCGCCAGCGACCCCCGCAACACGGGCCGCCTGCTCTCCAGCTTCAACCAGGTCAAGGAGTGGTTCTCGGACAACGGCGCGGTCGTGGACGCGATGAAGAAGGTCGAGACCAAGGTCGCCGGTGACGTGGTCACCCGGGCCCGTATGCTGGAGGACACCGAGCAGCGCAACGCGATCATCACGTCCGGGTTCATCCTGATCCTGCTGCTCCTGGTCCTCGGCCTGACCGTGCTGATCGCCCGCTCGATGGTCCTGCCGCTGCGCCGCCTGAGAGCCGAGGCGCTGGACGTCGCCGGATTCACGCTCCCCGAGGTCGTGCGCAAGCTCCGGGTCTCCGGAGACTCCCAGCCTCCCGACATCGCCCCCATCTCGGTCGACACCAAGGACGAGATCGGGGAGGTCGCGAAGGCCTTCGACGAGGTCCACCGGCAGGCCGTGCGGCTGGCCGCCGAGGAGTCCGAGCTCCGCTCCAACATCAGCGCGATGTTCGTCAACCTGTCGCGTCGTACCCAGACCCTGGTCGAGCGGCAGATTTCACTGATCGACGGCCTGGAGAAGGGAGAGGAGGACGGCGGCCGCCTGGCGGACCTGTTCAAGCTCGACCACCTCGCCACCCGCATGCGCCGCAACTCCGAGAACCTCCTGGTTCTCGCCGGGCACGAGCCGACCCGCAGGCGTAGCCAGCCGGCCAAGCTCGTCGACATCGTGCGTGCCTCGCTGTCGGAGGTCGAGGACTACGAGCGGGTGCAGATCAAGGTGCACCGCACGATCTCGGTCGCCGGAAGCTCCGCCAACGACATCGTCCACCTGGTGGCCGAGCTGGTGGAGAACGCCATCCAGTTCTCCCCCCGGGCCAGCCAGGTCGTGGTCTCCAGCAGCATGATCGAGGGCGGTGGCGCGCTGCTCGCGGTCAGCGACGCCGGCATCGGTATGACCACCGAGGAACTGATCGAGATCAACCGGCGCCTGGCTGACCCGCCCGTCGTCGACGTCTCGGTGTCGCGGCGGATGGGTCTGTTCGTGGTCGGCCGGCTGGCCCTGCGCCACGGCATCCGCGTCCAGCTCCGCCCGCAGGAGGCCGGCGGTCTCATCGCCATGGTCCTCTTCCCGCCGGAGCTCATTGTCGAGGCGGTCCAGCCGCCCATCACCCCATCGTGGGGCGCCGAGCCGCAGAGCCAGCAGCCTTCCGGCCAGGCCGCCCCGTTCGGTCAGAGCTCGTTCGGTCAGAGCTCGTTCGGCCAGGTCTCCGACGGCCAGGCCGCCCCGTTCGGCTCCACGTCGTTCGCGGGCGACAGCCCGGCCTTCGGCCGGCCGCAGGGCGAGCTCGGCGCTCCGGTGCCGGCGGGCGATTTTCCCCTCCCCAAGCGTCAGGTGCCGGGCACGAACGGTTCCGGGAGTGTTCCCGGTTCTGTCTTCTCCGCCTGGGGACAGGCCTCCGAGGACGACCCGGCGACCGCCTCGATGCCGGTCGTACGGGTCTCACCGCTCGAATCCGAGCAGGAGGAGTTCCTGCCGATCTTCGCCTCCATCGAGTCGGCCTGGTTCCGCCGGGCCGACGGCACGGATGGACACGGGGCCGACGGGCCCGCGCGGCGGGAGGACGCCCCGCAGCCCGCTCCGCCCGACCCCGTGGGTGAGGCGTCCATACCGGTGAACGGCCCGTCGATCCGCGAACCGGCAGGGGAGCGGATGCCGGCCCGTGAGCCGGACCACTGGCAGACCGCTGCCGACGCCGGATGGCAGGCGGCTCAAGCGGCGAGTGAGCCCGCCCTCGGCGGGCTCACCTCGGCGGGTCTGCCCAAGCGGACCCCCAAGGCCAATCTGGTGCCCGGCGCCGCGGCCAGCGTGCCGTCCAGCCCGATGCCGTCTTTCTCGCCTGAACGGGTCCGTAACCGTCTGTCGAGTTTCCAGCAGGGCGTACGGCGGGGCCGTGCCGAACTGAACGAGGACACCGCCAGGAGCCTGGCGGACAATGAGGAGGGCTCGTGACGACTCTCAGCCATGAGGCGCGTAAGTTCGACTGGCTGATCACCGAGTTCGTCCGTGGTACCCCCGGTGTCGCGCACGCGGTGTGCGTCTCCGCGGACGGACTGCGGATCGCCAGCTCGGAGGGATTCCCGGACGACCGGGCCGATCAGCTGGCTGCCGTCGCGGCCGGTCTGCTCAGCCTGACCGTGGGCGCGTCCCGCGTGTTCGAGGGCGGGGCCGTGACCCAGACGGTGGTCGAGATGGAGCGCGGCCTGATGCTGGTCATGGCGATCAGCGACGGTTCCGTGCTCGCGGTGCTGGCCTCTCCCGACTGCGACATGGGTCTGGTGGCCTACCAGATGACCTTGCTCGTCGACAGAGCGGGTCAGGTGCTCACCCCGGCCCTCCGGGCCGAACTGCAGACCTCCCGGGGGCGGTAGTGATCGAGTTCTCCGCAGGAGAGGGACGTGCTCGGGCGTGACGGAACCGGGGACGAAGAGCCCCTGTTCCGTCCATACGCGGTAACCGGTGGTCGTTCCGAACCCCGGTATCACATGGCGATGGAGACCCTGGTCTCCTCCTCGTTCATCAGGGACGAGGAGCTGGTCCTGCTCACCCCCGAGCAGGACGCCATCATCAGGCTGTGTCGTGCGTTCCGGTCGGTCGCCGAGATCTCGGCACTGCTGAGGGTCCCGCTGGGCGTGGCCCGCGTGCTGGTGGCGGACATGGCCGACGAGGGTCTTGTCCGGCTCCACCAGCCACGACTTGACCAGGGACAACCGGATCTCAACATGCTCGAAAGGGTGCTCAGTGGACTCCGCAGGCTCTAACCATGGCGGCCTGACGTCGACGAAGATCGTCGTCGCGGGCGGGTTCGGCGTCGGCAAGACCACGTTCGTGGGTGCCGTGTCGGAGATCCTCCCGCTGACCACGGAGGCGGTGATGACCGACGCCAGCGCCGGCATCGACGACCTCGGTCTCACGCCGAACAAGGCGACGACCACGGTCGCGATGGACTTCGGCCGCCTTTCGCTGGACCGTGACCTGATCCTCTATCTGTTCGGCACGCCGGGCCAGCACCGGTTCTGGTTCATGTGGGACGACCTGGTCCGCGGCGCGCTCGGCGCGGTGGTCCTGATCGACACCCGGCGGCTGGCCGACGGCTTCCCGGCGATCGACTACTTCGAGGAGGCCAAGCTTCCCTTCGTGGTCGGCATCAACGGCTGGGACGGGCATTTCCACCACACGGAGGAGGAGGTGCGAGAGGCGCTGGCCCTCGCACCCCATGTGCCTATCGTGCGCACCGACGCCCGTTCCCGCGACTCGGTCAAAGGCACGCTGATCACGCTGGTCGAGCACGTCCTGCGGGTCCGCGCGGCCTACGGCATGCCGGCCTAGACCGTACGGCCCGCCGCCGGACGGTCACGGCGGCGGGCCACAGGTCAGCCGGGCACCCAGTCCTTCCACACGATCTTGTTCGCGTCGATCCACTTCCGCGCCGCCTGGTCGGCGCTCAGACCGTTGTTGGTCATGTCGTTGGCGACCGCGTTCTGCTGGTGGTTCGTCCACCCGAAGTTGCGCACCAGCTCGTAGGCCCTGCCCCCGGTGTCGGCGAACTTCCTGCTCACGATCTTGTCGAGCAGGTAGGGCGGGTAGTCGCACGCGACCTTCGCGGCGTCGGCGTCGCAGCCGATCGCATAGGGAGGCAGATTGACTTTCGCCAGCTTGATCTGGGTGAACAGCCACTGGGGTTCGTAGAAGTACATCAGCAGCGGGGTGCGCCGCTGGGTCGCCAGTTTGGCGGCCCTTATCAGGGCCTTCTCGCTGCCCGCATAGACGACTCTGTAGTTGAGCTTGAGATTGCGGACCAGCGCCTCGTCGTTGGTGACGTATGAGGCGTCCCCGTCAAGGATCTGGCCTAAATCGCCTGATTTTTCAGTCTTAAATAGGTGGGCATACTTGTTGAGCTGTCGCCAGTCAGTGATGTCCGGATATCGGTCGGCCATCCACTGAGGGACATACCACCCAATTACCCCTTTATTTCCGTTTCTTCCGGCGGAGACGGCGACCTTCTTCTCCTCGATGTAGGTCTTCTTCTCCGCCTCGCGGCCCCAGTTCTCGATGATGACGTCCACGGTGCCCTTTTCGATGCCCTCCCAGGATTCGGCCTCGTTGAGCTCCACCCTCTGCACCTGGTAGCCGAGCTCCTGCTTCAGGAGCCGGCTGAGTACCGCGGCGCTGGCCTCGTAGCCCGCCCATCCGTTGATGGCGATCTTCACGGTGCCGACGGCCGGCGGGGGCGCCTCCTCCTCGCCGCCGCACGCGGTGAGGAGGAGGAGCGCCGCGACCGCTCCGGCGAGTTGTCTTCTCACAGAATCGGCCGATCGTTTACTGGGGGATCCAGGAGGCCCAGACGGACGGGTTGGCCTCGACCCACTTCTTGGCCGCGTCCTCGGCGCTCAGGCCGTTGTTGGTGATGTCGTTGGCCACCGCGTTCTGCGCGTCGTTGGTCCAGGAGAAGTTCTTGACCAGCTCGTAGGCCCTGCCGCCGGTGTCGGCGAACTTCGTACTCGCGATCTTGTCGAGATCCATCTCGGCGTAGTCGCAGGCGACCTTCTTGGCGTCGGCGTCGCAACCGTCGGTGTGGGGCGGCAGGTTGACGCGGGTCAGCTCGACCCGGTTGAACAGCCAGTGCGGGTCCCAGAAGTAGAACAGCAGCGGCTTCTGCTGCTGCTGGGCCTGGACAGCGGACTCGATCAGCGCCGCCTCGCTGCCGCCGACGACCACCTTGTAGTCCAGCTTCAGGTTCTTGATGATCGCATCCTCGTTGCTGACGTAGGACGGGTCACCGAAGAGGAGCTGGCCCTTGCCGCCCGACTCCGAGGTCTTGAACAGCTCGGCGTACTTGTTCAGGTTCTTGTAGTCGGTGATGTCGGGATACTTGTCCGCCATCCACTTGGGGATGTACCAGCCGATGACCCCCTTGTTCCCGGTGGACCCCGCCTCGACGGCGACCTTCTTCTCCTCGATGTAGGTCTTCTTCAGATCGTCGTGGCCCCAGTTCTCCACGATGAGGTCGACGTCGCCGCTGTCGAACCCCTCCCAGGAGACCTGCTCGGCCAGTTCCTTCTTCTCGACCTTGTAGCCGAGCTTGTCCTCCAGCAGATAGGAGAGCACCGCGGCGCTGGCCTCGTAGCCGGCCCACGGGTTGATGGCGATCTTCACGGTGCCGCCCGCGGCGGCCGCCGGCGATCCGGTGTCGCCGGCGGACGGTTGTGCCGAGCTGGTGCCGGTCTCCACCTTGGCGCCACCGCAGCCCGCGGCGGCCAGTCCAAGCGTCAGGACACCGGCGAGCAGGCTGAGCCTGCGTCCGATCCTCATGCGATCCTCTTCTTTCGGGGGGAAGGGCGCCCGTCGGCACCCTGTGTGATCCGGTCGAGCATGATGCCGAGCAACACCGTGGCGACTCCGGCGGCGAAGCCCATACCGAAGTCGGTGCGCTGGGAGAATCCGGAGACGACGTCGTAGCCGAGGCCGCCCGCGCCGACCAACCCGCCCACCACGACCATGGCGAGCGTCATGACGATGCCCTGGTTGGCGGCGAGCAGGACCGCCCGGCGGGCCATCGGCAACTGCACCTTCCACAGCAACTGCCGATCGGTGGAGCCGGATGACCGCGCGGCCTCCACGACGACCGGGGGCACGGTCCTGATCCCGTCCTCCACCAGCCGGACGACCGGCGGCACCGCGTAGATCACCGAGGCGAAGATCGCGGTGAACCGGGTCGCGCCGAACAGCGCCAGCGCGGGCAGCAGGTAGACGAACGCGGGCATGGTCTGTGCGGCGTCGAGCAGTGGTCGCTGCACGGCGGCGAACCGGGGCGAGCGGGCCGCCGCGATGCCGAGCACGAGACCGACGGCCAGCGCCAGCGTCACCCCGACCAGCACGGTGGTGAGCGTCTCCATGGTGTGCTGCCACAGCCCGAGCAGCGCCGTGGCCAGCAGGCAGCCCACCGCGGTGACGGCGGGCCGCGGTCCGCCGGTCCGCCACGCGACCGCGAGCACGACCGCGGCGACCAGCCACCAGGGGGCGGTGGTGAGCGCGGTCTGCAGGGGGTTGAGGAACGCCTCGGTGGCGATGTTCCTGACCGTCTCGGTCACGCCGTACCAGGAGAACTTGGCCCAGTTCACGGCCTCGTTCACCGGCCCGGCGAAGCGGAGCACCGCGCCCTGCGGGAACTCGGCGGGCAGGTTCCAGGACGCGAGCATGGTGGCGGACAGGATCATCGACGTGCCGGCGCGCCGGGAGCGGAAGGAGGAGGGCCCGGGCGGCACGGGCTCGCGCGTCGCCGCGGCCATGGTGATCCGGTCCAGTACGACGGCCATTGCCACGATTGCGATGCCCGCCGGGAGCATGACGCCCACGTTGGCCCGGGAGAGCCCCCGGATGATGTCCGAGCCCAGTCCCGGGGCCGCGATCAGCGCCGCGATCACCACCATGGCCAGCGCCATCATGACGGTCTGGTTGACGGCCAGCCCGATCGTGGCACGTGCCAGCGGGATGTGGACCTTGCGCAGTGTCTGCAGACGGGTGGCGCCGAGCGCCGTGGACGCCTCCACGGCAGTCGGGGAGACCTGCTCGATGGCCAGCGCGGTGATCCTGATCGCCGGTGGGATCGAGTAGATCATCGTGGTGATCGTCGCCGAGGCGTTCCCGATCTGGAAGAACAGCACCATCGGCGCCAGGTAGGCGAACGTCGGCATGATCTGCATGACGTCGAGGACCGGGGTGAGCAGCCGGCGCAGCCGTACCGAACGTCCCGCCCACACGCCCAGTGGCAGGCCGACCAGCAGGGAGAGCGTGACCGCCGCGAGCACGAGCGCGAGTGTGTCGACGCTCGCCTCCCACACTCCCAGCACCCCGAACGAGCCGAACCCCAGTACGGCGAGCAGGGCGATCCGCCAGCCGCCCGCCAGCAGGCCCAGCGCGCCCGAGGCCCCGATGACCCCTGCCCAGCCGAGACCGTGCAGCACCAGGTGGAACAGGTCGTAGAGGCCGCCGACGGACAGCCGCACGTAGTTCACGAAGAACAGGAAGACCGGGCTCTCGTTGCGGTTGGTGTCCACCCAGTCCCGCACGCCGTTGATGAACCCGAACTGCGCGGCGTCGTCGTCATGGGGGAGGAGCGCGGTGTCCCGGAACACCAGGTAGGCGGCCACGGCCACGGCCACCCCGGTGAGCGGCGCCACCCAGGGCGGCAGCGTCGCCGTCCTGGAACGAGATGCGGGCGGGGTCAGGTGTGTGGGGGAGAGGGAGGCCTGCCGGGAGGTCATGCACCGGCTCCGGCTGTCTGCCCCGGGACGCCGGCCATCGCCGCCAGGATGTCCAGGTGGTCCACCACACCGATCAGCTCCCCGTCGTGTATGACGCGGATCGGCCGGGCCCCCAGGGCGGCCGGTACCGCGTCGCGGATGACGGTGGCCGCCGGAAGCGCGGGACCGTCGAGGGGGTCGTCCTCCAGCGGGGGGCGGCAGATCCAGCGCAGCGAGAGCACCTCGCTCCGGGGCACGTCCCTGACGAAGTCGGCCACGTAGTCGTCGGCGGGAGCGCCGACCAGCTCCTCGGCGGTACCGAGCTGGACGATCGCGCCCGCCCGCATGATCGCGATGCGCTCACCGAGCTTGAGCGCCTCGGACAGGTCATGGGTGATGAACACCATGGTCTTGCCCACCTCGCGGTGCAGGCGGATGACCTCCGCCTGCATGTCCCGGCGGATCAGCGGGTCCAGCGCGCTGAACGGCTCGTCGAAGAGCAGCACCTCGGGGTCCACGGCCAGTGCCCGGGCCAGACCGACGCGCTGCTGCATGCCGCCGGAGAGCTGGTCGGGGCGGGCGTCGGCGGAGCCGTCCAGGCCGACGAGGGAGAGGATCTCCCGGGCCCGCTCGTGCCGTCTCGCCCGGGGGACGCCCTGAACCTCCAGCCCGTAGGCGACGTTGTCGAGGACCTTGCGGTGCGGCAGCAGGCCGAAATGCTGGAAGACCATGCTGACGCGGTGCCTGCGCAGCTCCCTGAGCTGGCCGGGGGAGGCGGCGCGCACGTCCTGGCCGGCGATGGAGATCTCTCCCGCGGTCGGTTCGATCAGCCGGGTCAGGCAGCGGACCAGAGTCGACTTGCCGCTCCCTGACAGTCCCATCACGACGAACACCTCCCCGGGCCGTACCGCGAAGCCGACGTCCCTGACGGCGGCGACGCAGCCGGTGCGCTCGCGGAGCGCGGCCGGGTCGAGCCCGGCATCGGGGCTGCTGAGAACGCGCTCCGCCCCGGGACCGAAGATCTTCCACAGTCCACGGACCTCGATCGCGGCACCGTCGGATGGGGCCACTGACTCCTCCAAAGCTCGACGTCCGGATTCGACGAGGCGACGGACGTAAGGAGTCAAGATATGGGGGAAATATCGTGAATCACAATCATGTGATCTTCCGGAGACCGTTGTGCCTCTGTGACGTTATCCATCATCCATTGCTCTGGAACGATACAAACGGCCATATGGGCATGAGAAATACTTAATGGCGGTATATGGGTGACCGTAATTGGGGCTCCAGCCTGAAAGTGGAGCTCCAGGTTCTCCCCCTTCTGACTCATAAGTAGTTATTTATGGAGCTATGTTCGATTGGCCCCATTGGTTGATATGTGCTCGAATTGCCGAGGACCAAGGGAATCCGGCCGGTGGGTTCATCCACCGAGAGGCAGTGTTCGGTGAGTACACACAACATCCATGGAGCGGGGAGCAGGTTCCGCCTGGAGAACTGGCGGGTGCGCTCCCGGCTGATCGCGCTCATCCTGGTCCCCACCGCCGTCGCAGTGCTGCTCGGCGGGATCCAGGTGTTCGTCTCCATGCGGGCTGCCGCCGACTATCAGCAGGTCAACGATCTGGCCAGGCTCTCGAACCGCATCGGCGAGCTCACCCACGAGCTGGCCGAAGAACGTGACCGTACGGCCTGGTTCATCGCTCTCGGCCGCCCGGAACGCGAGGTGGAGGCCGTACGCAAGCAGATGAACACGGTGACCGCCGCGGTGACGCACGTCCGCGACAGTGGGACCCTCCTCCAGGAGACGCTGAGCGGCCGGACCCGGGACGAGGTGGAGGCCATGCTCACCCGGCTGGACGACCTCGCCCCGCTGCGGGAGCAGGTGCTGAAGTCGACGCTGCTGCCCGACGCGGCCATCAGTGCCTACTCCCTGGTCATCGCCGACCTGCTCTCCCTCCACGACGAACTCGGCAAGGGAGGCGCCGACGACGTGCTGTTCGGCCAGGCGCTGACCCTGAACGCGCTGGCCCGTGCCAAGGAGGCCGCCTCGCTCCAGCGGGGGCTGCTCTCGGTGGTGCTGGTCGCCGGCCGGTTCGAGCAGGAGCAGATGGAGGAGTTCCTCGGCGCGCTCTCCTCCGAACGCAACGAGCGCAAGATCTTCGCCGCCGAGGCCGGAAGCGAGCAGCGCCGCCTCTTCGACGAGACCGTCAACGGCCGGACCGCCGACAGGGCCGAGTTCCTGCGGGAGCTGGTCCTGCTCCGCGCGGCCTCCGGGGCCTCGCTGAAGGGGCTGGATCTGGCCAACAAGGACGACGCCGGGGAGTGGTACGCCGCGCAGACGGTCACGATCGACCGGATGCGCGACGTCGAGAAGCGCCACGCCCAGGACATCGTCGACCGCAGTCAGGAACTCGGCGCCGCCGAGCAGAACCGTGCCCTGCTGGTCGCGGGCTCGGTTGCCGCCCTGCTGCTGGTCGTGCTGCTGATCACCACAGGGGTGGCGCGCTCCCTGGTCAGGCCGTTGCGGCGGCTGCGCAAAGAGGCGCTGGAGGTCGCCGGAGAGCGGCTGCCCGCATACGTCCAGCGGGTACGCGACTCCCGTGACGGCGAGATCACCGTTGAGGTGCCGCCGATCGGGGTCATGTCCCGTGACGAGATCGGTGAGGTCGCCCGGGCGTTCGACGAGGTCCACCGGGAGGCGGTACGGCTGGCGGCCGACGAGGCCAGGCTGCGCACCACGGTCAACGCGATGTTCGTCAACCTCTCGCGCCGGAGCCAGACGCTCGTGGAGCGCCAGCTCACCCTGGTGGAGCGGCTGGAACGCGGCGAACGCGACGACCAACGCCTGGCCGACCTGTTCAAGCTCGACCATCTCGCCACCCGCATGCGCCGCAACAGCGAGAACCTGCTCGTCCTCGCCGGACAGGAAGTGGCGCGACGCTGGCGGAAACCGGTCGAGCTTATGGACGTCGTCCGCGCCTCACTGTCGGAGGTGGAGAACTACGACCGGGTGGTGACCCGGGTGCAGTCCGAGGTCGCCGTCACGGGGCCCGCGGTGAGCGACGTGGTACACCTGCTCGCCGAGCTCGTGGAGAACGCGATCTCGTTCTCGCCGAAGGACAGCGAGGTCGTGGTGTCCAGCAGCCGGATCGACGGCGGCGGCGTGATGGTGTCGGTGACCGACCAGGGCATCGGCATGACGCAGGACGAGCTCTCCCAGGCGAACTGGCGTCTGGCCAACCCGCAGGCCGCCGACGCCTCGGTCGCCCGTCGCATGGGCCTGTTCGTGGTGGGCCGCCTCGCGCTCAAACACGGCATCCGCGTCCAGCTCCGTCCTCAGGACACCGGCCTGACCGCCATGATCCTGCTTCCCGAGACGCTCCTCGCCTCCATCGCCGCCCCACCCCAGCAGGCCGGGCCGCTCCAGGCCACCGGATCCCGTACGGCGGGGGCCGCACCCCCGGCGGCGCCCATTCTGGCGGCCCCCACCGCGCAGGCGCCCGTGCCCCAGCAGAGCAGATCCCGGTGGGCGACCGGGCCGAGTGTGTGGAACCCTCCCGCGGAGCGGCCGCGTCCCTCCTCAGCGGAGGGCGACCGGTTCCCTCCGCCGCCCTCCGGCCTGCCCGAGCGACGTCCGAGCCCGCCGGAAGCGGGCGCCGCCGGACCGCCGCCCGCGGCGGAGACCCCCACCCTGGCCAGAGAGGACTTCCTGCCGATCTTCGCCTCGGTGGAGTCGGGCTGGTTCCGGATCGTCCCCCCCGCTCCCGCCGACGGAGCCGGCCAGTCGGGCGGCCCCGCTCCCGCCAAGTCGGGCGACCCTGCTCCCGCCAAGCCCGGCGGCCCTGCTCCCGCCAAGCCTGGCGACCCTGCTCCCGCCAAGCCCGGCGGTCCGGCTCCCGCCGAGCCCGCCGCCTGGTCCTCCCCTGCCGATACCGGCTGGCAGGCCGCTCAGGCCGCGAGCGCTCCCACGCTCGGCGGGACGACCACCTCGGGCCTGCCCAAACGCACCCCCAAGGCGAATCTGGTGCCCGGATCGGTGACCCCGGCTCCCGGCCCGGCCCAGCCGCAGCAGCCGGTGGCTCCCCTCTCGGCGGAACGGGTCCGCAGCCGGATGTCGAGTTTCCAGCAGGGCGTGCGCAAGGCCCGCAACGAACTTCCGAACCGGGAGAGCTGAGCCGTGCGGGACGGATACCACGACGATGGGCAGGGGCAGGGGAACGGTTACGGTCCGTTGCCGGGCGAGCATCCTGGTTACGGTGGGTCGCCGTACGGTGAGCCGCCCGAGGAGGAGAGCTCGCTGGTCCGGATGTACACCGTCACCGGTGGCCGGACAGCCCCCCGCACCCAGCTCGCCATGGAGGCGCTGGTCTCCTCGGCGACCTCGGCACAGCTCGGCCTGTCCTATATCCGCGAATACCGTGCCATCAGCGAGCTCTGCCGCCAGATCCGCTCCGTCGCCGAGATCTCCGCACTCCTGCACATCCCCCTCGGTGTGGCCCGGGTCCTGATCTCGGACATGGAGAGTGAGGGCCTCGTCCGCATTCACCATCCCCAGATCGACCAGGGCGGCCCCGGTCTCGACCTGCTGGAACGCGTCCTTAGCGGCCTCCACCGCCTGTGACCGCGGCGGGACGGGTGATCCCGGCCTTCAGGCCTGCTGGGCCAGCCACCACTGCGCGGCGATCAGCTCGGCCACCAGGGTCTCGGTGAGCAGGGCGACGTCGGGATCGTCGTCGTGGAGGTAACGGACGGAGGCTCCGGCGCCCGGCAGCTCGCCGCCGACGGTGAGCACGGTGGAGCCGCGCAGGCGGATCCAGTCCATCGCCTGGTCGTCGTAGCGGGATCCGGGGAACAGGATGGCGCGGTAGTCGAGGGTCTTGGTCAGGTAGACGTCCACATGGGACCAGTCACCGGTCTCGCAGGCGTCGGAGGCGCGGCGGGGACCTTCGCGGAACATCAGGGCGGACTGCTCGGCTGAGGACAGGCGCTCGGCGGGGGCGATCGTGTAGACCCCGGCCGGGCCGTCGAGCAGAGTCATCGCCTCCTCCAGCCACTGGTTCCGGCGGTCCAGCAGGTCCGCGGTGGCCTCGGCCGTACGGCGGAGCAGACCGGGCACGTCCAGGCAGGGATCGGAAGGGCCGGACGCGGCGCTGCCCGGGCCGGCGAGGCGGTTCCGCAGGGCCAGGAGCAGGCCGAGGGTGTGCTGGAAGGTCCGGCAGGCCACGCCGCCGCGTTCCTCCTCGGCGGCCATCGGCACGACCAGATCGGCGCCCTCGGTGATCGCCGAGCCGGGGCTGTTGGTCAGCGCCAGCACGAAGGACCGGCCGCGGTGGCGGGCCACCGCGTCAAGGGTCTCCCGGCTGCCGCCGGTGGCGGAGATCGCGACGACCAGGGTGTCCGGGGCCGGCGGAGAGGAGATGGACGCCGAGGCGTATTCGGCCACCGCGTCGATCCCGGCGGCCCGCAGGCGCAGCGCGGCGACCCCGGCGGCATACCGGGAGCTGCCCATGCCGAGGAAGACCACCCGCCGGATCCTCTCCGGGAGCCCGTCGAACGGGTCGCCGGCCTCCAGGGCGCTCGCCAGGCCGGTCAGCGCGGACGGCTTGGTCTCCAGATCGGCGAGGTACAGCTCGGGGTTCACTATCTCTCCTTTGGTTCAGTTGCCGGCAGAGGTCGGCTACCGGGTCCGGCGGGCGCGGGCCGGTGCCGTCACGGCTGCCGGAGGACGGTCCGGCTACCGGTACCAGGACCGTAGAACGCCCATCGGGGCGTAACGCCAGCGGGGGAGGTGCCGGGCGGCGTAGATGAGCTCCCTGCACTCCTGCTCGATCTCGAACGGGCGCAGCAGGGAACGGTCCAACAGGGCGGCATGTCCGTGCCCGGCGAGGCGGGCGAGGTAGGCGGCCTCCAGCGCATCGCGGGCGGCGACGGTCCATGCGGAGATCACCAGGGGATGGGCACCGCGGCGCCTGACGGCGATCTGGCCGACGTGTTCGAGGCTGGTGACCAGCTGGGCGAGGTCGCGGGCGGCGGGCTGGAAGGGGTCGGCGCCGGTGACCGTCGGATTGCCGTCGAAGTCGATCACCGCGTAGCCGTCCCGCCAGCGGAGCATCTGGCCCACGTGCAGGTCGCCGTGGATGCGGATCAGCGGGGTGGCGCCCGCCCAGGCCAGTGGGGCGAGTTCGGCGCGGAGCGCGTCGGCGTGGGCGGAGAGCCAGTCTCTGTCCTCGCCGTCGGTCAGCGCGAGCGCCTCGTTCAGTGCCTCCTCGGCACGGACGGACCAGGCGGTCGCCCCCGTTTCCGGGGCGGCGGGCGCCTGCCGTACGGGGTCGGGGAAGGTCGTGGACGGGGTCGCCATCGCGGCGTGCAGGTCGGCGGCCAGGACGCCCAGGTCGGCGGCGAAGCCGGTGCCACCGGAGACGGCCTCGTCCACGCACCACTCCCAGCCGTCTCCGGCGTCGGGCAGGTAGGCGGTGACCAGGGCGAGCAGTAGCTCGCCGTCGTCGTCACGACGGGACACGGCCGCGTACGGCCTGGCGGTGGCGGTGAAGCCGACCGAGGTCAGATGGGCGAACATGTCCGGCGTCGGCTGCGGGAGCGGCGCCGGTGGGGTGAGCCACTTGACGACCACACTCTCGCCGACCACCACCGACCGGTTTGTCTGGTCCACGGCGAAGCCCCGTTCGGACGTCGGGGGCACACTGTTGACGGCCGATAACAGTTGAATATCGGTTGAAAAAATGGAAGTCCATACGCTGGACAACGGGTGGAAGTGGCGGGCTACGAACGGATCTGGAACCTCACAGCTCAGAGCAGCGAGCAGTTCGCCGCTTCTGCCGTCGCCGGGGCTCGGTACGGTGCCGAGCCGATCCCATATTGAAGACGGATTCAACAGGCAAACCAAACTTTCGCGGGGTAATGTCCGGGTAAAGTCTTGCTCAAGTTATTCTTGGCTGCAACACTCCTGCTTTGGTCTGCCGTGTCCGTAACGGCCGGGCTACCCCCATTACACTTGAAATTTGAAGGAGTAGCGGTCGTGTCCCGTGTCCGGTACACCCGTCGTCTCCCGGCTGTCGCCCTGGCAGCCGGTCTTGCTCTCGCGGTCTCGGCCTGCGGCGGAGGGTCCACCAACACCGCCGCCCCCGAAGCGAGTGCCTCGTCCGCCCAGCTCGATCCGAACGCGGACCTGTCCAAACAGAGCATCACCATCTCGGTCTGGCCCGGCTACACGCCGGAAGACCTCGTCAAGAGGGTCAAGGACAGGCTCAAGACCGAGCTCAAGATCACGTTGCACGACACCAACGAGATCATCATGGGCAAGCTGACCACCGGCGCCGACACCGGTCTCGACGTGGCTTTCGTCTCCGGCCAGTATGCCCAGGCCCTCAACGAGGCCGGCCTGCTCGAGCCGCTCCACCCCGAGCTCATCCCGAACCTGTCCAACCTCTACCCCGAGGCCAAGGAGCTCGCCTACGACAAGGGAAACGTCTTCTCGGTCCCCTACACCTGGGGTACCACCGGTATCTGCTACCGCAGTGACCTGGTGAAGACGCCGCCGACGAGCTGGAACGACATCCTCGACCCGCCGGCCGACGCCAAGAAGAAGGTCACGATGATGACCACCGAGCGCTGGCTGGCCCTGCCCGCCATCAAGGCGCTCGGTCTGTCGGTCAACACCAGGAGCGACGAGGACCTCGCCAAGGTCAAGGCGAAGCTGCTCGAGGCCAAGCCGAACGTGTTCTACGACGACGTCACCTTCGGCGACCGTCTCAAGACCGGCGAGGCCGTGATGGTCGAGGCGTGGGACGGCTGGTGCCCGACCACCGAGAAGAACATCGAGTTCATGGTGCCGAAGGAGGGCAGCGACCTCTGGGCGGACACGATGGTCGTGCTGAAGAGCTCCAAGAACAAGGAAGCCGCGCACGCGTTCATCAACTTCATCCTGGACCCGGAGATCCACGGCTGGGCCGCGGAGAACATCCTCTACAAGGTCCCCAACAAGGCCGCCATGGATGCCCTCCCCGCCAAGCTCAAGGAAGAGAACGTGCCGCTGCAGATGACCCCCTCGCAGCTGCTCGCGGGTGAGTCCATCATCGACCTGGGTGAGGACTCGGCCAAGTTCACCCGCCTCCAGACCGAGGTCAAGGCCGCGCAGTGACACGTTCCACCGTCTCCGGCGCGACCGCGAAATCGCGGTCGCGCCGGTCGCGTGTGCTCGGACGGCTGGTCTTCCTCGGTCCTGGTCTGACCTATCTGATCGTTCTCCTGCTGATCCCGCTGGCGCTGGTCCTCAGCTACGCGTTCTTCCGCAGGGGGCGGTTCGGCGGCGTCGTCTACGAGCTGACCGGGGAGAACCTCACCCGGCTCTTCGACCCGCTCTATCTCGATGTCGTGCTCGGCTCGCTGAAGCTGGCCACGGCCGCCACGGTGATCGCCCTGCTGGTCGGCTATCCCACGGCCTACCTGATCGCCCGGCTCCCCGGGAAATGGAAGACGGTCGCGCTGGTCGCGATCGTGCTGCCCTTCTGGACGAACTTCCTGATCCGGATCTACGCCTGGATCGTTCTGCTCAGTGGTCCCGGGCTGGTCAACACGGTGCTGGGCAAGCTCGGCCTGGGCCCGTTCGAGTTCCTCTACAACGAGGGCACCATCGTCACCGGCCTGGTCTACTCCTATCTGCCGCTGATGGTGCTCCCGCTGTACGCGGCGATCGAGAAGCTGGACCCGCAGCTCCGCGAGGCCTCGGCCAACCTCGGTGCGAAGCCCGCCCGCACATTCGTCTCGGTGACGCTGCCGCTGACCCTGTCCGGTGTGATCACCGGGTGCATGTTCGTCTTCGTGCCGAGCTTCGGCAACTTCGTCATCCCCGAGCTGCTCGGCGGCGGACGCTCGATCATGGTCGGCAACCTGATCAGGGACCAGTTCCTCGCGGCCCGCGACTGGCCGTTCGGGTCCGCCCTCACGCTGGCGCTGATCGCCGTACTGATCGTCCTGCTGCTCCTGCAGTCCTGGAGTGCCCGCCGTGCGTAGACCGCGTCTGCTGTACGTCCCTTTCTGGGCGACCTACATATTCCTGTACACACCCATCGTGGTGCTCGTCGTCATGTCGTTCAACTCCGGCAGGTCGCCCTACTCCTTCGAAGGCCTCAGCCTGAAGTGGTACGGCACGCTCGCGGGGAACGCCGACGTCCGCGAGGGCCTGGTCAACACGTTGATCGTGGCGGCCGGGTCCACGGTGCTGGCCACCGTGCTCGGCACCCTGCTGGCGGTGGGTCTGGCCCGCCACAGCAGGTCGCGGGTGCTGGACGCGATCGGCGTGATGCCGGCCGTACTGCCCGACCTGGTGCTGGCCATCGGCCTGCTGGTGTTCTACGTCATGGTCAAGATAACCCTGGGTCTGCACTCCGTGCTGCTGGCCCACACGGTGTTCGGCATGGCGTTCGTGACCGCGGTGGTCCGCACCCGGCTTACCCATGCCGACACCTCCCTGGAGGAGGCGTCCAGGGACCTCGGCGCGACGCCGCTCACCACGTTCGCCCGGGTCACGCTGCCCCAGCTCATGCCGGGTATCGCGGCGGGCGCCCTGCTGGCGTTCACACTCTCCATCGACGAGTTCGTCATCGCGTTCTTCACCGCGGCGCCGACCTCGCCCACCCTGCCCATCGTCATCTACTCAATGGTCCGCTTCGGGGTCACCCCAGAGATCAACGCGCTGGCGACACTGCTGCTGGCCGTGAGCTTCACCGTGGTGATCGTGGCTCAGCGGATGACCCGACTGACGGAGTCACTGTCCTAATGCTGAAGATCACAGGTGTCAGCCGCCGGTTCGGTGACGTCACAGCGCTGTCAGAGGTCTCCCTGGACATCAGGCAGGGTGAGTTCTTCGCACTGCTGGGCCCCAGCGGTTGCGGCAAGACCACCCTCCTGCGCATCCTGGCGGGCTTCGAGGCCCCCGACGCGGGTACCGTCACGCTCGACGGCGACGATCTGCTCGGCCGTCCCGCGCACCGCCGCCCGGTCAACCTCATGTTCCAGTCCTACGCGCTGTTCCCGCACATGACCGTGGCGAAGAACGTCGCCTACGGCCTGGAGCGGGAGAAGCTGCCCAAGGCCGAGATCGGCGAGCGGGTCGACGAGGTCCTGGAGAAGGTCGGCCTGGCCGAGATGGCCGGACGCAGGCCGCAGCAGCTCTCCGGCGGCCAGCGGCAGCGGGTAGCGCTGGCCCGCGCGATCGTGAAAAGGCCGCGCCTGCTGCTGCTGGACGAGCCGCTGTCCGCCCTGGACAAGAAGGTGCGTGCGGAGATGCAGCTGGAGCTGAAGCGGCTCCAGCACGAGGTCGGCATCACCTTCGTCGTGGTCACCCACGACCAGGAGGAGGCCATGTCGCTGGCCGACCGGATCGCGGTCTTCAGCGCGGGCAGGGTGGAGCAGGTGGATGCGCCGGTGACGCTGTACGAGCGGCCGCGCACGCCGTTCGTCGCGGGCTTCGTGGGCGCCAACAACCTCTTCGAGGGCAAGGCCTGCGCGGGTGGCCTGTCCAGTGACGGACTCGGCGTCCTGCCCGGCGTGTCCGACCTGGAGGAGGGTACGCCCGCGCTGCTCGCCGTACGGCCGGAGCGGCTCAGGCTGAGCGTCCAGGGCGAAGTGGCCGCGGCTGACGCCGCGGAGGCCGGAGACCCGGTGGACGGCGAGGACATTGTGGACGCCGAGGACACTGCGGACGCGGCTGACGGCGGAGACGCCGAGGACGCGGTGGACGGTGAGGGCACGGTGGACGCCGAGGACACTGCGGACGCGGCTGACGGCGAGGACACTGCGGACGCGGCTGATGGCGGAGACGCCGAGGACGCCGAGGACGCGGTGGACGGTGAGGGCACGGTGGACGCCGAGGACACTGCGGACGCGGCTGATGGCGGAGACGCCGAGGACGCCGAGGACGCCGAGGACGCGGTGGCCGACGGGGGCGTGCTGCGGGGTGAGGTCGTCGACGTCAGCTTCTACGGCGGCATCTCGCACGTCTCGGTCCAGGTGGCCGGACGTCAGGCGCCGATCCTGGTGGCCACACAGGGGGCCACCCAGGTTCAGGCGGGATCCTCGATCGCCCTCACCTGGGCTGCCGAGGACGGGGTGTTGATCCCTCAGTGAGACGTCTTGAGCGGGTTGCCTGTGGCGATCCTGGCGTAGTCCAGGATGAGCTCCGCCGCCTCCTCCGGGCCGATCACCGGGTGGCGGGCCGTTATGCGGTATCCGTACGCGTCCTCGAGCGCGACCAGGTTGCGCGCGATGACCAGCGAGTCGCCTGTCAGCGTGAAGGCCCTCAGGGCCGCCCCGGTCTCCAGGACACTCTGGTACATGGAGACCTGCCGGTCGTAGAGCGTGGTGAGCAGGAGGGCGTACATCCTGTTCCGGGGAGCGGCCCCGCCGAGCTCGTTGAGCAGCCGCACGTCCGGGTCGTCCGGCCCGAGTGGCAGGCCCGAGCGGATGGTCACGACGAGCTTCTCGACGGGGTCGCGCATGCCGCTGATCCGCTTGAGCCGCTGCTCGTAGAAACGCTCCATCCCGGCGTGGTGGGCGTCCACCAGCAACTCGCTCAGGTCGGGGTAGTGGTAGAGGACGGCTCCGGAGGTCAGACCGGCCTCCTCGGCGACGTGGTTGAGATGCACTCCATCGGTGCCGTGCCGGATGATCGCCCGGTGTGCGGCGGCAATGAGATCCAGGCGACGGTCCGCCCGCTTTTTGCGTGTCACAATCCCCCAACCGTTGAAAACCACGCTCTGTGCCGGGGTCCATGGTGGCCCCTTTTGGGCACTTTAGCTAGATCTAATAATTGAACCATTCTTCAAAACTGGAATCCCCCTCAACTGGAGGCATGGTGTCCCTCACGATCCTGTTCATGCCGGAGAGCGCCTACGGGCCGACGAACAACTGCATCGGCATTGGCGACATTCTTCGCAAACGCGGCCATCGGGTTGTTTTCGCAGCTGAAGCCTCCTGGAAGGGGAAGCTGGAGGCTCTCGGATTCGAAGAGGACCTGGTCGATCTCGCACCGCCGTCCGAAGATGAGCAGGATCCGGGACAGTTCTGGAAAGACTTCATCCGGGACACCGCTCCGGAATACCGGAAGTCGACCTCGGCGCAGCTGGAGACGGTGACCAAGCCGATCTGGGATGCGCTCATCGATGGCGTGAAGTACTGCGAGCCGCAGCTGAAGGCGATTATCGAACGGGTCCAGCCGGATGTCATTGTCGAGGACAACGTCGTCACCTTCCCGGCGTTGCTCACCGCGGGCAAGCCGTTCGTCCGCATCGTCTCCTGCAACCCCCTGGAGGTACGCGGCGAGGGCGTCGCCCCGGTCTTCTCCGGGCTGCCCGCCGACGACCGGTCGGAGTGGGACGCCTTCCGCGCCGAGTACGAGCGGACCCACCGCGAGGTCTGGACCGCCTTCAACGAGTGGGTCGTCGCCCAGGGAGCCCGGCCGCTGCCGGACCTCGACTTCATCCACGAGGGCGACCTGAACCTCTACGTCTTCCCGGAGATCGCCGACTACACCGGCGCCCGGCCGCTGGGTGACTCCTGGCACCGCCTGGACTCCTCGGTCCGTGAGACCGACGGCGGCTTCGAGCTGCCCGCGTCGCTCGCCGAGCGGGACGGCGCGCTGGTCTACTTCTCGCTCGGCTCGCTCGGCTCGGCGGACGTCTCGCTGATGCAGCGGGCCATCGACGTGCTGGGCACCACCCCGTACCGCTTCATCGTCTCCAAGGGACCCCTGCACGAGGAGATCAAGCTCGCGGACAACATGTGGGGAGCCGAGTTCGTCCCGCAGACTAAGATCATCCCCCTGGTGGACCTGGTGATCACGCACGGTGGCAACAACACCACCACCGAGGCGCTGCACTTCGGCAAGCCGATGATCCTGCTGCCTCTGTTCTGGGACCAGTACGACAACGCGCAGCGGATTCACGAGCTGGGCTACGGCGTGCGCCTGGCCACCTACACCTTCACTGACGAGGAGCTGACCGGCGCACTGGACGGGCTGCTCGGTGACGCCGGGCTCCGTGAGCGTCTGGCCGCCGCCGGCGAGGAGATCCGCCGTCGCGACGGCCTGCGCAAGGCCGCCGACCTGATCGAGCAGGCCGGCGCCTAGAAAGCTCTCAGCACCACCATTACGAGGGAAGTTCCATGGGCAAGTTGATCAACCCGGCAGACGGCGCGTTCCTGCGGGAGGTGCCGGACACCCCGCTCGCCGAGGTCGCGGACGCCGTACGGCGGGCGCGGGCGGCGTATGAGGAGTGGAGCGGGGCCACCCCGGCCGAGCGGGCCAGGGTGATGCTGCGCTTCGCCGACCTCGTCGAGGCCGACGCCGAGGAGCTCACCCGGCTGGAGGTCGCCGAGACGGGCAAGCCCGCGGCGGTGTTCCGCGACGGCGAGCTGCCGTTCGCGGCCGACAACCTCCGCTTCTTCGCCGGCGCGGCCCGCTCGCTGGACGGCACCGGAGCCGGGGTTCTCAGCTCCGGCTACACCTCGGTGCTGGTCCGGCGTCCGGTCGGTGTCGTCGGGTCGATCGCCCCGTGGAACTTCCCGCTCGTGATGGCCGTCTGGAAGCTCGGTCCGGCACTCGCCGCGGGCAACGCGGTGGTCATCAAGCCCGCTCCGCAGACGCCGGGCACCACGCTCCGGCTGGCCGAGCTGTTCGCCGGAGCCGGCGCGCCCGAGGGCCTGCTCCAGGTCGTGCTCGGCGACGCCGAGGTGGGCGAGGCACTGGTCACCGACCCGGGCGTGGACATGGTGAGCGTCACCGGCTCCACCGAGACCGGCCGCGCTGTCATGCGCGGGGCGGCCGGTTCGCTGAAGCGGGTCCACCTGGAGCTCGGTGGCAAGGCCCCGGCGCTGGTCTTCGGCGACGCGGGCCTGGCCGAGATGGCCAGGGGAGTGGCGATGGGCGCGACCTACAACACCGGCCAGGACTGCACGGCCGCGACCCGGGTCTACATCTCCCGCGAGGTGTACGGCGAGGCGGTCGAGGCACTTCACGCGACGCTGGCGCAGATCACGGTGGGCGACCCCTGGGACCCGGCCACCGACATCGGCCCGCTGATCTCCGCCGGACACCGGGCCCGTGTGCACGGCTCCGTCGAACGCGCCGTCGCCTCGGGCGCCTCGGTGCTCTGCGGTGGCACCCCGCTGGACGGTCCCGGCTTCTTCTACCCGCCGACGCTCGTCACCGACGCCCGCCAGGACAGCGAGATCGTTCAGGGTGAGCTTTTCGGCCCGGTGCTGGTGGCCCTGCCGTTCGACGGTGAGGACGAGGCCGTACGGCTGGCCAACGACACCCCCTACGGTCTGGCCTCCTCGGTCTGGTCCGCCGACGTGGCGAGGGCACTGCGCGTCTCGCACCGTCTCGACGTGGGCGTGACCTGGGTCAACGACCACCTGCCGATCGCCTCGGAGGCGCCGCATGGCGGGGTCAAGGGGAGCGGCTTCGGCAAGGACATGAGCCAGGAGGCCGTCCAGGAGTACTCGGTGACGCGTCACTTGATGATCAAGCACCAGGCTCCCGAAGACCGGGCGTCTTTTCGGCCCGCCTGAAATTTATGGCTGTATATCCCTTTTGTAGGGATATGCCGATACTTACTCCATTCGTAGTGACATAAAGGATGTGCTCAAATTGCTTTCGCCGCATCCGCACCCGGCGAGGGGTTACGTAAGCCAGTGATGACACAAGACCGCCGGAGCCACCGCGCGTCAGGGGTAGGCAGCCGACTCCTGCCGTCGAACTGGCGCGTCCGTCCCCGTCTGGTCGCGCTGATCGTGCTTCCGACCGCGGCGGCCGTACTGCTGACCGGCTTCCAGCTCACCAACTCGCTGGCCAGTGCGGCGGAGTACCGCAGGATGACCCAGGTCGCCTCGCTCATCGAGCAGCTCGGCACCCTCTCCCACGAGATGGCCGAGGAGCGCGACCTCACCGCCTGGTACATCGTCGACAACCGGGGCCCCCGCCGGCTCGCCAAGGTCAAGCAGCAGCGCGAGGTGGTCGACCAGGTCCGCGCGCAGGTGCAGAAGTCGATCGACAACCTCGACTCCGGGCAGGCGGCCCGGGTTCTCTCCGAGTCCTCCCAGGTGAGCCGCTGGCTGAAGGGCCTGCCCGGTCTGCGCAAGCCGATGGAGGGAAGCGTGCTCCCGCGTGCGGCCCTCGACATGTACTCGCGAATGATCAGCGACTTCATGACCCTCCATGACGACCTCGGCCGTGGTGGAGGCGACGAGCGTCTGATCGGTGACGCGCTCGCGCTGGGCGCGCTGACCCGGGCCAAGGAGCAGGTCGCCAGGCAACGAGGCATCCTGCTCGTCGGCCTGGAGGAGCGCAAGTTCGACTTCGACGACCCCGCCGAGTTCCTGGGTGCCCACAAGAGCCAGCTCAGCGAGGTGTCCGCTTTCCGGGCGACCGCCTCCCCGGGCGACATCAAGCGCTTCGACGACGCGGTCAGCGGACCGAAGGTCGACCGGGCCGAGTCGACGACCGCCCTGGTCAGGTCCCTCATGCGCGAGTTCAAGCCGCTGCCCCGGATGGGCCCCGTGGGGATCAACAACTGGTTCAACTCCTCCACGGCGATCGTGGACAGCATGCGGACCGTCGAGCGCGGTCTGAGCGCCGCGGTCGTCGCCCGCAGCCAGGAGATGGAGAGCAACGAGCAGCGCAGTGCCGTCATCTCCGGTGCCGCGATCCTCGTCCTGCTGGCCCTGATCCTGTTGATCACCGCCTGGGTGGCCGGCACGCTGGTCCGCCCGCTGCGCAGGCTGCGCAGCGAGGCGCTCGAAGTGGCCGACACCCGGCTGCCCGAGACCGTCCGCGTGCTGCGGGAGTCCGGTGAACTCGCGCCGAACGTGGAGGTGCCCTCCATCGGGGTGGCCTCCCGGGACGAGATCGGTGAAGTGGCCCGGGCCTTCGACGAGGTCCACCGCGAGGCCATCCGGCTGGCGGGCGACGAGGCCCGCCTGCGGAACAACGTCAACGCGATGTTCGTCAACCTCTCCCGGCGCACCCAGTCACTCGTGGAACGCCAGATCGACCTCATCGACGACCTGGAGCAGGGCGAGCAGGACGACACCCGGCTGGCCAGCCTCTTCAAGCTGGACCACCTGGCCACCCGTATGCGCCGTAACTCCGAAAACCTTCTGGTCCTCGCCGGCCAGGAGCAGAACCGTCGGTGGAGCGAGCCGGTCCCGCTGAGCGACGTCGTGCGCGCCTCGCTGTCGGAGGTCGAGAACTACGAGCGGGTGTCTCTCCGGGTGGAGTCCGGTACCTCGATCATCGGTTCGGCTGTCAACGACATCGTCCACCTGATCGCCGAGCTGGTCGAGAACGCCATCTTCTTCTCGCCGCAGGACACCAAGATCATGGTGAGCAGTAACGGCAACGAGACGGGTGCCATCATTCTGGCGGTCACCGACATGGGCATCGGTATGAGCGACGAGGAGCTGGCCGAGGCCAACCGCCGGCTGGCCGAGCCGCCCGCGGTGGACCTGTCGGTCTCCCGCCGGATGGGCCTGTTCGTGGTCGGCCGCCTGGCCATGCGCCACGGCATCCGCGTTCAGCTCCGCCGTCCGGAGACAGGCGGCCTGAGCGCCGTCGTCCTGCTCCCCGTGCAGGTGGTGGCCCAGTCCGGGATGCCCGAGATGGCGATGGCCGGACAGAGTACGTCCCAGCCGTCGTTCGGCGGCATGCCGAATCCGGACCCGTTCGGATCCGGTCCGAATCCGGACCCGTTCGGCGCCGCCCCCGTTGGAGGACCTGCCAACCGGGCGCCCTCGGCCCAGAACGTGCCGCCTCAGGCTCCGCCGGCCGACCTCTGGTCGGCGCCGGTGGTGTCCGCCTCCGCGGTGGAGGATCTGTGGTCGTCGCCCTTCACCTCGGTCTCGCCGCCGCTGTCGGCTCCGGCTCCGCAGCCGTCTGCCCCGCCTTCCTGGCCGGAGATGCCGCCGATCGACCCGTGGACGCCGCCGCAGCGGGACGTGGTGGAGAACACCCAGAACCTGCCCGTGGTCGAGATTTCGGCGACGGAGCCGGAGCCGGAGGAGTTTCTGCCGATCTTCGCGGCGGTGGGGTCCGACTGGTTCCGCAGCAGTTCCTCCGCCGAGCCCGCCGTCGATCTCGCGCCCGAGCCCGAGCCCGAGCCCGAGCCCGAGTCCGCTCAGCCGATGACCATGCCCCGGCCATCGGCCCGGCAGCCACAGCCGGCCCAGGAGGCCCAGCCGCTGCCGGTCCGGCAGGCCCGGCAGGTCCCGCCCACCGAGAGGCAGCCGTGGAGCACCCCCGCCGACCAGGGCTGGGCCGCGGCCGAGGTGGCCAAGAAACCCGTGGAGGGTGGCACGACCGGAGCCGGTCTGCCCAAACGGGTGCCCAAGGCGAACCTCGTCCCCGGAGCCGCCTCCGCAGCGCCGGCGGCGCCGGCCCCCCCGATGCCCCCGATATCGGCGGAGCGGGTGCGCAGTCGTCTGTCCAGTTTCCAGCAAGGCGTACGGCAGGGCCGCGCTGAGATGAGCGAGCGGTCCAACGCCGTCGAGGGAGAGAAGCAGTGAACCATCAACTCAGTCAGGCCGCCCGCGGCTTCAATTGGCTGATCACCGAGTTCGTCAAGGAAATGCCCGGAGTGGCCCACGCGGTGATCGTCTCCGCGGACGGTCTTCCGCTGGCCTACTCGCAGGGTTTCCCCAAGGACCGCGCCGACCAGCTCGCCGCGATCACGGCCGGCCTGATCAGCCTGACCCAGGGGGCCTCCCGGGTCTTCGAGGGCGGCGCCGTCGCCCAGACTGTGATCGAGATGCAGCGTGGCCTCCTGCTGACCATGTCGATCAGTGACGGTTCCGCGCTCGCCGTACTGGCCTCGCCGGACTGCGACATGGGCCTGGTGGCCTATCAGATGACTTTGCTCGCAGAACGTGCCGGGCAGGCGCTCACGCCTGCGCTCAGGGCCGAGCTGCAGTCAGCTCAGCGATAGGGAGGTGATATGGACGCACCGGGATGGCGTGGATCGGGGGAGGAAAACCTGAACACGTCTCAGGCCAAGAGCGGGCGAGATCGTTTGATTCGCCCTTACGCTGTTACCGGGGGAAGGACCGCCCCTCGAATGCAGCTCGCACTCGAGGCGCTGGTCTCCTCGGTGACATTCGTGAGCGTGGATACCGGCACGCTCTCCACGGAGTATCAGGCGATCATCTCGTTGTCCCAGCAAGTGCGTTCGGTTGCGGAGCTCTCGGCTCTGCTGCGCATGCCGCTGGGCGTGACCCGGGTCCTGATCGCGGATATGGCAGCCGAGGGCCTGGTGCAGATCCACCAGCCGTCACTGGATGCCGGAAAGCCGGATCTCAACTTGCTTGAAAGGGTGCTCAGTGGGCTTCGCAGGCTCTGACGCCGGAATGACGTCGACGAAGATCGTTGTCGCCGGAGGGTTCGGTGTCGGCAAGACGACCTTCGTCGGCGCGGTCTCCGAGATCATGCCGCTGACCACGGAAGCGGTGATGACAGAGGCGAGTGCGGAGGTCGACGACCTCTCGCACATCCCGACCAAGCGGACCACCACGGTGGCCATGGACTTCGGCCGGGTTTCACTGGACCGTGACCTGATCCTGTACCTGTTCGGTACGCCGGGTCAGCACCGGTTCTGGTTCATGTGGGACGACCTTGTGAAGGGCGCGATCGGTGCGATCGTGCTGGTCGACACTCGGCGGCTGGCCGACAGCTTCCCGGCGATCGACTACTTCGAAGAGGCCGGACTACCGTTCGTCGTGGCACTCAACGGCTTCGGCGGCTCTCACATCCACGGCGAGGAGGAGGTGCGGGAGGCTCTGACGATCTCTCCGCACATTCCTATCGTCCGTACCGACGCCCGGTCCCGGGACGCCGTGAAGTCGACTTTGATCACTTTGGTCGAGCACGTTCTCACCCTCCGGGTCTGAAACCACGTTGTGAGGCCCACCCCCAAGCGGTGGGCCTCACAACGTGACTCCCCGCACGCCCGGGTACTCCGGCAGGTGCGGGGCTTCGACCACCTTTCTCCGAGGCGCCGCCCGCATCCGGGCCTGAACCCGCCCCGAAATCCGCTCCTCCGCATCCGCCCAGACGGGCGGTGTGAGAAACCCGATGACGATTCGGGAGCGGTTCGGGTGCGGGAATTTTTTTTGTGAAGAGCTTTCCGGTCGCGTTTGAGCGGCCGGGGCTCGCCGAGGCGCGTGATCGGGCGGAGAAAATGCGGCGGGTGCGGATCGGCGGAGCCGGGGGTAATGGTGGAATCCCCGGAGCCGGCTCGCGTTTTAACCGTTGAGCATTTTTGAATCAGCCATCAGGAGAATCGTCCATGACGAAATCACATATGGCATGAGCTGGGATACGGGGCGGCGTGCGCCCGCCGCTGTTTTGAATGAAGATTCAAATAACTACGGCGTGAGGGCCGCCTCGACCCCCCTGACCAGGCGGCCGACCTCGGCGCGGAGGCGGACGAACTCCGGATGTTCCCTGGTGGAGATCTGGTCGCGCGGGCCCGGGAGGTTCACGCGCAGATCGCCGACGACCTTCGCGGGCGCCTTGGACAGCACCACGACCCGGTCTCCGACGTAGACGCTCTCGTCGATGTCGTGGGTGATCAGGACGATGGTCATCGGGTGGTGTGCCCTGACCTGCAGGACGAGATCTTCCAGGTCTTCCCTGGTCTGAGCGTCGACGGAGCCGAACGGCTCGTCCATCAACATCAGGGCGGGACGGTAGGCCAGCGCCCGGGCGATGGCCACGCGCTGCTGCATGCCGCCGGACAGTTCGAAGGGGTATTTGCTCGCGGCGGCGGGCAGGCCGACCTGCTCCAACGCCTCCTGGGCGGCCTCCTTGCGCTGCTTGCGGTCCATGTTCCGGCGCCGTAGGGGCAGGGCGACGTTGTCGCTCACCGACATCCAGGGGAACAGCGATCGGCTGTAGTCCTGGAAGACGACGGCCAGGTTGTCGGGCGTCTGCCGCACCGGAATCCCGCCCACCTCGATCTCCCCGCCGGTCGGCTTGATGAGGCCGGCGATGGAGCGCAACAGAGTGGACTTTCCGCAGCCTGAAGGGCCGACAACGCAGACGAGTTCCCCCTCGGCGACGCTCAGTTCGAGTCCGTCAATGGCCCGGTGCACGTTCTCGCC
Source organism: Streptosporangium sp. NPDC087985 (assembly GCF_044741965.1). Taxonomy (NCBI): domain Bacteria; kingdom Bacillati; phylum Actinomycetota; class Actinomycetes; order Streptosporangiales; family Streptosporangiaceae; genus Streptosporangium; species Streptosporangium sp. NPDC087985. Next base: position 224,678 of record NZ_JBIUTQ010000007.1, read on the forward strand.
ACTGCCGTAGGTGTGGGTGAGGTTGGCGATCTCAAGCAAGGTGATTCCTAGGGCGTGATCCGCTGGTAAGTGTGCGGGGACTCTAGCGGAGTTCAAATATCGCAGTCGCGGTATGTCCAATTTATGCCTATGTGTCAATCATTGCACTGAAGATGGCTAAGAAGGAAATTTGATACTGAAGTGTCAGAAGTCATTTCATAGCCATATATGTGCGCTACGATCCTGACCGTTCCCTTCTCGAAGATCGTTTCTTCATGCTGTGCGGTCTTCTTCTGCTGTGCGGTCCTGGAGGATCCATGAAACTCCGTTCATCAATCGTCGGGGTCCTGGCGCTGGCACTTGTGACGGTCACCGGATGCAGTGGCGCCGACGAGTCCACCAAGGACTCCGCCGGCGGTTCCGGCCTGGAGAAAACGAAGATCACTGTTGGGACGATGCCGGTGGTCGACACGGCTCCTCTGCAGATCGCGATGGACCAGGGGCTGTTCAAAGCCGAGGGCCTCGACGTCACGCTGACCCCTCTCGCGGGTGGCGCGGAGGCGATCCCGCAGCTCAAGCGCGGCAGCCTGGACATCAGCTTCGGCAACTACGTCTCCTTCTTCTCGGCCTCGGCCAAGGGGGTCATCGACCTGAGGATCGTCGCCGACGGCTTTCAGAGCGGGCCCAAGACGCATGTGATCATGGTCCCCAAGGACAGCCCGATCCAGACGCCGGCTGACCTCGAAGGTAAGACCATCGCGGTCAACACCAAGCGCAACGTCGCCTCGATGCTGGTCCGGGTCGCCGCCAAGGCGCACAACGTCGAGCTCGACGAGGACAAGAACTTCGTGGAGGCACCCTTCCCGGAGATGGAGGGCCTCCTGAAGGCCGGGACGGTCGACGCCGCCCAGGTCGTCGAGCCGTTCGGCACCTTCGTCGGCCAGAACATCGGCGCCCGGATCATCTGGGACACCTCGGAGGGCCCGACCGCGGACTTCCCGATCGCCGGCTACGCCTCGACCGCGGAGTTCGCCAAGGCGAACCCCAACACGGCGGCGGCGTTCCAGCGGGCGATGGCCAAGGCCCAGGCGCTGGCGGCCGACCGGGCGAACGTGGTCGCGGCCATCCCGAAGTACACGAAGATCCCCGCTGAAGCGGCCGGGAGCCTCGCCATCGGCGGCTTCCCCACCACGCTGAACGCCACCAGGCTCCAGCGGGTCGCCGACAGCATGAAGGAGTACGGCCTCCTCGACGCGCCGCTCAACGTGCAAGACCTCATCGTCGCCGACAGATGAACAGAACCCGTGTCATCCGAGGGGTGATCGGCGTCTGTGCGGCGGTGGCGCTGGCCGAGGCGGTCGCCCGGCTGGGGATCATTGATCCGGAGATCGTCCCGCCGATCTCCGCCGTGCTGCTCCGATCCGTCACGCTGGCGGGGGACCCCGTGTTCCTCACCAACATGGCGGACACGGTCCTGGCCTGGCTGATCGGACTGGCGCTGGCCGCCGTGGCGGCGGTCGTCGTCGGCGTGCTGCTCGGATCGGTCCCGTGGCTCAGCGCACCGAGCCGGATGGTGGTGGAGTTCCTCCGCCCCATCCCCTCGGTGGCGCTGATCCCGCTGGCGATCCTGCTGTTCGGGGTGGAGACCGAGATGAAGGTCTCCCTGATCTTCTACGCGGCGACCTGGCCCATCCTGTTCAACACCCTCTACGCGCTCCGGGACGTGGACCCTGTGGCGAAGGACGCGATGCGCAGCTTCGGGTTCGGCCGCCTGGCCGTGCTCTGGCGGGTCTCGCTACCCAGCGCCGCGCCGTTCGTGGCGACCGGGGTACGCGTCGCCGCGGGGGTGGCGCTGGTCGTGGTGGTGGGCGCCGAACTGCTCAGCGGGGGCCAGAGCGGTCTCGGCACCTTCCTCATCGAGGCGGGCAGCGCCGGAGGCAACACCGACGTGACACTGGCCGGCGCGGTCTGGGCGGGGGCCCTCGGCCTCATCGTCAACACCCTGCTGGTCCGGGTGGAGCGCGGCGCGTTCCGCTGGCACTTCGCGCGCACGGAGAGGACACGATGATGAGCTGGGCCGGCGCGGTGGCGCGCGGCGTCCTCACCGTGGTGTCCCGCCTGTGGCTGGCGGCCGCGCTGTTCGTGGCCTGGGAGGTGGCCGCCCGGATCATCCGGGAGAGCTACTTCCCGCCCCCGTCGGAGATCGTCGCGGCGATGCACGAGCTGTGGTTCTCCGGTCCGGCGAGCCGGCTGTTCCTCACCGAGAAGGCTCTGGACGACTTCGGCCACAGCCTGTACAACCTCTCCGTCGGCTGGGTGCTCGCCTGCCTGGCGGGGATCGCCGTGGGCATCGCGCTGGGTCTGTCGCGGACGCTGGCCGACTACGTGGAGCCGATGGTCCACTTCGGGCGGGCGATCCCGCCGCCCACCCTTCTCTCCTTCTACATCGCGGCGTTCCAGCTCGGAACGCCCATGCAGGTGGCGACCATCGTCTCCGGAGTCGTCTGGCCGGTGCTGCTCAACACCATCGACGGCGTCCGTACGGTGGACCGGCTCCATCTGGAGAGCGCCGAGGTCTTCGGCGTGCGAGGGGCCCGCAGGCTGCTGCGGGTCGTCATACCCGCCGCGGCGCCCAAGATCGTGGCCGGTGTCCGTATCAGTCTGGGGATCGCCCTGATCCTGATGGTCCTGTCCGAGCTGGTCGGGAGCACGGCGGGCATCGGTTCCCTTCTCGTCGGCGCCCAGCGCAGCTTCGAACTGCCCCAGATGTGGGCGGGGATCATGCTTCTGGGCGTGCTGGGATACCTGTTCAACGCCGTCTTCGTGGCGATGGAGAAGCGGGCGCTCAGGTGGCACCTGAACGCGCGGGGGGCGACATGAGCTTTCGGCAGATATCGAGGAAGTCATGAGAGTACTGGTCATCGGTGGCGGCATCGGAGGGCTCACCACTGCGCTCAGCCTCCACGCCGCGGGCATCGGCTGCGAGGTCGTCGAGTCGGTTGTGGAGCCGCGACCGCTCGGGGTGGGTATCAACCTGCAACCCCATGCCGTCCGCGAACTCACCGAACTCGGTCTGGGAGAGGCGCTTGCCGAGATCGGCATCCCGACGAGCTACCTGACCTACACCGACAGGTTCGGCGGGGCGATCCTGGCGCTGCCGCGCGGGAGGTTCGCCGGATACGACTGGCCCCAGTACTCCATCCACCGTGGCGAACTGCAGATGCTCCTGCTGGAGACGGTGCGTGAGCGCCTCGGTACGGTCAGGACCGGGCTGTCGCTGGAGGACTTCGAGCAGGACGAGGCCGGGGTCACGGTGTCGCTGCGCGACGTGCGGACCGGCGAGCTCCTGAAGGAGACGGCCGACGTCCTCGTGGGCGCGGACGGTATCCACTCGACCGTACGCGCCCGGCTCCATCCCGACGACGGGCCGCTCCTCTGGAACGGGATCCGGATGTGGCGGGGAACGACGGAGGGGGATCCCTTCCTCGACGGCGCCACGCTGATCGTCGCGGGTTCCAACCTGTCGGCCAAGTTCGTGGCCTACCCCATCTCGGCGCGGGTCCGGGCCCGGGGACGAGCGTTGATCAACTGGGTGGCCGAGGTGATGATCGCCGACCCCGGTCCCGTCCCGGTCGCCGACTGGTCCAGGCCGGGCCGTCTGGAGGACGTGCTCCCGCACTTCGACGGCTGGCGGTTCCCCTATCTGGACGTACCGGCGCTCATCTCCGGTTCGGAACGGATCCTGGAGTACCCCATGGTGGACAAGGATCCGCTCCCCCGCTGGGGGGCGGGCCGGGTCACCCTGCTGGGGGACGCCGCGCATCCGATGTACCCGGTGGGCTCCAACGGTGGTTCGCAGGCCGTGCTTGACGCCAGGGTCCTGGCCAGGGAACTGGCCTACGCGGCCGATCCGGTCACGGGACTGGCCGCGTACGAGGAGGAGCGCAGGACCGCCACCACCGGCCTCGTGCTGGCCCATCGCCAGCTGCCCATGGAGGAGACCATCGCGATGGTCTCCGAGCGAGCGCCCGACGGGTTCGCCGACATCGCCGACGTGCTCACGCCGGCGGAACTGGCGGACATGGCCGCCGCCCAGCGGCGGACCACCGATATGGACATTAATGCTCTTAATGGCCGTTCTTCATGGAATGTTGCACGTCAGACGCATCGGTGATGATTTGTCGAATAAGTGATGTGAACGCCAGAGGCTGCTGACGAGGGAATTAGGTAAATATGTATGGAAAATCCGATTTGATGGGTTTAGGGGCATTGGCTGAACTTGTGGAGCTGTGCTCCAATAACCCTCACCCTGTGGACGCGTCGGTGTCCCATACCACCCAGGTGTTTGACGTGTTCCTCTCCGCAGTCGGCCGCCCGATGAGAGGCAGCGGATACCTATGAGGACAGCATCACCGGGTGAGGATCCTGACATCGGCCCGGCCGCGATGGCGGCGTCCAGCGGTCAGGACCGGGACGGAACCTCCGGAGACGGCGATTCCCCCGTCCGGAGCGGCAGCGGGCTCGCGCTGCGCAACTGGCGCGTGCGGTCCAGGCTGATCGCTCTCGTCCTCATTCCCACCCTTGCCGGTGTCGTTCTCGGCAGTCTCCGGATCGTGTCCTCGGTCTCCAGCGCCGCCGACTACGGGCGTGCCGGGAAGATCGCCGAATTCTCCATCCGCCTGAGCACCCTCACCCACGAACTGGCCCTGGAGCGCGACCTCTCCACGCGTTTCATCGCCGAGCGCCGCACCGTCAACGGGCGCGCGGCGATGAGGAAGCAGCAGACGGTCGTCAACAAGGCCGTCGGAGACGTCCAATCGGTGATCGACTCGCCTGATCTGGCCGGCGCGGACAGCTCGGGCGGACAGCGCATCCAGGACAAGGTCGCCCAGATACGCAGCCGCCTGACGGAGCTGGCGAGCATGCGCCAGGCCATCGCACGCACCCAGCTGCTGGCCCAGCCCACCCTGGACATGTACTCGCGGGCGATCCAGGACCTGCACGCCATTCACGACGAGATCGGCAAGGGCGTCACCAACGACGAGACCCTCACCGGCAGCGTCTCCGCGTTCGCCGCGCTGACCCGCGCCAAGGAGCAGGCCTCTCGCGAGCGCGCCGCCCTCGCGATCGTCATCGCCTCCGGGCGCTTCAGCGGGGAGAGCTTCGACACCTTCGTCTCCGCCCGCGCGCAGCGCGACAGCGAGCTCGTCACCTTCCGTTCCGAGGCCTCGCTTACCCAGCGCCAGGCCTACGACGACACGGTGAGCGGCCAGGAGAAGGACCGGGCCGAGCTGATCCGCATCCGCGCCCTGGTCTTCCCGACGCTGGAGCGGAAGCCCGGTACCCCCTCCCTGATGCCCCTGTCGCAGGCCGACAAATGGTTCGACTCCACCAGTGACGTCATCACGCGCATGCGTGACGTCCAGAAGAGCCTCGGCGACTCGATCCTCTTCCGGACCCAGGAACTCCAGAAGGCCGAGCAGCGCAGCGCGCTGATCGTCGGGGCCGTCGTCACGGCCCTGCTGCTCCTGGTCCTCGGCATCACCGTCCTGATGGCTCAGTCACTGGTCCGGCCGCTGCGCACCCTGCGCACCGAGGCCCTGTCGATCGCCGGCCGCCGGCTCCCCGAGACCGTGCAGAAGCTGCGGGAGACCGGGGAAGCGGCCGTGCCCTCGCAGATCCCCCCGATCGGGGTGAACTCCGACGACGAGATCGGCCAGGTGGCACGGGCCTTCGACGAGGTCCACCGCGAAGCCGTACGGCTGGCGGGCCAGGAGGCCACGCTGCGGAGCAACGTCAACGCGATGTTCGTCAACCTCTCCCGGCGTAGCCAGACCCTGGTCGAGCGCCAGCTGTCCCTCATCGAGAGCCTGGAGCAGGGCGAGCAGGACGAGAGCCGCCTCGGCAGCCTGTTCCGGCTCGACCACCTGGCCACCCGCATGCGCCGCAACAGCGAGAACCTCCTCGTCCTCGCAGGCCAGGAGCCCGCGCGCCGGTGGAGCCAGCCGATCCCGCTGATCGACGTGGTCCGCGCCTCGCTCTCGGAGGTCGAGAACTACGACCGGGTCGACCTGCGGCTCTCCGGTGGCGTCTCCGTGGCCGGAACCTCCGTCAACGACGTCGTTCACCTGATCGCCGAACTCGTGGAGAACGCGATCTCCTTCTCCCCCAGGGAGACCAAGGTCATCGTGTCCAGCAACCGGATCGACGGCGGCGGCGTGATGGTCTCGGTAACCGACATCGGCATCGGCATGACCGCCGAGGAGCTCTCCCAGGCGAACTGGCGACTGGCCAATCCGCCGGTGGTGGACGTCTCGGTGTCCCGGCGCATGGGCCTGTTCGTGGTCGGCCGGCTGGCCCTGCGGCACGGCATCCGCGTGCAGCTCCGCCAGCAGGACAGCGGTGGCCTGACCGCCATGGTCCTGCTCCCCGAGGCACTGCTCTCCGTCTCCAGCGCCCCCGCGATGCCGGCCGGTCCGGCCATGACGTCCGTCGGCGGCGACTGGGCAGGGGGAATGGCCTCGATGGACCGGACCTCCATGCTGGCCGGCCCCACCACGCTCAATCCCGCCCATCCGTCGTTCACCTCCTTCGAGGCCGCCCATCCGTCGTTCGCCTCCTTCGAGGCCGCCCACCAGCCGTTCGCCTCCTTCGACATGGGCCAGCAGTTCAACTCCTTCGAGGCCGCGAAACCCTCCGACAGTGGCTACTTCGGTCGGGCATCGGTCGACACCCCCCCGGCCGGCCACATGCCCGCACCGGGTGCCGACCACGGCTGGCCGAGCCTGTCCCAGGCGGACACCGGGGTGTGGCCGGCCCCGCCGGCCCCGCCGCCCACCGGCGACTCGGGACTGTTCCAGCGGCGCTCCTACGGAGCGGCCGACAGCACCGGCCCGCTGCCCGTGGTCCGCGACTCCTCGCCCATGGAAGAGGCGAAGGAGGAGTTCCTGCCGATCTTCGCCGCGGTCGAGTCCGACTGGTTCAGGAAGGTCGAACCCGCGGCCCCCGCCCGGGAACCGGCCGAGGAGGCCAAGGACCCAGCCCCGCTCCAGCCCGCACCGGCACCCGAGGCCTGGTCCTCACCCGCGGACGTGGGATGGCAGGCGGCCCAGGCGGCCAGTGAACCCTCGCTCGGCGGAATCACCGGCTCAGGTCTGCCCAAGCGCGTGCCCAAGGCGAACCTGGTGCCCGGTACGGCCGCGCCGGACCTGAGCGCGGCACCTCAGACCCCCGTATTCCGGCCAGCCGTCTCTCCCGAGGCGGTGCGCAACAGGCTGGCGAGCTTCCAGCAGGGAGTACGGCAGGGCCGCGCGGCGGCCAGAGGCGAAGTCGGCGACGAGCAGCCGTATCCCGACTTCGGCCGGGGTGTTGAAGGAAACAAGGAGGACCGGTGAGAGAGCTCATCTTGGTCGCCAAGGAGGATGACACGTGCGCGAAATGAGCCAGGCCGCCCGGGGGGTCAATTGGCTGATCACCGATTTTGTAAACAATGTCCCAGGCGTGGCGCATACGGTCGTGGTGTCGGCGGACGGTCTGCCGTTGGCGTATTCCGAAGGCTTCCCCCGCGACCGGGCGGATCAACTGGCGGCGGTCGCGGCCGGCCTGATCAGTTTGACCCAGGGTGCCTCCCGGGTCTTCGAGGGCGGCGCCGTCACCCAGACGGTGGTGGAGATGCAGCGAGGGCTGCTTCTCATCATGTCGATCAGTGACGGCTCCTGCCTTGCCGTGCTGGCGGCGGCCGACTGTGACATGGGTCTGGTGGCCTACCAGATGACCCTGCTTGTCGAACGGGCCGGCCAGGTGCTGACGCCGGCCGTCCGTGCCGAACTCCAGGCCTCTCACCCCAGGTGAGGACGATGATCCTAGGAGGATGCCGTGGCAGGCCGCGGCTGGGCTGGTGAAGGTGACCCGCTGGGCGGGTCACCCTACCAATCGATGGACGACCCTTACCGGCAACGGGGTGGTCCTTCACATCTCATGCAACCGGCACCGGCGGAGCAGAGCTCCCTGGTCCGGCCGTATGCCGTGACCGGGGGGCGGACCGCCCCCCGGACCCAGCTCGCCATGGAGGCCCTGGTCTCCTCGGCGACGTCCGTACATCATGATCTATCCACCCGCACTCCGGAGTATCAGGCGATCAGCGCCCTGTGCCGGCAAGTGCGTTCGGTCGCTGAGATCTCCGCGATGCTCCGCATCCCGCTCGGCGTTACCCGGATCCTGGTCGCGGACATGGCGGCCGAGGGTCTGGTCCAACTGCATCAGCCGCAGCTGGACGCGGGCAAGCCGGATCTCAACCTGCTGGAAAGGGTGCTCAGTGGACTTCGCAGGCTCTAGCCGCAGCGGCGGCCTGACATCGACGAAGATCGTCGTCGCCGGTGGATTCGGTGTTGGTAAAACCACGTTCGTGGGGGCGGTCTCGGAGATCCTGCCGCTGACCACGGAGGCGGTGATGACCGACGCCAGCGCCGGTATCGACGACCTCGGTCTCACTCCGAACAAGACCACCACCACGGTCGCGATGGACTTCGGCCGTGTATCGCTGGACCGTGACCTGATCCTCTACCTGTTCGGCACGCCGGGCCAGCACCGCTTCTGGTTCATGTGGGACGACCTCGTCCGCGGCGCCATCGGTGCGATCGTACTGGTCGACACCCGGCGGCTCGCTGACAGCTTCCCGGCGATCGACTACTTCGAGGAGGCCAAACTCCCGTTCGTGGTCGCGGTCAACGGCTGGGACGGGACCTACCTGCACGGTGAGGAAGAGGTACGGGAGGCGCTGACGCTGGCGCCGCACATCCCGATCTCACGGACCGACGCGCGTTCGCGGGACGCGGTGAAGGCCACGCTCATCACGCTGGTGGAGCACGCTCTGACCGTGCGGATGGCCGTTCCCGGATGGGGCCGCTGACCGCACCGACGGCCTTTTTCCGGGTGGCGCCGTATGACCACCGGGGCGTTAGTCATGCCTCCCAACGGATAGGCTGGGGGGTCGAGTCGCAGACCTGTAGCGCAGAGGCTGGCCAATCACGTGTTCGAGACGCTTTCCGACCGGCTCACATCGGTCTTCTCCTCCCTCCGTTCCAAGGGTCGGCTGTCCGAGGCCGACATCGACGCGACCTGTCGCGAGATCCGCATCGCGCTGCTCGAGGCCGACGTCGCGCTGCCCGTGGTCAGGACGTTCGTCGCCCAGGTCAAGGAGCGCGCCCGCGGCGTCGAGGTCTCCCAGGCGCTGAATCCCGCGCAGCAGGTCGTCAAGATCGTCAATGACGAGCTGATCGAGATCCTCGGCGGGGAGACCCGGCGGCTTCGCTACGCGAAGAACCCGCCGACCGTCATCATGCTCGCGGGTCTCCAGGGTGCCGGTAAGACCACCCTGGCGGGCAAGCTCGCCCGCTGGCTGCGTGACCAGAACCACACGCCCATGCTGGTCGCCGCCGACCTTCAGCGCCCGAACGCGGTCCAGCAGCTCCAGGTCATGGCGGAGCGCGCCGGCGTCGCCGTCTACGCGCCCGAGCCGGGCAACGGTGTCGGTGACCCGATCGCCGTGGCCCGCCAGTCGATCGACCACGCCAGACGGCAGCAGCACGACATCGTCATCATCGACACCGCCGGCCGCCTGGGCATCGACCAGGAGCTGATGAAGCAGGCCGCGGACATCCGCGACGCGGTCTCGCCCGACGAGGTCCTGTTCGTCGTCGACGCCATGATCGGTCAGGACGCCGTCTCCACGGCCCAGGCCTTCATGGAGGGTGTCGGTTTCGACGGCGTCGTGCTCACCAAGCTCGACGGCGACGCCCGTGGTGGCGCCGCCCTGTCGGTCCGCCACATCACAGGCAAGCCGATCATGTTCGCGTCCACCGGTGAGAAGCTGGAGGACTTCGACGCCTTCCACCCGGACCGGATGGCCTCCCGCATCCTCGACATGGGTGACATCCTCACCCTGATCGAGCAGGCTCAGAAGACCTTCGACGAGGCCGAAGCCGTCAAGATGGCGGGCAAGCTCACCTCGGGTGAGGGCTTCACTCTGGAGGACTTCCTCGAGCAGATGATGATGGTCCAGAAGATGGGCCCCATCAAGAACCTGCTCGGCATGATGCCCGGCATGGGGCAGATGCGCGAGCAGCTCAACCAGGTCGACGACCGTGACCTGGACCGCATCGCCGCCATCATCCGCTCCATGACCCCGGGCGAGCGCCAGAACCCCAAGATGATCGACGGCTCCCGCCGGGCCCGCATCGCCAAGGGATCCGGTGTGACGGTGACCGAGGTGAACGGCCTGGTCACCCGGTTCTTCGACGCGCAGAAGATGATGAAGAAGATGGCCGGCGGGATGGGCATCCCCGGTATGCCCGGCGGACGCAAGGCAGGCAAGGCCGCGCAGAAGAAGGCGGCCAAAGGGCGGCGGGTCAGCGGTGACCCGCGCAAGGCGGCACTCGGCAAGGGTGCCTCCGGCACGGACGCCACTCCCGCCGGCACCGCGGGCCCGGGCGGTGCCCTCGGCAGGCTGGGCGCCGGTCAGCTGCCGCCCGGCCTCGAACTGCCCCCGGGCTTCGACCCCTCGAAGTTCAAGCTTCCCGGGCAGAAGTAGGTGTGAGCGACAACGGGTTCGACCGGCGGGCCCGGTGGATCTGGCTGGCCATCGTGGTGGGATTCATCGCCATGGCGACGCTGGAGCTGCTGGGAGTGCGGCCCAGGTAGGACCGGGAGGAGCGGGGGTGACGGAGAGATCCGGCACCCCCGCTCCTCCGTCGTCCCTCCCTACCCCGGACACGCGTGGATTACCGAGATTTGCCCTCCTCGAGCCGGACGGGATGGGCCATGTTTGGCTGGGCACTCCCGTGAGTCTGGCACAATGGCATGTTGGAACATCGTGACCACGTGGGTGCCCTCTCACCCCCGCGTGCCACGCCTGTCCCTATGAACGGTCCTCTCCTCGTGCCCCACTCGATGAGATGCCGTTCACCCACGCTCTAATGCAGGAGAGACCACACCAGTGGCAGTCAAGATCAAGCTCAAGCGGCTCGGTATGATCCGCAACCCGCAGTACCGCATCGTCATCGCCGACAGCCGCACCAAGCGTGACGGCCGGGCGATCGAGGAGATCGGCCTGTACCACCCGAAGGAGACCCCCTCGCGCATCGAGGTCAACTCCGAGCGGGCGGCTTACTGGCTGGGTGTCGGCGCGCAGCCGACCGAGCCCGTGCTCAAGCTCCTCAAGCTCACCGGTGACTGGCAGAAGTTCAAGGGCGAGCCGGCTCCGGCTCCGCTCAAGGTCGCCGAGCCCAAGGCCGACCGGCACGCTGCCTACGAGGCCGCCGCCAAGGAGGCGCTGTCCCTGGACGCCGCCACCACGCCGAAGAAGCCGGCCAAGAAGGCCGTGAAGGCTGACGAGCCCGCCGCTGAGACCTCGACTGAGCCGGTCGCGGAGGAGAAGCCGGAAGGCGAGGCCTGAGGTGCTCGAGGAGGCCCTCGAGCACCTGGTGAAGGGCATCGTCGAACATCCCGACGAGGTCCAGGTTCACGCTCGCCGCATCCGCAGCGGGCGTGTGCTTGAGGTCCGGGTCCACCCCGAGGACCTCGGCAAGGTCATCGGCCGTGGTGGCCGTACGGCCAAGGCGCTGCGCACTGTCGTGAACGCCTTGGGCGACGGCAAATACGTTCGGGTCGATCTGCTCGACCTGAACGAGGCCCGCTAGCCGACACGAGATCCATCGAGTGAACGGGTCACCCACCCAGAGTGGGTGACCTGTTTGCTTTCTGTGACAAACGATCATTTTGGGAGGCGGGCGTGCAGCTTGTCATAGGCCGGATCGGCCGCCCGCACGGACTCCGCGGCGATGTGTCCGTGGAGGTGCGCACCGATGACCCGGAGAGGCGTTTCGCCCCGGGTACGGCCGTCGTCACCGACCCCGCGTCGGCCGGTCCGCTCGTCGTCGAGTCCCGGCGCTGGCACTCCGGTGTCCTGCTGGTCAGGTTCGAGGGCGTCGACGACCGCAACCGCGCCGAGGAGCTCCGCGGCACCACCCTCGTCATCGACTCGGCGGACATCCCGCCGCCCGACGATCCCGACGAGTTCTACGACCACCAGCTCATCGGCCTCACCGTCGTCACTCCCGACGGCGAGCAGGTCGGAGAGGTGTCCGACGTCCTCCACCACGGCCAGGACCTGCTCGTCGTACGGAGGGGCGGCGGCACCGAGGTCTACGTGCCGTTCGTGAAGGCGCTCGTCCCCGTGATCGACCTGGACAGGGGCATCCTCGTCGTGGACGGGCCCGCCGGCCTGCTCGACCCGGACGCGATCGTCTGACATGCGCATCGACATCATCTCGATCTTCCCCGAGTACTTCGCCCCGCTCGACGTCTCCCTCATCGGCAAGGCCCGCGAGCGCGGCATCCTCGACATCCACCTCCACCAGCTCCGCGACTGGGCTCACGACGTGCACCGCACGGTGGACGACACTCCCTACGGCGGCGGGCCCGGCATGGTCATGAAGCCCGGCCCGTGGGGGGAGGCCATCGACGCCGTCCTCGCCACCGACCCCACCGCGCAGCCCAGGATCATCGTGCCGACTCCCAGCGGGGTGCCTTTCACCCAGAAGCTGGCCATGGAGTACGCCTCCGAACCGTGGCTGCTGTTCACCCCGGCCCGTTACGAGGGCATCGACTCCAGGGTCATGGCCGAGTACGGCTCGCGCGTGCGCGTGGACGAGGTCGGCATCGGCGACTACGTGCTCGCCGGTGGAGAGGTGGCGGTGCTGGTGATGGTCGAGGCCGTCGGACGGCTGCTGCCCGGCGTGCTCGGCAACGCCCACTCGGCCGTGGATGACTCGTTCGCGCCGGGGGCGATGGAGAACCTTCTCGAAGGCCCCGTCTACACCAAGCCGCCCGAGTGGCGGGGGCACGAGGTTCCGGAGATCCTGCTCTCCGGGCACCACGGCAAGGTCGCCCGGTGGCGGCGTGACGAGGCGCTCCGCCGTACCGCGAAGAACCGTCCCGAACTGCTGGCCGTGCTCGATCCGGGGAGCCTGGACAAGCACGACCGGCAGGTCCTGTCGGAGCTCGACCTCCCCGACTGATCATGACGTCGGGGCCGTGGTCCGTGGACCGGAGGGACGGGTTGACGGGTTGATTTCCGGTCGGTCGCGAAAATATGGCAGACTGAACCGTTGCCGCCGACTGTCCACAGGTCGGCGCGCGCCGTCGGGCAGATGGGCCTGACTCCCAAGACACCGTCCAATTCAGCACGCGTGTCCATCTCGAAGCCGCTTCAGCGCGGCCGGGTGGACCTCCGGGTGCTCGCGTAAATGAGGTACCACTGCCATGCACACGCTGATCACCGAGCTTGAGAAGGCCACGCTCCGCAGCGATGTCCCGGACTTCCGTCCCGGTGACACGCTCGAAGTTCACGTCCGCGTGATCGAGGGCAGCCGGTCCCGTGTCCAGATCTTCAAGGGCTTCGTCCTGCGCCGCCAGGGCAGTGGCGCCCGCGAGACCTTCACCGTCCGCAAGGTCAGCTACAGCGTTGGCGTCGAGCGCACCTTCCCGGTGCACAGCCCCGTCATCGAGAAGATCACCGTAGTGACCCGTGGCGACGTCCGCCGCGCCAAGCTCTACTACATGCGTGACCTGCGCGGCAAGGCCGCTCGCATCCGCGAGAAGCGCGACGCCCGCTAGGGTCTCGCCCCTGCCGTCCTGGCCCGCCTCCCCACACGGAGAGCGGGCCAGTCCCGTTCAAGGAGGTTTGACCTCCGATGGGTAAGACGCATAGCCATGTCCGTACGGTAGGAGACAGGCCGAGGCCGGTCATCATCTAGGCTCGTCCACGATGACTAGCGAAGGCCGGGAGTACGGCGCAGCCTCGCGTCGACCTGTCGAAGACGAGGTGGACGTGGTTGCCGAAGACGCCCAGAAGACTGCCCAAGATGGCAAGGACAAGAAGAAGGGCTCTCTCTGGAAGGAGCTTCCTGTCCTGCTCGTCGTCGCGCTGGTCCTCGCGCTGATAATCAAGACCTTCGTGATCCAGGCGTTCTACATCCCGTCGGAGTCGATGGAGAACACCCTCCTGACGAACGACCGGGTCCTGGTGAACAAGCTCGTCTACCACACCCGCGACATCGAGCGCGGCGACGTCGTGGTGTTCTCCGGTGTGGACTCCTGGGACGGCGAGGTGCCGTTCGAGGAGCCGTCCAACCCGGTCTCCGCGTTCTTCCGCTGGATTGGCACCGCCTTCGGTGTGGTCCCCGGCGAGAAGGACTACATCAAGCGCGTCATCGGTGTCGCCGGCGACACCGTGAAGTGCTGTGACGTTCAGGGGCGCGTCACGGTCAACGGTGTTCCCCTCGCCGAGAAGTCCTACCTCTACCCCGGTGACGTGCCGTCCCGGGAACCCTTCGAGGTCAAGGTCCCGCAGGGCCGCCTCTGGGTCATGGGCGACCACCGTTCGGTCTCCCTCGACTCCCGCTCCCACATGGATGATCCTGGTAACGGAACCATCCCGGTGGACAAGGTGATCGGCCGGGCCTTCGTGATCGTATGGCCGTTCTCCAGGGCGAAAATTCTCCCCATTCCCGACACCTTCCAGCAGCCCGCACTCAAGGCGGCCGTCGCCCTGGGAGAAGCCGCTCCGCTTCTCGCGGGTTTCGCGGGGGCCGTGCCGCTGGTGCTGTGGCGTCGTCGCTGGCTCTCAAGGCGGTAGCCGTACCTCATGACTGTGGAACCTGACAGCACGTCCGTGGAGTCCGGGAAGAAGAAGCCGTCCCGCAGGGGCGGCCTGCGCGAGTCGCTGACTCTGATCGTGTCCGGCGTGGTGGTGGCCCTGCTGCTGCAGGCCTTCGTCTTCCGGAATTTCTCGATCCCTTCGGAGTCGATGGAGAACACCCTGCGGGAGGGTGACCATGTGGTCGTCAACCAGTTGCACGGCGAGAGCGAGCGCGGCGACGTGGTGGTCTTCAGGGGGTGGCCGGGCGGTGACACCATCAAGCGGGTCATCGCGGTCGGCGGTGACACGGTGAAGTGTTGTGATGCCCAGAAGCGGATCACCGTCAACGGGGTTCCGATCGACGAGAAGGAATACCTGTACCCCGATGACTTCCCCTCGGGCGAAAAGTTCGAGAAGGTCGTGCCCCCGGGGCGCCTGTGGGTGATGGGAGATCACCGCTCCGCCTCCGGTGACTCGCGCAGCCACGAGAATATGGAGGGGGAGGGCACGATCTCCGAGGACGACGTGATCGGCCGGGCCTTCGCGATCTACTGGCCGCCCTCCCGTGTGGCCATCCTCTCGACACCGGATGTCTTCGCCGGACCGGAGACCTTCGACACGGCGCGGTAGTCCGAGATCTTCACCGGGACGGGCGGACGGGGTTCCCTGAGCCGAGGTCCGATAGCGGTACCGAATGCCGCGGATGGGGCGTACTCTCGGCTCATGGTCGCTATGTCTGCCGTGGTGCCATGACCGTTGCGTTCCGTCCCGCGCCGAGCGTGGTCCGGCGGAATTCGGGACTGTACGGCTATGAGCGGGCTCTCACACGCCGCGGGCTGGGGCCCGTGGCAGGGGTGGACGAGGCCGGCCGGGGCGCCTGCGCCGGGCCGCTGGTGGTCGCCGCGGTGGTGCTCAGCCGCCGGATCGACGGCCTGAACGATTCCAAGCTGCTCACCGCCTCCCGCCGCGAGTCACTGTACGGACTGATCATGACGACCGCGGAGGCGGTCAGCGTGGTGGTGATCCCGCCGGCCGAGATCGACGCGCGTGGACTGCACAGGTCCAACATCGAGGGAATGCGCCGCGCCGTCGCCCGGTTGTCCGGTGACCTCGGCTACGTGCTCACCGACGGTTTCCCCGTGCCGGGCCTGCCCGTGCCGTCACTCGGCGTGTGGAAGGGCGACCAGGTGGTGGCCTGCGTCGCGGCGGCCTCGATCGTGGCGAAGGTGACGCGGGACAGGATGATGATCGAACTGGACGGATCCCATCCCGAGTACGGTTTCGCGGTGCACAAGGGTTATGGCACCGTGAGTCATCGCAGGGCACTGGAGGCTCACGGTCCGTGTCCGGCCCATCGATTCTCGTTCGCGACGGTGGCGCGGTCCAGGCCGGGCGGGGTGATGGGTGAGAATGAAGTGGGGGCCGGTCCCACCTGATCGGGTGGACCGGGAAGGCGTGCAACAGGAGGACCGGTATGAGCGCAGAGGATCTCGAGAAATACGAAACCGAGATGGAGCTGCAGCTTTACCGTGAGTACCGCGACGTGGTCGGGCTGTTCAACTACGTCGTGGAGACGGAGCGGCGCTTCTACCTGACCAACTCTGTTGATCTGGATGTCCGGACGGCCGAGAACGGTGACGTGTTCTTCGACGTGAAGATGCAGGACGCCTGGGTCTGGGACATGTACCGACCGGCGAGGTTCGTGAAGAACGTCCGGGTGGTCACCTTCAAGGACGTCAACGTAGAGGAGCTTGCCAAGCCCGAGCTGGAGATGCCCAAGGAGGGTTTCTCCAGCTGAGGCGTTCTCCACAGACGCGGCTCGCGCCTCCCGAGTATCCACAGAATCGGATTCGGTCCGCTGGGGACGGGGCGCGCTGAGCCAAGGTCGGGGACCGGAGGTGGTTCCATGGCCGCGAAGGACGAGTTCGGCAGGCACGGTGAACAGGTCGCCGTCGACTATCTGCTGGCGCAGGGCATGCAGATCCTGGATCGCAACTGGCGATGCCCGGACGGGGAGATCGACGTGGTCGCCCGTGAGGGGCGGGCGCTCGTCGTGGTGGAGGTGAAGGCCCGGTCCGGCCGCACCCACGGGACCGCCTTCGAGGCGGTGACCGAGGCGAAGCTCGGCCGCCTGCGCAGGCTCTCGGGCCGCTGGCTGGCCGCGCGGTCTGAGCGGTTCGACTCCATCCGTATCGACGTCATCGCCCTGGAGCGGTTCGCGGGGGACATCGTCCTCCGCCACGAGCGGGGGGTGTGGTGAGTGGCTGTCGCACGCACGCGCTGCATCGCGCTGGTCGGGGTGACCGGCCATCCCGTTGACGTCGAGGCCGATGTCGGTAGCGGCATGGCCGGCCTGCATCTCATCGGCATGCTGGACACCGCGCTGAGCGAGGCGCGGGACCGGGTCCGCTCGGCCGTGGTCAACAGCCGCTACGGCTGGCCTGACGCGCGGATCACCGTCAGCCTGTTCCCCGCCAGCCTGCCCAAACGCGGCAGCGTGTTCGACGTCGCGATCGCCGTGGCCCTGCTCGCGGCGGCGGGGATCGTGCCCCCCGCCAAGGTCGCCGAGCCGTTCTTCCTGGGCGAGCTCGGCCTTGACGGCTCGATGAGACCGGTCCGCGGCGTGCTCCCCGCCGTGCTGGCGGCGGCCGGAGCCGGTGCCCGCACCGTCGTGGTCCCTCCGCACAACGCCGCCGAGGCCGGTCTCGTGCCGGATGTGACCGTGATCGCCGCCGCCACCCTGGGGGAGTTGGTGAGCCGGCTGCGGAGTGACGACCCGGCTGGCAGGCCCGCTGCCGGGGGCGCTCCGTACGCCGAGCCGCCCCGCCTCGGCGGCGGACCGGGCGGCCCGCGGCCCGCCGCTCCGGACGGTCCGGACGGTCCGGACGAGATCGTCCCGGACCTGGGCGACGTGGCCGGCCAGCCCTTCGCCCGCCGCGCACTGGAGGTCTGCGCCGCCGGAGGCCACAACCTCTGGATGCTGGGCCAGCCGGGCACCGGCAAGACGATGCTCGCCGAGCGGCTGCCCACCCTGCTCCCGCCCCTGGAACGGGACGAGGCACTGGAGGTCACCGCGATCCACTCCATCGCGGGCGCGCTGCCGATGGACCGCCCGCTGCTGACCCGTCCGCCGTTCGTGGCACCTCACCACACCGCGACCGTCGCGGCCGTGATCGGCGGCGGCAGCGGGGTGATCCGCCCGGGGGCGGTATCGCTCGCCCACAGGGGTGTCCTGTTCATGGACGAGGCTCCCGAATACGCGGCGACCGTTCTCGACTCGCTCAGGCAACCGCTCGAATCGGGCAGGGTGACGGTCTCCAGGGCGCTGGGCTCGGTCACGTTCCCCGCCCGGTTCATGCTGGTGCTGGCAGCCAACCGGTGTCCCTGCGCGCGGCCGTCCAGCCCCGAGGACCCGTGCCGGTGCACTCCCGCGGCCCGCCGTCGCTATCTGGCCAGGCTCTCCGGCCCGTTGCTCGACCGGATCGACGTCAAGGTCACCCTGTACCGGTCGACCCGCCGCGAGCTCCTCGCCGACCGCCGGTTCATCGAGCCGAGCCGGGTGGTGGCCGAGCGGGTGCTCGTCGCCCGCGGACGGGCCGCCGAACGGTTCGCGGGCAGGCCGTGGCGGTGCAATGCCGAGATGCCCACCCGTGCGCTCCATGCCGACTACCGCCCGTCGCCGCAGGCGATGTCGCCCCTGCTCCACTGTCTGGACAGTGGAGAGCTGAGCGCCCGGGGTCTGGACCGCGTGATCAGGGTGGCCTGGACCCTGGCCGACCTCGGCGGCAGGGACAGGCCCGAAGTCGAGGAGACCAACGCCGCACTCGGACTGTGGCTGGGGGAGGAACGGTGAACGACCGGCTCGCGCGGGTCACGTTGATGCGGCTGGCCGAGCCCGGCGACGCCGTGATGGGCAGGCTCGTCGCCTCACAGGGTCCGGACGCCGCCGTCGGGCGGATCCGGGAGGGGCGCCCGGACCCCGAGTTCGCCCGCTGGTTCGCGGCCTCCTCGTGCCAGGGCTCGGCCGGATCGCGGCAGGAGCGGGTCACCGTCAGGCTTGAGCGGATGTTCGCCGCCTGGGCGGCCCGGCTGGAGACGGCCGAGCCTGACCGCGACCTGGCCGAAGGGGAGCGGGCAGGGGCGCGGCTGGTGGTTCCCGGTGACTGCGAATGGCCGACCCAGCTGAACGATCTGGGAGACTCCCGCCCCCACGCCCTCTGGCTCCACGGTGATGCCGATCTGCGCTTCTCCTGCCTGCGCTCCGTCGCCGTCGTCGGTTCCCGGGCCGCCACGCCGTATGGCACGCATGTCGCGGCGGAGTTCGGGGCCGGGTTGAGCGAACGGGGATGGAGTGTGGTGTCAGGCGGCGCGTACGGCATCGACGGGGCGGTCCACCGGGGCGCCCTGGCCTGCGGGACACCGACCGTCGCCGTGCTCGCCTGCGGCACCGACATCGCCTATCCCAGCGCGCATCACTCGCTGTTCGCGGCCGTGCGTTCCCAGGGCCTGCTGGTGAGCGAGTGCCCGATGGGCGTCCACCCGACTCGGCCGCGTTTCCTGGTCCGCAACCGGCTCATCGCCGCGCTGACACGGGGCACCGTGGTGGTCGAGGCGGCCGTGCGCAGCGGGGCGCTCAACACCGCGGGGCACGCGGTCTCGCTCAACCGCCACCTGGCCGCCGTGCCGGGGCCGGTGACCTCGGAAACCTCAGCGGGATGTCACCGGTTGATCCGCCAGGGGACGGCCACCTGTGTGACCACTCCCGAGGAGATGATCGAGCTCGTCGGTGCGATGGGCGGTGATCTGGCTCCCGAACCCCGAGGCCCGGTGTTCCCGCGTGACCGGCTGAATCCCGAGACCCGTGCGGTCCTTGAGGCGGTGCCCGCCCGGGCCGGGGCGGGTCCGGCGACGATAGCGGTGGCCGCGGGGGTCGACCTGGAGACCGTGCTGTCCTGCCTCGGCGGCCTGGCCGCCGCCGGGTACGTCGAGCGTGTTCCCCGGGGCTGGCGCCTGCGTCCGGACAGATCCGGCGGTGGCTAGATCAAGGACACGGACTGCCGGTGCGGAGCCGTAGGGTGCCGGCCGCCGCCCGCCCCGCACGGGGGCGTCGCCCGCGCATCAGCCGGGAACTCCACGGTCAGGCCCGCGTGTGGCAGGTGTCTCCCGGGCGGGCCGGTCGCTCTGGGCCGGGTAAGCAGGCCAGATGGGGAGAAGCCGGACCTGGCCCCGGCCCAGCAGGAGCAGCGGGTCGAGATACAGGTGGTCGCGGAGCAGGCCCCAGTGCAGGCAGGAGGCCGGGCAGTGCCCGGGAACATCCTGGAGGACGCCGATCACCTCACCCCGCTCCACCCTCTGGCCGCGCCGTACCGACGGCTGGACCGGCAGGTAGGTCGTCCGCAGGCCGCCGGGGTGAAGCACCGTCACCACCCCCCGATCCGCGAGCGGCCCCGCGTAACCGACCGTCCCGGCTCCGGCCGCGCGGACCTGCTCGCCGGGTGCCGCGGCGAGGTCGGCGCCCCGGTGCCCGGCCAGCCAGGGCTGGGCCGGGGGCGCGAAACCGCGGAGCACGCGGGGCCGCCCGGTGAGGGGCCAGTCCCAGCGGGAAGAGGGCTGCGGCGCTCTCCCCTGGGCGGTCCGGCCGAGTGTGCCGTGCGCGCCCGCGGCCTCCGGCGCGACGAGCAGCAGCGTGGACAGCAGGACGGGGAGCGAGGCCTGCGCCCCGAGGGCGCGGAAGCGATTCACGTTTCCGAGGATGGGAGACGTATGAGGGGTCCGGGCGCGCCGAGCGGGATTCTGTGGACAGGTGATCGGGGCTGTGGACATCCGCTGTTCTCCGATCCCGCCTGTGCCGTACGTCAACGGGTCGCGGAGCGGCGGAGCGGGGAGAGCCAGATCCACGGGATCGTGAGCAGGACTCCGGCCGCACAGATCCACAGCACTGGGCGCAGCCCCAGCAGCTCGCCGAGCAGGCCGCCGGTGAGGCTGCCCAGGGCGAGGACGCCCTGGATCGTGAAGGTCATCGTGGCGTTGATCCGGCCGAGGAGGTCGGCGGGGCTCTCGCGGAGGACGACGGTGCCGAAACAGACGGAGAAGGACACGATGACCATGCCGGTGATCAGCGTGCTGACGGACATGAGCAGGAACTTCGCCCAGATCGGGCCGGAGGCGAGCGCCGCGGTGACGAAGTCGAGCGGGAAGAGCAGCACCGAGTAGACCAGCAGCCGGTTCTCGCCGAGCCGCCTGGCCAGGCGCGGGGTGATCGCCGCGCCGAGCAGGCCGCCCACACCGGCGAAGGCGGTGAGTACGCCGAGCAGCCCGCCGGGCAGGCCGAGCACGTTGAGCGAGTAGATCACGAACAGCGCGATGAAGGCGGAGGCGAAGAAGTTGATCGTGACTCCGCAGCCGCAGAGCGCGCGGAGCGTCGGGTGCCCGGCCACGCCGCGCAGGCCCTCGCGGATCTCGATCCACATGCCGCGCGGCGGAGCGGGGGTGTGGGCCTCCGGCGTTTTGATCGTCCGGATCAGGAACGCGGAGGCCAGGAACGATGCCGCGTTGACCAGGATCGCGAACGGCGCAGTGATCAACTGGACGAGCAGCCCGGCGAGTCCCGGGCCGCCGACGGTGGCCAGGGAGTAGGCCGACTGGAAGCCCGCGAGCGCCTCGGTCCGCTGGCTCTCGTGCACCACCGCGACCATGTGCGGGAAGTTCATCGCGCGGAAGACCACCGCGCAGGTGCCGACGGTGAATGCCACCGCGATCAGCCAGGGCACGGTCAGCAGCCCGGCGATCCAGGCCGCCGGGATGGTGGCCATGGCGACGGCCGAGATCACCTCGCAGCCGATCATGACCGGACGGTGCCGCCTCAGCCGGTCGGCGACCGCACCCGCCTGGAGCCCGATCAGCAGGTAGGGGGCCGAGGTCGCGGCGGCGAGGATGCCCATCTGGGCCGGGGAGGCACCGAGCAGGGTGGCGGCGGTCAGGGGTACGGCCAGCCGGGAGACCTCGGTCCCGGTCTCGGAGACGGCGCGGGCGGACAGCAGCAGCCGGTAGTCGCGCTGCCTGCGCAGGGGGAGGGGCTGAAGCACGGGGATCACCGCTTTCTGAAGGGAATGCTTCATAACTATGAAGATAATCCTTCATAGTTATGAAGGCAATCCTTCAGACTGAAGAAGGTACGGTTTGCACATGACCGAGGTACGGAGGCCGATCACCGACCCCACGGCGATGCGCGCCCTGGCGCACCCCGCGCGGCTCGCCATCCTGAACCGGCTCCAGTCCGAGGGGCCGGCCACCGCCACCGACGTCGCCGAGGTCGTCGGCGTGACGCCGAGCGCGGCGAGCTATCACCTGCGCATGCTCGCCAAGTACGGCTTCACCGAGGACGCGCCTCCGCGTGGCGACGGCAGGGAGCGCCTCTGGCGGGCCACTCCCGGTGGCGTGACCATCAGCCCTAACCCGGACGACCGGCCCGAGGTCCGGACGGCAAAGGACCTGCTGATCAAGGCTGTGCGCGATCAGGCGGCCGAGGAGGTGACCCGTGCCCTGGACAACTTCGACAGGGAACCCCCGGAGTGGCGGGAGGCCTCGGTGCTCAACCGGGCCGTCCTGCTGGTGGACGCCGAGGAGATGAAGCGGCTGGGCGAGCAGATCGACGAACTGCTCGCCCCCTACCGGATCGCCTCCCGGGACCGTGCTCAGGCCCCGGCCGGAGCGCGGATCGCCGAGGCGCAGGTGAGCCTCTTCCCACGTGTCGAGCGGCGGCCGCACGGGATCCCCCGCGAATGATCGGAAGTGGTGTCCGCGGCCGGAGATCTCTCCGGAAACGGTCGGTGAGGATAGGGCGGACTTGACGTGCCGAGGTCAGGGCGAGACCTGATTACGGGTACACTTTTCGATGGCCTGTCACTCACAGGCCGACTTCGCATGCTCCGTCAAGAATCGTTCCCTCGGTCCGGGTGAGAGCCCGGGAGGAGCCGGTTCGGGGCATCAGGGCGGCAGCCGCGGGCTGTCGCGTCAACCGAGAACAGCGCCCGGACGGGCGCCCCGACCTGGAGGACAATCACATGTCCACCCCCGTCGTCACCATGCGACAGCTGCTCGAGAGCGGCGTTCACTTCGGCCACCAGACCCGTCGCTGGAACCCGAAGATGAAGCGCTTCATCTTCACCGAGCGCAACGGCATCTACATCATCGACCTGCAGAAGTCGCTGGCCTTCATCGACCGGGCCTATGACTTCGTCAAGGAGACCGTCGCGCACGGCGGCACGATCATGTTCATCGGCACGAAGAAGCAGGCCCAGGAGGCCATCGCCGAGCAGGCGGCGCGTGTCGGCATGCCGTACGTCAACCAGCGCTGGCTGGGTGGCATGCTCACCAACTTCTCCACCGTGCACAAGAGGCTTCAGCGTCTGAAGGAGCTCGAGGAGCTCGACTTCGACAACGTGGCCGCGTCGGGGCTCACCAAGAAGGAGCTCCTCATGCGCCGCCGCGAGAAGGAGAAGCTGGAGCGCACCCTCGGTGGTATCCGCGACATGGCCCGCGTTCCCAGCGCGGTGTGGGTCGTCGACACCAAGAAGGAGCACATCGGGATCAGCGAGGCTCGCAAGCTCAACATCCCGGTCGTCGCGATCCTCGACACCAACTGTGACCCGGACGAGGTCGACTACCCGATCCCGGGTAACGACGACGCCATCCGCGCCGTCGGCCTGCTGACCCGCGTCGTCGCCGACGCCGTCGCCGCCGGCCTCATGGCCCGCGCCGGTGCCACCCGCGGCGACGACAAGCCGGCCGTCGCCGGTGGCGCCGAGCCGCTGGCCGAGTGGGAGCAGGAGCTGCTCGCCGGTGCCGAGGCTGCTCCGGTCGCTGAGGCTGCTCCGGTCGCTGAGGCTGCTCCGGCTGCTGAGGCTGCTCCGGTCGCCGACGAGGCTCCGGCCGCCGAGGCCGAGGCTGCTCCGGTCGCCGAGAACGACGCCGACGCCGAGAAGCAGGCCTAGCTCCTTCCCGTACGGCCCGGCCGTACGACTCGCAAGACTCTTCCGGGTGGGTGCGTTCAAGATGAGGGCACCCACCCGATCCACGACGACTCCCACGAGGAAAGACAATGGCTTCCGTGAACATGGCCGACGTCAAGCGGCTTCGTGAGCTGACCGCCGCCGGCATGATGGACTGCAAGAAGGCTCTTGAGGAGTCCGAGGGCGACTTCGAGCGCGCCGTCGAGATCCTGCGCCTCAAGGGCGCCAAGGACGTCGGCAAGCGTGAGGCCCGTACCGCCTCCAACGGCCTGGTCGCTCTGAAGCAGGCCGGTGACTCCGCCGCCGCGCTGCTCGAGCTCAACTGCGAGACCGACTTCGTCGCGAAGGGTGAGCGCTTCCAGGAGCTTGCCGCCCAGGTCGTCGAGCACATCCTGGCCACCAAGCCGGCCGACGTGCCCTCCCTGCTGGACTCCCAGCTCGACGGTAAGACCGTCAAGGAGCACCTGGACGAGGCCAACGCCGCACTCGGCGAGAAGATCGAGATCCGTCGTTTCGCGGTGCTCGAGGGTGGCTTCGTCGGCGCCTACATGCACAAGACCGACCCGCAGCTTCCGCCCACGGTCGGCGTGCTCGTTCAGCTCGACACCCCCAACGCCCAGGTCGCCAAGGACGTCGCGCAGCACGCCGCCGCGATGGCTCCGAAGTATCTCAACCCGGAGGCCGTCCCCGCCGACGTCATCGAGAAGGAGCGCGCGCTCTTCGAGGAGATGACCCGCGAGGAGGGCAAGCCCGAGGCCGCCATCGGTAAGATCGTCGATGGCCGCATCAACGGCTGGTACAAGGACTTCACCCTGCTGGAGCAGGCCTTCGTGAAGGACAACAAGAAGTCCATCGCGAAGTTCGCCGACGAGAACGGTGTCAAGGTCGAGGCCTTTGTCCGCTTCAAGGTTGGGCAGGCCTAGTCTTAACTCAGCTTCTCTCAGCAGCAGAGCACTAAACGAGGAGGCCGTCGTCGTGCCGGAGAACCAAGAACCCGCTACGTCGGCGGTTTCGTCGTATTCGGGCCCGCTCCGCTGGAAGCGGGTCATGCTGAAGTTGTCGGGTGAGGCGTTCGCCGGGGGAGAGCCGCAGGGCATCGACCCGGCTGTCGTCAGTCACCTGGCTGACTCGATCGCCGAGGCCGTCCGGAAGGGCGTGCAGGTCGCGGTCGTGGTCGGCGGTGGAAACATGTTCCGGGGCGCCGCTCTGTCCGAGAGCGGCATGGACCGCGCCAGAGCCGACTACATGGGCATGCTCGGCACAGTGATCAACTGCCTGGCTCTTCAGGATTTCCTGGAGAAGCGGGGCATCGACACCCGTGTCCAGACGGCCATCACCATGCAGCAGGTCGCCGAGCCCTTCCTGCCCCGCCGTGCCATCCGTCACCTGGAGAAGGGGCGTGTGGTCATCTTCGGGGCAGGGCTCGGTTCACCGTTCTTCTCCACCGACACCTGTGCCGCACAGCGCGCGCTGGAGATCGGTGCCGAGGCGCTGCTCAAGGGCACCCAGGTGGACGGCGTCTACGACGCCGACCCCCGGAAGAACTCCGACGCCGTCCGGTTCGACCACCTCGAATATGGTGAGGTGCTGACCCGCGGTCTCGGTGTCATGGATGCCACCGCGATCAGCCTGTGCATGGACAACGGCCTGCCCATCGTCGTCTTCGACCTCATGGGTGAGGGCAACATCCTGCGGGCGGTACGTGGTGAAAAGATCGGCACGCTGGTGAGTCCGGCAGGGAAATAGGGAGCCGCTGTGATCGACGAAACCCTCCTCGAAGCCGAGGAAAAGATGGACAAGGCGGTGTCGGTGGCGAAGGAGGACTTCGCAGCCATCCGCACGGGCCGCGTCACCCCGTCGATGTTCAACAAGATCAGCGCTGAATACTACGGGACGCCCACTCCCATTCAGCAGCTGGCCTCGTTCCATGTCCCCGAGGCCCGCATGGTCATCATCCAGCCCTTCGACAAGGGCTCGATGGCCGCGATCGAGAAGGCGATCCGCAACTCCGATCTCGGTGTCAACCCCGGCAACGACGGCCAGGTCATCCGCGTGGCCTTCCCCGAGCTGTCGGAGGAGCGCCGCAAGGAGTACATCAAGGTCGCTCGGAACAAGGCGGAGCACTCCAGGGTCTCCATCCGTAACATCCGCCGCAACGCCAAGGAGACCCTCGACAAGATGGTCAAGGACAGCGAGGCAGGCGAGGACGAGGTGCGTCGCGCCGAAAAGGAGCTCGACGACCTCACCCAGAAGCACGTAGCCAAGATCGACGAGCTGCTCAAGCACAAGGAAGCCGAGCTGCTCGAAGTCTGAACCCATCGGTCCTTGTCTCGCGTGGGTGCTCCACGCGGGACAAGGATTTTGTGTATTGAGAGTAGGACCCCCTTGGAACCTGCGGCGGGTGGTAGCCGTACCGGCCGGAATCTTCCCGTCGCGATCGCGGTGGGTGCCGGTCTGGGAGCCGTGATCATCGGCTCTCTCTACTTCGTCAAGGTGCTCTTCCTCGCCGTGGTGATCGCGGCGGTGGGCATCGGTGTGACCGAACTGGTCAAGTCGTTCGCCACCAGGGGCATCACCGTCCCGGTGGTCCCGGTCCTGGCCGGGATGGCCGCCATGATCGTCGGCGCCTACTACGGCGGGCCCGCGTGGCTGGTCGGCATCTTCGCCATGACCGCGCTCGTGCTGATGATCTGGCGGATGTTCCAGGGCTCCGACGGCTACGTCCGCGACACCACCGCGAGCATCCTGGTCACGGTCTATCCCTCGATGCTCGCCGGGTTCGTGGCGCTGCTGCTCGCGCATCCGCTCGACGGCCCCGACCGGGTGATCGTCTTCATCGCCACCACGGTCGCGAGTGACATCGGCGGATATTTCGCAGGAATATCCTTCGGCAAGCACAGGATGTCCCCGCTGATCAGCCCGAAGAAGACCTGGGAGGGCTTCGCCGGGTCGGCGCTGGCGTGCATGGCCGTGGGCGGCTGGCTGGTGGCGTGGCGGCTGGACGGCGACGTCTGGAAAGGCGTGCTGATCGGCGCCGTCGTGGTGGTCTTCGCCACGCTCGGCGACCTGGTCGAATCAGTGATCAAGCGGGATCTCGGCGTCAAGGACATGGGCAGCGTGCTGCCCGGTCACGGCGGCCTGATGGACCGGCTCGACTCCCTCGTCGTCGCGCTGATCCCGGTCTGGGCGCTGCTCACCCTGCTCGTCTGAGCGCGGCCCGGGCCGGGCGGTGCGATCATCCCGCCCGGGTGAGCCGGTCGGCTGACAGCCGGGGGAGCAGTGTCCGATAGCCGTTCTCCGCGACCAGGCGCAGCTCGTCGGCGGTGATCGGGACCAGCCAGAGCCACCGCACGACGTCCCCGCCGAAGGTGAAGCCCGACAGGTCCGGCAGGCCCGGCAGCCCGGCCAGCATGATGACGCCGCTGTAGGCGGGGCCGAGCGGGAACGTCTCCGGCCGGTGGTACCACTTGGCCGTGTGGCCGTGGCCGATCCAGGTGACCGAGTGCCATGGATACTGGCCCAGCCACAGGAACAGCCGGGCCGCGTCCCGCGCGTCGCCGGGGGTGGCCACGGCGAGCTCCACCCGGGCATAGGCGTCCGGCCGGTCGATGTACTGCTCCATGGCGGGCATCCGCTGGCAGCTCATTCCCACCGTGGACAGGATCGTGTGCTCCCGCTCCCGTTCCGGCGGCCGTTCGGTGATACCGACCGTGGGCAACCGGTCGCCGCCGGCGTCCCAGAACCGACCCGCACCGCCGGCCGTCCGGTCCAGGTGGCCCATCACGAACTGCTGGAACGAGGCCCAGGCGCCGTCGCTGCCTCGCCAGTCCCAGTAGGCGCGGGCCTTGGCCAGCTGGGAGGTCAGGCCCTCACGGACCTGCTCCAGCGACCGGGCGAACGGCGACTCGCCCACCGCGTCGCGGGAGTAGCCCGGTATGCCCCTGCCCGTGTCGGCCCAGCCAGGAATGACCGCGAGCAGCTCGTCGTTCTCGTACAGGGCGACGCCGTCGCCCTCCTCGGACCAGAGCGGTCGCAGCGTGCCCAGCGGTGGCCTGCCATCGGGGTGCCGGGTGTTCGCCCGGGGCACCGCCGGGGGCAGTTCGGAGTTCAGGCGGTCCAGGTCGATCGTCGCCGGAGCCGGATCGTGGTTGGCCAGCCAGACCGCTCCGTGCACCGTCCCTCCGGTCCCGCACAGGTAAGCTACCGAGGAAGTCTCGTCGCGTTCGACCACCAGGGTGCGGCTCCCATAGGGATTGACGTCGGTGAGCACGACCTCGACGCCGTTTCCCCGCTCGCCTGAGGGCCGGATTGTCGCCATACCTCCGGACTCTAGATCAGAGTCGAGTACCGCTTCGAGTAACCGTCGAGAGAAGGCGTTGGACTTGTCGACTGTCAGCCCGTCCGGGACCCCCGCACCCGGCCAGCTCACCTTCGTGGCCCCCCGCAGGGCGAAGCCCGCGCGCCACCTGGCCGACCTGACCATGGCCGAGCGCCGGGCGGCGGTCGCCGAGCTGGGGGAGAAGCCGTTCCGCGCCGACCAGCTCTCCCGGCACTACTTCGAGAAGCTCAACGGTGACCCCGAGCTCATGACGGATCTGCCGGCCGCGGCCAGGGAGAAGTTCGCCGCCGCGCTGTTCCCCACGCTGCTGACCTCGGTCCGGGAGATGACGACCGACGCCGGCACCACCCGCAAGACGCTGTGGCGGCTGTTCGACGGCGCGCTGGTCGAGTCGGTCCTCATGCGCTACACCGACCGCACCACCATGTGCGTGTCGTCCCAGGCGGGCTGCGGCATGAACTGCCCGTTCTGCGCCACCGGCCAGGCCGGTCTGACACGCAACATGACCACCGCGGAGATCGTCGAGCAGGTCGTCGCCGGGGCGCGGGCCCTGGCCGCCGGCGAGGTCCCCGGCGGTCCTGGGCGGGTCAGCAACGTGGTCTTCATGGGCATGGGCGAGCCGCTGGCCAACTACAAGGCTGTGATCGGCGCCGTGCGCCGGATGGTCGAACCGGCGCCCGACGGCCTGGGCATCTCCGCCCGGGGCGTCACGGTCTCCACCGTCGGCCTGGTCCCCGCGATCGGCAAGCTCGCCGCCGAGGGTCTGCCGGTGACGCTGGCGCTCTCCCTGCACGCGCCCGACGACGAGCTCCGCGACACCCTGGTGCCGATCAACACCCGGTGGAAGGTGGCCGAGGTCCTCGACGCCGCCTGGAACTACGCGGCCGTCACCAAGCGCCGCGTCTCCATCGAGTACGCGTTGATCAAGGACATCAACGACCAGGAATGGCGGGCCGACCTGCTCGGCAAGCTCATCAAGAACAAGCTGGTGCACGTCAACCTGATCCCGCTCAACCCGACCCCGGGCTCGAAGTGGACGGCCTCCCGCCCCGAGGACGAGCGGGCCTTCGTACGCCGCCTGGAGTTCCACGGCGTCCCGGTGACCGTCCGCGACACCCGGGGCCGTGAGATCGACGGCGCCTGCGGCCAGCTCGCCGCCGCCGAGTAACCCGCTCTTCCCCGCTGTGACACCCACCGGGGAAGAGCGGGAGCTCCTACGGTGTCAGGCGGTGCAGGTCCCGCGGGAACAGCGTGGTCTGCCTGACGTTGGGCGCGCCCGTCAGTCGGGAGGTCCAGCGCTCCAGCCCGATGGCGAATCCGCCGTGTGGCGGCATGCCGTGGGCGAAGGCGGCCAGATAGCCCGCATACGCCCGCGGGTCCTCGCCCCGGGCGGCCAGCGCCGTCAGGTAGTCGGTGTGCCGGGCCAGCAGCTCCTGCGCGTCCGCGAAGTGGATCGCCGGGATCTCCTCGGGCACCTCCGGCAGTTCGACCTCCAGCAGGGCCAGGGCTTCTCCCGCCCGCTCGGCCGCCGCCGCGTGCATGCCCGCCAGAGCCCGGGTCAGCACCGCCATCACGTCGCGGTGGTCAAGGATGAAGCCGAGCTCGGCGTCCAGGCTCGTGTACTGCGCCAGGTGCCTGGCGGTGTCGTGCGGCTCGGCACGGAAGACCGGTCCCACCTCGTAGACCCGCTCGAACACCCCGACCAGGGCCTGCTTGAAGAACTGCGGTGACTGGGCGAGGAAGGCGGGGCGGCCGAAGTAGTCGATGCCGAACACGTTCGCGCCCGACTCGGTCGCGGTGCCCACGATCTTGGGGGTCTGGGTCTCGGTGAAGCCGAGCCCGTCCAGCACGGTCCGGAAACCGGTGACCCCGGCCGCGGCGATCTCAAAAGGCGCCCGTAGCCGGGGATGGCGGAGCGCGACCGGAGCGTGGTCGAGGATCGTCGGCAGTGTCGCCGGGACCGTGGGCCGATAGAGGTCGAACGGCGGTGGTTCCACCGCCTCGGCCAGCACCTCGATCTCGGGGTCGGCCAGCTCGGCCCCGCCCGGGGCCTGCGGGTTGGCCACCACGGTGCCGGTGATCTCCAACACCGTCTCTTCCGGGTACGGGGCGGTCTCGTGGGCTTGCGGGGCGGGCCCGTGGGTCCGTGGGACGGGCTCGTGAGAGCACGGTGCGGGCCGCTGGATGACCTGGGCGAGACCGGAGCGGTCGCGGATTACCAGGAAGGAGAGGGACTTCAGCTCGCGGCGGCGATGCAGCCACCCGGCGATGCGGACGCGGTGACCGACGTGCTTCGGCAGGTCGGCGGCGAGAATTCGGTGGATCATCACATTCCTTTGCGGAGTATGAGCTGATCCCTTCCCGCGGTGGGTGGGTCGGTGTTCGCGCTGCGGTGGGTGGGTGTTCCTGATCAAGCGGATTCCCGCCTGGTCACGGAATCTCGGCAGCCGCGCGGTCGGCACGCCCAAGGTGGCCTTCGTCGACTCGGGGATCGCCGCGAACCTTCTGGGAGCCGACGCCCGGAGCCTGCCGCGCCCCGACAGCGCTTTCGGCCCGCTTCTGGAGGGCTTCGTGCTGATGGAGCTGTCTCGCCAGCTCACCTGGTCCGAGGAGCGTGTGGAGCTGTTCCACTGCCGGACCAAGGACAAGGTGGAGGTGGATGCCATCCTGGAGAATCGGCAGGGGCGCGTGGTTGGAATCGAGGTGAAGGCGTCGTCGACGGTGCGGCCGGATGACTTCAGAGGGCTGCGCCATCTCGCTGCCCGCCTGGATGATGACTTCGCGGTGGGGATCGTTCTCTATACGGGGACTCGGACGCTTCCTTTCGGGGAGCGCATGCGGGCTGTTCCTGTGAGCGCTCTTTGGGAGGTGGCCGCGCCCCGGCGGTGATCTCCTGGTAAGGATTACGGTCTGGTACGGCGGAGCCGTGCGTAGGCGGCGAGGCCCGCGGCGGACCAGAAGAGCGACGCGGCGACGATCGGGAGCAGGGTCGCGTCGAGCGTTCCGGCGTTGGCGGCGCGCATCCACGGCATGATGGGCACCGTGAACGGGCCCACCGGGGTCAGGCTGATCAGCAGCAAGACCACGTAGCCGCCGAACAGGACGAGCATCGACGCGGCGGGGGAGGGCATGATCGGCCGGCTGGTCAGTGCGCCCAGGGCCGTCCCGGCGCTCAGGGCGAGCAGATGCAGGAGGGCGCCGCGCGCCAGGTCGCCGGAGGACGGCGCGGCGGCGAAGCCGTGGAGCAGCGGCGTGCCGACCGCGATCGCCGCCAGCCCCAGGTTGACGGTGAACGCGGCGAGCAGCCCGGCGCCGACCTCCCTGCCGGGGCCTCCGGCCGCCGTCATCGAGATCAGCCGTTGTGCGGGCGGCTCGGTGTCGAGCAGGCTCCGGGCGGCCCAGGCGAAGACGACGATCAGCAGCCCGGACGAGTCGCCGTAGGCGGACAGCTCCTTGCCGGGCGGCGTCAGCGTCGAGTAGAAGATGACCAGCATCAGCATCAGCCCGATCAGCGGCTGCAACAGCCGGTGGGAGCGGGCGTAGGCGGCCAGCTTGAACCGGATCAGATGGATCAACGACCCCTCCGGGGGATAGTGCCCTGTCTGAGGACGGCGGGACGGGGACGTCACGTGGTGCGTCGGGTGATGTAGCCGTCGGCGCGGAGTTTCTGCTCGACCTCGTCGGCGTCGCCGGGGTCCACGAGCACCTCGATGATCGTCGTGCGGGTCGTTGCGGTGGGCGTGCGGGCGGTGACCGCGTGGTCCGCGACGAGCCAGTGGTCGGCGCCGGGGAACTCGCGGAGCTGGTTCTGGTGGTCGCTGACCACGACCGTGCCGCCTCGCTCGGCGATCTCACCGATGATCACGGGTAGCTCGGTTCGGGTCTGTTCGTCCAGGCCGGCGAAGGGCTCGTCCAGGATCAGCAGGCCCGGCGGGTCGAGCAGCGCCTGGATCAGGCCCACCTTCTGCGCGCTGCCCTTGGACAGGTCGCCGAGCGGCTGCTCCATCAGGTGGGTGGCGTTCAGCCGTCCCGCGAGGGTCCGCGCGGCGGCGGGAGAGGCGCCCCGGACCCGGGCCATGTGGGCGAGATGGGCGGCGACGGTGAAGGGCTGGTCGGTGGGGAAGACGTCCGGGGCGTAGCCGACGACGCGGGGCCGTTCGGAGATCGAGCCGCGCGTCGGGGGGACGAACCCCGCGAGCAGCCGCAGCAGCGTGGACTTGCCCGCGCCGTTGCGGCCGGTGACCTCGATGACGGACCCCGAGCGGAGGGTGAGCTCGACGTCCCTCAGGATCCACGGGCCGCGGCGTGAGTAGCGGAAGGACACCCGGGAGAGCCGCATGGGCGCAACCCTACCGTGATCGCCTGTCAATCCGGCTGACCTGTCCGGCCCGGACGGGATCAGCCGGTGAGGCCCAGTTGCCCGGCGGCCTGCACGGCCAGCCACACCTCGGTGAAGGCGCTTGTCGACGTCAGGTCGCGGCCGGTGAGCGCGCTGAACCTGCGCAGCCGGTAGGCCAGCGTGTTGGGGTGGACGTGCAGCGCCGCCGCCGCGTCCTCGGTGCGGCGGTCCCGCTCCATCCACGTGCGGACCGAGGCCAGCAGCCGGGAGTCGTGGGCCGCGTCGTAACGGATCACCTCGCCGAGGACGTTCTCGACCAGCGCGGACAGCACCGCGGGGTCCTCCGGGAGCCACCTGCCGGCGGTGTCGTCGCCGTAGCGGACGAGCGCCTGACCGGACTCGGCCGCGCGGGAGGCCGCCCAGACCGCTTCCCTGCGGGCGACCCGCAGGGACGTTCCGGCGGCGAACGGCCTGCTCATCCCGGCCGCGGCGCCGGGCAGCCCGGCGAGGACCGCGCCCAGTTCGGCCGGGCCGAGGACGTAGCGGTCGTCGCCCCTGCCGAGCATGAGGAAGGGGTGGTCGTCGAGGGCGCGCAGCAGCGCGTCGTCGGGTACGCCGCGGACCACCAGCAGGACGAGTTCGTCGTCCGGGAGCCCCAGCCTGGTCAGCCGCCGCCGGGCCGTGGCGGGGTCGAGCACGTCCTGCAGCAGCTCGGCCAGGATCTCCGCGCCCTCGCGGCGCAGGGTCTCGCGCTCGTTGCGGGCCATCGCGACCTTGAGCGCGGCGACGGTGGCGATGTGCTGCGCCACCGCCAGCCCGGCCGGGCGGGCACCCTCCCGCTCCAGGGCGACGAGGAATCCGGCGGAGCCGCCGGGCGCCGGCACCGGCAGGACGAAGCCGCCGGGGATGGTCGGGGGAGCGTCCGCCGCCGTGGGCAGCATCCGCGGGTCGGGCACCGGGACGCCGGGCAGCAGGGGGCGTCCCTGCGGCGTGCACAGGTATACGTCGTAGCCGCTCAGCCGTTCCAGGCGCCGGAACAGCGTCGCGGTGTCGAGGTCCTCGGAAGCCAGCCAGCGCAGCGCGCCGAACACCTGGAGCTGTGCGCCGAGCCGCTGTCGGGCGTCCTCCTGGACGGCCGCGGCCACCTCCTGGGCGATGGCGATGAACGGCACCGCCAGTGGTACCTCCAGGACCGGCATGCCCCGCTCCTCCGCCGCGGCGAAGAACGCCCGGTGCAGCGGCGGCGTGTGGAGCTGGGCCGACACCGCCAGCGCGGACACGCCGGCGTCGTCGAGCCGTTCGAGGTAGGCGCGCTGCCCGGCGGCGGAGCGGGGGATCGCCATGCCGGTCGTCATGATGAGCTCGGCGCCGAGCAGCCAGGGTGTGGGGTCGTCCAGCTCGCTGACGTGCGCCCAGGAGATCGACCGCGCGAGCCCGGCCCCACCGGCGTGGACGCGCAGCTGGAGGGCGGGGAAGCGGATCAGCTCCTCGACGGTGAGTTTGTGTCGGGCCACAGGACACACCGTAGTACTTCGTTCCTCCCACAATTGCCTAAATGGGACAAAGCTCTCACACTGGCCAGACAGCCTCTCTGAGCTGGGACTTTCGCGTGGAGGCCGCGCGGCCCGGCCCCCCGAACACCCGTCGAAGGGATAGTGCAGCATGACTGAGCCCCGTGGGCCCGTCGACTCCTCCCGTGTTCCGCGGTTCGCGGGTCCGGCGACCTTCGCGCGGTTGCCGCGTCTGGACGAGGTCGGCCGCTGCGACGTGGCCGTGGTGGGGGTTCCGTTCGACAGCGGGGTCTCCTACCGCCCCGGTGCCCGCTTCGGCCCCTCGGCCGTGCGCGAGGCCAGCAGGTTGCTCCGGCCGTACAACCCGGGCCTGGACGTCTCGCCGTTCGCGGCGCTGCAGGTGGCCGACGCCGGTGACATCGCCTGCAACCCGTTCAACATCGGTGAGGCCGTCGAGACGATCGAGCACGCTGCGACCGAACTCCAGGAGGGCGGGGCCCGGCTGGTCACGATCGGTGGTGACCACACGATCGCGCTGCCGCTGCTGCGCTCCGTGGCCAAGCGGCACGGGCCGGTGGCGCTGCTGCACTTCGACGCCCACCTGGACACCTGGGACACCTACTTCGGCGCTGAGTACACCCACGGCACGCCGTTCCGCCGGGCCGTCGAGGAGGGCATCCTCGACACCGAGGCGGTCGGTCACGTCGGCACGCGCGGCCCGCTGTACGGCAAGCAGGACCTCGACGACGACCAGCGGCTGGGCTTCGGCATCATGACTTCGGCCGACGTGATGCGCCGTGGCGTGGACGAGATCACCGACGCCCTCAGGCAGCGGATCGGCAGCCGCCCGCTGTACGTCTCCATCGACATCGACGTGCTCGACCCCGCGCACGCCCCCGGCACCGGCACCCCCGAGGCGGGCGGCCTGACCAGCCGTGAGCTGCTGGAGATCCTACGCGGCCTGGCCGGGTGCGATCTGGTCGGCGCCGACGTGGTCGAGGTGTCCCCGGCCTACGACCACGCCGAGATCACCTCGGTGGCCGCCTCCCACGTCGCCTACGACCTCGTCAGCCTGCTGGCCCTGTCCGGATCCGAGGAGAAGGCATCATGAGCCGGATGGCCGCCGGGGGAGCCGCCCCCTCCGTCATGAAGGTCGAGCAGCACGGCGTCGGCCGCATCCCCGACATCGAGCGCACCGCCCGCCCGGTCGACCTGTTCCGCCTGGCCTTCGGTGGCGCGAATACCTTCGCCACGTGCGTGCTCGGCTCGTTCCCCATCCTGTTCGGGCTCTCCTTCTGGCAGGGGCTCTCGGCGACCGTGCTGGGCCTGCTGGTCGGCTCGCTGATCCTCGCGCCGCTGGCCGTCTTCGGCCCGGTGAACGGCACCAACAACGCCGTCTCCTCCTCGGCACACCTGGGCGTGCACGGCCGGATCGTCGGCTCGTTCCTCGCTCTGCTCACCGCGATCGCCTTCTTCTCGATCTCGGTCTGGTCCTCCGGCGACGCCCTGGTCGGTGGCGCGCACCGGCTGGCCGGCCTGCCGGAGTCGACGTGGTCATACGGCGTCGCCTACGCGGTGTTCGCCTGCCTGATCCTGGTGGTCTGCGTCTACGGCTTCCGCTTCATGCTGCTGGTCAACAAGATCGCCGTGGCCGCGGCCTCGCTGCTGTTCGTGCTCGGCGTATTCGCCTTCGCGGGAGACTTCGACCCCTCCTACCCGGGGGTGTTCGCCTCCACGGCCGACCCGGCGTTCTGGCCGTCGTTCATCGGCGCCACCCTGATCGTGCTGTCCAACCCGATCTCCTTCGGCGCATTCCTCGGCGACTGGTCCCGCTACATCCCGGCGGACACCCCGCGTCGCCGGGTGATGGGCGCCGCCTTCCTGGCCCAGCTCGCCACGATCCTGCCGTTCTTCTTCGGCTTGGCCACCGCGTCGATCATCGCGACCAGGGCCGCCGAGTACGTCGATCCGGCCGCCCCCAACTATGTCGGTGGCTTGCTCGCGGTCTCGCCCACGTGGTACTTCCTGCCGGTCTGTCTGATCGCCCTGATCGGCGGCATGTCCACCGGCACCACCGCCCTCTACGGCACGGGACTGGACTTCTCCAGTGTCTTCCCCCGCTTCAGCCGGGTCCGGGCGACGATGTTCATCGGCGTGCTGTCGGTCGGATTCATCTTCCTCGGCCGCTTCGCCCTCAACCTGACGCAGAGTATCTCCACCTTCGCCACCCTGATCATCACCTGCACCGCCCCCTGGATGGTGATCATGATGCTCGGCTATGTGACCCGCCGCGGCTGGTACGACCCGGACGCGCTGCAGGTCTTCAACCGTCGCCAGCGCGGCGGCCGCTACTGGTTCAGCCACGGCTGGAACTGGCGGGGCATGTCGGCCTGGATGCTCGCCGCGGTGGTCGCCATCCTGTTCGTCAACATCCCCGGCCAGTTCGTCGGCCTGCTGGGCGAGCTCGCCGGCGGCGTCGACATCTCCCTGCCGCTGGGCCTGGCCATCGCGGCCCTGCTCTACCTGGCGCTGCTGGTGGCCTTCCCCGAGCCGCGCGGCGTCTACGGGCCGGACGGCCCCCGCCTGGTCCGCGCCGCGGACGTCCCGGTCCCGCCCATCGAGGGGCCGGGCGCCCCGGCCGCGGAGGTGCCCGCGCGGGTGTGACCCGCCGGGAGGCGCCCGTGCGGGCCCGCCTCCGGTCCGTCCGCCCGCCCGCCCGCCTGGAGTGTCAGGGGCTCCCCGTCCCCGCAGCGCGCGATCTCGCGGAGCTCATGGCGCAGGTCGAGGACGGCCGCTGGTCCACCCTGACCACGGCGGTCGAGGACCTGACCGGCCGGGCTCCCCGCTCTCTGGCCCGGTTCCTCGCCGAGCACGCCTCCGCCTTCCGCCTGTGACCTCCGCGCCCTGGCTTCCGGGGGTGGCCGGGACGGCGCCGGGGTGGGTCAGCGGGTGCCCCAGGAGTAGGTCTGTTTGTGGAGCTTGAGGTAGACGAAGGTCTCCGTGGCGCGGACGGTGGGTATGGCGCGGATCTTGCCGAGGATCTCCAGGAGGTGCTGGTCGCTCTCACAGACGACCTCGACCATGATGTCCAGGGACCCGGCGGTCAGGACGACGTAGTCGATCTCCGTGATCGCCGACAGCTCCTCGGCCACCATCTCCAGGTCGCCCTCGCACTTTATGCCGATCATGGCCTGGCGGGGGAAACCCAGGATCAGCGGGTCGGTGACCGCGACGATCTGCATGACTCCGGCGTCGAGCAGACGCTGGACCCGCTGGCGGACGGCGGCCTCGGACAGGCCCACGGCCTTTCCGATGGCGGCGTACGGCTTGCGCCCGTCACTCTGCAGCTGTTCGATTATGTGTTTGGAGATCTCATCGAGGGCGACGGGGCCGGGCCTGGCGTCGTTTTCGCGGCGTACCTTGGGCGGCGTTGTCATCCGCGCTCCCTGGCGTCGTCTTGCGGGGCTGGAGCCGACATGTTGCTGCTCCGAAGCGACATGGTGTCAGTTCTCACGGACCTGTCAAGCGAATTCGTAGCGATTTGGTATCTTCGCAACGAAATCCCTTGTCGCGAGGCATCTACTCTGTAAGAGTCGCGACAACTCAGCCCCACTGTGCAAGGAGGTCACCGTTGACCACCCAGGTTGAGAGTATCGAGCCCGCCCGTCTGCGGAACTACATCAATGGTGAGTCCGTGGACGCCAGGAGCGGCAAGTTCTCCGACGTCATCGACCCCTGCACCGGAGAGGCCTACCTTCGGGCGCCGATCTCCGGTGCGGAGGACGTCGACGGCGCCTACGCCGCCGCGGCCGCCGCTTTCGAGTCGTGGAGCCGGCTCACGCCGGGTGAGCGTGCCAACCTGCTGCTCAAGGTGGCCGATGCCATCGACGCGCGGGCGGAGGAGCTGAACGAGGCCGAGTGCCGCAACACCGGCAAGCCCCGTGCGCGCATGGCCGAGGACGAGACTCCGGTGGCCGCCGACCACTTCAGGTTCTTCGCCGGTGCCGCCCGCACTCTGGAGGGGCCGACGTCGGGCGAGTTCCTCGCGGACCACACCTCCGTCATCCGGCATGAGCCGATCGGTGTCGTGGGTCAGGTCACGCCGTGGAACTACCCGATGATGATGGCGGTCTGGAAGATCGCCCCCGCGCTCGCCGCGGGCAACACCGTCGTGCTCAAGCCCTCCGACACCACTCCGGTCTCCACGGTGAAGCTGGCCGAGATCATCGGTGAGATCCTGCCGAAGGGTGTCTTCAACGTCGTCGTCGGCGACCGCGAGACCGGTGCTCTCGTCGTCGGACATCCGACCGCGCAGATGGTCGCGATCACCGGTTCGATCGGCGCGGGCATGGCCGTCGCCAAGACCGCGGCCGAGGATCTCAAGCGGGTCCACCTGGAGCTCGGCGGGAAGGCCCCCGTCGTCATCTTCGATGACGTCAAGGACCTCAAGGCCACCGCGGAGACCATCGCCATGGCGGGTCTCTACAACGGCGGCCAGGACTGCACCGCGGCCTGCCGTGTGCTGGTCCACGAGGACGTCCACGACGAGTTCGTCGCCGCGCTCACCGAGGCGGCCGCCAACACCGTGACCGGCGACCTCGCCAACGAGGACGCCCTGTACGGCCCGCTCAACAACGCCGACCAGCTTGCCCGCGTCGCGGCCTTCTTCGACCGGGTCCCCGGTCACGCCAAGGTCCTGACCGGTGGCCACCGGATCGGCGACAAGGGCTACTTCTTCGCGCCCACCATCGTCGACGGCCTCCAGCAGGACGACGAGATGGTGCAGAACGAGGTCTTCGGGCCTGTCATCACCGTCCAGACCTTCTCTGACGAGGCCGATGCTTTGGATAAGGCCAACGGCGTCAAGTACGGTCTGTCCAGTTCGGTGTGGACCTCCGATCACGGCAGGGCGATGCGGATGTCGAAGCGTCTTGACTTCGGCATCGTGTGGGTCAACACCCACATCCCGTTCGTGTCGGAGATGCCGCACGGAGGCTTCAAGCACTCCGGCTACGGCAAGGATCTTTCGGTCTTCGGCCTGCACGACTACATGCGCGTCAAGCATGTCATGCACTACATCGGCGAATAATGCCGCTAACAGAGGGATAAGCCTGGTATGACCGAAACCCAGGCGGGCATGGAGGCGGCGGTGGTCGCCGCCTCCAACTCCTCCCAGGTGCCCGCCATCGAGCTCGACGGAGTCGTCAAGGAGTACCTCGCCCACGGAGAAGTCGTCCAGGCGGTCAAGGGAGTCACTCTGACGATCGCCGAGGGCGAGTTCTTCTCGCTCCTGGGCCCCTCCGGCTGCGGTAAGACCACCACCATGCGCATGATCGCCGGGTTCGAGGATCCGTCGCGCGGCACGGTGCGGCTGCACGGGCAGGACGTGACCAACGTCCCCGCCAACAAGCGCGACGTGAACATGGTGTTCCAGTCCTACGCGCTGTTCCCGCACATGAACGTCTGGGAGAACGTCGCCTTCGGCCTCAGGCGCAAGAAGGTGGGCGACGCCGAGATCAAGCGGCGCGTCGGTGAGATCCTGGAGATCGTGGCCCTCACCGGGCGTGAGAAGCGCCGCCCCCGGGAGATGTCCGGCGGCCAGCAGCAGCGGGTGGCCCTGGCCCGTGCCCTGGTCAACAACCCGCGCGCGCTCCTGCTGGACGAGCCGCTCGGCGCCCTGGACCTCAAGCTCCGCCAGGCCATGCAGATCGAGCTCAAGCGCATTCAGCGCGAGGTCGGCATCACGTTCGTGTACGTCACACACGACCAGAGTGAGGCGCTCACCATGAGCGACCGCATCGCCGTCATGAACGACGGCCTGGTCGAGCAGCTCGCCACGCCCCGTGAGATCTACGAGCGTCCGGCCACCGCCTTCGTGGCCAACTTCATCGGCACCTCCAACCTGCTCAGCGGTACCGTCGACCGGGTCGAGGCCGGCTCCGCCGTACTGGAGCTGGACGAGAAGAGCCGGGTCCTGGTGGGGCAGGCGTCGCACCGGGCCGGAGAGCCGATCGCGGTCACCGTGCGTCCCGAGAAGATCACGATCTCCACCGAGGAGCCGGCGGGAGACCTCAGCATCGTGCGCGGCACCGTCTCCGAGGTGGTCTACCTGGGCCTTTACAACAGTTACGCGGTCAATCTCTCCGACGGCGCCGAGATCACCGTGTTCCAGCAGAACGCGCTCGACAGCACCAGCACGGCGGAGCGTGGAGACACCGTGTGGCTGTCGTGGCAGCCGCACCACTCGTACGCGATTGGAAATTGAGTCCGCCGATGGATCCTCGCACGAACCCCGCCTTCCTCCGTGGCATGACGCAGAGCCGTTCCGTCACCCGACGCGACGCCTTCCGTCTGGCCGGGCTCTCCGCGGCCGGTCTAGCCCTCACCGCCTGCGGCGTCCAGGGCAAGAAGGTCGCCGCGCCCAAGCAGGACGCCGTCGCCGCCTACTGGGCCGACAAGAAGAGGAACGGAACCCTCCGCTTCGCCAACTGGCCGCTCTACATCGACAAGGACGGCAAGAGATACCCGTCGCTGGAGATGTTCACCGCCGACACCGGCGTCAAGGTGACCTACCAGGAGGCCGTCCAGGAGATCCCCTCCTTCTTCGGTAAGATCCAGCCGCAGCTCGCCGCGGGCCAGGACATCGGCTTCGACCTGATGGTCCTGACCAACAGCATCCAGCTCAACCGGGCCATCCAGCTGGGCTACCTGGTGCCGCTGGACCACTCCCAGCTGCCGAACTTCGCGGCCAACGTCAGCTCGACGTTCAAGGACCCGATCTGGGACCCGAACAACACCTACACGGTGCCGTGGGCGGGCGGCATGACCGGCATCGCCTACAACCCCAAGTACGTGGACGGGGTCAAGAGCATCAATGACCTCTGGGACCCCAAGTACAAGGGCAAGGTCGGCATGTTGGTCGACACCCAGGAGATCTCGAACTTCGGCATGTTCGCCCTGGGCATCGATCCCAACACCTCCACCGAGGCCGACTGGCGGAAGGCCGCGGAGAAGCTCAAGGCGCAGCGCGACGCGGGCCTCGTGCGCAAGTACTACGAGAACGACTACGTCGAGGCACTCGCCCGCGGCGAGGTGTGGATCACCATGGCCTGGTCGGGTGACATCTTCCAGCAGGTCGCCGAGGGCAAGGACCTCAAGTTCGTGGTGCCCGAGGAGGGCGGTACGATCTGGACCGACAATCTGTGCATCCCCAAGACCGCGCAGAACCCGGTGGACGCGCTGATGTTGATGGACTACGTCTACCAGCCCAAGATCGCCACCATGCTGACGGAGTACATCAACTACGTCACGCCGGTCCCCGCCACCAGGGACCTGGTCCTCGCCGACGCCGCCAAGGCCAAGGACGCCGACAAGAAGCTCCTGGAGCAGCTCGCCGAGAGCCCGCTGGTCTACCCCTCCGAGGCCGACATGGCCAGGCTGCGTCCGTACAAGTCGCTGACCACGGCGGAGGAGAAGGTCTTCGAAGGCATCTTCCAGCCCATCACCCAGGGTTAGCGATGACGGAACGGAACAAACGAGGAATGGGGGGCGACCGGTGAAACGTCTCACGCCCTACCTGCTCATCCTGCCCGGCGGTCTCTGGATGGCGATCTTCCTGGTGGTGCCGATGGTCTTCATGGCCTCGGTGTCCACCCAGGAGGGCGACGTGGTGAACGGTTTCGCCCAGACGTTCAACTTCGGCGTGTACGGCGAGGTCCTGGTCAAGTACCAGACCCAGTTCCTGCGCTCGGCCGGATACGGCCTGGTCGCGACCGTCATCTCCATCGCGCTGGCCTACCCGATGGCCTACTGGATCGCCTTCAAGGGCGGCAACCGCAAGTCCACCTACCTGCTGCTGGTGCTGCTGCCGTTCTTCGTCTCGTTCGTGCTGCGCACGGTGTCGTGGAAGTTCCTGCTGGCCGACGACGGCCTGCTGCTGTCGCCGCTGAAGTCGATGGGACTGGTCCCCGGCGACTTCCACGTGCTGCAGACGACCGCGGCGGTGATCGGCGGCCTGGTCTACAACTACCTGCCGTTCATGATCCTGCCGATCTACGTGGCGCTGGAGCGGGTGGACCCGAAGGTGGTCGAGGCCGCCCAGGACCTGTACGCCTCACGGACCGGGGCGTTCACCAAGGTCGTGCTGCCGCTGTCGCTGCCGGGCGTGTTCGCCGGGGTGCTGATGACGTTCGTCCCGATGACGGCGGACTACGTCAACGCCGGCATCCTCGGCGGCCCGAAAAACACGATGATCGGCAACATCATCCAGACCGAGTACCTGGTCAACAACGACTACCCGACCGCGGCCGCGCTGTCGTTCACGCTGATGGCGGCGATGCTGATCGGCATCTTCGCCTACGCCAAGGCGCTTGGCACCGAGAACGTGCTGGAGGCGGCCGCCCGATGAGTACGACTGTCGCAGCACCGAGCACGGCGGGCCGTGCGAAGTCCAGGAGCAGGGTCGCGGACCGGCTGCTCCGGGGCTACGTCTGGTTGATCATCGCCTGGCTGTTCCTGCCGATCACGGTGATGATCGTGTTCGGCTTCAACGACACCCAGAGCAAGTCGAACGTGAGCTGGCAGGGCTTCACCTTCAAGTGGTGGGGCCGGCTGGGCGACTACCCGGACCTGACCGGCGCGGTGGTCAACTCGCTGCTGATCGCGTTGATCAGCGTGGCGATCACCACCGTGCTCGGCACGCTCATGGGCCTGGCCATGGGGCGCTACCGGTTCCGCGGGCAGGGCACCACCAACCTGGTGATGTTCGCGGCGATCTCCTCACCGGAGATCGTCATGGGCGCCTCGCTGCTGTCGCTGTTCATCAGCACCGGCGTGCAGACCGGCTTCGCGACCGTGGTCGTCGCGCACGTGCTGTTCTCGCTCTCGTTCGTGGCCATCACCGTCCGGGCCCGCGTCGTCGGTCTGGACCCCTCGATCGAGGAGGCGGCACGTGACCTGGGCGCGTCCACCTGGGCCACGTTCCGGCTGGTCACCCTCCCGATGATCATGCCGGGCGTCGTCGCGGGCGCGCTCCTGGCGTTCGCGCTCTCCATCGACGACTTCGTGATCACCCAGTTCACCAGCGGCTCCACCCAGACGTTCCCGCTGTGGATCTGGGGCGCCACCCGTATCGGGGTACCGCCGCAGGTCAACATTCTGGGAACCCTTATATTCGCGGTAGGCGTCGTGATCGCCGTGGTCAACACGGTGCTCTCTCGCCGCCGCACCTAGCTGCCGTCAAGCCCCGTGCCCCCACCGGGTGGCACGGGGCTTCGGTGTTCTCAGATCCTCGGCAGAGAACAGGGAGGCGAGATCGGATTCAGGCGGGGGGAACCCGCGCGTGATCTGCAAGGTCACGCGATACACACAAAAACAATTTGACTCACCGTAGGGAAGTGAGATTTGTGGATCCGCTGAAGGCTCTTGCTGATGCGGAGCGCAAGCCGTACTGGCTCGACAGCACGGCGAAACCCGAGCCGCAACCGCGGCTCCTTGGAAACACGACCGCCGATCTGGCGGTGGTCGGCGGAGGATTCTCGGGGCTGTGGACCGCCCTGATGGCCAAGGAACGCGACCCGTCACGCGACGTGGTCCTGATCGAGGGACGCAGGATCGGCTGGGCGGCCTCCGGCCGCAACGGCGGGTTCGCGATGGCGACCCTCACCCACGGACTCGC
Organism: Streptosporangium sp. NPDC087985; assembly: GCF_044741965.1. Taxonomy (NCBI): domain Bacteria; kingdom Bacillati; phylum Actinomycetota; class Actinomycetes; order Streptosporangiales; family Streptosporangiaceae; genus Streptosporangium; species Streptosporangium sp. NPDC087985. Next base: position 268,231 of record NZ_JBIUTQ010000007.1, read on the forward strand.
CAACGGGCTGGAGCGCTGGCCCGAGGAGATCTCCACGCTCGAACGCCAGGGACTGGCCAACCTCGACGAGATCGGCCAGACCGTCGCCAAATATGACATCGACTGCGGTTATGAGCGCACCGGTGAGCTGGTCGTGGCCACCGAGCCCTGGCAGGTCGAGGAGCTTCACAAGAATGTCGAGATCGCCCGGGAGATGGGCCTGCGCTTCGACATTCTTGACCAGGACCAGATTCGAGCGGAGGTGCACTCGCCTACCTACGTCGGCGGCTCCTGGGAACGCGACGGCTGCGCCATGGTCGATCCCGCCCGGCTGGCCTGGGGGCTCCGGCAGGCCTGCCTCTCCCTGGGCGTGCGCATCTACGAGCGCACACCGGTCCGCACCATGAAGGACAACGGGACGAGCCTGGACCTGCTCACCCCGCACGGCACCGTCAAGGCCGACAAGGTCGCGCTCGGCACCGGCGTGTTCCAGCCGCTGCTGCGGCGGCTACGGCACTTCCTGGTGCCGGTCTACGACTACGCCCTGATGACCGAGCCGCTCTCCGCCGAGCAGCTGGCCTCCGTCGGCTGGCGCAACCGGCAGGGCATCGGCGACGCGGCCAACCAGTTCCACTACTACCGCCTGACCGCCGACAACCGCATCCTCTGGGGCGGCTACGACGCGGTCTACTACAACGGCGGCAGGATCAAGCCGGAGTACGAGCAGCGCGACGAGACCTTCGTCAAGCTGGCCGAACACTTCTCCACCACGTTCCCCCAGCTCTCCGAGCTGCGCTTCACCCACAGGTGGGGCGGCGTCATCGACACCTGCAGCCGGTTCAGCGCCTTCTACGGCCAGTCGCACGGCGGGCGCCTCGCCTACGCCGTCGGCTACACCGGCATGGGCGTCGGTGCGACCCGCTTCGGGGCGAACATCATGCTCGACCTGCTCAACGGTGAGCAGACCGAGCGGACCGAGCTCCGGATGGTCAGGGAGAAGCCGCTGCCCTTCCCGCCAGAGCCGGTCCGCTCGGCCGGGATCCAGATGACCCGCTGGTCGATCGCCCAGGCCGACCTCCAGCAGGGCCGCCGCAACCTCTGGCTGCGCACTCTGGACCGGATGGGACTCGGGTTCGACTCCTAGACCTTTGCTCCCGGCCCCCGGTCCGACGGGGGCCGGGAGCATCGGCGACGGGCACCGCTCGCCTCCGGTGCGCGGACAGTACAGACTGGAGAGCGTGATCGAGAGAGTCGAGTTCGAGGCCGACGGGATCAGGCTCGTGGGCGACCTGAGGCTGCCGCCCTCGGCGGGCCCCCACCCGGCGTTGGTCCTCACCGGGCCGTTCACCGGCACCCGGGACCAGGTCACCGGCCTGTACGCGGACAAACTGGCCGAGGCCGGATACGTGACGCTGGCCTTCGACCACCGCAACTGGGGTGAGTCGGGCGGGACGCCGCGCTGCCACGAGGACGCGCAGGGCAAGCTGCACGACCTGCGGGCCGCGGTCTCGCTGCTCCGCTCGCGGCCCGAGGTCGACGGCGGCAGGATCGGCGCGGTCGGTATCTGCCTGGGCGCCGGCTACGCGCTCAGGTTCGCCGCGTTCGACCCCCGGGTGAAGGTCTTCGCGGGCATCGCCGGGGCCTACAACAACCCCTACGGCATGCGCGCAGGCATGTCCCCCGGCGGATACCAGGACGCGCTGGCCTCCTTCACCGAGATCCTGGAGCGTCAGGACCGGGGCGGCCAGGTGGAGTATCTGCCCGCCGTGGCCGCCGAGGGCGAGGCCGCCATGGCGGGTGACGAGCCGTTCGCCTACTACGGCACCGAGCGCGGCGCCTCGGCGCACTGGCGCAACGAGGTCACCAGAGCCTCCGTCCGCGAGCTGATCACCGTGGACAACATGACCGGAGCCGACTTCCTCTCTCCCAAGCCCGGCCTGATCGTGCACGGCGTGGTGGACCGTTTCTGCTCCCCGGAAGGCGCCGAGGAGGCGTACAAGCGGATGGACGGCCCCAAGAAGCTCGTCTGGCTGGACGCCAGGCTGCACATTGACCTCTACGACACCGAGCCCCACGTCACCCAGGCCGTCGAGGCCACCGTGGCGTTCCTCGGCGAGTACCTGTAAGACGATGTTCGTACTGGGACTGGACCTCGGCGGCACCTCCTCGCGTGCCCTCCTCATCGACGCCTCGGGGCGGCGGATCGGATACGGCAGCGCCGCCGGAGGCAATCCGGCGGCCCACGGCACCGAGACGGCCGTCGCCAATATCCGGCAGGCGCTGGAGGCCGCCCTGCACGGTGTGGATCCCGCCGAGGTCGCCGGGGCCGTCATCGGAATGGCCGGGGTCGGGGCACTCGACCGGCCCGTCTTCGACCGGATGTGGGACTCCACCGGGCTGCGCTGCGCCCCCACCCTGACGGGCGATCTCGGCATCGCCTTCGCCGCCGGTACGGCGGAGCCCCGCGGCACCGTCCTCATCGCGGGGACCGGGGCCATCGCCGCCCGCATCGAGGACGGAAGGCCGGTGGCGATCTCCGACGGGCTCGGCTGGCTGCTCGGGGACCAGGGCTCGGGCTTCTGGCTGGGCCGGGAGGCGGCCCGCTCGGCCGTGCACAGCCTGAGCCGGGATGAGAGCGACGGGCTGCTGACCCGCCTGGTCGCCGAGCAGATTTGCGACAACCACATCGAACGTCTCCCGGACGGTGACAGCGAGGCCGCCGGAGCGCTTCCGGGCAGCGATGGCGGGGCCGCCGGAATGTCCTCGGGCAGGACACGGGGCCGCGAGGCCGGTTGGCCGCCCGTGGACGGCAGGGCTGAGGCCCTCCGGATCGTGGTCCACGCCCAGGGGCGTCCCCCGCTGGAGCTGGCGAGACTGGCGCCGCTGGTGAGCCAGGCCGCCGCCGCAGGAGACCCGGCCGCCCTGAAGATCGTTACGACGGCGGCCGAGCTGCTCCGCGCGACGGTGGCCGAAGTACGCGCCGAAGGGGAGAACACCCCCATCGTGCTGGCCGGGAGCGTGCTGACCAGCCAGGGGCCGGTCTACTCCGCCGTACGGGACCAACTGGGCGCGCCGACCGTCCTGGCGGGGGACGCGACCGGGGCGGCGGCCTGGCTGGCGGCGAAGGCGGCGTTCGGCCTGGACCCCGAGGCGGCGGCGCGGCTGCACCGGCGGATCCTGCGGGAGTGAGGTGCCGAGGTGCCGTCAAAGGATTAGCCATCCCTCAGGCATATTAATCTTTTTAATGTGACAGAAAGCCCTATCTGCAGGCATTAGCACCTTTCTAGCACCGTATGCGAAAAATCATTCCTGTTTGTATGGATTGGTCGCGGGAAGGGCTATCGCAGCGAGCGACTGAAGGCCGGCTGTCTCATCGACACCAGCGCATATCACCCACGCTTATCTCGGCACGGAACCAAGATCGGGGGGGACGGATGAGCGAGATGGTGGGCGAGAGCCTCGCCAGGCGACTTGTGGAGTGGGGAATCGACACGATCTTCGGCCTACCCGGCGACGGCATCAACGGCCTCATGGAGGGATTCCGCCGCCAGCGGGAGAAGCTACGGTTCGTGCTGGTGCACCATGAGGAGGCAGCCGCCTTCATGGCGACCGGGTACGCCAAGGCGACGGGCCGGCTGGGCGTGTGCGCGGCCACATCGGGGCCCGGCGCGATCCACCTGCTCAACGGACTGTACGACGCCAAGCTCGATCACGTACCCGTGCTCGCGCTGACGGGGATGCAGGAGACCTCGGTCCTGGGAACCCACTACCAGCAGGAAGTCCATCTGGACCGGCTCTACCAGGACCTGGCGGCCTACAATTTGATGATCACCAATCCTCAGCAGCTTCCGGGAGTGGTGGACCTGGCGATCCGCACGGCACTGGCCAAGCGCACCGTCGCGCATCTGACCTTTCCCAATGACATCCAGGTGGCCGAGGTCGGCGAGGATCCCTATCGGCACGTCGGCCCGGGCAGTCCGCCCGCCAGCGTCCCGACCTACTCTCAGCCGCCGCTGCGGCCCGCGGAGGAGGACCTGGTCAGGGCGGCCGAGACCCTGCGGCAGGGAGAAAAGGTCGCAATGCTCGTGGGGGTCGGAGCTCGGCACGCGCGGGAGGAGGTGCTGGCCGTCGCGGACAGGCTGGCCAGCCCGATCGTGAAGACCCTTCCGGGAAAATCCGTCGTTCCCGACGACCATCCGCTGACCACCGGAGGTCTCGGGCTACTGGGTACCAGACCCAGCGAGGAGCTCATGGAGGAGTGCGACACGCTGTTCATGATCGGCACGTCGTTCCCGTACTCCACGTACCTGCCCTCACCGGGCCAGGCACGGATCGTCCAGATCGACACAGCGCCGGACCTACTCGGCATGCGCCTGCCCACAGAGGCTCCGGTGGCGGCCGACGCCAAGCTCGCTCTCCAACAGCTCCTACCGTCCCTGGAACCTGCGTCGGACCGGTCCTTCCTGGAGAAGTACCAGCGGAAGATGGCCGCCTGGCGGGCGGATATGGAGGCGCTGGAAGACCCCTCCCGTGACCCGATCGCTCCGCAGTACGTCATCGCCTGCCTGGACCGGTCCGCCGCGGACGACGCGATCCTCACCTGCGACTCCGGCACCATCGCGACCTGGGCGGCGAGGCACTGGACGATCCGCGGCGGCAGGGAGTTCTACCTGTCGGGCAACCTGGCCACCATGGCGCCGGGCCTGCCGTACGCGATCGGCATGCAGCACGCCTATCCCGGCCGCCAGGTGATCGCCTACGTCGGCGATGGCGGCTTCGCCATGCTGATGGCCGACTTCCTCACCGCCGTACGGCACGAGCTGCCCATCAAAGTCGTGATCAACAACAACAACGCCTACGGGCAGATCCTCTGGGAGCAGATCGTCCTGGGTTTCCCTGAGTACGAGGTGCGCCATCGGCCGCCCGAGGCCGACTTCTCCACCTGGGCGCGGGGCTGTGGCGCCTACGGGGTCAAGATCAAGGATCCCAAGGACGTCCCCGGCGCGATCCGCGGGGCCCTCGAACACAACGGCCCCGCCCTGGTGGACTGCGACGTCAATCCCAACGAGCCGCCGATGCCGGGAAAGGTGAGCTACGAGCAGGCGAAAGCCTTCACCGAGGCCTTCCTCCGGGGGCAGCCGCACAAGGCCGCCATCCTGGCCACCGTGGCCCGAGACAAGATCAACAGACTGCTGTGATGACTACGGTCCACTACCTTCCCGATCCGGTCCTGCGTCCGCCCGCACCGGCGGAGCAGGTGGACCTCGCCGCGCTCGAACGCGATCTGGCCGCAGCCGTCGACGGAGAGGTCCGCTTCGACGCCGGCGAGGCGGTGGGCGGCCCACGCCGGGATGATCGATGGCGATCGAGCTGGTAGCGAGGGCCTACCAGATACCCACCGACGCGCCGGAGGCCGACGGGACCTTCAGCTGGACGAGCACCACCGTGGTAGTCGTCCAGGCCGGCGCCGACGGGGTGGTCGGCCTGGGATGGACCTACGGGCCTGCCGCTGTGATGTCCGTGGTCGCCGATCTCCTGGCGCCCCGGGTCCGCGATCTCGACGCCGACGACGTGCCAGGCGCGTGGCTGGCGATGCAGCACCGGTTGCGCAACGCCGGACGGCCGGGCGTCGCCGGCATGGCGTTGTCGGCGGCGGACTGCGCGCTGTGGGATCTCAAGGCCCGCCGCCACGGCCTGCCGCTGGCACGACTGCTCGGGACCGCCCGCACGGCCGTCCCCGTCTACGGCAGTGGCGGTTTCACCACCTACGACGCCGAGCAGCAGCATCGGCAACTGGCCCACTGGACTCGCGAGCAGGGTATCCCCCGAGTAAAGATCAAAATTGGTGAGTCCTGGGGGCAGCGGACGCACCGGGATCTGGACAGGATGGCCGCGGCCCGCCGTACCATCGGCGACGACGTGGAACTGTTCGTCGACGCCAACGGTGCCTATACCTGTAAGCAGGCCATCCGGGTCATGCACCAGGCCGCCGATCTCGACGTGTGCTGGTTCGAGGAGCCCGTCTCCTCCGACGACCTCCAGGGACTGGGGCGCGTCCGCGACGCGGTGCGCGCCGACGTGGCAGCCGGTGAGTACGGCTACGACCTTGTCTACTTCAAGCGGATGGCTCCCTTCGTCGACTGTCAGCAGATCGACGTCACCCGCTGCGGCGGCATCACCGAGTTTCTGCGGGCGGCCGCCGTGGCCGCGGCGCACGGCCTGGACGTCTCCGGCCACTGTGCGCCCCACCAGCACCTGGCGGTCGCCGCGGCCACACCGAACCTGCGTCACCTCGAATGGTTCCATGATCATGTTCGGATCGAGGCGATGTTGTTCGACGGCACCCGCTCGCCGGAAGGCGGCGTCCTCCCGGTCGGCCGCGAGGCTCCAGGCAACGGATTGGCTCTGCGGGAATCCGCCGCAGAACGCTGGAGGATGGCCTGAGGGTGCGAGCGGTGGTGAGACGGACGGTGAGCCGATGACAGGGGATGGCAGCTCCGGAGTCGTCAGGAAAACACACGACGGGAGACAATGCCGCGTCCCACATCGTGCCCGCACCAGAGGCGGAAGCGATCACCCGGATGGAGATATTCGATCGCTTCCTCGTCGGTGAACGCGATGGTCACGACGTGGTTCCTGTCGCCGGGGGCCAGGGGCTCCTCGTCGTCCGCCGTGATCGCCGCGGCGAAGGGCCGGCTCTGCACCTTGGGCTCTTTACCCCGGCAGGCGCAGACCACCAGAGACTGGGTACGGCTGGACAGTCCGTGAGGCAGACCGCCCTCCTCGGACGGCAGAAGCGTGATCAACGCTCTGACCTTGACCTGGCTCATCACCCGTCACGACCTTTCGAAGGAGATCGACGGTGGTCGCGCCGCCCGGAGCTGCTCTCGAAGACGGGAGCGCGCCCTGGAACGGTTACGGAAACCACATATCCGTAAGAGGCCCAGCTCGGCAGCCCCCGTGATTGGGCCTGCTCGCTTGGAAGCGCCGGAGCGGAGCCATACACTCCCGCGCGGAGAACTCCCCATCCCTCTTCCATTCTTCACCGTTTTCTCCACAGGTGAAAGCGGGGCGGTGTGAACGAGAAGCGGGTAGCTCGGGCCCTGTGCCCGCGTGCCCATACCAGGCCGCCCAAGCCCGCTGCGAGAACCGAGGCCGCGGTGAGCAGTCCGTGATGCTGGGAGGCCCAGAGCTGGACGCTGTGCGTTTTGGCCTTGTGATCGAAGGGGCCGTGCGCCCCTTGATCGGTACCAGGCGCCTCGTCGGCCGGCCGCCACAGATTGGGTGGTTCCCGGTGAGTCACCTCGGTGGTCTGCTGGGAGTCATAGCCCGTCCAGGCCAGGTATCGGTCCAGGATGCCGGGGACCACCGCGTTGGCGAGGAGCGTCGCCGTGGTCGAGCCGCCGACCCAGTATTCGCGCCGTCGTGGGTGGTCTGCCGCGTAGAGGATCGCGTCGGCGGGGATCTCGGGCTGGTAGATCGGGGGGACGGGCTGGGGATGGCGGGGCAGGCGTGACAGCACCCAGTCGAACTGCGGCGTGTTGACCGCCGGCATCTGCACCATGGTGACCCGTACGTTGCTCTTGTCATGCAGTAACTCGCAGCGCAGTGACTCGTTGAACCCCTGGATGGCGTGCTTGGCCCCGCAGTAGGCGCTCTGCAGGGGAATCCCCCTATACGCCAGCGCCGAACCGACCTGGACGATCACGCCGTGATCGCGAGGGAGCATCCGCTCCAACGCGGCGCGTGTGCCGTTCACGAAGCCCAGATAGGTGACCTCGGTCGCGCGGCGGAACTCATCCGGTGTGATCTTCATGAAGGGGGCGAATATCGAGGAGAAGGCGACATTCACCCACACGTCGATCGGGCCGAGCTCGTTCTCGATTCTGTCGGCGGCGGCGTCGACCTGATCGTGGTCGGCTGTGTCGGCCTCGATGGCCAGCGCCTCGCCACCCGCCTGGCGCACGTCACGCGCAGCCCCTTCCAGGCCGTCAGCGCCACGTGCGAGCAGCGCCACAGCGTCGCCCCGGTCGGCGAAACGGCATGCGGCGGCCCGGCCGATGCCCGCACTGGCTCCAGTGATCACCACGACACGTCGGCCGTCTCGCGTTGTCATAGCTCGACTCCCATTGACTCACGGCGAGATGGCGAGGTACAGGCTGACGAGCAGAATGAGTTCATCCGTCACCCGGGCGGCAGCACTCGAGGCTGCACGATCATATGCCGCCCGCATCTCGCCGAGGTCGGGATGGCATTCCAGACCAGTGGACCTGATGGTGAGTACCACCGCCTTCCGACTTCATGTGTGGCAGTGATCGCCATACCCGGCAGAAACCGACAGAACACATTAGATGCAGCAATCTTCTTATAGAGGAATTATCTGTGTTGAGTGGCTGAGGTTCCTGCTGAGGCCTTCTCGGCAGGCATCGATGAGCCGGCCGGACGCTGAACCATGCTCGATTGACCTGGCTTCTTGAAGGGCGCAGGCCTCGTCCTTCAGGGCAGGGTAAGCCCGGAGCGGTCGCGCATGTTGGGGAGCCTGTCCGCCCCGGCGGAGACGAGGGTGGCGAGGGGTCTGCCGGGGTGTTCGCCTCACCCGCCGAACCGCCCACGGAGTCGAGGGTGCCGGTACGGGTGGCCCGGCCGGTCGAAAAGTTTTCGAACACGCCTGCGTTCCCGCCGATGCCGTGACAGCATGAGCGCATTCGGTAACCATCCGTTGTTCAACGGAAACAAGGGGTGATTTCATGCTGGCCGGCCGCCGCTACCGGCTGGAGCTCACCGCCGACCAAGCCCTGTTCGCCGAGCGGATCGGCGGGATCTGCCGGGCCGTGTGGAACACGGCTTTGGAGCAGCGCCGCGCCTACCGGCGGCGGGGCGCGTCCATCGGCTACGCCGAGCAGTGCCGCCAGCTCGCCGCCGCCAAAACCGACTTCCCGTGGCTGGCCGAGGCGCCGTCGCACTGCCTGCAGCAGACCCTCAACGACCTGGACCGCGCGGTGGCCACCCACGGGGTGGGGCGGGTGCGCTGGAAGTCCCGGCAGAAGACACCGCCGTCGTTCCGCTTCCCCGAGGGCAAACGCCTCACCGTCGAGAAGATCAACCGCAAGTGGGGCCGGGTCAGGCTGCCCAAGTTCGGCTGGGTCCGCTTCCGCCGGTCGCGCCCGCTGGGCGGGCAGGTGCGCTCGGCCACCCTCACCCGCGACGGCCGCCACTGGTTCATCAGCTTCCTCGTCGAGGACGGCCACCCCACCCCGCAGACGCACGACGGTCCGGCCGTCGGAGTGGATCGGGGGGTGGTGAGCGCCGCAGTCACCAGCGACGGCGAGTTCTACGACCGCCGCAACGTCACCTCAGCGGACGTCTCCTCTTTCCACCCTCCGGCCGAGGACAGAAAGGAGCGGGCCGCAGAGCGCGGGTATCTCAGCGCCGGGGAGGCCAAGCGGCGTCTGCGGCTGCAGCGCCGGCTGGCCCGCAGCCGCCCGGGCGGCAGCGGCCGCAGACGGGTGGCGGCGAAGCTCGCGACGGTGATGCGGCGGGTGCGGCGGCGACGCGCGGACTTCAACGCTCAGGCCGCGCACCGGCTCACCGCCCGCTACGGGCTCATCGTGCTGGAGGATC
>NZ_JBIUTQ010000008.1:0-217708 GCF_044741965.1 Streptosporangium sp. NPDC087985
TTACATTCCGAACCCGGAAGTTAAGCTCTTCAGCGCCGATGGTACTGCACCGGGGACGGTGTGGGAGAGTAGGTCGCCGCCGGACAATCTTTTGGGAAAGGCCACCCCGTTTGGGGTGGCCTTTCCTGTTTTCCGGGTTCTTTTCTCACCTGGGCCGGCCCTCTCTTGGCCCCGGTTTTCTCCTGATCCGGGCCCTCTCGATCAGAGGACGTCGATCAGACTTCCGGGGCGGCGCTGAGCAGAGGTTCGATCCGGAAAGGGATCTGGATCGACAGGGCGATCGTGGTGTCGGTGCGCTGGACCGCGGGTGAGGTCAGGATGCGGGCGATGATCTCCTGGAGCTCCGGCGTGCTACGTGCGACCACGCGGCAGAGCAGATCGGCCTGGCCGCTGGTGCCGTACACCTCCAGAATCTCCGGTACGGACCGCAGTGCCTGCACGGCCTCGGCCAGACGGCCCTGAGCGATCTGCAGGGACACGAAGGCCAGGATCGGGTAGCCAATGCCTTCGGGGGTGACCGTGGGGCCGAAGTCGGCGATGACGCCGCGGGCGGTGAGCTTCTCCACGCGTGCCTGCACGGTGCCCCGGGCCACGCCGAGCAGCCGGGCGAGCTCGGTGAGGCCGATGCGGGGGTGAGCGCGCATGGTCACCAGGAGGCGGCTGTCCAGGTCGTCTATGGGCATCGCATCAGATTAGGCGATACGACCAGTTGATCGCAGCATCAACGGTGCAGATATGGGCAGATCGCGCAGTAAAACTGCTCGCTCTTGCCAATCATTCCTGGAATTGCTGTCATTTCATGCATGTTCGAGGAAGCACAGTACTTCGCGCCGGTGGCGACCCGTGATGATGGCACCGTTGAGGTTGAGCTCGCTACGAGCCATCCGGGCTTCGCCGATCCGGTCTACCGGCTCCGGCGCAACACGATCGCCGCGCTCGCGATGGGACACGTGCCCGGCACGCCGATCCCCACGGCTGAGTACACCAGCCAGGAACACGAGGTCTGGGCCCTGGTCAGCCGGGAACTGGCGATCAAGCACCGTAAGTACGCGACCGTGGAATACCTGGACGCGGCCGAGCGACTGGGTCTGCCGGCCGACCGGATCCCCCAGCTTCAGGAGGTCAGTGAGCTGCTGCAGCCGCTGACCGGGTTCCGCTATCTCCCCGCCGCGGGGCTGGTGCCTCTCCGGGACTTCTACGGCGTGCTGGCGGACGGCTTCTTCCACTCCACGCAGTACATCCGGCACCACTCCACGCCGCTCTACACGCCGGAACCGGACGTGATCCACGAGGTGATCGGGCACGCCAACGCTCTTGCCTCCGATCGTTACGCGCGGCTCTACAGGCTGGCCGGAAGCGCGGCACGGCGGGTCGAGAGCGACCAGGCGCTGGAGTTCATCTCCAAGGTCTTCTGGTTCACGCTGGAGTTCGGGGTGATGACCGACCAGAAGGAGCTGCGGGCGTACGGCGCGGGCATCCTGTCCTCCTACGGGGAGATCGAGGAGTTCCAGAGCATGGACATCCGGCCTCTGGACCTCGCCGCCATGGGCACGACCCACTACGACATCACGAAATACCAGGATGTTCTCTTCCGGGCGGAGTCGCTGGAGCACCTCGAAGACGTGGTCGGAGAGTTCTGGGCGACCTGTGACGACGAGAGCATCGCCCGTCTGGCCGCCTGCGCCCGTTAGGCCGGGGAGGGCGGCCAGGGGCGTCCTGGCCGCCCTCACGGGTAGGTGAGGGCGCGCGGAGCGCGGGTCAGGGCCTCTTGTCGACCAGCCGGTAACCGATCCCGCGCACGGTCTGGATCAGTTGGTCGTTGTTGTCGCCAAGGCGGGTACGCAGGCGTTTGACGTGTACCGCGATCGTGTTGGTCGAGGTGGTGTCGGTGGAGTTCCAGACGTGTCGCATGATCTGCTCACGGGTGACCGTGCGGTGGGCGTTGCGCATCAGGTAGTGCAGCAGTTCGAACTCGCGTAGCGGCAGGTGGACGATGTGCCCCCCGACCTTCACCTGGTAGGCGTCCATGTCGAGTTCGATCTCGCCGACCACGAGCGTCCGGTGCGTCCCGGCCTCGCCGGAGAACGCCGCCTGCACCAGGGACAGGAGTTCGGGGACCCGGTACGGCCGGGCCACACACGCGGTGGCCCCGGCCGTGAGCGCCTGGACGGCCTGTTCCGCATGGTCCTCGCCCACGCCCAGCAGGACGGGAACCACCCGCGTGAGCCGTACGGCGCGGATGAACTCGACCGCGCCGATGACCGGCAGCGAGGCGCTGATGAGCACGACGTCAGGCCGGAGCGCTCCGGCCTGCAGAAGGGCCTGGGCGCCGTCGGTGACGCCCCTGACCGCGACGCCGTCGCGTCCGAGGGCGTCGGCCAGGTCCTGGACCAGGGCCGATTCTGGATCGGCCACCAGAAGCAGGGGCGCCGTCCGAGTGTCCCCATTCACCTCGGGTGCCGACTGCGGCTGGATCACCCAGGTCCTCCAAAGCGATCGATTTATCCGAAACGACCGGTGATGTAGTCCTCGGTCGCCTGCTGGCTGGGGTTGGTGAAGATGCGCGAGGTGTCGTCCATCTCGATGACGCGGCCCGGCTGACCCTGTCCCGCCAGGTTGAAGAAGGCGGTGCGGTCGCTCACCCGCGCGGCCTGCTGCATGTTGTGCGTCACGATGATGATCGTGAACCGGCTCTTCAGCTGGGACATCAGGTCCTCGATCGCCAGGGTGGAGAGCGGGTCCAGGGCGGAGCACGGCTCGTCCATCAGGAGGACCTCGGGCTTGACCGCGATGGCCCGGGCGATGCACAGGCGCTGCTGCTGGCCACCGGAGAGTCCGGCACCGGGCTTGTTGAGGCGGTCCTTGACCTCGTTCCAGAGGTTGGCGCCCCTCAGCGACTCCTCGACGATGCCGTCGACCGTGGACTTGGCGTGCTTCCCGTTGAGCCGGAGGCCGGCCGCCACGTTCTCGTAGATCGACATCGTGGGGAACGGGTTGGGACGCTGGAAGACCATGCCGATCATCCGCCGCACCGACACCGGCTCGACGTCGGCGGCGTAGAGGTCCTCCCCGTCGAGCAGGACCTTGCCCTCCACGCGTGCGCCGGGGATGACCTCGTGCATGCGGTTCAGGGTCCGGAGGAACGTCGACTTGCCGCATCCGGAGGGGCCGATGAAGGCGGTGACCGACTGCGGCTCGATCGTCATCGAGATGTCCTCGATCGCCTTGTGTTTCCCGTAGTACGCGTCAAGGCCGGAGACCTGGATCTGCTGGCTCATTTCGACGTTCCTCCTATCGGTTCCTGGCCGGCGAGCGCCACCAGCCGATGAGGCGTGCTGCCAGGTTGAGCAGCATGACGATCAGAATGAGCGTGAGCGCTCCGGCCCACGCGCGGTCGACGGCGGCGTCGGTCGGACGGGCCGCCTGGTCGAAGACGTAGAGCGGCAACCCCATCTGCGGCCCGTTGAGGGGGTCGCTGTTGATGGAGTCGGTGAAGAAGACCGTGAGCAGGAGCGGAGCCGTCTCTCCCGCGACACGCGCGATGGCGAGCATGACGCCGGTGACGATGCCAGTGAAGGAGGTGGGCAGGACGATACTGATGATCGTCCGCCACTTCGGCACCCCCAGCGCGTAGGAGGCCTCCCGCAGGTCGTTCGGGACCAGGCGGAGCATCTCCTCGGCGGAGCGGACCACCGTCGGCATCATCAGGATCGACAGGGCCAGTGCGCCGGCGAAACCGGAGAACGGCATGCCCAGGGCCAGGATCCAGAAGGCCAGGATGAACAGGCCGGTGACCACCGAGGGGATGCCTGTCATGACGTCCACGAAGAAGCTGATCGCCCGGCTCAGCTTGGTGCCCTGGCCGTACTCCACGAGGTAGATCGCGGTGAGCAGGCCGATGGGGATCGAGATGGCCGAGGCCATCAGGACCTGCTCCAGGGTGCCGAGAATGGCGTGGTAGGCGCCGCCTCCCACGTCCCTGGCGCCGATGTTGCGCATGGAGTGCGTCAGGAACTCCATGTCGAACCGCGCGAGACCATTTTTGATCACCATCCAGAGGACCGCGACCAGCGGTACCACGGCGATGGCGAACGACAGGTAGACAAGCGACTGGACGATCCGGTCCTTGAGCCGCCTGCCGGTTGAGATGCGCTGGATCGCGGTCATGCGGCGGCTCCGGAGAACTCCTTGCGGCGGGCGACGATGAGACGGGCCACCATGTTCACGAGCAACGTGATGACGAACAGCACCAGGCCCGACGCGATCAGCGCGCCGCGTCCGATCGGAGTGGCCTCGCCGAACCCGTTGGCGATGTTGGCGGCGATGCTGTTGCCCTGGGGGGTCAGGATCTCGAAGCTGATGCCGAACGTCGCGGGGAAGATGAGCGCGACCGCGATGGTCTCTCCCATGGCCCGGCCGAGGCCGAGCATGGCCGCGCTGACGACGCCGGGACGGCCGAACGGCAGGACCGCCATTTTGATCACTTCCCAGCGGGTCGCGCCAAGGGCCAGCGCCGCCTCCTCGTGCATTCTGGGCGCCTGGAGGAACACCTCACGGGAGATCGCCGCGATAATCGGCAGGATCATGACCGCGAGCACGAGGGAGGCCGTCAGCATCGAGCGGCCCGCGACGATATCGCCGCCGAACAGCGGGATGAAGCCCAGATACTCGTTGAGGAACTCCGAGGGCCCCTGCATGAACGGGACGAGGAAGACGACTCCCCACAGGCCGTAGACCACGCTGGGGACGGCGGCCAGCAGGTCGATGACGTAGCCCAGGACTCCGGCCAGGCGCCGGGGCGCGTAGTGGGAGATGAAGAGCGCCACCCCGACGGCGACCGGAACCGCCATGATCAGCGCGAGGGTCGCGCTGATCACGGTGCCGAACGCCAGGGCCGCGATGCCGAAGGACTGGCTGCCGTTCGGCTCCCAGGTGAGGGTGGTGAAGAAGCTCCCCTTGTTGGCCTGCAGGGCGGGGATGGCTTCGATGACGAGGAAGACGGCGATGGCCGCCATGATCGCCAGCAGGGAGATTCCGGCGGCTGTGGAGGCGTAGCGGAAAAGTACTTCACCTCGGCTGCGCCGAGAGGCGGATCGGCTGAGAGCCGATCCGCCTTCGCGGGTATGGACGGGAGCCACCATGAATTAGGAGATCGCCTCGATGGCGGTCCGGACCTTGGCGAGCACCGTCGCCGGCAGCGGGGCGTAGCCCAGGCCGGTCAACGCCTGCTGGCCCTCGTCGCCGGCGGTGTAGCCGAGGAAGGACTTCACCAGCTTGGCCTCTTCGGGCGCCAGGCCCTTCTCGCAGGTGATCTCGTAGGTCACCAGGACGATGGGGTAGGCGCCGGCGGCCTTGGTGGCGTAGTCGATGCTCAGCTTGAGGTCGTTGCCCTCGCCGACGATCTCGGCGGCCTCGACCGTCTTGGCCGCGCTCTCCGGGGTCAGCTCCACGAACTCGCCGGAGCCGTTGGCGACCTTGGCCTTGGCCAGGCTGGAGTTCTCGGCGTAGGAGAGCTCGACGTAGCTGATCGCGCCGGGGGTGCTCTTGACGGACTGCGCGATGCCGTCGGAGCCCTTGGCGCCCTGGCCCTTGGCCTCGGCCGGCCACGCCTTGGCGGCCTCGTACGGCCAGTCGGCGGTCTTGGACAGGAACTTGGTGAAGTTGTCGCTGGTGCCCGACTCGTCCGAGCGGTGGAACGCCTGGATCGGGGTCGAGGGGAGCGTGGCGTCCGGGTTGTCAGCCTTGATCGCCTCGTCGTCCCACTTGGTGATCTTGCTGTCGAAGATGCCGCCGATGGTCTTGGGGGAGAGCTGCAGCCCCTCGACGCCGGGGAGGTTGTAGACGACGGCCACCGGGCCGGTCACCATCGGAATGTTGATGGCCTTGCCGGTCTTGCAACGGGCGTCCGCCTCGGCGGGCTCGCCCTTGTCGTCCTTGAGGGCCGAGTCGGAGCCGGCGAACGCGACCGTGCCCTGGATGAACGCCTGGACACCGGCGCCGGAACCGCTGGGCTGGTAGTTGACGCTCACGCCCGCGTTGGCCTGCTGGAAGTTCTTCTTCCACTCGTCAATGGCGTTCGCCTGCGCCGAGGAGCCCGCCGCGTTGATCGTGCCGCTGAGACCGGCGTCCGACCCGGCTGAGGACGCCGCCGGGGAGGCGTCGGTGCTGGCGTTGTTGCTATCGGTGCCGCACGCAGCGAGCGAGAGCGCGCCGACGAGGGTGACCGCGGCGAGCCGGCCTGCATACTTCACGGTTGGGTTCCTCCCACTAAGTCCTTCAACACTCTCGACAGTAGGGAGGCGAGATGACTCAGAACCTGTGGGAAGGTGAACGGAAAGTGAATGCCTCCGGTCGCGATCGCGGCACTCACCTGGGGGGTTTACACGGGGAGGGTGAGCGGCCCCCCGCCGAGGCGTTTGAGGACCTCGCTGTGTAGCGAGCCGTTGGTGCACACCAGGCTGCCCCCGTCGAGGTCGGGCACCCCGGACAGGTCGGTCCAGATGCCGCCGGCCTCCTCGACGATCACGGTCAGCGCCGCGATGTCCCAGGGAGAGAGCTCGGGCTCGGCCGACAGGTCGACCGAGCCTTCAGCGACCATCATGTGCGACCAGAAGTCGCCGTAGGCGCGGCTGCGCCAGACCGACCGGTTCAGGTCGACGAACTCGTTGAGCTTCCCGGCCTCCTCCCAGCCGCCGAGGCTGGAGTAGGAGAACGAGGCGTCCTCCAGCCGGGTGACGGAGGAGACCCGGCAGCGGGTGGCCTTGGTCAGGCTCTTGCCGGTCCACGCGCCGCTGTCGCGGGCGGCCCACCAGCGGCGGCCGAGCGCGGGGGCCGAGACCAGGCCGACGACGACCCGTCCCTGGTCCATCAGCGCGATGAGTGTGGCCCAGACGGGGACGCCGCGTACGTAGTTCTTGGTCCCGTCGATCGGGTCGATCACCCACGAGCGCGCGCCGTAGCCGGTCTTGCCGAACTCCTCGCCGATCACCGCGTCACGGTGACGGGCCCGGCTGAGCGTGCCCCGGATCGACTCCTCGACCGCCCGGTCGGCGTCGCTTACCGGGGTGAGGTCTGGTTTGGTGTCGACCCGGAGGTCTGTGGCCTTGAATCGGCGCATGGTCAGATCGTCGGCGGCGTCGGCCATGACGTGCGCGAGGCGCAGGTCGTCGTTGTAACCCGTCACGGGAGGTAACGCTATCGCCTCAGAGGGGGGTTACAGGAGAGCGGGGAACAAGCCGGGGAATTGTGTCGCGTCCCGTCAGTCGACCGGATAGGGCGCAAATCCTCTGCCCAGCCAGAGTTACCGGCGAGTAGCATTCGGGGCATGACCTTTGACGTGGGTGCCTTCATGCTGCAGAGCGTTCCCTTCGCGCGGACGCTGGACATCTCCTTCGACAGAGTGGAGCCGGGGCTCGCGGTGGCTCGCATGCCCGACCGCGCCGACCTGCACAACCACGTGGGCGGTCCGCACGCGGGAGCACTGTTCAGCCTCGCCGAGTCCGCCTCCGGCGCCGCGATGCTGTCCGCCTTCGGCGACCAGCTTTCGCGGGCGACCCCGCTGGCCGCGGACGCGGCCATCCGCTACGTGAAACTCGCGAGGGGCGAGGCCGTCGCCGAGGCCCGCCTGCGCGCCTCCCGCGAGGAGGTCGTGGCCAAGCTGGACGCCGGCGAGCGCCCGGAGTTCGAGGTCGCCGTCGACATCAGGACCGCCGACGGCGCGCTGGTCTCCGAGATGACCGTCACCTGGACGCTCCGGCCCAACCGTTAGACGTCGTCGGAAGTGCCCTCGCGGGTGTCGTCGGGGGCACCTTCGCGGCTGGCGAGCAGGCGGCGCAGGGAGACGAGCCTGGCGGGGTCAGCGTGGCCGGCCGCCACCCAGGCGTCGAGGACGCACTCCTCGCTGAGATGGCTGCATCCCTTGGGACAGCCGACCGTGCCCTCGACGAGGTCGGGGAAACCGGCCAGGACGGTCTCCACCGAGACGTGGGCCAGGCCGAAGCTGCGCACGCCCGGGGTGTCGATGATCCAGCCGCCCTCGGGAAGCTCCAGCGCCACTGCCGAGGTGGAGGTGTGACGGCCCCGCCCGGTCACCGCGTTGACGTGGGAGACGGCCCGGTTGGCATGCGGGACCAGGGCGTTGACCAGGGTCGACTTGCCCACGCCAGAGTGGCCGACCAGCACGCTGATCCGGCCGTTCAGGCGTTCCCTGACCTCCTCCAGGGTGCCGCCCTTCTGGAGCACGACGTACGGCACGCCGAGGGGCTCGTAGAGGGAGACCAGCTCCTCGGGCGAGGCGAGGTCGGACTTGGTGAGGCAGAGCATCGGCTCGATGTCGGCGTCGAAGGCGGCCACCAGCATCCGGTCGATCATGCGAGGGCGGGGCGGCGGGTCGGCCAGGGCCGTCACGATCACGAGCTGGTCGGCGTTGGCGACCACGGGCCGCTCGATGCCGTCGGTGTTGTCGGTGTCGTCGGCGGAGCGGCGGAGCATCGAGACACGGGGCTCCACGCGGACGACGCGGGCCAGCGTGTCGGACGCGCCGGACACATCACCCACCAGGGCCACCCGGTCGCCCACCACGATCCCCTTACGGCCGAGCTCGCGGGCCTTCATGGCCACCACGACCCGGCCGTTCATCGCGGCGCCCTCCCACTGGTCCTTCTTGCGGCGGCGGCCCTTCTCTCCCGTCGACTCCACCAGGCACGTGTAGCGGCCCCGGTCGACCGCCACCACGAACCCCTGGACCGCGTTCTCGTGCGCAGGACGGATACGGGTCCGGGGCCGGGAACCCTTCCCCGGCCTGACCCTGACGTCGTCCTCGTCGTATTCGCGCTTTCTCAGCTTCTCTGCCTCGATCTTTCCTTGTCCGAACGGTCGTCCGCCACTATCGGGCGTCTGCGAGGCGCACCGGCCGGTAACCCGTCACCGCGCGCCATCCAGCATGTCCGCCCACATGGAGGCGAACTCGGGAAGAGTCTTACCCGTGGTGGCGATGTTCTCCACTTCGACCCCCGGCACGGCCAGGCCGATCACCGCGCCGGCGGTGGCCATCCGATGGTCGTCGTAGGTGTGGAACACCCCTCCGGTGAGCGGGCGCGGCCGGATCTCCAGGCCGTCCTCGGTCTCGTTCGCGTCCCCGCCGAGGCCGTTGATCTCGGCGACCAGCGCGGCCAGCCGGTCGGTCTCGTGCCCGCGGATGTGGGCGACGCCGCTGATCCGGCTGGGGGAGTCGGCGAGAGCGGCGAGAGCGGCGATCGTCGGGGTCAGTTCGGCGACGTCGCGCAGGTCCGCCTCGATGCCGTTGACGCGCCCCGTCCCGGTGACCACCAGTCCGCTGGGTGTGTGCTCGACGGAGGCGCCCATGTCCGCCAGCAGCTGCCGGAGCTGATCACCCGGCTGGGTCGTCTCCGCGGGCCAGCCGGGGACGGTGACCGTGCCGCCGGTGACCATCGCGGCGGAGAGGAACGGCGCCGCGTTGGACAGGTCGGGCTCCACGGTGAAGTCCCTGGCGCCGATCGGGCCGGCCTCGACCCGCCAGACGCCGGGTTCGGAGTCGTCGACCCGGACGCCGAACGCGCGCAGCATCTGAACGGTCATCCGGATGTGCGGCTGCGACGGGATGGGCGGCCCGACGTGCCGTACCGTCACGCCTTTCTCGAACCGGGCCGCGGTCAGCAGCAGGCCGGAGAGGAACTGGGAGGACCCGGACGCGTCGAGCGTGACCTCCCCGCCGGTCAGCGGGCCCCGGACGGTGAACGGCAGCGCGTCGCCCTTCACCTCGGCGCCGAGGGTGCGCAGCGCGCCCAGGATCGTGCTCATCGGGCGTTTGCGCGCGTGCGGATCACCGTCGAAGAACACCTCGCCGTCGCCCAGCGCCGCCATTGGCGGCACGAACCGCATCACCGTGCCCGCGAGCCCCACGTCGATCCGCGTCCCGCCGGTGACCGGACCGGGGGTGATCGCCCAGTCGACGCTGGAGGCGCTCTCGTCGGAGGGGGTCAGCGTGGCGCCGAGCGCCCGCAGCGCCTCCACCATCAGGTCGGCGTCCCGGCTGCGCAGTG
The DNA here is from genome assembly GCF_044741965.1 of Streptosporangium sp. NPDC087985. Taxonomy (NCBI): domain Bacteria; kingdom Bacillati; phylum Actinomycetota; class Actinomycetes; order Streptosporangiales; family Streptosporangiaceae; genus Streptosporangium; species Streptosporangium sp. NPDC087985. The sequence continues at coordinate 10,062 of NZ_JBIUTQ010000008.1, forward strand.
CCCGCCGTACCGTGCCCGGGCCGTCGGCCAGCGCGGCGAGCAGCAGCGCGCGATTGGTCACGGACTTCGAGCCGGGCAGGTTGACGGCCGCACGGACGGGTTCGGTCACGGTCGGTGCGGGCCACAGCGGAGCGGACATGTGCAAAAGCCTACCGGGGTGGTACCCCTGCGCCTCCGGACGCGTGGCAGGGTGGTGACATGTGCGGGAGATACGCGTCTGCGCGGAACAAGCAGGAGTTGCTTGAGGAGTTCGAGGTCGAGGTCGACGGGGCCGAGGAGGAACTCGCGCCCGACTACAACGTCGCCCCGACCAAACCGGTCTACGCGGTGATGAGCCGGGTGCCGAGGGCCAATCCGGAGGGCCGGGCGGTCCGGCAGCTCCGGGTGCTCCGCTGGGGCCTGGTCCCCGCCTGGGCGAAGGATCCGTCCATCGGCTCGAAGATGATCAACGCGCGGGTGGAGACGGTGGCCGAGAAGCCGTCCTACCGTAAGGCGTTCGCCGAGCGCCGGTGCCTGCTGCCCGCGGACGGCTACTTCGAATGGGCCGTGCGGGACGACGCGGGGACGGGCGGGAAGCCGAAGAAACAGCCCTACTTCATCCGGCCGGCCGACGGCGGGGTCATGGCCATGGCGGGGCTGTACGAATTCTGGCGGGACCGGGGCCGGCCCGATGACGATCCGCTCGCGTGGCTGGTGACCTGCACGGTCATCACCACCTCCGCGCTGGACGAGGCCGGTACGGTCCACGACCGGATGCCGATGCTGATCGAGCGAGACCGCTGGGCGGAGTGGCTCGATCCCGGGGTGCCCGACGCGCGGGACTTCCTGGTCCCGGCCGGTTCCACCGGGCTGAAGGCGTATCCGGTCTCCACCGCGGTGAACTCGGTACGGAACAACGGCCCGGAGCTCATCGAGCCGATGAAGGTGGAGGATGGTGACGGACAGGCCCTCTTCTGAGAGCGCTCCGTAACCAAAGGCACCCCTTAACCGGTGTAAAACCAGCATCAAGTGGGCATTCGCTGAGAAAGGCGATACCTCTACATGGGGGTCGCTCTACAGACCCATTCCCTTTCGTGCCTGGCGGGAGAAGCGGGGAACCCCCTCACAGGCCGCCTCACTCTGTGGAGGTGCGTCCGTGAACGCCGCGACCGCGCGTATGCGCCTGGAGAGCATGCTGGCCGAGCTCGACCGGTCCATCGATGTCCTGCGAAGAGATCCCCTGGCAGGGCAGGACCGATCCGCGGCGGACGCCGGATCGGTCCTGACGGACGCGGATCGCAACCGGGCCATGCTGGAGGTGGCCACCCGGCACCGCCGCTCGGTGCTTGAGGCGCTCAGGCGGCTGGACGAGGGGCTCTACGGTCTCTGTGCGGACTGCGGCGGCCCCGTGCCGGAGGGCAGGCTCGAAGCACGTCCCGAGGCTGTCCGCTGCGTGCGGTGCCAGTCGGAACGCGAGCGCAGGCACTGACTCCGGACGCGTTGGGCCTCACCGGCCGCGGGCGCTCGCGGCCGGGCGGACGCCCCACGGGCCGGTGGTCGCGAGGGGCGGTGTGGCGGGCCTCACCGGCGGCGGGCGCTCGCGATCAGGTGGATGCCCACGGTGTCGTCGTCGTCCGGGTGGGCCTCCAGCTCGGTGTTGACCAGCCAGGTGAGCGCACGTGAGTCGGAGGCCAGCACGTGGTCGACCGTGGATGGTGACAGCACCGTGCGGGGCCGTATCCACTCGACCTCCAGACCGGCCTCGGTGATCAGGTCGCGGAGCTGGCCGCTGCTGAAGCACCGGGTGATGCTCCCGTCCGGCCAGGGCACGAGCATGACCTCGCCGGTCTGGCGCAGATGGGCCCAGTAGTTCTGCTCGGCGAGGATCGCCATTCCCAGGACCAGGGAGTCGACGCAGATCAGCGCCCGGCCGCCTGGGCGCAGCACCCGGGCGACGTCGCCGATCGCGGACTCGGCCATGAGCTCCACCGACATCGCGCGTTCCTCGGCGAGCACGGCGTCCACGCTGCGGTCGGGGAGAAAGCGCAGATCGTCGGCGCGGACCTGGCGGACCCTCTCAGTGATGTGCGGCAGTGGGTGGCCTTCCACGGTGCGGCGGAAGTCGACCACCTCCAGCACCCGGTGCCCGGCCTTGGCGGCCTGAGCCGACCAGCTGCCTCTGCCGCCGGACAGGTCGAGGATGGTGGAAGGGCTCTCCGGCAGCCATCGGTTCAGCTGCTCGGCCGCGACCGCGCGATAAAAGGTCCAGTACGGCCCGAGCGTTCCTGCGCCGTTCAGCTCTTCGGCCGGGATGGGCAGCACAAGCGGCTCCTGGCGTCGGGGTATCCGGTGGTCTACAGCTACCTGCCGGTACGTATGTTTTTCCCCGTACCGGGTCCTTCGTCACCTTCTATCTTGTGGGAACAGATGGACCACCGGGCGTGTTGCAAGCGGACAACGCACGATCCTTTCGGAGGTTGGCAAGCCAATGCTCGCGTTGATCGAACCCGTCACCCGCCCCGGTGAGCGGACCTTCCCCGATGAGCGGGTATCCTCCGCTCAGTACGGAGTCCCGCGTCAGCAGGACTCCGGCGATCTTAAGGGGGTGGGTCCGGTCCCTGCGACAGACGAGGAGACTCTGGAGCAGCGGAGCATGCGGTTCGAGCGGGATGTGATGCCCTACCTCGACCAGCTCTACTCCGCCGCGCTTCGGATGACCCGGAACCCAGCGGATGCCGAAGACCTCCTTCAGGAGACCTTTGCCAAGGCCTTCGCGTCCTTCCACCAGTTCCAGGAAGGCACGAACCTCAAGGCCTGGCTGTATCGCATTCTTACCAACACCTTCATCAACAGCTATCGCAAGAAGCAGCGGGAGCCCAAGCAGTCGGGTGCCGAGGAGATCGAGGACTGGCAGCTCGCCAGGGCCGAGTCGCACACCTCGTCCGGGCTGAAGTCCGCGGAGATCGAGGCGCTGGAGCACCTCCCCGACAGTGACGTGAAGCAGGCGCTCGCCGCACTCCCCGAGGAGTTCCGCATCGCCGTCTACCTCGCCGATGTGGAGGGTTTCCCCTACAAGGAGATCGCCGGCATCATGGGCACCCCCATCGGGACCGTGATGTCGCGGCTCCACCGGGGCCGCCGCCAGTTGCGGACGCACCTCGAGGACTACGCCCGCGAGCGTGGCCTGGTTCCCGCGGAGGACGCGAAGTGAGCGAGCGAGCCGACAGCAACCGCGGGCGTGGGCACACCGGTCCGGTGACCTGGGGCGGGGTGATCGCATGAGCTGTGGAGAGCCCCACGCCACCGACTGCCGCGAGGTCCTGGAGAAGGTCTACACCTACCTTGACGGTGAGCTGGACGATAACAACTGCGTCGAAATCCGGCGGCACCTGGACGAGTGCGGTCCCTGTCTGGAGGAGTACGGCCTGGAGCAGGTCGTCAAGCAGCTCGTCGCCAAGCACTGTGGCTGTGACCGCGCCTCGGACGAACTACGTGCCAAGGTGCTCAGCAGGATCGAACAGGTCCGCTCCGAGCTGACCGGCTGACCTCCTAGGATTTCTCGTACGGCCATGGCCATACGAGCTGGGGGACAGCATGCGCATACTCGTCACCGGTGGAGCGGGATTCATCGGATCCAATCTGGTGGACCGGCTGCTGGCGGACGGTCACGAGGTCATGGCCGTGGATGACCTGTCCAGCGGAGACCGTGGCAATCTCGTCGCCGCGGTACGGAGCCCGCGATTCAGGCTGCACGAGATGGATATCCGTGAACCCGCGCTGGCCGGCCTGGCCGCCGAGTGGAGGCCCGAGGTCATCTGCCATCTCGCCGCGCAGATCAGTGTGCGTAAGAGCGTGGCCGACCCCGTTCACGACGCCCGGCTGAACGTCGAGGGCACCGCCTCCGTTCTCACCGCCGCCCACAGCGGCGGTACCCGCAAGGTGGTCTTCGCCTCCTCGGTCGCCGTATACGGCAGGCCCGCGACCCTCCCGATCTCCGGGGACGCGGCGACCGACCCGCGCTCGCCGTACGCGGCCTCCAAGCTCAGCGCGGAGACCTACCTGGCCGCCTTCAAGGCGCTCCACGGCATCGACTACACCACGCTGGTGCTCTCCAACGTCTACGGCCCGCGCCAGTCGCCCGACGGTGAGGCGGGAGTGGTGGCCATCTTCACCGCCGCCCTGCTCAACGGCACCCCCACGGTGCTGTACGGCGACGGGACCCAGACGCGCGACTACATCTTCGTCGACGACGTGGTGGACGGCTTCGTCCGCGCCTGCGGAGACGCCGGCAACGGCCGCCGGTTCAATCTGGGGACCGGGGTGGAGACCACCGACCGCGAACTCCACACCCTGGTGGCCGAGGCCGCCGGCGCGGCGGACGGGCCGGCCAGCGCGGAGACGCGCCCGGGCGACCTTCCGGCGATGGCCGTCGATCCGGCCCCCGCGTTCGAAGGGCTGGGCTGGCGCCCTCAGACGGATCTGGTCACCGGGCTGAAGACCACCATCGACTGGGCGAGGGCGCGGCTGGCCGCCCGCTGACCGCCGGCGATGTGATGGCATGTGGTGATGAGTTGGTTACGCTTTGCTCGCGATTTCTGATCCTTGCCTCCGGGACGGCTCCGTTTCTGTAGCCTGAGCCACGAAAAGGACATGGAGGCAGCGCATGTTGATGGAAACGGTCAACCCGGACTGTCCGGGGATCTCCTGGACCTGAGCACGCGCCCGTAGGACCCAAGGGTGGCCGCTTTGCGTGGACTGCCATGGTTTGCAAAGGTCTACCTTGTCGCTGTGATCGGCGTCGCGTTCGCGTTGCTCGGACACAGCGTTGTGGTGAGTGGTCGCCTCGGGCAGCTTGACCGGTCGAACCTGCTTGTACTGGCACTGTTGTTCCTGGTGTGCGAGTCGGTGCCGACTCTGCTCAACGTCAAGCAGGCGGCGGTGTCGGTCAGCTTCTCGGCCGTGCTCGCGGCGGTGGTGCTCGTCGGCCCGGAGGGGGCGGCGCTGGTCGGCATGACGGCCGTCTTCAGCGTGCGGCCTGGCCTGCCGCCGGTGAAGCGGCTGTTCAACGGCGCCCAGTTCGCCGTCTGCGGTTACGCCGCCGGTCAGGCCTACGAGTGGCTGGGGGGAAGGGTCGGCCTGCCGACGATCGCCGGGTTCGACGACCTGATCGTGCCGTTCGCGGGTGCGGCGGCGGTCTTCGTTCCGCTCAACTCCCTCCTGATCGCGATCGTGCTCGCGCTCACCGGCCAGGCCGACCAGGTGCCGCTGCGGGGGCTGGCCCAGTTCATGGTCTCCTACCTGGGTTATGCCACCTTCGGCCTGCTGATCGCCGGGCTGTGGGCGACGGTCAACTCGATCTCCGCGGTGCTCGTGCTGCTCCCGCTGTTCGTCGCCCGCTGGGCCTTCGGCCAGTATCTCGCTCAGCAGCGCTCCTACGACGCCACGATCGCCGCGCTCTGCCAGGCCGTGGAGACCAAGGACTACTACACCCGTGGCCACTGCACCCGCGTCTCGCTGGCCTCTGGCATGATCGCCCAGGAGATCGGCATGGGGCCCGAGCGGCTGCGGGCGATCCGTTACGCGGGGATGCTGCACGACGTGGGCAAGCTGGGTGTGCCGACCAAGGTGCTGCAGAAGGACGGGCCGCTCACCGAGGAGGAGTTCGCCGCCATCCAGCTCCACCCGATGCGCGGATTGGAGATCGTGCGTGGCATCGACTTCCTGGACGAGGCGTTCGCCGGGATCATGCATCACCACGAGCGGCAGGACGGCAGGGGATACCCGATGGGGCTGGCAGGGGACGAGGTGCCGGAGTTCGCCCGGATCATCGCGGTGGCCGACGCCTTCGACTCGATGACCTCCGACCGTTCCTACCGGGGCGCCCGGCCGGTGGAGGTGGCCATGACCGAGCTCCGCAAGGGAGCGGGCACCCAGTTCGACCCGGTGATGGTCACGGCGTTCATCAAGGCCGTCGACCGTGACGGCTGGGAGCCTCCGCGCAGGGTCATCACACCCCCGGCCGACGAGGCGGAGACCGCCACCAAGGACCACGACGACCCGACCACGCCCATCCAGGTGGTGTCGGAGCGGTGAGCCGCCGAGCGAGCGGAGCGAGTGAGAAGGCGAGCGCGACCATGGGTACGGAGCGGTGAGCCGCCGAGCGAGCGGAGCGAGTGAGAAGGCGAGCGCGACCATGGACGCGGAGCGGTGAGCCGTCCCGCCTCCGCGGCGCGGCCGTTCCAGCGGCTCGACTCGGGCCAGCTCCTGCTGATCTGCACGACGGGGCTGCTGGCGGTGGCGGGGGTGGCGCACACCGTCGCCGTCGGAATCCTCGCCCCGGAGGTCGCCATCGGCTTCGGCGCGCTGATCGCGGCGGGGGAACTGGCCAGGCTGACGATGCCGGGCAACCGGGAGGTGGCGCCGATCGGCGCGGCCGCCGCGATCGGCTACACCCTTCTGCTGGATATGGGCGACGTCCCGGTGCGGCACTCGGCGTTCCAGGTCATCGCGGTGCTGACGGTCGGCATGGCCGCCGGCGCGCTGCCGCATCTGGCGGTGGGCCGTCCGCCCAGGCTGGATGCGATGGCCCGCAGGTTGCTGACGGGCGCGCTGCTGGCCCTGGCCTACCGGCCGCTGGCGGGGTGGCTGTCCGATCTGACGGAGGGGCCCGAGGGGAGCTGGTGGCCGGCGCTCGGAGTGATGGCCGTGCTCATCCTGGCCATGGCTCTGGTGGATGTGGTGCTGGCCGCCGTGCTCCGGGCCGAGCAGGTGCGCGCCGCCTTCGGCGTGGCGTTCCACGACGAGGTGCGGATGGCCGCGCCGCTGTGGGCCGCCGTCGCAGCCTCCGGCATCCTGCTCGCTCTCGCCTCGCACAGCATGAGCATGGCGGCGCTGCTGGTCTTCGCCGCGCCGCTGCTGGTCACCCAGGTCGCGTTCCGGAAGTACGCCGGTATCCGGGCCACCTACCTCCAGACGGTCCGGGCGCTGTCCCGGGTCACGGAGGTCGGCGGTTACGTCGAGCCGGGGCACTCGCGCCGGGTGAGCCGTCTGGCGGTCGCGGTGGGGCGGGAACTCGGCCTGGCCGAGCCCGAGCTGCTGGAGCTTGAGTACGCCGCGCTCATGCACGACATCGGCCAGCTCTCGCTGCGCGACCCGATCCCGGGCGGCGCCACGGTGCTGACCGAACCCGAGCAGGCCCGGCGGATCGCCGAGCTCGGCGCGGAGGTGATCCGGCAGACCGGGGTGCTGGACCGGGTGGCCGAGATCGTCCGCCGTCAGTGCGATCCCTGCGCCGAGACACCGCCGCTGGCCAGCCGCATCATCAAGGTGACCAACGCCTATGACGACCTGGTCGGCGGCTCCACTGACCGGGACCGTGCCGGAGCCGCCCTCGAACGGCTCTGCCTCAGCGCCGGCGGGGAATATGATCCAGAAGTCGTCGGGGCCATGGCCCGCGTCATCGACAGGCTGACTCCGGCGCTCCGGTTCCGAGGGAGCTCCCTCGGCTCCTGAGAGGTTCTTCCGAACGGGCTCCGACCGGGCGCGGTTGTGGGTTTCCTACAGATCGTCCTGTCCTGATCGGTGGTTTCGGGCGAAGGGTTGGATCCGGACCCCGGCCGTAGGGTGGAGCGGTCGAAAGGGGCCCACGAACGTGTTCGAGTCTGTTCTGGTAGCGAACCGTGGCGAAATCGCCCGGCGAATCATCCGCACGGTCCAGCGCATGGGACTGCGAGCCGTCGCGGTGTACTCCGAGGCCGACGCGGACCTGCCGTTCGTGCGGGAGGCGGACGAGGCGATCCTGCTGGGCCCGGCCAATCCGGCGCAGAGCTATCTCAACGCCGCCGAGGTGCTTGAGGCCGCTCGCGTATCGGGCGCCCAGGCTGTTCACCCGGGCTACGGGTTCTTCTCGGAGAACGCCGGATTCGCCCGGGCTGTCATCGACGCGGGCCTGATCTGGATCGGCCCCTCGCCCGAGGCGATCGAGCGGATGGGCGACAAGATCAACGCTAGGAACCTGATGGAGGCGGCGGGCGTGCCCGTGGCCGCCGGGACCCGCGAGCCGGTCACCGGCCTGGAGGAGGCCGTGGTGGCCGCCGCCGGGATCGGTTATCCGGTCATGGTCAAGACGGCGGGCGGGGGCGGCGGCATCGGCATGGGCGTCGCCCGTGACGAGGCCGGACTGGCCAAGGCGTTCGAGCAGGCGTCCAGGGCCGCCTCGCGGTTCGGCGGGACGCCCGCGATCCTGCTGGAGCGCTACATCGAGCGTGCCCGTCATGTCGAGGTGCAGATCCTCGGCCTCGCGGACGGCACGGTCGTCGCGCTGGGCGAGCGTGACTGCTCGGTGCAGCGCCGCCACCAGAAGGTCGTGGAGGAGACGCCCTCCCCCGGTGTCACCCCGGAGCTGCGTGAGCGCATGCTGGCGGCGGCCGTGCGCGCGGGCGAGGCCGTCGGATATCTCGGCGCCGGAACCGTGGAGTGCCTGGTGGACGCCGACAGGCAGGACTTCGTGTTCCTGGAGATGAACACCCGCCTCCAGGTGGAGCACCCGGTGACCGAGCTCGTCACCGGCGTGGACCTCGTCGAGCAGCAGCTGCTGATCGCGGCGGGTGAGAAGACGGAGCTGCCGTCGGCCGCACACGGTCACGCGATCGAGTTCCGCGTCTACGCCGAGGACCCCAAGCGGTTCTTCCCGGGGCCGGGGAAGATCGACATCTGGGTGGAGCCGTCCGGTGAGGGTGTCCGGGTGGACTCCGGCTATATGGGCGGGAACACGGTCACGCCGTTCTACGACCCGCTCATGGCCAAGTTGTGCGTGTTCGGGGAGACGCGGGCCGAGGCGCTGGAGCGCGCCCGGCAGGCCGTGGCGGACTTCGAGGTCGTTGGCCCCAAGAACAACCTGCCGTTCTGCGCGGAGCTGCTGGAGCACCCCGAGTTCGTCGGCGGGAACTATGACACCGGCCTTGTGACCCGGATGAGGGCGTGAGCGGGCAGGTCTGGCACAGTTGGATCACAGCGATTGATGGGAGTGTCCGGTGGCTGAAGTACGCGCCGAGATGGTGGCTAATGTCTGGAAAGTCTTGGTAGCGCAGGGTGACACCGTCGAGGACGGCGACACCCTGGTCATCCTTGAGTCGATGAAGATGGAGATCCCGGTCATCGCCGAGGACGACGGGGTGGTCGCCGAGCTCAAGGTCGCCGAGGGCGACGTCATCCAGGAGGGTGACCTCATCGCCGTCATCGAGTAGCCCGGCTGGCCGGTCAGCGGTGGAGCTTGGCGAGGAAACGTCCGCGGTCGACGACCACACGCTCGATCGTGCCGGCCGCGACCGTGGTGTGCCGGTCGCGGGCGGTGAAGGTGAAGACCAGCCGGCGACCGTCGACCTCGGTGAGTTCGGCGGTGATCTCGACGTGGGTGCCGACCGGGCTGGCCGCCAGGTGTTCCAGGACGACCTTGGTGCCCACGGAGGTCTGGCCGGGCTCCAGGGCGCCGGTCACCGCCTGGACGGTGGCCTGTTCGGCGAGGGCCAGCACGCGGGGGGTGGCCAGCACGGGAACGTCTCCGCTGCCGACCTTCGCCGCGGTGTCCCCCCTCTCGACCATGATGAGAAGTTGCGCGCGCAGACCGGGAGTGAGCGTCATGGGCGCCAGCATAGGGTGATCCCGTGACCTCCTACTGCGATCACTGTGGCGGCCCGGCCGAGGAGGGCGACCACGCGAGCTGCCTCGCCGCGCGGGCGATGGAGCCGCCGCGCTACTGTGCCCGCTGCCGTCGCCGGATGGTGGTTCAGGTGACCCCCGGCGGCTGGTCGGCGTGCTGCGTGGAACACGGCCCGCTGAGTGGCTGAGATCAATGGCCCTGGTGATAAAAAGGTGCAACCTATACAAGCACGCTCAAAGCGCTGAGTTTTGTGCGATGCTACGGCACGCACCCTGTCTGTGAGGCATCCGGCTCCGCAGGGGCTTGTTACGTTGCCGTGACGTCGGTGCGATACAAATCCGCTTTGTTGGAGAGCCCTGGGGCGAGAACGGAGAGGGTTACGGGGGAGTCATGGTGGCCCAAGGCACAACGCTGGCGGGGCGGTATCGCCTGGATACCCGCATCGGCGCCGGCGGTATGGGTGAGGTGTGGCGGGGCGAAGACATCGTCCTGGCCCGCACCGTCGCCGTCAAGGTGCTGCTTCCGGGCCGTACCGACGCCCCCGGCTTCCTGGTGCGTTTCCAGGGTGAGGCCCGGGCGATGGCGACGATCAACCATCCCGGGGTCGTGGACGTCTACGACTACGGGATTCACGAGGTGCCCGGCGCGGGGGCGACGGCATACCTGGTAATGAAGTTCGTCGACGGGGAGCCGCTGGACCGGCTGCTCGCCCGGCTGGGAAGCATCCCGCCCGGTCCCGCGATGGAGCTCATCTCGCAGGCGGCCTCGGCCATGCAGGCAGTGCATGACCAGGGCATCGTCCACCGGGACATCAAGCCCGGCAACCTGCTGGTCCGTTCCGACGGCACGCTCGTGCTCACCGACTTCGGCATCGCCCGGTCCGACGCGGCCAGCAGGCTGACCGACGCGGGCATGGTGCTCGGCACCGCCGCCTACTGCGCGCCGGAGCAGGCTGAGGGCGCGCCGGTCACCCCCGCGGTGGACATCTACGCGCTGGGCGTGGTGGCCTATGAGTGCCTGGCCGGGCAGCGCCCCTTCGACGGCGACACCCCGGTCACGATCGCGCTCAAGCACATCCGCGAGACGCCGCCGCCGCTGCCGCCGCACATCCCGCCCGCGATCCGGGCCCTGGTGGAGCGGGCCCTGTCCAAGGACCCGGCCCGCCGTTTCCCCAGCGCCGCCGCGATGAGCACCGCCGCGAGGCAGGCGGCGCAACTCGGGCCGGAGAGCGGCCCGATGGCGCTGCCGCCGGTCTCGCCCACGCCGTCCGCCGACGCCGTACGGGAGACCGGCTGGGAGGGCTCCTCCCCGGCGCAGACGGGCCGGCAGGACGCCCTGCAGACCGGCCAGGGGGCCGGGTCCCCCCCGTCCGGCCCGGCCACGGAAGCGATCTCGCAGGGGCGTGGCCGCCGCGCCGCGAAGAGGCCGCGGCGCAGGGGCGGGATGCTGGCGGTGGCCGGCGTGGTCGGCGTGATGTGCGTCGGCCTCGTCGCTGTGGCGATCAACGGGATGGCGGCCTCCACGGCGACGGAGGTTCCCCCGCCGGAGACCGTGTCATCGCCCAGCGCGCCCGAGCCGCCGTCGCCCTCGCGGACCAGGGGCCGGACATCGCCGAAGCCGGCCCCTCCCACGCCGACCGTGCAACCTGCGCGTCCCATCAGCACGCCGACCGTCACCCCGACGGTGACGCCCTCCGTCACCCCGACGGTGACGCCCTCCGCCACCCCTTCGGCCACGCCGACGCCGCTGCCGAAGAGGCAGGTGCCGAATGTCGTGGACATGCTCCCGGAGGCGGCCAGGAACGAGCTCAAGAAGGCGGGCCTGAAGGTGACGACCACCGAGAGCGGCGACATCGACCACACGCAGTGCGTGAGGGTGGTCCAGCAGTTCCCGGCGGCCGGAGCCATGCAGGATCCCAAGGAACCGGTGGAGATCATCGTCGCCAACGAGAAGTGCCCGCCGCCCCCCTCGCCGACCGTGACGCCGCCGCCCAACCCCAGTCCCACCCCGGCGCCCACCCCCTAGGTCCCGTCCCGCGGCTTCCGCCGGGAGAACCGGTCCCGGCGGAAGCCTTCCATCCGGCGGCGACACCAGGTCGGCGTCCGGAGACGGACCCTAGACGCCGGTGGTGTTGCGGGGGTAGGCGACCGACGGGTCGGTGGCGATGTTGACCATGTACGGCACGCCGGAGTCGAACGCGCGGCGCAGCGCCGGGCCGATCTGCGACGGGTCGGTGACGAGCTCGCCACCGCCGCCCAGCGCGGTCACCACCTGGTCGTAGCGGCACTGCGGCTGGAGCTCGGCGGCCACGTCGTAGCCGTAGAGCATCTGCATGGGGTGCTTCTCCAGCCCCCACATGCCGTTGTTGCCGCAGATCATCACGACCGGCAGGCGGTGCCGTACGAGCGTGTCCACGTCCATCAGGGAGAAACCGGCCGCGCCGTCGCCGAGCAGCAGCACCACCTGCGAGGAGGGCCGGGCCACCCGGGCGGCGATGGCGTAGCCCAGGCCGGTGCCCAGGCAGCCGTACGGGCCCGGGTCGAGCCAGTTGCCGGGCTGCTTGGGCTCGACGTATTTGCCCGCGTAGGAGACGAAGTCACCGCCGTCGCCGATCACCACGGCGTCGTCGGCGAGGACCTTGGCCAGCTCGCCGTAGATCCGCATCGGGTGGATCGGATCCGAGTCGGAGGCCAGGAGTCCGGCGTCCGCGGCGATGGCCGACGCGGCGGCCTCCGACAGCTTCGACAGCCACGGCGCGTAGGCCTTGGGGGACACACCGGCCTGGTTGCAGGCCGTACCGAGGCCCCAGAAGACCAGCGACAGGTCGCCGGCGGCGGTGCCGACGGGCTTCATGTGCGTGGTGAGCTGCGACGGCGCGTCGGCCAGGTGCACGACCTTGGCGAGCGGGGCGCCGTTCTTGCCGCCGAACCAGCCGTAGCCGAGGCGGAAGTCCAGCGGGGTGCCCGCCACGATCACCAGGTCGGCCTGGGAGAGCGCCAGTCCTCGCGCCCGGGTGACCAGCAGTCCGTGCCCGGCGGGCAGGATGCCGCGGCCCTGGCCGTTGGGGATGACCGGGAGGCCGAACTCCTCGGCGAAGGACCGGGCGACCTCCTCGGCGCGGTCCATCCACACGTCCGAGCCCAGCACCAGCACCGGGCGCTCGGCCTCGGCGAGCAGGCGGGCGATCCCGGCGAGGGCGTCGGGGTCGGGCTCCAGCGGTGACGGGGTAAGCGTCTCGGTGACGTGGTCCGGCGGGGGCGCGGCGGCGAACAGGTGGTCCATGTGGAAGTCGAGGAAGACGGGGCCGCGATGCGGGGCGAGGGCCGTGCGGAAGGCCATCTCCACGTCCTCGGCGATGGAGTCGGGGCCGGAGCCGGTGAAGGCCAGCTTGGTGATCGGCGCGAACAGCGGCGGCTGGTCGAGCTCCTGCAGCGCGCCGGAGCCCCAGCGCGACTGCGGCGCCCGGCCTCCCATGATCACGACCGGGGAGCCGTTGAAGTGCGCGGTGGCCACGCCGCTGACGCCGTTGGTGACGCCGGGACCGGCGGTGAGCACGGCCAGCCCGGGTCTGCGGGTCAGCCGGGCGGTCGCCTCGGCGGCGAAGACCGCGCTCTGCTCGTGCCGTACGTCGAGGATGGACATGCCCTCGTGGACCGCCCCGTCGTACAGCGGGAAGACGTGCCCGCCGGACAGGGTGAACATGGTCTCGATGCCGTAGGTCTTGGAGACGGCGACCGCGATGTCACCTGCGTGCTTTGGGGACTCCATATCGCGCAACCTACCAGTCGGTTACTTAGCCGGACAGGGGTTCTTCACCCTGCCCGGATTCGCCCCGCCTAACGCTTACCGGCACGTATTGTGCCTACCCGTCGGCCAACCGGCCGGCTGTCGCCGCTCCGCAGGGGACCTCGGCGACCGCCTGGCCGGTCCGGCCCCGGCTCCGGGCGGTGGTGCGTTCAGAGGGTGTCGGAGAGCGCCTTGATCGGCATCTTCAGGTCCACCAGCAGGTCGAGGTCCCGGTCGGCGGAGCGGCCGAGCGTGGTCAGGTAGTTGCCCACGATGATCGCGTTGATCCCGCCGAGCATGCCGTCACGGGTGCCCAGGTCGCCCAGGGTCAGCTCGCGGCCACCGGCGTAGCGCAGGATCGTGCGGGGCAGGGCGAGCCGGAAGGCGGCGATCGTCTTGAGCGCCTCGGAACCCTCAAGGAGCGGCAACGACTCAAGAGGCGTGCCGGGACGAGGGTTGAGGAAGTTCAGCGGGACCTCGTCGGGTTCCAGTTCGCCGAGCTGCCCGGCGAATTCCGCCCGCTGCTCCCGGCTCTCGCCCATGCCCACGATGCCGCCGCAGCACAGCTCCATCCCGGCCTCGCGCACCATCAGGCAGGTGTCCCAGCGCTCCTGCCACGTGTGGGTGGTGACGACCTTCTCGAAGTGCGACCTCGCGGTCTCCAGGTTGTGGTTGTAGCGGTGCACGCCCATCTCGGCCAGCTCGTCGACCTGGGCCTGGGTGAGCATGCCCAGCGAGCAGGCGACGTTGATCTCCACCGCCTCCCGGATCGCCTTGACGCCCTCGCGGACCTGGTCCATCAGCCGCCGGTCGGGCCCGCGCACGGCGGCCACGATGCAGAACTCGGTCGCGCCGGTCTGCGCCGTCTCCCTGGCCGCCTGGACCAGGGAGGGGATGTCCAGCCACGCCGCGCGGACCGGGGAGGAGAACTGCCCCGACTGGGAGCAGAAGTGACAGTCCTCGGGGCAGCCGCCGGTCTTGAGGGAGACGATCCCCTCGACCTCCACCTCGGGGCCGCACCACTTCATCCGCACCTCGTGGGCGAGCCCCAGAAGGTCGGCGAGGCGCTCGTCGGGCAGCTCCAGGCAGCGCAGGACCTGCGCGCTGTCGAGTCCCCGGCCCTCCTCCAGGACCTGCGTCCGGGCGATCTCAAGGATGTCGCTCATCCCGCTCCGTTCTCTGTCCACTCTCCGGCCGTCGTCTACGGCAGGAGCCTAAGGGCGGTGCGGAAGGCCGAGGGGTTGAACACGCCCCCCAGCGCCGGGCCCAGGCCGGCGCGGGCGGTACGGGCGAAGGCCTCCCGGTCGAGAGCCCCGGCCCCCGCCGGGAGCACGCCCGCCAGCGGCCGGGCGGCCAGCATCTCCAGATCCGCCACGTTGCACCGCTCGGCCGGACCGGGCTCGGCCGGCCAGGAGCCGATCACCACGCCGGCCGGTTCCAGCCCGCGATGGGCCATCGCCTCCAGCGTCAGCGCGGTGTGGTTGAGCGTGCCCAGCGCCGCCCGGGTCACCAGGAGAACCGGCGCCGAGAGCGTCCGGGCCAGGTCGGCCACTGTCGCCCCCTCCTCGTCGAAGCGGACGAGCAGGCCGCCCGACCCTTCGACGATCACCAGCCGGTGCGACTCGGCCAGTTCCCCGATCCGGGCCGCGGCCCGGGTGAGGGAGACCGGCGGCAGGCCCGCCGTACGGGCCGCCGCCGCCGGGGACAGCGGGTCGGGAAACCGGGCGAACTCGAACGTGGACGTCACCCCGGCGAGCCGGATGACCTCGTCGAGGTCCCCGGGTTCCGTCTCGGCGACCCCGGTCTGGGCGGGTTTCACCACCGCGACCGAGGCGCCTCGCTCTCTGGCGAGCGATGCCACCGCCGCGGTGACGACCGTCTTGCCCACGCCGGTGTCGGTCCCGGTGACCACGAGAATGCTCACGCCCCTCACCTTAGGCGGCGGTGGCCTTCGCGATCCGCACGGCTGTCAGGGGCGGCGCAGGCGGGTGACGAACTTGTACCGGTCGCCGCGGTAGAGGGACTGGGCCCACTCCACCGGGTTGCCTTCGGCGTCGAAGGCGTGCCGGGTGAGCAGCAGCATCGGCAGGCCGACGTCGACGCTCAGCACCTGTGCGTCGTACGGCGTTGCCAGCACGGTCTCGATGATCTCCTCGGCGTCGGTCAGCCGCACGTTGTAGGCGTTGTGCAGGGTCTCGTACAGCGAGGAGTGCACCTCCAGCTCCCGCCGGAGCCGGGGGAAGCGCCGAGCCGACAGGTGGGTGGTGTCGATCGACATCGGCTCGCCGTTGGCCAGGCGCAGCCGGTGGATGCGGAGCACCCGGCCACCGGGGTTGATCGCCAGCCGGCGTGCCAGGGGCTCGTCGGCGGTGACATAGCTGATGTCGAGGATCTTGGTGTCGGGTTCGAGGCCGACGGTCCGCAGGTCGCCGGTGTAGGACGTCAGCTGGAGGACCTGGGCGACCTTGGGGTGCGCGACGAATGTCCCCTTGCCCTGGATGCGCACCAGACGGCCCTCGACCACCAGCTCCGACAGGGCTTGGCGCACGGTGGTGCGTGACGTCTCGAAACGGACCGCGAGGGCCCGCTCGGGGGGCAGCGCGCTGCCCGCCGACAGAGTCTTGGTCAGTTCGAGCAGGCTCCGTTTGACGTCGTAGTACTTAGGGATCCTGGGGGAGTCGTCCGTCACGTCGGCACCTCGCCTGATGGCTCGGGAACGGCGTGACCGGAGGCGCCGTGCCTGCCGGCCTGCCTGCTTCGCTCACTCACTTGGTCACCTTCATCTCGGCCACGGCGGTAAGTGCACCTCTGGTCACCGTTAGGTCATCGGAACTCAGATTGGCCCGTGCCGTCAACCGCAGGCAAGAGCGGCCGGTCGGCACCGAGGGCGGCCGGAAGCATCCGGCGCGCACTCCGCGTTCCGCACAGATGAGGGCGGCCCGTAGCGCGGTCTCGGGTGGGCCGAGCAGGATCGGGACGACCGCACCCGCCGGATCAACGGTCTCCAGGCCGAGTTCGCGGGCCATCGAGGCCAGCTCCCTCGCTCTGGTCCGTACGCGTCCGGGCAGTTCGGGCTGATTGTGAAGGATATCCACAGCGGAGAGTGCCGCCGCCACACTGCCGGGGGCCAGCCCGGTGTCGAAGATGAACGACCGACCCGTGTCTATCAGCGTCTCGATCACTTCCGGGGCTCCGAGTACGGCTCCGCCCTGGGAGCCCAGGGATTTGGACAGTGTGATCGTTCTCACAACATCCGGCTCGGCTGCCAGGCCCGCTGCGTACACCGCTCCCTGCCCGGAGGGGCCGATGACGCCGATCGAGTGGGCCTCGTCCACGACCAGCAGCGCGCCCTGCCGTACGGCTGCCGCGTGCAGATCCTCAAGCGGCGCCAGGTCCCCGTCGACGGAGAAGACCGCGTCGGTGACCACGATCGCGTGTTCCTCGTCCCGGTCGGCCAGCGCCTTCTCCACCGCCGCCACGTCCTTGTGCGGGGTGACCACCACCCGCGAGCGTGACAGCCGGCAGGCGTCCACGATGGAGGCGTGGTTGCCCGCGTCGGAGACCACCAGCGCGTCTCTGCCCAGGGTGGCCACGGCCGCCAGGTTGGCCAGGTATCCGGAGGAGAACACCAGGGCGCCGGCGGCCCGCGTGAAGGCGCACAGCCGCGCCTCCAGTTCGGCGTGGAGGGCGGTGGAGCCGGTGACCAGACGGGAACCGGTGGAGCCGGTGCCCCAGGTCCGGGTGGCCGCGGCCGCGGCCTCGACCAGCCGTCCGTCCCTGGCCAGCCCGAGATAGTCGTTGGAGGCCAGGTCGATCAGACCGTCGTCGTCCGGCGTCCGGGCGCGCAGGGCGCGTTTCAGCCCCGCAGCCTCCCGCAGGCCCGCGGCCGCGCGGAACCGTGCCAGCGGATCTGAGATCTGCTCCATAGCGGGCATCCTGCCAGTAAGGTCTCCTCGATTCGCGTTCGGGCCTGCAAAGAACGCATGATGCACGGGTGCCGACTCTAAGCGACCTGGTGATCAGCCATACCGCGCTCGATGATGCCGACCTCGAGTGGATGCACTCGCTGGTCTCCGACTGGCAGCTGCTGGCCGACCTGTCGTTCGCCGATCTCATCCTCTGGATCCCGCTCAGGGACGACACGGGATGGATCGCCATCGCGCAGATGCGGCCGACCACGGGCCCCACCGTCTATCACGACGACATCGTCGGGACGGTCGTGGCCAAGGGTGAGCGGGCGCTCATCGACGTCGCCTGGAATGAGCGGCGGATCTGCCGGGAGGGCGACCCCGACTGGTCGAGCGGGGTCCCGGTGCGTGAGGAGACCATTCCGGTACGGCGGGCCGACCACTTCCTGGGGGTGATCCAGCGCTCGACGAACCTCTCCTCCGCGCGCACCCCGTCACGGCTGGAGCTCACCTACCTGCAGAGCGCCTCCGACCTGGCCCAGATGGTGGCCGAGGGGCGGTTCCCGTTCTCCGGTGCCGAGCCGATCCTGGTCCGTTCCCCGCGCGTGGGCGACGGCCTGCTCCGGCTGGACCGCGCGGGCCGTGTCACCTACGCCTCGCCGAACGCGCTGTCGGCCTACCGGCGGCTGGGCCTCAACGCGGACCTGGTCGGCGCCGAGCTGGGCCGTACCACCGCCACCCTCTGCTACTCCGACGAACCCATCAACGAGAACCTGATGATCGTGGCCAGCGGGAAGGAGCCCCGGGAGACCGAGGTCGAGTCGGGTGGCACCGTCGTACAGCTGCGGGCGATCCCGCTGGTCGTCGGGGGCGGGCGGATCGGCGCGCTGGTGCTCATCCGGGATGTGACCGAGCTGCGGCGCCGCGAGCGGGAGCTGATGACCAAGGACGCCACCATCAGGGAGATCCACCATCGGGTGAAGAACAACCTGCAGACGGTGGCCGCGCTGCTGCGGCTGCAGGCCCGGCGGCTGCGGCAGCCGGAGGGGCGTGAGGCGCTGGAGGAGGCGGTGCGCAGGGTCGGGTCGATCGCGATCGTGCACGAGACGCTGTCGCACACGCCCGACGAGCAGGTGGACTTCGATGACATCGCCGACCGAGTGATCGCGATGACGGGGGAGGTGGCGGCGCCGGAGGCGCAGGTCGTGCCGTGCCGCGTCGGGACGTTCGGGGTGCTCCGTTCGGAGATCGCGACACCGCTGGCGATGGTCCTCACCGAGCTGCTGCAGAACGCCGTCCAGCACGGACTGGCTCACCGGCCGGGCCGGCTTCAGGTGATCGTTTCGCGGGGGGTCGACCGGCTCGACGTGATCGTGTCCGATGACGGAACCGGCCTGCCCGAGGGTTTCGACCTGGAGTCGTCCACCAGCCTGGGCCTGCAGATCGTGCGGACGCTGGTCGTCGGGGAGCTGTCCGGCCGGCTGGCCATCGAGCCCCGGCAGGGCGGGGGTACGGAGGTCACCCTCGGCATTCCCCTCCCCCCGGCCTGAGCCGGGGTGGGGGAGGGGGAGGTGCGCAGGTCAGACGTTCGTGCGGGCGCGGGCGCGGGCCGTACGGCGCTTGTAGGCGCGGCGCTCGTCCTCGCTCAGGCCACCCCAGACGCCGGCGTCCTGCCCGGATTCCAGGGCCCACTTCAGGCATGCTTCACTTACACTGCACGTCTGGCAGACCTGTTTGGCCTCTTCGATCTGCATCAGGGCGGGGCCGGTGTTGCCGATCGGGAAGAACAGCTCGGGGTCCACGTCACGGCAGGCAGCGCGGTGGCGCCAGTCCATGCGTTCACTCCTTCGTAAGAGGAGCCCCTGCTGTGGCTCCATCGGCTCACTTTGTGAAGACTTTCACTAACCAGTGCGAACAATTTCCCGAGCCTTGTCTGGTCCGGGAAACGTCAGCTTGATCGCCGGTGACCTGGTGAGCGGGGTAGTCGCTCAAAGGTCCTACGTTCCGACGTCAATGTTGAGATTGTCAGCCACGCTCAGTGCACGCAAGAGGTTTGGGGGAACGTTTTACCCGATATGGATGTCGGATGCGTCACATGATTACCCCATGTGACGGACTAGACCAGGACCTGTAACGCGTCCGGGATGGAACGGAATGTCACCCGCTCGACTTCGCCCAGGTAGTCGCCGTCGAGCTGGAAGGCCACGGGGCGTTCCGCGGTCAGCGTGAACTCCCTCTCGTCATGGAACTGCACCAGGTGGCGGCCGGTGGGCAGGGTGTCGCGGGCCCCCGCGATCTGGGGCATGAGGCGGAGCATCGACGGCACGCCCAGACGCTGGAGTCCCAGCAGGTCGAGACCCGTCTCGAAGCTCGCCCACGGGGTCGGGCAGATCGGCCTGGAGCCCACGTAGGTCCAGGGCGAGGTGTTGGAGATGATCGCCATGAAGATGTTTCCGGCGCGGGGCACGTCCGGTCCCTCGACGGTCATGGCGGCATGGCGTCTGTCGGTCGAGAGATAGTGCTGTAAAGCGGTGTTCACGTAGCGCGCGGCGGTGGCCTTGCGGCCGGCGCCGCGCATTCCCTCCACCGCCCTGATCACCTCGGCGTCATACCCCATGCCGCTACAGAAGGTGAAATATCGGCTTTCGTCATTCCAGAGCGCCTGGCCCAGCCCGACGGTCCGCCGCCGGTTCTCACGGATCGCCTCAAGCAGCGCACCGACCGCCTCGACCGCGCTGTTCGGCAGCCCCAGTGCCCGGGCGAAGACGTTCGCGCTGCCGCCGGGGATCACCAGCAGGGCCGGCCGGTCCGTCGCGTCCCCGTCCCTGCCGTCCTCCGCGTCGAGCAGGCCGTTCGCGGCCTCGTTGATCGTGCCGTCGCCGCCGAGCACGGCCACCACGTCGTATCCCGAGGCGTGCGCCTTGCGGGACAGCAGGGCCGCGTGCCCCCGGTAGGCGGTCTCTTCGACCTTGATGCTCATGGTGGCGCTCAGGGCTCCGATGAGCACGTCCCGGGTCCGCCGGTTGGTCGTCGTCGCCGTGGGGTTCACCAAGAGCATCGCGCGCATGACGCCAGGGTATCCGCCGATATCGGCGTTATGCCGGGGGAAACCGGGAGGGAGGTGCCCCGGCGATAGGGTTGGGACGTGTCGAATCGCCCGATGACCCTCACCATCGCCGCCGCCATCACGGGACTGGAAGGCGTCACCAGCCTGCTGCTCGGCGGTTACGTCGGCGTCGAGACGGTGGTCGGCCGGCCCTCCGACGTACTGAGCTCCATCTTCGTCGCCGGATTCGGGATTCTCGTCGGCGCGGCCCTGCTCTGGGTGACCTGGGGGATGCTGCAGATTGAGCGGTGGACGCGGAGTCCGGGCGTGCTGGCGCAGATCTTCGCCGCCGTGGTCGCCATCACGCTGATCCAGTCCGGTCAGCAGGCCATCGGCATCCCGCTGATCGCCGTGGCGGTGATCGGCCTGGTTGTACTGCTGTCCCCGCAGACGACCCATGCCCTCTACGGGGATCAGCTCTACGACGACCAGGGCTAGGATCCGTCCCGCGGCGCGGGCGGAGAACCTCAGTCCTCCGCGGTCAGACCCTCACGGAGCTGGGCGAGGGTCCTGGCCAGCAGGCGGGACACGTGCATCTGCGAGATGCCGAGCTCGGTGGCGATCTGTGACTGGGTCATGTTGCCGAAGAACCGCAGCAACAGGATCCGCTTCTCGCGCGGCGGCAGCCGTTCGAGCAACGGCTTGAGAGACTCGCGGTATTCGACGCCCTCCAGGGAGTCGTCCACGATGCCGAGGGAGTCGGCCACCGCGGGCGCGTCGTCGTCACCGGAGTCGGGTGCGTCGAGGGAGACCGTTGAGTAGGCGTTGGCCGACTCCAGCCCCTCAAGCACCTCCTCCTCGGTCATCTTGAGAAACGTGGCGAGCTCGCCGACGGTGGGCGCGCGTCCCTCGCGCTGGGAGAGCTCGCTGATCGCCTTGGTGAGCGAGAGCTTGAGCTCCTGCAGGCGGCGCGGCACGCGGACCGCCCAGCCCTTGTCGCGGAAGTGTCGCTTGATCTCGCCCACGATCGTCGGGGTGGCATAGGTGGAGAACTCGACCCCCCTGCCCAGATCGAAGCGGTCGATCGATTTGATCAGGCCGATGGTGGCGACCTGAGTGAGGTCGTCAAGCCACTCGCCCCGGTTGCGGAACCGGCGGGCGAGATACTCCACCAGCGGAAGGTGGAGCTCAACGAGCTCGTCACGGATACGCTGGCGCCGTGAGTCGTCGGGGGTCAACTCCGCCAGTTCCGCGAAGAGCAGGCGCGCGCGCACCCGGTCGGGCACCGCGTGGTCGCTGGCGGCCATGGCACGAGTCCTTTCCGTCACGCCGGCCTCGCTGCGCCTCGGCGCTTGCGTAGCACGATCGCCATGCGGTCGGGGGAGTCGGTTACGGCATCCACATCGTCAGCCAGGGCGGTGAGCACCATCCACGCGAAGTCGTCGCGTTTCGGCGCGCTGCTGCCCACCGTGCTGACCTCGACCCGGACCTGCATCAGCTGTCCGGTGAGCTCGAACTCGGCCGTCAGATCGGTGCCGGGAACAGCCTGGGTCAGCAACATCGCACACGCCTCGTCGACCGCGATCCGCAGATCCTCGATCTCGTCGAGCGTGAAGTCCAGCCGCGCGGCCAGTCCGGCGGTCGCCGTACGGAGCACGGACAGATAGGCGCTCGCAGCCGGCAGCCGGACGCTCACCACGTCGCGGATTCCGCCCGTACCGACCGCAGGCGTCTCGGTGTGTTCGGTCACGTTCCTCCTCGCAGAGTCGCTGACTGCAACCTACAGCCCCGAGGGGGTGGTTGGCCCAATTGGACTCGCGATCCGGACGATTTGAACACCTCAAGAACACACTAAGACGCCTCAATGGGGCATCTCACCAGCTCAGGCCCCGTGTGGTCGCACTCCCCACGGGGCCTGTGATGGTGACCGCGCCGCCGCGGCGCCCGTCACTCGCCCACCGTGATCTTCCGCCTCCCGGCCGGATCATCGGCAAGCCTCCGCGACAGCCGGCTCAGGCGGCCTTGGTCGCCCAGAAAATCTTGGAGATCTCGTCGATCTTGCCCAGGAGCTCGTCGGCCTTGGCGACGTCGACCGTCCCCTTGCCGCCCGCGGCGCCGGCCAGCTTCGTGGCGTCCCAGAAGAGCTGGTGCAGCTGCGGGTAGGTCTCCAGGTGCGGAGGCTTGAAATAGTCGGTCCACAGCACCCACAGGTGATGCTTGACCAGCTCCGACCGCTCCTCCTTGATGGTGAGCGCGCGGGAACGGAAGACCGGGTCCTCGTTCGCGGCGTACTTCTCCATGATGGCCTTCACGGACTCGGCCTCGATGCGAGCCTGGGCGGGGTCGTACACGCCACACGGCAGGTCACAGTGCGCGGACGCGACGTGCTTGGGTCGCATAAGTCGTGCGAGCATCAGAAAATCCTTCCTTGATGCTGAGATCAGCATGGTCCAGTACGACCTTACTCGTCTTCAAAAACCCTTGTGGGAGGGGGCTGCGCCCGATGAGAGTCCGTGTCGAGGGAGATTCGATGCTGCCCGCGCTCCGCCCGGGAGACTGGCTGTGGGTACGGCGCGGCGCCCCGATCAGGGCGGGTGACCTCGTGGTCGCCCGGCTCCCGTCCGACCCGTCGCTGCTGATCGTCAAACGGGCCGTCTGGGAGGCGGACGACGGATGGTGGCTGGAGAGCGACAACCAGCGGGCCACGGGGCGCCGCGACAGTTGGGACTTCGGCGCCCTGCCGCCTTCGTCGCTGGTCGGCCGGGTGGTACTGCGCTACTGGCCGTTGACCTTCTTGCGGGCCCGGTAGGCCGCCACGTTCGCCCGGCTGGCGCACCGCTCGGAGCAGTAGCGCCGGGACCGGTTGGAGGAGGTGTCGAGATAGGCCCTCCGGCAGGGCGGCGCCTGGCAGAGGCCGAGCCGGTCCACGCCGAGGTCGGTGACGATGGTGGCCAGGCCCATCACGGCACCCACGGCGTACTGGTCGGCCATCCGGCCGCCCTCGGTGAGGTGCAGGTGCCAGCGCTCGCCGTCGTGGCCGGAGATCTGCGGCTGGACCGGATGCTGGATCAGCAGGGAGTTGAGCCGGTCGACCACGTCCTGCTCGTCGCCGCCGGCCGCGGCCGTGAACACGGTCACGAGCTCTTCGCGCAGGTCACGCAGGGCGTCGAGATCGCCCCGGGTGATGCGGCAGCCGGGGCGGTAGCGGCGGCCCTCCTCAAGGAGAGAGCGCAGCCCTTCCAGACCGGCCAGTCGGTCGGGGTTGTTGATGAGCAGCACAGCCAGCTCGGCATAGGAGGTCAGATCCACCGGCGACCCGTCGATGTAAGCGATGAATGAAGCTCCGAGTATTACACGTGCGACGAGGCCACCACTGTGTAATGAAAGTAAGCGTCCCTGCCACCTGCCAGAGTCTCAACATGTGGCACAATCAACCCACGGGTGACCCCCGTACCCTCCAGCTCCAGACGACCGTTCCCAGCGAGCGAGCCCCGAGCGGCTACCGAAGCCGGGCCGCGCCTGGCGCGGTGTCTACAAAGGAACCATCCGTCTGAACTACAGGGGTCGCTGTGGCAGTCACACCGTCGTCCGTGTCTCTCGAAACACTCGAAGCACTCGATCTGGATCCGGCCTTCGCCCTGCATCGCGGCGGCAAGATGGAGGTCCGCTCCACCGTCCCGGTCCGCGACGCCGCCGATCTGGCGCTCGCCTACACCCCGGGTGTGGCCCGGGTCTGCACCGCGATCGCCGAGCGGCCCGAGCTCGTCAACGACTACACCTGGGTGTCCAAGGTGGTCGCCGTCGTCTCCGACGGCACCGCCGTGCTCGGCCTCGGTGACATCGGGCCCGCCGCCGCCATGCCGGTTATGGAGGGCAAGGCCCTGCTGTTCAAGCAGTTCGGAGGGGTCGACGCGGTGCCGATCTGCCTCGACTGCACCGATGTGGACGCGCTGGTCGAGACGGTGGTACGGCTCGCACCCTCCTTCGGCGGCATCAACCTGGAGGACATCAGCGCGCCCCGCTGCTTCGAGGTCGAGGACCGGCTGCGCGAGCTCCTGGACATCCCCGTCTTCCACGACGACCAGCACGGCACCGCGATCGTCGTGCTGGCGGCGCTCAGGAACGCGGCCCGGCTGACCGGCCGTCCGCTGGGTGACCTGCGGGCCGTGGTGGCGGGCGCCGGCGCGTCCGGCGTCGCGGTCAGCCGCATCCTGCTCAACGCGGGCATCGGCGACATCGCGGTCTCCGACTCCAAGGGCCTGATCCACCAGGACCGCGACGGGCTCAACCCGGTGAAGGAGGCCCTGGCGCGCGACACCAACCGGGCCGCTCTCCGGGGTTCCACGGAGGAGGCGCTGGCCGGGGCCGACGTGTTCGTCGGCCTGTCGGGTTCCACGGTGTCGGAGCGGGCCATCGCGTCGATGGCGTCCGGCTCCATCGTCTTCGCGCTGTCCAACCCCAATCCCGAGGTGCACCCGGAGATCGCCAGGAAGCACGCCCAGGTGGTGGCGACCGGCCGTTCCGACTTCCCGAACCAGATCAACAACGTGCTGGCCTTCCCCGGTGTCTTCCGGGGAGCGCTCGACGTCCGAGCCACCACCATCACCGAGAACATGAAGGTGGCCGCGGCCGAGGCGCTGGCCGCCGTGGTCGGCGATGACGATCTGTCGGCCGACTGCGTGATCCCCAGCCCGTTCGACGAGCGCGTCGCCCCGGCGGTCACCGCCGCGGTCGCCGCGCAGGCCCGCGCCGACGGAGTCGCCCGGATCTAGGTTTTCCACCGCCTCCGGAGGCCGTCCGCGACGACCCCGGCCCGTCTCCGCAGACGCCTCTCGCCCGATCGGGCGGGAGGCGTCTCTTAGTTTTGGGAAATTAAAAAAACGGTCACGGATCGTGCTATAAAAAAAGCTCTCCGTCACCTATCCGGGCAAGAGTGTGCAACGAGGGGCGGATACGGGCGCAGGGGGCGCGGCTGGCTGTTGGCGCTCCGGCGGTTCTCACGGTGAGGAGAGCGATGGAACGCGAGCCCAACCGATTGCTTCAGCGACTCATCGCCGAAGCGGGTTTCACGCACAAGGGGCTGTCCCGCAGGCTCAACGATCTCGGCGCCGCCCGGGGCCTCCCGGGTCCGAAACACGACCACGGCTCCGTCCTCCGCTGGATCGGCGGCCAACGGCCGAGAGATCCGGTCCCGGGACTGCTCGCAGAGATCTTCGCACTCCGGCTCGGCAGGTCGGTCAGCTCGGAAGACCTTGGTCTGCCGGTCGTCCCGACATCTCTCGACCTCGGCCAGGAGTTCACACACACATGGCAGGAGGGAATCGCGACCGTGACGGCGCTGTGGCGGGGAGATGTTGAGAGGCGCAGGTTCCTGATCGACTCGACCTTCGCGATCGGGGCCGGGTCCGCCGGCGCCCTACGCTGGCTGACCCTCCCGCTGGAGGGCCGCCCCGCCGCGGGTGGCGCCCGGCGGGTGGGCATGGCCGACATCGCCGCGATCCGGGAGGTGACCCGGTCCTTCGGCGAGCTGGACAACAGGTTCGGCGGTGGCCGGGTCCGCTCGGCAGTCGTGAAATATCTGGACACGGCGGTCGCACCGCTGCTCAGTGACGGCTCCTACAGCGGGAACACCGGCAGGGCGCTGGCGTCCGCCGCGGCCGAGCTGACCCGGCTGGCCGGGTGGATGGCCTACGACCTGGAACAGCACGGCCTGGCCCAGCGCTACCTGATCCAGGCGCTGCGGCTGGCCAGGGGAGCGGGGGACCACGGGTTCGGCGGGGAGATCCTCGCCGGGATGAGTCACCAGGCCCTGTACATAGGACAGCCCGCGCACGCCCTCGACCTGGCGCGGGCCGCCCAGCTGTCGGCCCGGCGCGCCGGTGTCTTCGCGCTGCTGGCCGAGACGCATGTGCTCGAGGCCCACGCGCACGCCCTGATGGACGACCGGGCCGCGTGTGGAAACTCCCTGCACGAGGCGGAGCGGGCCTTCGACCGGCGCCGGACCGGTGACGAGCCCGACTGGATCGCCTACTTCGACGAGGCCTACCTGTCGGCCAAGTTCGCCCACTGCTTCCGCGACCTGCGCGACGGGCCGGGGACCGTACGGCATGCGACGCGCTCGCTGGACATGGACGGGCGCTACGTCCGCGGGCGCATGTTCAACCTGTCGCTGCTCTCGGCGGGGCTGCTCGAATGCGGTGAGCTCGAACGGGCCTGCGTGGCCGCGGGCCAGGCGCTGGAGCTGGCGGGGGGCCTGCAGTCGGTCCGCACCCAGTCGTACGTGTCGGACCTGCGGCGGCGGCTGGACCCCTTCGCCGGTGAGCCGGCCGTGGTGGAGCTGAAGGAGCGGAGCCGGGAGCTCAGCATCGCCTGATGTTCCCTGGGGGAACGTGGGAGAAGTTCCGGACAAAGGCCGAGGGGCCCGGCAGAAGCCGGGCCCCTCGGGTGGAGCGGGGTGAGTTCGAGGTTTGGACCCCCGAGCTCAGGTGATCGTCAGAACTACTTGACGATCGAGCCGGACCAGGTGGCGGCAGCCTTGTTGTAGACAGCAGCGGTCTCACCGTCGAAGTACGGGGAGGTGCTGGTGTCGATGCGACCGTTGTTGTCCTGGTCGCCGAACAGGCTGGTCACGCCGTTGACGTAGCCGAGACGCTTGGCGTTGCTGTACTTGACGAGCCACGGGGCGCCGTCGGCGCCACGGGTCATCGAGCACTTGAGGCCAACGTGCTCCTCGACCTTCTCGGCCGCGGAGACGTACACCTTGCCGGAGGTCTTGCCGTAGCACCACTTCGGCGTAACGCCGGTGAAGGCCTTGTTGCCGTCGGGGTGCGCAGCCGCCGGGTAACCGAAGATGTAGACGGTCTGGCTGGTCTTCTGGTTCCAGGTGAAGCCCTGGCCGCCAACAGCGTCACCGAGGGCGCCGGTGTCCTTGATGAAACCGTCGGTGACGAAGTAGCGGAAGAGGACGTACTCGGTCTTGCTGTCCTTCTTGACGTACTTGACCACGTAGTAGTGCTGGATCTGGTAGTTGCCCTTGGCGTCAACGCTCTTGTAGCCGAGGCCGGTGTACGCGTCGTACACGGACTTGGTGACCGCCTCAGGGGCACCCAGCTTCACCTGGCTGCCAGCGGCGGCCTTGCCGGTCTTGCCGGGCTCGCCGCGCTTCTTGCCAGGCTTGCTGGGGGTGCCGTCAGCCTTGGGAGCGTCGTCCCAGGTCCACTTGTCAACCTCGACCTCGATGGCCTCGGCACCCGGGTAGTCCGGGCCAACCTCGTCCTGGGTGGCAAGGTTGCGGATCTCGCCCCGGGCGCCCTTCTGCAGCGCCTGGTCGTACTCCTTGAAGGTGTCGACCTTCGTCTCGGTGACTTCCTTCTTGCCGGTGGCGGCGGTGTAGTCAGCGAAGCTGACTTCCTTGTTGGAGCCGCCACCGATCTGGACACCGTTGTAAACGGTCACGAACGCGTAGTCGCGGTCGCGGTCGTTGAAGACGCTGTAGTCATAGTGGGTGTAGGCCGTCTTACCGACGAAGACGCCGTAAGGGGTCTTGCCCTGGTAGTAAGCGGGCACGAAGACCCACTTGTCCATGACGCTGGCGTTCTTCTTGTCGTCGTAGACGCAGTGACCGGCCGTGGCGACCAGGTTGCGGTACTTCGACTGGATCGAGGTGGCGGAGCACCAGTTCGTCGAACCGTCAGCGGCGACGAAGAACACCTTGCCGATGGTGCGCGGCAGGTTGATGTTCTTCACGACGGAGGAGGACTTCTTCTCCTCGCCGATGGGGGCGACGACGCCGGGCTTGCCGTCGGGGGTGTAGCCGCCGCTCGCCTTGAGCTTCGAGGCCGCGGTGGTCTCGTGGGAGTACGGCGTGGCCTTGCGGAGGGCGTCGGCGTTGGCGCCGAGCCAGAAGTTGGCGACCTCAGCCGCGGCCGGAGCGTCCTTGGCCATGGTGTCGGCGGCCCAGTCCGGGTTGGCGTTGGCGGTACCGGCAAGGCCGGCGGCCAGCATGCCGGTGGCGAGGATGGCGCCGCCGGCGGGGAGGAGGATGCGCTTCAAGGTAACTCCTTGGTCTGATGTGGAACGCTTCTTGCGTCCCATGCGTCAGTAAAGGGATAGCCAGAACATACAGTGCGGATCTTGAGGATCGGAAGCCGCTTTGGGGGGTAAGAACCCCATGCGCCGGGCCGTGACCATTCTGTGATGTTTAAGCGGCCGTGAAACCCTTGCCGTGCTTGGGGGTGGAGCACTGCGTTTCCGCAGATAGGCGTAAGTCTGTTGTAAATGTGACCGATGTGGCGTGAGTGCCCCGGTACGTTCAGTCACCATTGCGGTGTGACGCAGATCACACAGGATCAATGGCACCGATTTGGCGAGAGTCACGTCTAACGCGACCGATCCGCCGCCGAGACAGGGCCTCCGAGACCCCGGAAGGCCTTCAAATCAGGGGCTGCGCGCCTCTGGAAGGCCGCACAGCGGGGCCGGCATGACCCCGGAAACACGCGTGGGGCCCGGCGTCTGCCGGGCCCCACGGGGAGAGAGAAGGTCCGGCCCCCTCGTCCGGGGCCGGGTGGTCACCATGAGGTCATGGCGCCCGCTGGCTGTCCGCCCACCGGTAGACGTTGTAGGTGGACGCGATGAAGTACGGCGAGGAGATCAGGTCGTACCTCTGGTCGGCGTCGGTGTCCCACGCGAAGCTGTTGACGCCGTTGAGGTAGCCCAGGCCGGTGGCGGGGTTGTAGTTGACCAGCCAGGGGCCGCCGCTCGCCCCGCCGGTGAACTGGCACTTGAGCGCGATGCCCATCTCGACCAGCCAGGCGGGGGCCGTCCTCCTGATGGTGCGTCCGACGCACGACATCAGCTTCTGACCGTCGTACGGCCTGCTGCCGTCGATATGGGGGCCGGCGGGGTAACCGAAGGCGATGGTGGACTGGTTGATGCCGCGGTTGACCGCCAGGCCCTGCCCGCCGACGTTGTCCTCCAGGTTGCCCACGGGCTCCATCTCGTAGGTGTTCGCGGTCTTACCCGGCTTCCACCTGAACCCCTCGTGCACGTTGACGAAGGCGTAGTCGTAGTCGTAGTCCCCGCGGCCGACGAAGCTCTCGTGCAGGTTGATCGAGTGGCCGACGTAGATCCCGTACGGGGTGTTGCCCCTGTCGTAGCCGGGGATGAAGATCCAGTAGTCGGCGTGCCTGCCCTGCTTGGCGTCGTAGGCGCAGTGACCGGCCGTGGCGACCAGGCTGCGGCTCTGGGACGCCACCGCCGAGGCGGAGCACCAGTACTCCTTGTCGCCGATCCGGAAGAACACCTTGCCGGCGGTGGTCACCGGGGAGGTGC
Organism: Streptosporangium sp. NPDC087985; assembly: GCF_044741965.1. Lineage (NCBI taxonomy): Bacteria > Bacillati > Actinomycetota > Actinomycetes > Streptosporangiales > Streptosporangiaceae > Streptosporangium > Streptosporangium sp. NPDC087985. The sequence goes on from NZ_JBIUTQ010000008.1 coordinate 39,769, forward strand.
CGGTGGCCGGGGGAACCCGCTTGGGGAGGGTGGGCTGGACGGTCGGCGAGGTCTTGCCGGCGCTTCTGTACGCCGTGACGGTCGTGGCCGGGGAGCTCGTGGTCTCGCCGCCCGGCGCCGCGGTGGTGGCGCTGGCGCTGGCGGCCGTGCCGGTGGGCGTGGGAGGGGCGGGTACCGGTGAGGTGGTGCCGTTGCTGGGCTTGACCTCGGGTCTGGCCGGAGTGTTGTCCTGTGCCTGCTTGAGCCTGGCCGGGTTCCAGTACTCCGCGACCCGCTTCATGTCCGCGCTCGACTTGGTGAGCGTGATGGAGGTGATGCTGCTGGGCACCGCGCCGTAGGGATAGGCATGGGTGTCGGCCCCGGCTGCCCCGGCGTACGCGGACAGCACGAGCACACCGCTGGCGACGAGGGCGCCGAGGGTGGTCGTGAACCGCCGTGCGCGGGGGGACATGAGAGCTGTTTCCTTCGGGGGATCAGGAGGCGAGTGAGGGCCGCAGGGGGTATTTTTCCAGATCAACTGAGTTTTGGGCAGCTCAGTTCGGGGGTCTGCTTTACACCGTTATCTGATGAAGCTTGCCTTGCCAGGCGTAAGCACCCTGTCAAGGGGGGAGGCGCCCGGCGACAGCGGACCCCTCCCCACTCACGGCGTCCTGGCCCTAGGCGGGAAGCTTCCCGGTCCAGAGGTTGGCGGCGTGCTTGTAGATGCCGTAGGTCTCACCGTTGAAGTACGGGGTGGTGACCCGGTCGTAGCGGTTGTTCTTGTCGGTGTCGAGAGTCAGGCTCACGACGCCGTTGAGGTAGCCGGTCCGCTTGCTGCTCTTGTACTGCAGCAGGAAGGGACCACCGCTGGCGCCCGGGGTGAAGGCACACTTGATCGCCTGCTGCTCCTCGGCCTTGTAGGCCGAGACGACGGGCGCGGCAGCGGTCGTGCCGTAGCACCACTTCATGGTCTCACCGGAGTACGGCCTGTTGCCGTCCGGGTGGGCACCGGTCGGGTAGCCGAAGGTGAAGACCTTCTTGCCCAGCTTCTGGTTCCAGGTGAAGCCCTGGCCGCCGACGTTGTCGCCGAGACGGCCGGCGGAGGTCACCGTCGTGATGTAGTGACGGAAGATCACGTACTTCACGGACGCGGTCTTCTTGATGTACTTCACCACGTAGTAGCTGGTGATGGTGTAGTTACCGGACGCGTCGATCTTCCGGTAGCCCAGGCCCTTGTAGTCGTCGTACTCGGACTTGGTGACCTGCTCGACGCGGGACTCCACCTTGGAGCCGCTCTTGGGCCACGCGTCCTGGGCGAGCGGCTTGCCGTCGAGGGTGACCTGGTCGTCCTTCAGGCCGTAGACGTCGCCGGTGACCTTCTCCCAGGCCCACTTGTCAACCTCGGACGCGACCGCGAGGGCACCCTTGTACTGCGGGCCGACCTCGTCCTCGGAGGAGATGTCCTCGACCTTGCCGAGGCCGCCCTTCTGGGTCCACCTGTCGTAGGTCTCGAAGTCGACGGTCTGGGCGTCCTCGCGGCCCACGCCCTTCTTGTCGACGTGCGCCTTGTAGGTCTTGTAGTCGACTTCCTTCTCAGCCTGCTGCTTGATGCCGTCGTAGACGTTGACGAAGGCGTAGTCGTAGTCGTAGTCCTCGTAGACGGTGAAGTCGTCGTGGGTGTTGACCTTGGCGCCGACGTAGATGCCCCAGGGCGCCTTGCCCTGGTAGTAGCCGGGGATGAACACGAAGTTGTCGAACGGCTTGTTCGTGTCGGTGTCGTACACGCAGTGGCCCGCCGTGGCGACCAGGTTGCGGTACTTCGACTGCACCGAGGTGCCGGAGCACCAGCGCTGCTGGCCCTTGTCGTCGACGAAGAAGACCTTGCCCACGGTGATCGGGAGGTTCAGGTTCTTCGACTTGCCCGCGGACTTGCCGCCCTCACCGATCGGGGCGATGGCACCCGGCTTGCCGTCGGCGGCGGCCCTGGCAGCGCCGGTCTTCGTCAGCTTGGCCGAGAGGGTGGAGCCGGCGACGTAGCTCTTCGCCGACTTGAGCTTGGAGGACGTCCAGTAGCCCGCGATGGCCTTCGCGTTACCGGACGTGGTGAGCGCCGACGACTTGACGCCGGGCTTGGGCGCAGCCTGGGCGACACCGGCGAGAGGGGCGCCGATCATGGTGGCGGCCACGAGGGCACCACCGAGGGGGAGGACCAGGCGCTTGGTTCGGGAGTTCAATCTAGCTCCTTCTTTGTCGCAGGCCACTCGGGATGACCCGCGCATACGTAAAGAGACAAGAAGAGACCGTACTAGGTAAAGAACGGTTAAAGAGCTACAAATCGGGCATGCACTTTGACCGTTATGGGTTCGTTACCAAAATCATGGAACCGAACTTTCATGATCCACGTCTGATTCACCCGCGCGTGACGGGATGGGTGGACGCATGCCGTACACGGCTGTGACCTGCGAAAACGGAAGGGTCCGGTGGTGAGGCCCGGGTGCCTCGTCACGCCGGTCGGCCGGTTGGCCTGACGGCCGGCCGATGGACCCTCGATCCCCGGCCCGGCCGGGGTGGTGCGCCGTGAGGGGGCTCGGCCCGGAGGCGTAGGGTGCGGCCATGTTCGCCGTAACCGCCACACAGACCGATCCCGACAACCCCCTCGCCGGGCTCACGCTCGGTGAGCACCCCGAACCCGAGGTTCCCGACGGCTGGACCACCGTCACGGTGCGGGCTGCCGGGCTCAACCACCACGATCTGTGGACGCTCAAGGGCGTGGGCATCCGCCAGGACCGGCTGCCGATCGTGCTCGGCTGCGACGCCGCCGGCATCGATCAGGACGGCAACGAGGTCATCGTGCACTCGGTGATCGGCAGCGGTGCCGACGAGACGCTCGACCCCAGGCGCTCCCTGCTGTCGGAGGTCTACGACGGCACCTTCGCCGAGCGGGTGGCCGTGCCCCGGCGCAACCTGGTGCCCAAGCCCGCCGCGCTCAGTTTCGAGGAGGCGGCCTGCCTGCCCACCGCGTGGCTGACCGCCTACCGGATGCTGTTCGACAAGGCGGGGCTGGAGCCGGGCTCGACCGTGCTGGTCCAAGGCGCCGGAGGCGGCGTGGCCACGGCGCTGATCGCGCTGGGCCGGGCGGGCGGCTACCGGGTCTGGGCCACCAGCCGGTCGGAGAAGAAGAGGGCGCGGGCGCTCGACCTCGGCGCCGACCAGGTCTTCGAGAGCGGCGCCCGGCTGCCCGAGCGGGTCGACGCGGTCATGGAGACCGTCGGTCAGGCCACCTGGGACCATTCGCTGAAGGCGCTCCGGCCCGGCGGCCGGATCGTGGTCTCCGGCGCGACCAGCGGCGCCGTGCCGCCCGCAGATCTGAACCGGGTCTTCTTCCTGCAGCTCTCCGTGGTCGGCTCAACCATGGGCACCCGCGACCAGCTGGCCAGGCTGGTCCGGTTCCTGGAACAGACCGGCGCCCGCCCGGTGATCGACCGGACGCTCCCGCTGACCGAGGCCCGAGAGGGGTTCGCCGCCATGCACGAGGGTGACGTGTTCGGGAAGATCGTCTTCACCGGGGCAGGCTGAGCCCGATGCCCGCCGGGGCGCGGACCTCGGCAGCAGGAAGGGCGGGCGCGGGGCGCACAGCAGGATCATCGGAGCGCGTCTCGGATACGGCGGGCGGCGTCGTAGAGCGCGTCCTGCGCGGTGGCCAGGGTCTCCTCGGTCACCTGCGCCCCGCGCGCGTTCCCGCGGACCTCCTCGACGAACTCGGCCAGCATCTGCCCGAGCTGGGCGTCACTGGCGCGTGACCCGTGCCCGGTGAAGCCGTCGGCCCAGACGCGCTTCCACTCGTGCTTCCACTCGCGGGTCTGTCGCTGCCATTCCTGCTTCTGGAGCTGCCACTCACGCTTCTGGCGCTGCCACTCGGCCTTCTGCTCCCGCCAGGTCTCGCGGTGCTCCTCCTTGGCCTGCCGCTGCTCCTGCCGGACGCCCTGGCGCACGTCGCGCGCCATCTGGGTGAGCTCCTCGCGCAGCGACTTGACCGTGTCGCGCACGTCCTCCTTGACCTCGCGGGCGATGTCACGGACGGAGTCGGAGATCTCCTGCTCAAGGTCGGCGAGCTCGTCGAGCCGGGCGTTCAGCTCGTCGCGGCCCCGGTCGGTGATGGTGAAGACCTTCTTGCCGTCCACGACCTCATGGGTGACCAGGCCCTCCTCCTCCAGCCGGGCGAGGCGCGGGTAGATGGTGCCGGGCGAGGGCGAGTAGACGCCCAGGAACCTGTCCTGGAGCAGCCGGATCACCTCGTAGCCGTGGCGCGGGCTCTCCTGGAGCAGCTTGAGGAGGTAGAGCCGGAGCCGCCCGTGGCCGAAGACCGGGCTCATGCCTGCTCTCCCTTCAGTAGTGTGACGTCCGCCGAGACGGTGGCCGCCCACAGGGACGCCATGCCGCCGCCGATCCGGCCGGACAGCGACTTGGCGCCGGCCTGGCTGGAGTGGCTGAGCTCGGTGAAGGCGGTGTCGAGCCTGCCGGAGGTGGAGCGGATCGAGACGTCGGTCTCGACCCGGTGTGGCAGCCGGAGCATGATGGTGCCCGAGACGCTGTTCAGCGTCACGTGACCGGTCGGGGGGAGCTCCAGATCGGCGGTGATCCGGCCCGAGACTGTGGTGGCCCGCAGGCGGCGGGGCGTGCCCTGGGCCACGGTCAGCTCGCCCGAGATGCTCTTGAAGGACAGATCGCCGACCAGTCCCCGGCTCTCCACGCTGCCGGAGACGGTGTCGGCGTGGATCTCGCCGCTCACCCCGTCGAGCACGATCTCACCGGAGACGCTCCTGACCGAGGTGCGGTTCTCGAATCCGGCGACGACGGCTGAGGCGGAGACCACTCCCACGTTGACCGGGCAGTCCTTCGGCACGGTCAACGTCAGTGTCGTCTCCCGGCGGCCGGGGCGTAGCCAGCCGAGCAGGCCGTCCCAGGTCAGGTCCTTGTAGGTGACGGTGAGCGTGCCGTCGTCCTCGTGGGTGACGATCAGTGGCGGGTCGCCGACGTCGGTGACCTCAAGGGCGGGCGGGCCGTCGCTGGCCAGCACCGCCAGCCTCCCCGCCACGATCCGGACGTTGAGCTTGCTTACGGCCTCGAAGGTGAGCTGCTCGGGTTTCTCGATGGTCCACTGGCGCATGTTCGTGACCTCCTTGTGCAAGACACGATATGTCGCGTCATGCAAGGAGGTCAAGATATATCGTGTTTGCGTTACTCGTCCTCGTCGTCCAGCCGGGCCAGCCAGGTGGCCAGCCGTTCCACCGGGGTCTCGAAGTCGGGGTTCAGGTCGACGAACTCGCGCAGCCGCTCGGCCAGCCAGACGATGCTGACCTCCTCCTCGCCGCGGCGCTCGGCCAGCTCCTCGATGCCCCGATCGGTGAAGTACATCGTTCTCCTCGCAGTAACGGGGAAGTCCCCCACAGGGGCTCCTGTGGGGGACTTCCGGAGGTGTGCCTAGTTGAAGATCTCTCCCAGCATCTGCTGCAGCTCCGCCTCGTGCGCGGAGTGCGAACCCGTCGCGGGGGAGGAGTTCGCCTTGCGGGAGACCCGCCTGATCTGACGTCCGCCGAACGTGTCGGGGCTCTCGGCCAGCTTCAGCGTCAGGAACGGCCACGGGCCCATGTTGATCGGCTCGTCCTGCGCCCACACCAGCTCGACACCGTCGGGGTAGCGCCCCAGCTCGGCCGCGAGCGGGTTCGCCGGGAACGGGTAGAGACGCTCCAGCCGGACGATCGCCACGTCTGTACGGCCCTGCGCGTCACGCGCCGCCGCCAGGTCGTAGTAGATCTTTCCGGAGCAGAGCACGACCTTGCGGACCCCGGCCGGATTCACCGTGGTGTCGCCGAGCACCGGCCGGAACGAGCCGGAGGTGAACTCGCTGACCGGCGAGACCGCCGCCTTGTGCCGGAGCAGCGACTTGGGCGTGAACACCACCAGCGGACGGTGCCGGTTCGACTTCGTCTGCCAGCGCAGCAGGTGGAAGTAGTTGGCCGGCAACGTGGGCTGGGCCACGGTCATGTTGTCGTAGGCGCACATCTGCAGGAAGCGCTCGATCCGGGCCGAGGAGTGGTCCGGGCCCTGGCCCTCGTAGCCGTGCGGCAGCAGCAGGGTGACGCCGGAGCGCTGGCCCCACTTCTGCTCGCCCGCGGTGATGTACTCGTCGATCACGGACTGGGCGCCGTTGACGAAGTCGCCGAACTGGGCCTCCCAGGCGACCAGGGCATCGGTACGCTCCACGCTGTAGCCGTACTCGAAGCCGAGCGCGGCGTACTCGCTGAGCAGCGAGTCGTAGACGTAGAACTTCGTGGTGCCCTGGTTGAACGCCTTGAGCGGGGTGTGCTCGTCGCCGGTGACGCGGTCCACCAGCACGGCGTGCCGCTGGACGAAGGTGCCGCGCCGGGAGTCCTGGCCGACCAGGCGGACCGGGTGGCCGTCGATCAGCAGCGATCCGAAGGCGAGGGTCTCGCCCATGCCCCAGTCGATGCGGTCCTCGGCCACCATCTGGCCGCGGCGCTGCAGCACCGGCAGCAGGCGCGGGTGGACGGTGAAGCCCTCCGGCAGGTTGAGCTGGGTCTCCACGATCCGCTTGACGGTCTCCTCGGAGATCCCCGTCGGGGTGTCCTCGTGCGACCAGGGGACGCTGTCCACTTCGACCGGGCGGGCGAACTCGCCGGTCGTCTCCTTGGAGACCTGGCGGGTCTCGGCGAAGGCGTTCTCCAGCTTGGCCTGGTAGTCGCGGAGCGCGCTCTCGGCCTCCTCCACCGTGATGTCGCCCCGGCCGATCAGCGCCTCGGTGTAGAGCTTGCGGGTGGACCGCTTGGCGTCGATCAGGTCGTACATCAGCGGCTGGGTGAAGCTCGGGTTGTCGGCCTCGTTGTGGCCGCGGCGGCGGTAACAGATCAGGTCGATCACGACGTCCTTGCGGAACGCCTGACGGTACTCGAACGCCAGCTTGCCGACCCGGACCACGGCCTCGGGGTCGTCCCCGTTGACGTGGAAGATCGGGGCCTGGATCATCCGGGCCACGTCGGTGGCGTACACGCTGGAGCGCGAGGAGGCCGGCGAGGTGGTGAAGCCGACCTGGTTGTTGACCACGATGTGGACGGTGCCGCCGGTGCGGTAACCCCGGAGCTGCGACAGGTTCAGGGTCTCGGCCACCACGCCCTGGCCGGCGAAGGCCGCGTCGCCGTGGACGAGCACGGGCAGGACGCTGAAGCCCTCCTCGCCGCGCTCCAGCAGGTCCTGCTTGGCGCGGACCACGCCCTCCAGGACCGGGTCGACCGTCTCCAGGTGCGAGGGGTTGGCCACGACCGAGGTCTTGAGCTTGCTGCCGTCGGGTGAGATGAAGTCACCGGTGGCGCCCAGGTGGTACTTGACGTCGCCGGAGCCGTGCGCCGTCCGCGGGTCGATGTTGCCCTCGAACTCGCCGAAGATCTGGCCGTAGGACTTGCCCACGATGTTGGCCAGGACGTTCAGCCGGCCGCGGTGGGCCATGCCGATGACGGACTCGTCGAGGTCGTCCTCCGCGGCGGCGGAGAGCACCGAGTCGAGCAGCGGGATCAGCGACTCGCCGCCCTCCAGCGAGAAGCGCTTCTGGCCGACGAACTTGGTCTGCAGGAACGTCTCGAACGCCTCGGCGGTGTTGAGCCGCTCCAGGACGCGCAGCTGCTCCTCGCGGTCGGGCTTGGCGTGGGGACGCTCCACCCGGGCCTGGATCCAGGCGCGCTCCTCGGGGTTCTGCATGTGCATGTACTCCACGCCGATGGTGCGGCAGTAGGAGTCACGCAGCACGCCGAGGATCTCGCGCAGCTTCATCAGGGGACGGCCGCCGAAGCCGCCGGTGGCGAACTCGCGCTCCAGGTCCCACAGGGTCAGCCCGTGCGACTTGATGTCGAGGTCGGGGTGCTTGCGCTGCTTGTACTCCAGCGGGTCGGTGTCGGCCATCAGGTGGCCGCGGACCCGGAAGGCGTGGATCAGCTCTATGACCCTGGCCGACTTGGCCACGTCGTCGTCGTGCGTGGTCGAGATGTCCTGGACCCAGCGGACCGGCTCGTAGGGGATCCGGAGGGCCTCGAAGATCTCGTCGTAGAAGCCGTCCTCGCCCAGCAGCAGCCGGTGGACCTGGCGCAGGAAGTCACCCGACTGGGCACCCTGGATGATCCGGTGGTCGTAGGTGCTGGTGAGCGTCATGACCTTGCTCACCGCGAGGCGGGAGAGCGTGTCGGGGGAGGCGCCCTGGTACTCCGCGGGGTACTCCATCGCGCCGACGCCGATGATCGTGCCCTGCCCCTGCATCAGGCGCGGCACCGAGTGGACGGTGCCGATCGTGCCGGGGTTGGTCAGCGAGATCGTGGTGCCGGCGAAGTCGTCGACGCCGAGCTTGCCCGACCTGGCCTTGCGCACGACATCCTCGTACGCCACCCAGAACTGGCGGAAGTCCATGCCCTCGGTCGCCTTGATCGACGGCACCAGGAGCTGCCGGGTGCCGTCGCTCTTCGCGATGTCGATGGCCAGGCCGAAGTTGACGTGCTCGGGCTTGACCAGCGCCGGCTTGCCGTCGACCTCGGCGTAGGAGTAGTTCATCTCCGGCAGGGCCTTGAGGGCCTTGACGACCGCGTAACCGATCAGGTGCGTGAACGACACCTTGCCGCCGCGACCGCGCGACAGATGGTTGTTGATCACGATCCGGTTGTCGATGAGCAGCTTCGCCGGGACAGCGCGCACGCTGGTCGCTGTCGGAACGTTGAGGCTGGCCTCCATGTTGACCGCGGTTCTGGCGGCCGCGCCACGGAGTCGGATTTCCTCGGCACCGGCGGGCAACTGCGTCTCCTGCTTGGGCTTGTCCGCCGGAGCGGTCGTGGTGACCGTGGCCTTCGGCGCGGGGGTTACCGGAACGGCGGCCGGGGTTGCCGGAGCCGCAGCGGGGGGTGGAGTGACGGGTGCGGCGACGGCCGCCCCCGGGGGCGCGGCTCTGCCGGCCCCGGAATCAGGGGTGTAATCAGCGAAGAAGTTCCACCAGGCACGGTCCACAGACTCGGGATCCTGGAGGTACTTCTGGTACAACTCGTCGACAAGCCATTCGTTCTGACCAAAGGCTGCCAGCGGGTTTGTCCGCGACGACTCAGACGACACGGCGGAAATCGCCCTCTTCCGCAGATCGGCGTTGATGATAGAGAACTTGTCCAAGGCTACTCGCCCGGACCCGGACCTGCGCCAGTCTGACCGCAGCTCGCGGCCTGATCCTCCCAGGTAGGTCCAGAGCGGTTACCCTCTAGGGGTATATCTGGAGGGTGTGAACTCGCTCACACACGGTCCACGAGCCGGGACTCGATCCGGATGCCGGGAGTGATTGCCCGGAGTGACTCCGCCAGTTCGCTCCCCGCCGCGTCCAGCTCCGCGAGCGACATGGGTGCGAGCCGCTCCAGCAGGAACAGCGCGTCCGTGGTCTCCTCGGTGATCCGGGTGCGCACGCACTGCCGCCAGTTCCAGCGCCGGCAGGTGGCGCCCCTGTCATCCCGCCAGATGACCTCGCCGATCTCGGGATGGTCGGTCGCGGGCTCGCCCTTTTCGACGATCTCGAAGGGCTCGTCTCCGGCGGCGCGGACCAGCCGGGCCGTCCCCTCGTAGTGGCCCAGGTCCTCCCCGCCGATCGGCAGCCCGTGCCTGACGCTGACCGCGTTGTAGGTGTCGACCACCAGGTTGATCTCCGGCAGCGGCATCCGCCGGACCAGCGCGTCCACAGACGGCCTGGTCCGCTGCGGCTTCGCCCCGAATGTCCGGTAGGCCTCCCGCCACGCCTCGACCTTCGGATCGTCGGTGCTCACGGCGTCGTCGGCCGCCTCGGCCAGCCAGGCCCGGGACCTGTCGTCCGTCGGTCCGTTGCGCAGGCCGTACACGCCCATCACCAGGACCGCGAAGTCCGGCCTGAGCGCGTGGACGGCGGGGTCCACCCAGATGTCCTCAATCACGGGCCTCAGTTTAGGCCGGTGGGCGCCTCACCGGTCGAGGGCGGCGGAGGCCGCCTCCACCGTGTGCCGCAGCAGCAACGCGGTGGTCACCGGCCCGACCCCGCCCGGTACGGGGGTCAGCGCCCCGGCCTTCCCCGTGACGGAGGCGGCGTCCACGTCGCCCACCAGGCCGCCGTCCTCGGTCGGGTTGGTGCCCACGTCGACCACCACGGCGCCGGCCCGCACATGCTCGGCGGTGATCAGCCCGGCACGGCCGACCGCGGCCACCACCACGTCGGCGGCGGAGGTGACGGCGGCCAGGTCCCCCGTGCGCGAATGGCAGACGGTGACGGTGGCGTTCCTGTTCAGCAGCAGGTGGGCGGCGGGCTTGCCGACCACGGTGGACCGGCCGACCACCGCCACGTGCCGTCCGGTCAGCTCGACCCCGTGGTGGTCCAGGATCGCCACCACGGCCTCGGCGGTCGCCGGGGCGAACGCCGGGAGCCCCGAGGCCAGCCGCCCCAGGGACAGCGGATTGGCGCCGTCGACGTCTTTTTCGAACGCGATGGCCGAGGCCAGGTCCTCCAGTTTGGCCCCGTCCGGCAGCGGCGTCTGCAGGATGACGCCATGCACGCTCTCGTCGGCGGACAGCGCGGCCAGCCTGTGGCGGATGTCATCCGGGGAGGCGCCGGTGCCGAGGTCGACGATGTCGCAGGCGATGCCGGCCTTCTCCGCGGCCCCGGCGATCGAGCGGACGTACCAGGCGCTGGACTCGTCCGCCGTCGCGACGACGACCGCGAGCTTCGGCGGCGTCCCGGCCTCGGCGAGCTCGGCCGCCTGGGCGGCGGCGCCGGCACGGATCGCGGCGGCGAGTTCCCTGCCGGACAGGACGGTGGCGCTCACCGGCCGATCTCCTCGCGGACGGCCGCGGTGACCCGTTCGGCGCGGCCGGCGATGTCGTCGACCTTGCCGGCCTCGGCGGCCAGCTCGGCGCGGGCCCGCTCGTCCTTGATGCCGCCGAGGTTGATCTCGACGTTCACCCGGGCGGTGGTCGCCGCCGCGCGGGCGGCCTCGGTGGCGGCGGCGATGTCGGTGATGACGTTGCGGTTGCCGATCGGCAGGAGTTCCTCGGCCAGCTCGACAACGGCCCGGGCGACGGCGATGACCTCGGCCGGGGGCTTGCCCGCGCCGATCAGAGCCGTGGCGATGGCGGCCGACCGGGCGGCCCCGGCCGCGTCGGTGTCCTTGGGCAGCTTGTAGGCGTCGGTGACGGCGGTGAACGCCGCCGCGTCGTCTTCGGCCAGCCGTAGCGCCGAAGAGCGCAGCTCGTCGGTCTCGCCGATGATCCGCTCGATGGCCGGCCTGTGCTCGGCGTACTTCTCGCCGGTGCTGTAGCGGGCGACCATCCCCAGTAGTGCAGCGGCCTGCGCGGCGTGCAGGGCCGCCGACGCGCCGCCGCCCGGGGCCGGCACGCGGTCGGCGAGCCGGGCCAGGAAGTCACTGATCTTCTCGTCGCGCATGAGCGCTCGTCCTCCGGTCGATGGGATCACGGCACCATCGAAATCCTCCCACGCCCCGGCCCTCCGGCCCGTGACCGGGGACGGCCGCTCCCCGGGGGAGGGGGCGGCCGTCCGTCCGGGGTCAACGGCAGACCGCTCCGCTGAGGAGGAACTGCTCGGGGCCGGGGTTGTGAACCGCTGATTGTTTCATCAGCGTTTATCAGTTCTTCTCTGGATTCTTCCGTCCAGTGGGGTGGGTGACCGGCGCTTGGAGTGGTGGGGTACCGAAGGGGCCCGCGGGCGGTGCGAGGGTGCGGTGTGGGCTTTTCCGCCGGTCCGGTGGCTGTCGATCACCTCCCGAAGGTAAGCTCACCGTCATCGGTTGACAGCGGTGAGTAAAGAGCGGGGTGGGGGTGGGGTGGTGCGGGTCCATCAGGCCTACTGCTACGCCCTGGACCCCACCCCCGAGCAGGCCGTGGCGCTGGCCTCGCACTGCGGGGCGTCCCGGTATGCGTTCAACTGGGCTCTGGGCCGGGTCAAGGTGGCGCTGGAGCAGCGGGAGGCCGAGAAGACCTACGGCGTTGCCGCCGAGCTGCTGACCGAGGTGCCGTGGTCGCTGTACGGCTTGCGCAAGGTGTGGAATGCCACCAAGGGTGGGGTGGCACCGTGGTGGGCGGAGCACTCCAAGGAGGCCTACAACACCGGCCTGGACGGTCTGGCGCGGGCGTTGAAGAACTGGTCGGCCTCCCGCCAGGGCACCCGCAAAGGCAAAAAGGTTGGCTTCCCCAGGTTCAAGTCCAAGCACCGCACCACCCCGTCGTGCCGGTTCACCACCGGGACCATCCGCGTCGAGGCCGACCGCCGCCACGTCACCCTGCCCCGGCTGGGCACCATCAAGACGTGTGAGTCCACCCGCAAACTGGCCCGGCATCTGGAGCGCGGCACCGGCCGGATCCTGTCGGCCACCGTCCGCCTGCAGTGCGGCCGCTGGTCGGTATCCTTCACCTGCGAGATCGACCGCACCGACCGCGCCCCGGCCCGGCCGGACACGGTGGTCGGGGTGGACCTGGGAGTGAAGAACCTCGCCGTGCTGTCCACCGGCGACGTCGCCCCCCACCCCAAACACCACCGCTCGGCGCTGCGCAAGCTGCGCCGGTTGAACAAGCAGCTGGCCCGCCGCACCGGCCCGCGTACCCCCGACGGCGGCCGGCAGGAGCCGTCAAAGCGGTGGCGCAAGGCCAAGGCCGCACTCGGCAGGGCGCACGCCCGCGTGGCCCACCAGCGGCGCGACGGCCTGCACAAGCTGACCACCCGCCTGGCCACGACGTACGGCACGGTCGTGGTGGAGGACCTACATGTGGCCGGGATGCTCGCCAACCGGTGCCTGGCCCGGGCGGTGGCCGACACCGGCATGGCCGAGGTCCGGCGGCAGCTCACCTACAAGACCGGCTGGAGCGGTGGCCGGCTGGTCGTGGCCGACCGCTGGTATCCGTCGAGTAAGACGTGTTCGGGTTGTGGTGTGGTGAAAGCCAAGCTCGCCCTGTCCGAACGCACCTTCACCTGCGCGGCGTGTGGTCTGGTCCTGGACCGGGACCTGAACGCCGCCCGTAATCTGGCCGCGTTGGCGGCCGGCGTCGCCCAGAGTTGCGGGGAGACGCAAAACGCCCGTGGAGGAGCGGTAAGACCCGGCGCCCGCGCCGGGCACGCCCCGGTGAAACGGGAACCCCGGCAACGGGGAACGCTGCCCCGGCAACGCGGCAGCTCGCTGACTCTCACCGAGAAACACTGAGAATCAGCGAACGGTAGTAGAACTTCAGCGCGTTGGTCCGCAGCCGCTGGTAGAAGTCGCCGTCGAGGTCGAAGGGGCGGCTGGTCTCGCCGTCGGCCTCCAGCGTGTAGCCGGTGCCGGGGATGGTGACCGAGCCGAAGTCGATCGAGTGCACGTTCTGGCCCGAGCTCTCGTCCACTCCCCGGGGAGTGGTGGTCCCGGTCGCGACGCCGCGGAGCCCTTCCTGAGATTCCAGGTCACGGCCTCGGTCCTGTCGGTGACAAGGGTGGCGTTCTTCGGGCCCGTGGGCAGGTAGCCGACCATGTTCACCCGGACACGCGGGCCGGTGTCCGGCGTGTAGACGTCGGGCTCGGCGCCGCCCTTGAGTGAGACGTTGTCCACGCAGAACCTCCAGGGGGTGGCGCTGCCGCCGAGCTGGAACGCCACCTGGGCGTTGGGCAGATCGACGGGGGAGGTCTGTAGTCGTTGCCGGACACGCTGAGCTCGGGGTCCTTCGGGCGGGGTGTGATCAGGTGTTGACGGTTATGTGGGAGCGCTCCCACTGGCAATGCGCCGATGTTTCCAGCGCGTTCCCACTCCGTCAATGAGCCGTCTCTCGACCTCTTGGCCCGACCGGCCGAATGACCGATTTGCCCGATGAAACTTTCACGCCGGACGAGGTCCGCAGCCGATCTCGGACCGCAACCGCCCGGTGCGCGTCAGGACGCCCGGCGGCCGGCGGCGGTCGCCGGTGCCGAAGGCTCGGGAGTGCCGGTCGCGCGCTGCGGAGGCACCACCGGGGTGGGCCTGACCAGGCCCAGGGCGACGACCTCGTTGGCCAGCCTGGTGCGTCGGTTGGTCCCCTCGGGGATCCTGAACTTCTGGTAGAGGCGGAGCAGGTGCTGCTTGACCGCGGCCTCCGTCACCACCAGATCGTCGGCGATCTCCCGCGCGGTGGCGGGTGCGACGAACGCCTCGTCCGACAGCGCCGGACGGCACAGCGACGTCAGCACATCGACCTCCCGCCTGGTCAGCTCCGGAGCCGCCGCCCGGCGGAGCTCGACCTCGGGGACGAAGTCCTCGCGTGGGACTCCGCCGATCCTGCCCCGCGCGGCGCCGAAGGAGACGACGTCACCGTCGTCGAGCACCCTCCGGGCGATCGGCCTGCCGTTCACCCGTGTGCCGTTGCGGGACAGGCCCAGATCAACGACATACAGGTAGGGCCCGCGCCGGACGAATTCCGCGTGCAGCCGGGAAACACTTGGATCGGTGAGCCGGATGTCAACTCCCCGGCCACGTCCGATCGTCGTGATCTCGGGGCGCAACGGGATCACTTCACCGGTGTCCTCGATGCGTATGAACGGCCCCTCCACGGCAGTTCCTCCCCAGGTAGCCCGCCGTAACTATTCCTACAGCTCCGGCTTACCCAAACGAGGTGATGGGGAATCGCCTTTGCCAGAAGGAGAATCCTCCGTGAAATTGGCCGGAGCCTCTCGGGAGGGTTTCCCCTGCTCACGGGTAGACTGCGGGCGAAGATAAGCGGAGGAAACACTTATGGCGGACAAGCCCACCAAAGGACTCGCTGACGTCGTGGCCGCGTCCACGGCGCTCAGCGACATCGACGGTCAGGCCGGTCTCCTTTTCTACCGTGGCTACGACATTCACGACCTGGCCGGCCGTACCACCTTCGAAGAGACCGCCCACCTGCTGCAGCGCGGCAGCCTTCCCACCGCGGAGCAGCTGGCCGCCTACGGGGCGGAGCTCGTCAGAGGACGTAAGCTCGGCACTCTCGTCGGAGCGAACATCGCGGAGATCGCGGGGAGACAGGCGCCCATGGAGGCGCTGCGCACGCTGGTCTCGCTGGCCGGGGGCGACGACCCGGACAAGGACTCCAACAGTGCCGAGGCCAACCTGCGGAAGGCCGCCCGGCTGACCGCGCAGCAACCGCTCCTCGTCGCCCGCTACCACGCAGCCAGGACGGGTGCCACGGTCCCGGAGCCGGACCCCGAGCTGGGCATCGCGGCCAACTTCCTGCTCCAGATCACCGGTCGCACCCCCGGCCCGCGCGAGGTGGGGATCTTCGACACCTGCCTGGTGCTCCACGCCGACCACACGATGAACGCCTCGACGTTCGCCGCCCGTGTGTGCGCCGCGACCCTGTCCGACATGCACTCGGCCATCGTGGCGGCCATCGGCACCCTCAAGGGTCCGCTCCACGGCGGAGCCAACGAGCAGGTCATGCGGACGCTGGAGTCGATCGACCCGGCCGCCGTCGCCCAGGCCGTGCGCGACCGGCTCGCCGCCGGCGAGAAGATCATGGGCTTCGGGCACCGGGTGTACAAGACCGAGGACCCGCGCGCCACGCACCTGCGGCGGATGTCGCAGGAGCTCGCGGACGCCTCCGGCGACGACACCTACTACCGGATGTCCAGGGAGATGGAGGAGGTCGTCTTCGAGACGAAGGGCCTCTACCCCAACGTGGACTTCTACGCGGCGACCGTCTACCACTATCTCGGCATTCCGACAGACCTGTTCACTCCGGTCTTCTCGGTCAGCCGCATGGCAGGATGGACGGCGCACGTCATTGAGCAGCACGCCGACAACCGCCTGATCCGCCCGGACAGCGAGTACATCGGTGAGCGCGACCAGAAGTGGAAGCCTCTAGCGGAGCGATGAGCCGGGTGCGGGAGACGAGCCGATGAGTGCCCGAGTGAACGGTGGCCATAGGTGGGAGCGGTGAGCACAACTCAAGAGCGCTGGGGACCGTATCCGGTGGTGCTGGTGGGGGCGGTCCTCGCTGTGACCTTCGGCGTCCTGCTCGACCCCGAATGGGGAGGATTCACCCTCGGCGTGGTCATGACGCTGGGTGCCATGTTCCGGCTGGCCGGCGGCGGGCTGCTCACCGTACGGACCAGGACGACCGATACCGCCACGCTGGCCGCCTTCGGCGTCGCGCTGGCGGCCGGCTCGCTGGTGCTCGAATATCCGGAGCTCATGCCGCTGTAAGCGGGAGGACCGGGTGGGGCGCGAAGCGCTCATACCCGTCCGATAGCCTCAACGGCCAGTGAGCCTCAAAAGGACTGTCTGGCCAGTGTTAGTTCAGAAGGGGAACCACACACATGCCCAAGATCAAGGTAGAGGGTCCCGTCGTCGAGCTTGACGGCGACGAGATGACCCGGATCATCTGGCAGTTCATCAAGGACCAGCTGATCCTTCCCTACCTCGACGTCGACCTGAAGTACTACGACCTCGGGATCGAGCACCGCGACGCCACCGACGACCAGGTGACGATCGACGCCGCCAACGCGATCAAGAAGTACGGCGTCGGCGTCAAGTGCGCCACCATCACCCCGGACGAGGCGCGGGTCGAGGAGTTCGGCCTGAAGAAGATGTGGAAGTCCCCGAACGGGACGATCCGTAACATCCTCGGCGGCGTCATCTTCCGCGAGCCGATCATCATGTCCAACGTGCCGAGGCTCGTCCCCGGCTGGACCAAGCCGATCGTCGTCGGCCGTCACGCGTTCGGCGACCAGTACCGCGCCACCGACCTGAGGATTCCGGGCGCGGGCACGCTGACCCTCACCTACACGCCCAAGGACGGCTCGGAGCCGATCGAGCTCGACGTCTACGACTTCCCGGGTTCCGGCGTCGCGATGGCGATGTACAACCTGGACGAGTCGATCCGCGACTTCGCCCGCGCCTCCATGCGGTACGGCCTGGCCCGTAACTACCCGGTCTACCTCTCCACGAAGAACACGATCCTGAAGGCCTACGACGGCCGTTTCAAGGACATCTTCGCCGAGGTCTTCGAGAGCGAGTTCAAGGCCGAGTTCGAGGCCGCGGGGATCACCTACGAGCACCGCCTGATCGACGACATGGTCGCCGCGGCGATGAAGTGGGAGGGCGGCTACGT
Organism: Streptosporangium sp. NPDC087985; assembly: GCF_044741965.1. NCBI lineage: Bacteria > Bacillati > Actinomycetota > Actinomycetes > Streptosporangiales > Streptosporangiaceae > Streptosporangium > Streptosporangium sp. NPDC087985. The sequence goes on from NZ_JBIUTQ010000008.1 coordinate 56,902, forward strand.
CTGGGCCTGTAAGAACTACGACGGTGACGTCCAGTCCGACACGGTCGCCCAGGGCTTCGGCTCGCTCGGCCTGATGACCTCGGTCCTGATGACCCCCGACGGCCGGACCGTCGAGGCAGAGGCCGCCCACGGCACCGTGACCCGTCACTACCGTGAGCACCAGAAGGGCAACCCCACCTCCACCAACCCGATCGCCTCGATCTTCGCGTGGACCCGTGGCCTTCAGCACCGCGGCAAGCTCGACAACACCCCCGCGGTGAGCGACTTCGCCGCGAAGCTTGAGCAGGTCTGCATCGAGACCGTCGAGGGCGGTCAGATGACCAAGGACCTGGCCCTCCTCGTCGGCGGCGACGCCAAGTGGCTGACCACCCAGGACTTCCTGGCGGCCCTGGACGAGAACCTGAAGAAGAAGATGGCCTAGCCATCCCCGCGGAAGGGCCGCCCATCGGGCGGCCCTTTTCGATTTACGGGCCGCCCCGTCCGGGGAGCACGCCGTCAGGGTGCCGTCACGGCGCCGAGCACGATCAGGTCGTCGTCGGCGAGGCCGGTCACGCGGTGCGTCCGTCCGGTGACGGCGTCCACCCGGAAGAAGCCGGTGGGATGACCGCCTGCCTTGTCGGTCATCTTGACGACGACCTCGCGGGCGCTCAGCCAGCCGATGACCTCTGCCTTGGCGGGATCTGCCTTGGCGGGATCGCTCAGGGCGGGGAGCGGGAGGTGCCTGGACACCAGCCGCGACCGGGCGTCGATGATGTGGAGGCTGCCGGCCTCGGCACCCTCGGTTCCGACGGCGGCCACATGCCTTCCGCTGGGGGAGTCCCGCCAGACGCGGTAGTTCTTGCGGAGCCAGCCGGCGGCCTTCTCCGCGGCTGTCTCGTGCCCGGCGGGCAGGAGGGTCGTGGTCCCGGTGGTGAAGTCGGTCCGCAGCCGGCGCTTACCCAGCTGGACGGTGAAGTGGAGGCCGTCCGGGGAGACGCTCACCCGGGTGCCGTTCTCGGTGTCCGAGGGGACCAGCACGGGCGACAGGTACCGTTTCACGCCGCTGTGCAGATCGTGGGCGACGTACCGTCCCTCCGCCGCGCTCAGGTAGGCGATGCGATGCCCGTCGGAGCTGACGGCCGGACTCAGCGGCCAGGAGTCCCTGCCGTCGCTGTGCGCCAGCCGCTCCGCCGCGTCGGGAACGCTCATCGTGGACTCGCAGCGGTCCCGGCCCTCACAGGTCACGGAGCCGGGCGCCGAGCCGCCCGAGCCGCCTGAGCCGCTGCCGGCCAGCTTCAGTGTCCAGCCCGCGCAGACGACCTTCCCCGCCTGCGCCGGCGCGGCACCGTCACCCGCGGGAACGGTGCCGCCAAGACATCCGTCGGGGACCGCGTAGCGGATCGCGAGGGAGGTGCGCGGAGCCCGCCACGGCTGGAGGTCGGAGGCCGGCTCCGGACTGGAGGTGGGCGCGGCCTCCGTGGACTCCGTGGGAGTCGGAGGGGCCGGGTTCCGCTCGCCCAGAGCCGCGTTCCACGCGTGTCCCTGGGGGAACAGGGCGAAGGCGGTGATGAGGCCGATCGGGATGAGGGCCGCGACCGCAGTCAGGAAGGCTCCGCGGTTGCGGCGGCGCCGTAGCGCGCGCATGGACCGCGCGGTGAGGTCGGGGACCGATGCCTCGCCCGCCGCCGTGGCCATCCTCTTCTTCAGCCGGTCCACGTTGCCCTTGGTGAGTGTGGCCAACCCCTCGGTGATCTCTGATTCCACGGTCTCCACGGGGATGCCGAGGACGGTGGCCATCTCGGCGTGGGTCCTGCCGTCATGGAGGCAGGCGACGAGGAGGAGGCGCTGCCGGGGCGGGAGCCGTACCAGAGCGGTGGCTCCTGCGGCGGTCGGCCGGTGGAGGAAGCGGCGGTACAGGGCGATGTGGGCGTGCGTGCTGGAGTCCTCCCAGGGGGGCGGAGGCCAGCTGAGGCCGACCGTGCGCAAGGACCACAGGGCCAGGCGGATGGCCTGCTCGTGGCTGCCGGTGAGGAGGAGGGCCGTGCCGACGAGGGAACGCTGATCGCGCTGGATGAATTCGCGATAACCGATATATCGGCGCATGGGGGATTTGCTCCGGCTTGCCTGAGGGACGGTCAACGGTAGCGATCTAAGCGGCTGGAGTGCCAGCTTGGGGCGATTGTTGGTAATTGAGGAGGTCGGCGTGTCCGGCGCACCGCCTGCCGCCATGGCGGTGGCGGAGGCGGAGGCGGAGGTCACTTCGGGATAACGCCGCGGGCGGACGGGTCAAGGCATCGTAAAGTTTGGCTGGTTGGAGATTTACTAGACCATAGGGACGATGATGCCGGAGATCGCGCCGCTGGAAGCGGGGGAGCCGCGCCAATTGGGGCCGTTCCGTATCGTCGGCCGGATCGGCGAGGGCGGGCAGGGCGTCGTCTACCTGGGCGTGAAGGAGTCGGGGGAGCGGGCGGCGGTCAAGCTGCTGCACGTGAAATTCTCCGGCGACACGATCGCCAGATCCCGGTTCGCCCGGGAGGCACGGGCCGCGCAGCGGGTCGCCTCGTTCTGTACGGCGGGTGTGGTGAACGTCGATCTCGAAGGCGACACCCCCTACATCGCCAGCGAATACATCGAGGGCAGGTCGTTGCAGGAGGTCGTGGAGACCGGCGGACCGCTCCGGGGCGCGGAACTGCAGCGGCTGGCGATCGGCACGGCCACCGCTCTCACCGCGATCCACCACGCCGCGATCGTGCACCGCGACTTCAAGCCGGACAACGTGCTCATCGCCCCCGACGGTCCCCGCGTGGTGGACTTCGGCATCGCCCGCATCATCGACTCCACCGGCACGATAACCAGCCGGGCCATCGGCACCCCGGCCTACATGGCGCCCGAGCAGATCTCCGGCGACGACGTCGGTCCGTACACCGACGTGTTCGCATGGGGGGCGACGATCGCGTTCGCCGCGACCGGGGAGATCGCCTTCGCGGGCACCTCGATCGCGATGGTGCTGAACCGCATCCTCAACCACGAGGTGGACGTCGGCGTCATGCCGGAGCCACTGCGCGGAGTGGTCCGTTCCGCGATGGCCAAGTCGCCCGCCGCACGTCCCTCGGCCGACCAGATCCTGCTCCGGCTGCTCGGCCACCCCGAGACCGTGGACGCGTCACCGGCCGTTCTCAACGAGGGGGTTCAGGTCGCCGGTCCGGACACGGACGAGGCCACCAACCTCATACGCGTGCCGAGACCCCCCTCGGACCGGCTCGCCCCCCGTAAGCCGTCCCCGCCGCCGACCTGGCGGAACACGATCCCGGACCAGGACACGGATCCGGGTCCGCCCCGGCGTCCCCGCCGGGGGCGCTGGATCGCCGCCGCCGCCGTGGCCGTCGCGCTGCTGACCGCCGGCACGGTCACCGTGGCCGTCAACGGCTGGCCGCCGCGCTTCGGCGCCGCCGCCGGGCCCACCGAACCCGCTCCGGCGACGTTCGCCTCGGTGGCGGACAAGGCGGCGAAGACCGGCAGGCTCACCGTCGGCATGCGTGACTTCCTGCCGGGCATCGCGCTGAACAGCGGCGGCAGGTGGAGCGGATTCGAGGTGGACCTCGCCACCGAGATCGCCGCGGCGCTGGGGGTGCCCGCCGGCGGCATCACCTTCCGGGCGACCAGCAGGGAGGAGCGGCCGAGGCTGCTGGCCACCGGCGACCTCGACCTGGTCGTCTCGACCTACTCGATCAACGACACCGACGGCGTCACGTTCGCCGGGCCGTACTATCTCGCCCACGTCGACGTGCTCGTCAAGGACGGCTCCCCGATCCTGTCCGCGGCCGACCTGGAGGGCAGGCGGCTCTGCCAGCCCGCCTCCAGCGTCTCGGTCCGCGTCCTGCAGGGCAGGGTGAGGCAGCTGACGCTGGTCCCGGCCGCCACCTACACCGACTGCATGAACAAGTTGCTGGCCGGCGAGGTCGACGCGGTCCCCGGCGACGACCTGGTGCTGGCCGGATTCGGCAACCGGGAGAGCATCGGCTACAAGGTGCTCGGCCTGAAGCTGACGGACGAGCGCTACGCGGTGGCCATAAAGAAGGGCGACAAGCGCACGTGCAAGGCCGTGCAGGGCGTGATCGCCGACCTGTACAGGAGCGGCATGATGAAGAAGCTGCTCGACCGGCACTTCTCCAAGGTCGCCTTCGCCACCCGTGAGGACGGTCTCCCGGCCATGGCTAGCTGCGGCTAGAACCCTCGATCCGGTCCGCGGTCTCCCGGGCCCAGTCCCGTATCGTCCGCATCTGGCGGATTCCCAGGTCCAGGGCGTACTTCCCGAACTGCGCGTTCTCGTGTGAGGTCTGCTGCGCGGCCCGGAGGTCGTGGAGAGCCTCCAGCTCGGCGAGCTTGGCGCCGTAGGCCTCCGCCTCGGCGCGCAGCAGCGCCGCGGCCTCGTGCGGTTCCAGAGTGGGCAGCAGGAAGGCGCGGAGCGCCCCCTCGTCACGGAACGACCGTGAGGGCTCTCTCTCGATCAGCCACGCGCGCAGCTCCCGCGCGCCCTCCTCGGTGATCGCGTAGGTCTTCCGGCCGCGCGGCCCCTCCTCCTCGACCGTGATCAGGCCGTCGGCGGCCATCTTGTTCAGCTCCGGATAGATCTGGCTGTGCCGGGCCTGCCAGGCGTAGTTGATCGAGCTCTCGAAGAGTTTCGTGAGGTCATAACCGCTGGCGGGACCGGAGACGGTCAGCAGACCGAGGAGCGCGAACCGAAGGGACATGGCTCCATCATATCTATGGATTGACATGTAAGAAGTGACACGTCACCATCAACATGTGTCTAATGACTTATTGACCCCCTTGGAAGGGACACGTCCCAAGAACGGGCTGCTCCTGCTCGCCGTACTCGGCGGGATGTTCCTCGCGATGCTCGACCAGACGATCGTGGGCACCGCGCTGCCCCGGATCACCCAGGAGCTCGGCGGCTCCGGCCTCTACACCTGGGTCGTGACCGCCTACCTGCTGACCTCCACGATCACCGTCCCGCTGTACGGCAGGCTGTCGGACACCTACGGGCGCAAGCCGCTGCTGCTCGTCGGCGTCGTAGTGTTCCTGCTCGGCTCGGCCCTGTGCGGTCTCGCCCAGGACATGACCCAGCTCATCGCCTTCCGCGCGCTGCAGGGCCTGGGGGCGGGCGCGCTGCTGCCCCTCTCCCTGGCGCTGGTGGCCGACCTGTTCCCGCCGGACAGGAGCGGCCGGGTCCAGGGCGCGCTGGGCGGGGTGATGGCACTGAGCTACATCGCCGGCCCCTTCCTCGGCGGTGTCTTCACCGACCAGGCCGGCTGGCGCTGGGCCTTCCTGGTCAACCTCCCCATCGGCCTGGCCCTCGTCGCGATCATCGTGGTACGGCTGCCGCACGTCGCCGGCCAGGGGCGCGGCGTCCGCCCCGACTACCTCGGCATCGCGGTGTTCAGCGCGGCGATCAGCCTCCTGCTCCTCGGCCTGACCGAGAAGGGTCTGGACGGCCACACCTGGACCAGCGGGCCCGTGCTGTGGCCCCTCGTGGCCGCTGCCCTGCTCCTGCCGCTGTTCGTGCTCGTCGAGCGCGGTGCCGCACAGCCGATCGTCCCCCTGGAGCTGTTCCGCAACCGGACCTACACGCTGGCCAACATCGCCTCGTTCATCACCGCGTTCTGCCTCTACGCCGCGGTGGTGTTCCTGCCGCGCTACTTCCAGGAGGCCATGGGGCTCAGCGCCACCGACTCGGGGCTGCGCATATATCCCCTCATGCTCGGGATGGTGGCCGGCAGCGTGATCACCGGTGCCCTCATCTCCAGGACCCGGCGTTACAAGCCATGGCTGATCGCCGGGCCGTTCCTCATCGCGCTCGGTGCCCTGCTCTGCGCCGGGCTCACGGTCGAGACCCCGGGTCTCGCGCTCGCCGGATGGATGGCGTTGCTCGGCCTCGGCATGGGACCGATGCTGTCCGGCCTGACCGTGGCGGTCCAGTACGCGGTCCCGGCCCGGTTCATCGGCACCGCCAGCGCGAACCTGACCTTCTTCCGGCAGATCGGCGGCTCGGTCGCGCTGGCCCTCGCCGGAACCCTCTACGCCTCCGTGGTCCGGGACGAGGCGCCCGCCCACGGATTGACCGCGGCCCACGCCGCCGCCACCGCCACCGTCATCCCCTGGCTCGCCGCCGGCGGGGCGATCGTCGCGATCGCCGCGCTGGTCACCCTGCCCGGAGGCCGGATCAAGGCACTCGCCGCAGGACCGCCGACGCTGGACGGGTAACATCCGAGCGTCAGAATTCATCCTTCGAGTGGGGGAAGGTCATGGCCCAGACTCCCGTAAAGGTCACCGTCACCGGCGCCGCCGGTCAGATCGGCTACGCGCTGCTGTTCCGCATCGCGTCGGGCCAGTTGCTGGGCGCCGACGTCCCGGTCAAACTGAGCCTGCTGGAGATCCCGCAGGCGGTCAAGGCCGCCGAGGGCACCGCGATGGAGCTCGACGACTGCGCGTTCCCGCTGCTGAGCGGCATCGAGGTCACCGACGACGCCAACCGGGCCTTCGACGGCACCAGCGTCGCGCTGCTGGTCGGCGCCCGTCCGCGTACGGCCGGCATGGAGCGCGGAGACCTGCTCCAGGCCAACGGCGGCATCTTCGGCCCGCAGGGCAAGGCCATCAACGACAACGCGGCCGACGACATCCGCGTCCTGGTCGTGGGCAACCCGGCGAACACCAACGCGCTGATCGCCCAGCAGCACGCCCCGGACGTCCCGGCGGAGCGCTTCACCGCGATGACCCGCCTGGACCACAACCGCGCGCTGTCGCAGCTCGCCGCCAAGCTCCAGATCCCGGTCACCGAGATCAAGAAGATGACCATCTGGGGCAACCACTCCGCCACGCAGTACCCCGACCTGTTCCGCGCCGAGGCCGGCGGCAAGGTCGCCGCCGAGCAGGTGGACGAGGCATGGCTGCGCGACACGTTCATCCCGACCGTCGCCAAGCGCGGTGCCGCGATCATCGAGGCCCGGGGCGCGTCCTCGGCCGCCTCCGCGGCCAACGCCGCGATCGACCACGTCTTCGACTGGGTCAACGGCACCGAGTGGACCTCCGCCGCGATCCCCTCCGACGGTTCGTACGGCGTGCCCGAGGGACTCATCTCCTCCTTCCCCGTCGCCTCGCGCAACGGCAGGTGGGAGATCATCCAGGGCCTGGAGATCGACGCCTTCTCCCGCGAGCGCATCGACGCCTCGGTCCGCGAGCTCGAAGAGGAGCGCGCCGCCGTCCGCGAGCTCGGCCTCATCTGACCTCACGTCTGAGCCCGTGAAAAGGGGCCCCGGTCCGCCGGGGTCCCTTTTTCGCGCCGTGGAGAGTCTGATCGCTCCGGTTCCGGCCGGGTTGCCCGCCTCCCCCCAGACGGTCACTCTGCGGGGAATCGGCGGCGTGTCGCGCGTGTGGTGAAACGGCGCCCCGGCGTTAAATGATCATTGAGGTTCGGGGGATCGGTGTTCATGGCGCATGGTGTGGCGCGGGTCGTCGCTGGAATTGTCAGTCTTGCTCTCGTCGGAGCGCCCGGGGCGGTGCCGGCGGACCGTGGAGAAGATGATCCGATGGGGGCGGACCTGTCCGTGCGGATGGAGACCTCGCCGAAGGCCGCGCAACCTGGACAGCCGCTGCTCTACCGCGTCGAAGTGCACAACCTCGGACCCGAGGACGCCGTGCTGCCCCTGCTCACCATCCGGTTGCCCAAAGGGGTGGAGATCCTCCGTGTCAATGTCGCCGAGTGTCATTCGGGCACGGCGGCCAACGAGGTGGTCTGTCCCTCCGAGCGCGATGTGATGGCCGGCGACATCGGCGGGGTGATGATCAGCGGCCTGGTCCGCCCGGGTGTGCGGGGTCCGCTCACGGCGACCGCGACGCTCTCCTCGGAGGTCGTGGACGTGGACGAGACGGACAACACCTCCCGGGTGCTGACGGAGGTGGACGAGGGTGCGGATCTGGCGGTCCGGCTGTCGCGCAGGGCGCGTGTCGGCAGGCTGGTCGCGATGGGCGCGGTGGTCCGCAACCGGGGGCCACGGGCCGTCCGTGACGCCGCCCTCTTCCTCCACACCCGGCGGGCGCGCTTCCTGTCGGCGACAGGGGCGCGGTGCCGCTCGTATCTGGGCCTTGTCGGCTGCAGGCTGCGCGCGGTCCGCCCCGGCAGGCAGGTCAGCCTGCGGCTCGCCTTCCGTACTCACCGGGGCGTGCCGCGGGTCAAGGCGACCGTCTACTCCACCCATGTGGGTGACCGCCGCCCCGCCAACAACACGGCCCGTATCAACCTGCTTTAGAGCGCTCGGGCAGGGCGGTCCAGGCGTCGGAGACGATGTCCCGGACGGACGGGTGCTCCGGCTTCCACCCGAGCTCCCGCCGGATCTTCTCGGAGGAGGCCACCAGCACCGCCGGATCTCCGGCGCGGCGCTCGCACACGACTTCGGGGATCTCGTGTCCGGTGACCTCGCGGCAGACCGACAGGACCTCCCGCACCGAGAAGCCCGTGCCGTTGCCCAGGTTGTAGATCTTGTGTTCTCCCGTCGAGCAGGCCTCCAGCGCCAGCAGGTGAGCCCGGGCCAGATCGGCCACATGAATGTAGTCGCGGACGCATGTCCCGTCCGGAGTGGGGTAGTCCGTGCCGAACACGCTGACCGACTCGCGTGCGCCGAGTGCGACGGTGAGGAGGTTGGGGATCAGGTGAGTCTCCACGGTGTGTCGTTCGCGGTAGACCCGTCCGTCTCCGCCGGTGTAGGCGCCGCCGACGTTGAAGTAGCGCAGGCTCACCGCGGCCAGGCCGTACAGTCCGGCGAACGTGGTCAGCGCGGTGTCGACCGCCAGCTTGGACGCGCCGTACGGGTTGGTCGGCCGGGTGGGGTCGGTCTCCAGGACCGGGGAGCGTTCCGGCTCGCCGTACGTGGCGGCGGTGGAGGAGAACACGATCCGCCCGACGTCGGCGGCGCGCATGGCGTCGAGCAGGGAGAGGGTGCCGCCGAGGTTGTGCGCCCAGTAGAGCCCGGGACTCTCCACCGACTCGCCGACCAGGGACTTCGCTGCGAAGTGGAGAACGCCGTCCATCCCGGGCAGCACCTCCGCGGCCTCGGTGATCGACCCCTCGACGAAGCGTGCGCCCGCCGGCACCGCGTCCGCGTGGCCGGTGGAGAGGTCGTCCAGCACGGTGACCCGATGGCCCGCCTCGACGAGTTGCGCCGCGACGACGCTACCGATGTATCCGGCGCCACCGGTGACCAGCAGCTTCACAGAACCCCCTGTTTGATGGTGTGCGAGTCTGTTTATTTTTGTAAGGCTATCGCCAGCATATGCTTGCACATCAAATATCGGCCACAGCCGGAACGGGCGACGGCCACAACGGAGACAGTCTCGTGAACAGCGTCCTGGCGGACATCGCCTTGGTCATGCTTTTCGTATTGATCGGGGGGTTCTTCGCCGCCGCCGAAATGGCCATGGTCTCCCTCCGGGAGAGCCAGGTGCGCAAGCTCGACGCCCGGGGCCGCCGGGGGGCGAGGGCGGCCAAGCTCGCCCGCGACCCCAACCGCTTCCTGTCGGCGGTGCAGATCGGCGTCACCGTGGCCACCATGTTGTCGGCGGCTTTCGGCGCCGACACTCTCGCCCGGGAGCTGATCCCGATCGTGGACGGGTGGGGTGTGCCCAGGGCCGTGGCGGTCCCGTTCTCCCTGGTGCTGGTAACCCTGATCATCTCCTACGCCTCGCTGGTGCTGGGCGAGCTCGCGCCCAAGCGGATCGCCCGGCAGCGCGCCGAGGGGATCTCGCTGCTGGTCGCGCCCTTCCTGGATCGGATGGCCGCACTGTCGCGGCCGATCATCTGGGCGCTGTCCAAGTCCAGCGACGGCGTGGTCAAGCTGCTCGGCGGCGACCCCGAGGCCGACCGAGAGAAGATCTCCACCGAGGAACTGCGCGACATGGTGGTCGGCCACCAGGAGCTCGCTCCGGACGAGCGGCACCTGATCGCGGAGGTCTTCGCGGCGGGCAAACGGCAGCTCCGCGAGGTGATGCTGCCACGCACCGAGGTGGAGTTCATGTCCGCCGACACCCGGCTGGCCGAGGCCGCCGTCACGGCCGCCGCCATGCCGCACTCCCGGTTCCCCGTCTACCGCGACTCCTACGATGACATCGTGGGTTTCGTCCATATCCGGGACCTGCTCGATCCGGTGCTGACCGGATCCATCGAGCCGATCAGCGAGCTGGTGCCGATCCGTCCGGTCAAACTGGTCCCCACCAGCAAGCGGGTGCTGGCCACGCTCTCGGAGATGCGCCGCGAGGGACACCATCTGGCGATCGTGATCGACGAGTACGGTGGCACGGCGGGCATCGTCACCCTGGAGGACCTGGTCGAGGAGTTGATCGGCGACATCCGCGACGAGCACGACGTCGAGGACAAGCCGGTCGTGCTGCCCGCAGGGGAGGTCGAGCTCGACGGGCTGGCCAACCTCGACGAGGTGGCGACCGAGACCGGGATCCGGCTGGCCGACGGCCCCTACGAGACCCTGGGCGGGTTCGTCATGGCGGCCCTGGGCCATCTGCCGACGATGGGGGAGCGGGTGGAGATCCCGGGGTTCGAGATGTCGGTCACCGACATGGACGGCCGCAGGGTCTCGCGGGTCCGCATCAAACGCCGGGCCTGCCCGCCGGAGACACCGGCCTCCTCGGATCCGGAGAGTCCGGCCTCCTCGGGTCCAGAGGCGCCGGCCGCCGAGCCGGGGGCGCCGACCACTCCCGACACCTGACACAATTACGTGCTATGGCCAGTCCTCGCGTCCTGTCCGGCATCCAGCCCACCGCCGACTCCTTCCACCTGGGCAACTACCTCGGTGCCGTGCGGCAGTACGTCGCCATGCAGGAGGGGTACGACGCGTTCTACTGCGTCGTCGACCTGCACGCGATCACGGTGGACTACCAGCCGGAGGTGCTGCGCCGCCGCTCCAGGATCGCCGCCGCCCAGCTCTTCGCCGCCGGACTCGACCCGGAGCGCTCCACGGTCTTCGTGCAGAGTCACGTCCGCGAGCACACCGAACTGGCCTGGGTGCTGATCTGCCTCACCGGGATGGGCGAGGCCGGCCGGATGACCCAGTTCAAGGACAAGTCGGCGAAGTTCGGTGAGAGCTCGGCCGGCGTCGGTCTGTTCACCTACCCGATCCTGCAGGCCGCCGACATCCTGCTCTACCAGGCCGACCAGGTCCCGGTCGGGGCCGACCAGAAGCAGCACCTGGAGCTCACCCGCGACCTCGCGCAGCGCTTCAACCACCGTTTCGGTGAGACCTTCACGCTGCCCAGGCCGCACATCGTCAAGGGCGTCGAGAAGATCACCGATCTGCAGGACCCCACGGCCAAGATGTCCAAGTCGTCCTCCTCGCCCGGCGGCATCCTGGATCTGCTGGAGCAGCCGGGGCCGCTCCGCAAGAAGGTCATGCGCGCGGTCACCGACACGGGTTCCGAGGTCCTCGCCGACGACGAGAACAAGCCCGGGGTGACCAACCTGCTCCGCATCCAGTCCGCGCTGACCGGGACGCCGATCTCCGACCTTGAGGCCCGCTACGCCGGGCAGGGGTACGGCGCCTTCAAGAAGGACGTGGCCGAGGTCGTCGTGGAGAGTTTCACGCCGATCCGGGAGCGCACCGAGAAGCTGCTGGCCGACGAGGCCGAGCTCGACAGGATGCTCGCCGTCGGCGCCGCGCGGGCCCGTGTGGTGGCCGCCGAGACCATGGCCAAGGTCCGCGACCGGGTGGGGTTCCTGCCCACGCTCTAACCTCGGGCGCTTCCTCCGCCCGGGCGCTGTCCCCGCGGAACCGTCGCGAGTACGTGCCCGCGTCCACGCACGATGAGGCGGCGGTTGGGTAGGTGAAGCGAGTGAAAAGCGTGCGGGGACGGATCCGGGCGGTCCAGGAGCGGGCCCGGGAGAAGATCGAGGACGACCGGATCCGGTGGCCCTGGTTCGACCATCTGATCAGGAGCGTGCACCGGTACCAGGTCCAGTCCGGCGGCCGGCTCGCCGGGGCGGTGACCTACTTCGCGTTCCTGTCGTTCTTCCCGATCATCGCGCTGGCCTTCGCGGTCTTCGGCTACTTCCTGTCCGTCCGGCCGGACGCCGTCGCGACCCTGCAACGGGCCATCAACCAGTATCTGCCCGGCCTCGCCGACAAGCTCCCCATCCAGCAGATCGCCGACTCCCGGGCCAGTGCCGGGGCCATCGGCCTGGTCGGTCTGCTCTACGCCGGTCTCGGCGCGATCGACGCCCTGCGCGGCGCGCTCCGTGAGATGTCCATGACAGCCGAGCCCTCGCTCAACTTCTTCCTGGCCAAGCTCCGCGACCTGGCGGCCCTGGTCCTGATCGGCATCACGATGATCGTCTCGGTGCTGGTCGGCGGATTCGCCACTCAGGCCAGCGGGACCGTGGCCGGGTGGCTGGGCCTGTCGGCGTCGGTGATCGGCGGCGGCTCGGTCTGGCTCGTCGGCCTGGCGGTCAGCGTGCTGACCGACACTGTCCTCTTCGTGATCGTCCTGCGCTGGACGGGCCGCTCGCGGCAGCCGCTGAGGGTGGTGCTGCGGGGCGCGCTGGTGGGCGCGGTGGGCTTCGGCCTGCTCAAACAGCTGGCCGCGCTCCTCCTGGCGAGGACGCTCCACAACCCCATCTACGGAGCGTTCGCGGTGATGGTGGGACTGCTGATCTGGATCAACCTGTCGGCCCGGGTGGTTCTCTACTCGGCGGCCTGGACGGAGACCGCGTCGCTCGGCCCCCCGCCCAAGCCCACGCCGATCCCCGGTGGCGGCGCCCCCGTCTAGACCTCCAGGCGGTCTCAGCGCCCTTTAAGACGCTTTAAATCCTTTTATGCACCTTGAAGTGCTATTGGGGTGCTTTCATGCCTTCTGGGTCCGTTTGAGGGCCGTCGGGCCCCTCCCTAGCGGGGACGCCTGCGCATGCCGTACACCAGCCAGGACACGCCGCCGAGCAGGATCACCCCTATAACGGAGAGGCCCACCGGAAGGATCATTCCGGAGCCGGGTCCGGCCGTGTCGCCGGGCAGCGCCACCGGTGTCATCGCCGCCCCCGGCGGGGCGGCCTGGAGGGCCGGGCGGGTCGGCAGCGGTGCGGCGTCGGGGACCGGGTCCACCAGCCGGCCGACCGAGGTGACCTTGCCACGGGTGGCGAAACCCCAGTCGAGCAGGTCGGCGACCTCGTTCCAGAAGTAACCGTCGTGCCGCATGATCGACACGATGATCGTGTGACCGTCGCGCCTGGCCGCGCCGACGAAGCTGCCCAGCGCCTTGGACGTCCAGCCGTTCTTGACACCGATCATGCCCTTGTAGCGCCAGAGCAGCTTGTTGTGGTTGCCGATCTCGTAGTAGCCCTTGGGGGCTGGAAATTTGTCAGTCTTCGTGCTGATGTATCGCCGAAAATCGGGATTGGCGAGCCCGGCCCGGGCGATCAGCGCCAGGTCGTAGGCCGAACTGCTCTGACCGGGCTTGTCCAGCCCGCTCGGCGTCTTGGCCACGGTGTCGAAGGCATGGAGCCGCTTGGCCTCGGCGTTCATGTCCTGCAACGTCTTGGCCAGGCCGCCGTTGGCCTCGGCCAGCGCCATCGCCGCGTCGTTGCCCGAGACCAGGAGCAGCGCCTTGAACAGGTCCTGAACGGTGTAGAGGGGTTTGGAGACCAGGCCGACGGCGCTGCCCTCCTCGTTCACGGCACGGCTGCTCGGCCTGATCCGCTGGTTCTTGTCGAGCTTCGGGATGAGAGTGAGCGCGGTCAGCGCCTTGAGCGTGCTCGCGGGCAGATAGCGTCCGTGAGGGTCCTTGGCGGCCAGCACCTCCCCGGTGTCGGCGTCCGCGATCACGTAGGACCGGGCGGCCGTCTTCGGAGGCGCCTTCACCCCGGGCGGGGCGACCAGGCCGCGCTCGCCAAGCTTGGTGCCGCCGACGGGCTCGGTCTCGGCATGCGCGGAGCCGCCCAGAAAGACGGTCGTCGCGAGCAGCACCCCGATGGGTGCGACATGTTTCATCCCCATAGTGATCTCAGGGTAGCTTCGTACGGATTCGTATGAGGTGACCCACACGCTGACCAGGGAAGAGAGCTGGCAACGGAATACTGATGTCATGCAAATGTCGCGAAAGATCGCCGGATTTCTGATCGCCGTCGCCGTTTTTATGATCTTTGAGTGGATCAATCTCGGCTTCAACCTCGCGGACGGCCACCCGACGGCCTTCTACGTGGTGCACGGCATCCTGATCGCCGTGAACATCGTCGTGGCGATCGCGCTCGGCGTGCTCGGCCTACGCGGGCTGCTGGGAGAGCGCCAGCAGGGTCCTCCGGTGTAGCGCGGCGGCCTCTTCGGCCGAGTCGCCGATGCTGGTGAAACCGAGCTTGCCGAACTCCGGAACCGCGCCGAGCATGTGCAGGACGTTGCCCGTGCGGGACTCGCGGTCGAAGCCGAGGCCTCTGTCGTGGACCAGCTTGACGACCTCTCCGGGGGTACGGCCCCGCAGGCGGGTGGCGGTGCAGTTGTCGGTCGCCACGTAGTACTTGGACCGGCCGTCGCGCATGAGCGTGCCGGTGACGGGATCGTAGGCGGCGCCGGTGGTCAGCAGCGCGGCGCCGAACGGGTGCGTGGTCCCGCCGATGCGCAGGTTGATCTCGCACAGCAGGGGCCGGTAGCCGGCGTCGGTCTTGACGGCGAAGAAGTCCATGCCGAACAGGCCCACCACGCCCCGCCCGGCGAGGACCCGGGCGATCTGCTCGGCGCACGCGCCGACCTGGGCGCGGTACTCCGGGTGCGCGGGGAAGGAGCACCCCTGGTAGACGTCGCCGTTCGGGCCCCCGAGGATCTGCTCGTGCGTGGCGACCACGTCGTAGGCGCCGCCGGGGGTGATCCGCGCCAGCGCGCTGGGGGAGCGCAGGTGCAGGTCGTCGACGAACTCCTCGATCACCGCGCCCCGCTCGGCGATCTTCTCGGCGAACGTCGTCCACGTCTCCTGCGCCGCGGAGAAACTCGTGTGGCAGGCGGTGAGCGGCCGCTCGTCTTTGATCACGATGGCGTTGCCCAGCCCGGAGTAGCTGTTGTTGAGCTTGACCATCAGCTTGGACGTGGGGCTCAGCGCGCGGGCCGCGTGCTCCACCTCGGTCAGCGACCGCAGGTCGGCGAAGCCCCGGGGCATCGGCACCCCGGCCTCCTCGCCGATCATGCGTCCGCCGCTCTTGGACCCCAGGTGGGCCAGCGCGGTGGCCGGACCGTAGATCGGCAGGCCCAGGATCTCGGCGAGCCGCTCCTCGTGCTCGCTGACCACGAACGGCACCATCCACGCGCCCGTCGCGCGGCGGAGCGGCGAGCGGATCCGCGCGATGATGTCCGGGCGGCGCAGCAGCGACACGGTCAGAGGGTTGGTGTGCGGATCACCCAAACTGATCATTTGCAGACGGGTGCGGGCCTCGTCGGGGTCGTCGAGGAAGCTCAGGTAGTAGTCCACGATCGCGGTGTCCACCGGCATCGAGGAGAGGTAGACGACCTCCACGTCCGGCTGTCTCAGCGTGAGCAGGAGGAACAGCAGCCGTTCCTCGTAACACAGGACACCGGTGATCCTGCGCAGCTCATCCTGGGGGAGTGACAGTGACGGGATGACCACCAGGGTCCCCTCGTTCGGTTCAAAAATGCTTAATCTTGAATGCTTCTCCCCGAACGGGATGTTAGTGATCATATGCGGAGTGAAGCACGCATTTTTCTGGTTTACATCACTCTCTCTGGTTCGATGACCGGCACCTGAGGTCACGTAAATTGCCAGGTCGCCGATGTTTCAACGGGGCCGCTACCGACCACCACCGCGACGGCATCACCCGGTAGGGCTATCGCCCCCTAGTCCATCCGGGTCATAGGGCCTGGTCCGAGTGGGTCATGCGTCGCGGGAGCAGGGGATGGGACGGCAAAACATTTGGCTTAGATGTCGGCGGGCTGTCGCTGAGGAGGGATAAAGTCGATGTCATCGCCAGCACGCCGGTGGTCTCACACTGGTCTGCCACTTCCGTGCGGGCGGTTCATCGGTCGTGCTGGCGTGGCCTATGGCACCCACCCCGGCCCATCGGTGCGACGATCATTTTTTCGGACTGCTCCATGGATCGCACGATTCTGAGCAGTGGCACAGTGCGTCGACGATTCAGACTGCTGGCGCGGATGGGATGGTAACCAATGCGGGGGCGTAATTTTCGGGGAGAACTCGACACGTTCCTCGCCGGGCGTGAGCGGGACCTGATCGACTTCCGTCGTGACCTGCACATGCATCCCGAGCTCGCGTTCGCCGAATACCGCACGACACAGCGTGTCGCCGACCGGCTGACCGCGGCCGGCCTCGTCCCCTCGGTCCTCCCGCGCGGCACCGGCCTGATCTGTGAGGTCGGCAGCGGCGACGGGCCGACCGTGGCACTGCGGGCCGACATCGACGCGCTGCCCGTGCCGGACGAGAAGGATGTGCCCTACAGCTCCACCGTCCCCGGCGTGTGCCACGCCTGTGGCCACGACGTGCACACCACGATCCTGCTCGGCACCGCGATCTTCCTCGCCCAGCAGGCGGCGGCCGGACTGCTGCCCGGCAGGGTCCGGTTGATCTTCCAGCCCGCGGAGGAGCTCCCCGGCGGGGCGCTGGAGGTCATGGCCTCGGGCGGCATCAGCGGGGTCGACCGGATCTTCGGCCTGCACTGCGACCCCCGGGTGGACGTCGGCAAGGTCGGTCTCAAGGTCGGACCGATCACCTCCGCCTGCGACAAGGTCGCGATCCGGGTGAGCGGTCCCGGCGGGCACACCGCCCGGCCACACCTCACCGCCGACCTGGTCTTCGCCCTCGCCAAGATCCTCACGGAGTTGCCCGCCGGGCTGTCCCGCCGGGTGGATCCGCGCTCGTCACTGAGCCTGGTCTGGGGCAGGGTCGAGGCGGGCTCGGTGGCCAACGCGATCCCGGACGACGGCGTCGCCGAGGGCACCGTGCGCTGCCTGGACGAGGACGCCTGGCACGCCGCTCCCGACCTGATCAAGGCGCTGCTCGACTCGGTCGCGGGCGCCTACGGCGTCGAGGCCCGGATGGACTACGTCCGTGGCGTGCCGCCGGTGGTCAACGACGAGGTCAGCGTGCAGATGCTGGCCGAGGCCGCCGCGGGCGTCCTCGGGGAGGGTGCCGTCGTACCGACGCAGCAGAGCCTGGGCGGCGAGGACTTCGGCTGGTATCTCGAATCCATTCCCGGCGCCTTCGCCCGGCTGGGCACCCACAAGCCGGGTTCGCTCCAGCTAGGGGACATCCACCAGGGCACCTTCGACGTGGACGAGACCTGCATCGGCACCGGTGTGCGGTTCCTGGCGGCGACCGCGATGACCGCGCTCTGGGAGGGGCAGCGCCCCAGCGCCAGCGAGCCGCTCGTGTCGCTGAACCTGGACAAGTAGAGCGATGAATGCCCGGGGGCAATGGGCCATGACACCCGTGCCCCGTCGGCGGACTCCGGTGTCCTGACTCCCGGGACCGTGGGGGAGAACACATCTCTCCTCCCACGGTCGCGGCGACGGCCGGTGTCCGGGCGTCCGAATAGCGTCTTTTCTGGTCACAGTCGCGACTGAGGTCGGTAACAGGCAGGTTGCGGACTTGGGCGCTGGTTTGGAGTGGTGTATCCGACCAACTATCTTCCGTGCAGGGTTGCCGTGCGTTTCTTCGCGCGTGCACAAAATTTGGTACGGCGGAGAGATGGAGGAGTCACCTTGCTTCGCAGTCGGTTCGGCAAGATGGCAATGGTCACTACGGCGGGGGCCATGCTCATGGCCGCGGCCGCGTGTGGCGGCGGTAGTGATTCGGGAACGAGCGACGCGACCTCCGGGGCGAGCAGCGAGGCCCCCAAGGCGTCAGGCCTCAAGATCGGCCTTGCCTTCGACGTCGGCGGTCGTGGCGACAAGTCCTTCAACGACTCGGCCTACGCGGGCCTGGAGCGTGCGCACACGGATCTCGGCGCCGAGATCAAGGAGCTCAGCCCGTCCGCTGACGGTTCCAACCGTGGTGAGCTGCTCCGCCAGCTCGCCGAGGCGGGCTACAACCCGATCATCGGTGTCGGCTTCGCCTACGGCGATGACATCAAGGCTGCCGCCACCGAGTACCCCGACATCCAGTTCGCGGTGGTCGACTCGGCCTCCAACGCGCCGAACGTGACCGGCCTGCTCTTCGCCGAGGAGCAGGGCTCCTACCTGGCGGGCGTGGTGGCGGCAGAGAAGAGCACGTCCAGCCACCTGGGCTTCGTCGGCGGTGTCGAGAACGACCTGATCAAGAAGTTCCAGGCCGGTTTCGAGGCGGGCGCCAAGTCGGTCAAATCCGACATCAAGATTGACATCAAGTACCTGACCCCCGACGGCGACTTCAGCGGCTTCAAGGCCCCGGACAAGGGCAAGATCGCCGCCGAGAAGATGTACCAGGACGGCGCGGACATCGTCTACCATGCTTCCGGTGACTCGGGCCTGGGCGTCTTCCAGGCGGCGGCCGCAGCCGGCAAGCAGGCCATCGGCGTCGACTCCGACCAGTACGAGACGGTCAAGGAAGAAGACCTCAAGAAGGTCATCATGACCTCGATGATCAAGCGCGTCGACGTCGGCGTGTTCGAGTTCATCAAGGCCTTCCAGGGCGGCGCCAAGGGCGGCGAGAACAACGTCTACGACCTGAAGGTCGACGGCGTGGGCCTGTCCACCTCCGGCGGGTTCATCGACGACGTCGCCGCCAAGGTCGACGAGGCCAAGAAGAAGATCGTCGACGGTTCGGTCACCGTTCCTTCGAAGCCGTAAGTCCGTGCCCCCGCGTGTCCGAGCGGACCGCGGGGGGCGACCTCCGAGGGACGAGGTGAGTCATCCCTCGTCCCTCCCTCTCCATCACGATCCAGTGAGCCGGCCAGGCTCTCCAGGAGAACGCATTGTCGACGAGCCCGGACACCCTCGCCGCGGCGCCACCCGCCGTGGAACTGGAGGGAATCACCAAACGCTTTCCCGGCGTCGTCGCCAACCATGACATCCGGATCGCCGTCAAGCCCGGCACGGTGCACGCCATCGTGGGCGAGAACGGCGCGGGCAAGTCCACGCTGATGAAGATCCTGTACGGGATGCAGCGGCCGGACGAAGGCAAGATCAGGGTTAATGGCGAAGACGTCAACTTCCGTACCCCCAGCGACGCGATCGCGGTGGGGATCGGAATGGTGCACCAACACTTCATGCTGGCCGACAACCTGACCGTGCTGGAGAACATCGTCCTCGGCGCCGAGCCGAAGAAGGCCGGCCTGCTGGACACGGCGGGCGCGCGCAGGCGCATCAACCAGCTGGCCGAGACCCACGGACTCCATGTCGACCCCGACAGGATGGTCGAGGAGCTCGGTGTCGGCGACCGGCAGCGGGTGGAGATCCTCAAGGTCCTCTACCGCGGCGCCCGCGTCCTCATCCTCGACGAGCCCACGGCGGTCCTCGTGCCGCAGGAGGTCGACGAGCTCTTCGCCAACCTGCGCGAGCTCAAGGCCGAAGGTCTCACCGTCATCTTCATCTCGCACAAACTCGACGAGGTGCTGAGCATCGCCGACGCCATCACGGTGATCCGGCGCGGCACCACGGTCGCCAGCGTCAGCCCCGGCGCGGTCACCGCCAAACAGCTCGCCGAGCTCATGGTCGGCAGCGAGCTGCCCACCCCGGAGACCCGGGAGTCCACGGTCACCGACCGCGTCGTACTCGACGTGCGGGGCGTGACCATCGGGAAAGGCGCCGCCAAGCCGCTCCTCTCGGATGTCACCTTCCCGGTGCGCGCCGGCGAGGTCGTGGGCATCGCGGGAGTCGAGGGCAACGGCCAGTCCGAGCTGATCGAGGCCATCATGGGCCTTCAGCCGATCGACCAGGGGCAGATCCTGCTCGGTGAGCAGGACATCACGACCTGGTCGACGCTACGGCGGCGTGAGGGCGGCATCGGTTACATCCCGGAGGACCGGCACCGCCAGGGACTCCTGCTGGAGGCGTCCCTGTGGGAGAACAGGGTGCTCGGCCACCAGACCAGGGAGCCCGCCCGCAAGGGGATCTGGGTGAACCGCCCGGCCTCGCGCAAGGACACCGAGCGCATCGTCAGCGAATACGACGTCCGTACGCCGAGCATCGACACGTTCGCCCTGGCGCTGTCCGGCGGAAACCAGCAGAAGCTGATCGTCGGACGGGAGATGAGCGGTGAACCGAAGTTCCTCATCGCCGCCCACCCGACCCGTGGAGTGGACGTCGGAGCCCAGGCCGCCATCTGGGACCATCTGCGCAACGCCCGCGCCGAAGGTCTCGCCGTGCTGCTGATCTCGGCCGACCTCGACGAGCTGATCGGCCTGTCGGACAGTCTTCACGTCATCTACGGCGGGCGCATGGTCGCCCGTCTCGACCCGAGCCAGGTCACCCCCGAGCAGCTCGGCGGATACATGACCGGGGCCATCGCGGAGGAACAGTCATGATGCCCGCGAGGCTGCAACGCACCCTGCTGACCCTGGTGGGCGCTGCGGTGGCGGTCCTGCTCGCCGTCGTGGTGTCGAGCATCGCCATTCTCGCGGCCGGGGCCAGCCCGATCACCGCCCTCAAGGCGATGTTCGACTTCGGCGACACCCAGGCGCAGGTGGTCAACGCCATCACGTTCATCCTCAACCGCGCCGTCCCGCTGTTCATCGCCGGCCTCGCGGTCGCCATCGGCTTCCGGATGAACCTCTTCAACATCGGTGTCGAGGGCCAGTACCGCATCGCGGCGATCGTCGCCGCCTTCGTGGGATCCCAGTTCGTGCTGCCCGGGCCCATCCAGATCACCGTGATCATCGTCGTGGCGATGGTGGTGGGCGGGCTCTACGCGCTCATCCCGGCCATGCTCAAGGTGACGCGCGGGGTGAACGAGGTGATCTCCACGATCATGCTCAACTACATCGCGATCAACCTCGCGGCCTTCCTCGTACGTGGCCCGTTCACCGGGGAACGCGCGGAGGGGCAGCTCACGACGTCGACCCCCGGACTCCCTGAGTCGGGATGGTTCCCCAACCTGGACTTCCTGTTCCAGATGTTCGGCCTGCCCGCGCCCCGTGGCGGCCTGTGGGGCTTCCTCACCGTGGCGATCGTGGTGGGCGTGGTCATCTGGGTGGTGCTCGAACGGACCAGGTTCGGCTTCGAGGTCAAGGCCAGCGGCCTGAACGCCTCAGCCGCGCTCGCCTCCGGAGTCAACCCCAAGCGCATGGTGATCTCCGCGATGGTCCTGTCCGGCGCGATCGCCGGCCTCATCGGCCTGCCGGAGCTCCTCGGCCGCACCCACGCCTACGGCTCGAACTTCACCGCGGGCCTCGGCTTCCTCGGCATCGCGGTCGCCCTGCTCGGCAGGAACAAGCCGGTGGGCATCGCGATGGCCGCGCTGCTCTTCGGTTTCCTGGACCGGGCCGCCGCCCCGCTGCAGTTCGCCGAGATCCCCCCGTCCGTCATCGCCATCATCCAGGGCACGATCGTGCTCCTGGTCGTGATCGCCAACGAGATCACCAGCCGGGTGTCCATGCGCCAGGAGGAACGGCGAGCCGCCCGTCAAATCGGTACCACTAGCCAAGCAGAGGTGGCCGCATGACCACGTCCGTGGCCACCTCAGAGGCCCGCCGCGTGCGCCGTTACCATCTGGCGCTCGTCGGTGTGGCGCTGCTCATCCTGCTCCTGTCACTCGCCCGGATGGTCGCGGGTGCGCCGGAACTCACGTCCTCGGGGACGTTCTCGGCGGCCCTGCTGCTCGCCGTACCCATCGCGCTGGCCGGACTCGGCGGCCTGTGGGCCGAGCGCGCGGGCATCGTCAACATCGGCCTCGAAGGCATGATGGTGCTCGGCACCTGGTTCGCCGGATGGGCCGGCTACCAGTGGGGGGCCGCCGCCGCGCTGATCGCCGGTCTGATCGGCGGGGCGCTCGGCGGCCTGATCCACGCCATCGCGACCGTGACGTTCGGCGTCGACCACATCATCAGCGGTGTGGCGATCAACCTCCTCGGCCCCGGGATCACCCGGTTCCTGTCCGAGGTGCTGTACGCGCCGGGCACGGTCGCGGCGGACAAGGGCGCGGGCATCACCTCGTCACCCGGACTCGCCTCCGAGGCCCCGAGCGTCAGCCTGCCGATCCTGTCCAGCGGCCCCGACCTGCTCGGGAAGCTGGAGAACACGCACTGGTTCCTGGTCTCCGACATCGCCGGAATCCTGCGCGGTCTCACCCATGATGTGGATGTGCTGGTCATCCTGGCTGTGGCGCTGATCCCGCTGACGTTCTTCGTCCTGTGGCGCACGTCCTTCGGGCTGCGGCTGCGGTCGTGCGGCGAGAACCCGTGGGCGGCGGAGTCGCTGGGCATCAACGTCTACCGGACCAAGTACATCGCGACCGTCATCTCGGGTGCGATGGCCGGCCTCGGTGGCGTGTTCCTGGTCTTCGTCACCACCAAGTACGTCGAGGGACAGACCGCGGGCCGGGGATTCATCGGCCTGGCGGCAATGATCTTCGGTAACTGGCGGCCGGGTGGCCTCGCTGTCGGCGCCTCGCTGTTCGGCTACGCCGACGGTCTGCAGCTGCGCAGCTCCCAGTCGGTCACCGGGCTGCTGCTCTTCGGCGCCATGCTGCTGCTGATCTACACCGGTTACGAGGTCCGCAGGCGTCTCGCCGCGGGTGAGCCCGGTGTCCGGCAGTACACCGGTGCCGCGGTGGCCTCGCTCGCCGCGGTGGTGCTGCTCTGGCTCTGGCTGACCATCGACAAGCTGCCCAACGAGTTCGTCTTCATCACACCGCACGTGCTGACGCTGCTGGTTCTTTCGGCGGCTTCACAGAGCCTGCGAATGCCCAAGGCCGACGGCGTGCGCTATCGCCGAGGAGAGCAGCACTGATGGACCCGATCGACTGGGCCGCACTGAAGGCGGCGGCCGTGGAGGCCATGGGCAACGCCTACGCCCCCTACTCCAAGTTCCCCGTCGGCGCCGCCGCGCTGGTGGACGACGGCCGCATCGTGTCCGGCTGCAACGTGGAGAACGCCTCCTACGGCATCGGGCTGTGCGCCGAGTGCGGGCTGGTGTCCGCGCTCCAGGCCACGGGTGGCGGCCGGCTGGTCGCGTTCACCTGCGTGGACGGGCACGAGGAGCTGCTCATGCCGTGCGGGCGCTGCCGCCAGCTGCTGTTCGAGTTCGGTGGCACCGAACTACTCGTGGAGACCGTGGACGGCCCCAAGACGATGGCGGAGATCCTGCCGTACGCCTTCGGGCCCGACAACCTGAGTCGGGGGGACTGACAATGGACGCGATCGACGTCATCACCACCAAACGGGACAGGCGGGAACTGTCCGCCGAGCAGATCGACTGGGTGATCGACGCCTACACCAGGGGGGTCGTCGCCGACGAGCAGATGTCCTCCCTCGCGATGGCGATCCTGCTCAACGGCATGAACCGGCGGGAGATCGCCGGGTGGACCCAGGCCATGATCCGCTCCGGGGCCCGGATGGACTGGTCGGCGCTGCCTGGCCGTACCACCGACAAGCACTCCACCGGGGGCGTCGGCGACAAGATCACGCTGCCGCTGGCCCCGCTGGTCGCCGCGTGCGGCGGCTACGTGCCCCAGCTGTCCGGCAGGGGGCTCGGCCACACCGGCGGCACCCTGGACAAGCTGGAGTCCATCCCGGGCTGGCGGGCCTCCCTGTCCAACGCCGAGATGCTCGACGTGCTCGGCAAGGCCGGGGCGGTCATCTGCGCGGCGGGTGACGGGCTGGCCCCGGCCGACAAGAAGCTCTACGCGCTGCGCGACGTCACCGGCACCGTCGAGGCGATCCCGCTGATCGCCTCCTCGATCATGTCGAAGAAGATCGCGGAGGGCACCGGGGCGCTGGTGCTGGACGTCAAGGTCGGCTCCGGCGCCTTCATGAAGACCGTGGACCAGGCCCGCGAGCTGGCCACGACAATGGTCGAGCTGGGCACCGACGCCGGGGTCACCACCGTCGCGCTGCTCACCGCCATGGACCGCCCGCTGGGCCGGGCCGTGGGCAACGCCCTGGAGGTCGCCGAGTCCGTCGAGGTGCTCGCCGGCGGCGGCCCCGCCGACGTGGTCGAGCTGACCGTACGGCTGGCACGCGAGATGCTGCAGGCCGCCGGCCTGTCCGGGGGCAAGGACCCCGAGCAGGCGCTGAAGGACGGTTCGGCGATGGACGCCTGGCGCCGGATGATCAGTGCTCAGGGAGGCGACCCGGACGCCCTGCTGCCGAAGGCCGCCGAGACCATGGAGATCACCGCGCCCTCGTCCGGCGTGCTGTCCAGGCTCGACGCGTACGGCGTGGGCCTGGCCGCCTGGCGGCTCGGCGCGGGCCGGGCGCGCAAGGAGGACCCGGTGTCCTTCGGCGCGGGCATCACCCTGCACGCCAAGCCGGGCGACCTGGTCCGCGAGGGCCAGCCGCTGATGACCCTGCACGCCGACGAGACGTCCCGTTTCGAGCGCGCGCTCGGCGCCCTGGAGGGCGCTTACATCATCGGCGAGACCGCCGACCCCGACCTGCTCCCGCTGGTCATCGACCGCATCACCGCCTGACCGTCTGACGGCATGGTGACCCGGCCGCCGCCCGGCCCCCGCCGGGCGGCGACTCGGGACACGGGGGCCGCTCCCGGGGGCTAAGGGCTGTCGGGGGGCTGCTCAACCCGGGGATTCACCTGGGGGAGGGCGCTCATCGTCCTGGTGGCCAGGACGATGAGCACCAGACCACACAGCAGCAGCGCGACGAACTGGCCGGTGGTCACGGCTGCCATGGTCTGGGCGATCGGATCGGCCGCGTCGAAGGGGCCGGGAACGAGGTCGAGTGTCACGGGCACGACCAGGATCGCCAGTGCCAGTGGCAGGGAGGGGGTCCTCCTGCTGGGAGTCCGCAGATGTGTCCCGGCACAGACCACGCTCGCGACCAGAATCGCCAGACAGGCCAGTCCCGACTCGCCCAGCCACGGCCACACCCATGACCAGAACTGCCAGTTGACGACCGGCGCCAGCGCCACCCAGTTCAGCACGCTCAAGATCGCATAGAGCGCGACGCCGACGCCGACGGGCAGGGCGGCCACCCACCAGGGGTGGCGTAACCGCGGCACGTCACGGTGGAATCCGGCCATCAGCGCCAGCACAGGCACGACGGTCGGCAGGCTGTGCAGAAGAGAGTCCGAGAGGCCTAGAGACCAGCCCCACGCCCAGCTCTGGATGATGATGGGGCCGTAGAGCAGGGCGAGAGCGAGCAGCGCCAGTGTCTTCGCGGCGCGCGGGCGACCGCGGACGAGCGAGACGGAGGCCGCGCCCCACAGGAGATAGGTGCACATCCTCACGATGTCCCAGAGCCGATGCGCTGATCCGGCGGCACCAAGGGCCGCCTGGTAGTCGGCGGGTGACGGGCCGAAGCCCCAGTAGAGCCTCAGCAGGTCCGCGAGCCAGACACAGCTCATCACCGCCTGGAAGAACAGTCCCAGCACGGCTACCAGGCGGACCGCCTCGCCCCAGGCGAAGAACCTCGGCGCCGCGCCGGTGCTCCCCAGGCGCACCCGCATCGACAGGGCGGCCACGCTGGCGATCTCCGACCAGCGCGGCCGGGGGTTGTCGGCATCGGAGAGCCCTCCCGAACCCTCCAGGAAGGCGCCGACCATCTCCTCCTCCCGCTCGGCGCGGTAGGAGGCGGGTAACAGGCGCAACACGTATCGGTAGCGGTCTTCCAGAAGGCTCATGCCATACCCCCCGCATACCGGGCACGCAGCCGTTCGCGGGCGCTTTCCACGTTTCCAGCCAGCCGTACGGCCTCCGCCTCCAGGGCGCGCGCCCCGGACTCGGTGAGCCGGTAGTAACGGCGGAGCCTTCCCTGCTGCGCCTCCTCGCGGTCCAGCACCACCAGCTCGTCGGCGGCCAGCCGGTCCAGCACGCCGTACAGCGTGCCGATCTTCAACCGCACCCGCCCGCCGGATACCTTCTCGACCTCCTGCACGATCCCGTAGCCGTGCCGTGGCTCGTCGACCAGCGCGGTGAGGACGAGGAACGCGGGTTCCGTCATCGTCCGTGAACTCATGAAAACCAACATATCTTGTTAGGCAAGATATGTGGTGATTCAGGCATTGGAAAATCGCTGAGGCACGGTAATCAGAGCCAGGTAATCCCGTCGGAAACGGGCCCCGCACGCTTAGCCTGAGAAGGTCGATTCCCAGGAGGTGCAGGGCCATGCCCGAAGGCAACACGCTCACCACCTTTGGTGGCCGGGTCAGGTTTTTCCGTGATCGAGCCGGCATGTCGCGCGCCGTATTCGGTGAGTTGTGTGGCCGGAGCGGAGACTGGGCCAAGGCGATCGAGATCGGCAAGATCGGCATGCCCGGTCTGAACATGCTGATCCGCATGGCCGGGATCCTGCGGGTCGACGACCTCGCCGAACTCACCGGGGAGCAGCGTCTCACCACGGCCACCTACGGCAAGAACACGCATGACCAGGCTTCGGTGATCGTGCGGACCCTCGCCGCCTACCCGCTGGCAGTCTCCGACCGCGAACCGGTATCCGCTGACACGCTGGCGGCCAATGTCGCGCAGGCGTGGATGGTGTGGCATGGCTCCCCCAACCAGCGGACCGCTGTGGCCACGATCCTGCCCCGTCTGCTTGACGATGCCCGCACCTCCGTGCGGCTTCTCGAAAGCGTCGATCGGCGCCGCGCGCTGAGTTCGCTCGCGCAGATCTACCATCTGGTGCAGCTCTACCTGTCGTTTCAGCCGTACCCAGAGCTCATCCTGATGACCGGCGACAGGGCAATGCAGGCCGCCCAGGATGCCGATGACCCCAAGGCGATCGCGGCGGCGTCCTGGTATCTCAACCACGTGTGGCGTGATGCGGGGGAGCAGGCCGAGGCCCGGATCGACCTCGCCGACCAGGCCGGTCGGCTGCTGCGGCCCGAGAACGCCGAAGACCGTAGCCTCTGGGGCCTGCTGCAACTCGCCATGGCCCTGTCCCATGCCAAGATCGGCCGTCGTGGTGACGCTGAACGTCACTGGGACGGAGCACGCCGCACCGCTCAGTCCCTCGACGGGCATCACCCGTGGCTGATGTTCGGGCTCGGCATGGTCGACGCGTACGCCGTGACGATGGCCGCGGACCTGACCAACGGCCACGAGGCCACCAAGCAGGGGGACCGGATCGACCTGACCGCCATCCCGTCGAAAACCCGCAGGGCATTCCACACCGTGGAGATCGCCCGTGGCTTCTATCTCAGGAAAGAGCCGCTCGCGACCGTTCACCTGCTCAACAGGGCTTACGGCATCAGCCCCGACACGGTCGCCTTCAATCTGTTCACGCGCTCAGCCGTCAGCGAGTTGATGACCACGGGCGGGGCGACCGTACGAGACGAAGCGCGCGACCTGGCACACAAGATCAGGCTCGTACCCACCGCCTGATGCGGTGGGGAAGATCCCTCACCCCCAGGCGGGGAGGGATCCTCCCCGTCGAGGAAGGGGGAGAGGCGCTCCCTGTTCCCTCTTGTAACCGGCTGTTCACTAAGAGCATGCACTCCAGGTCCTCCCCGCTGGTCACCACCGGTCAAATGCTCCCAGTCGAGCCCTTTGCGGCACGCCAGGCCAGGGAACTGGTGAGTGTCCTGATCCGCGACCACGGGGTCGTCGCTGAGGTTCAGCCCTTCTCGTCGGCGGGGGAGGTCCTGATCTCCGTCTGGGTCGGGCTGGTCGTCCGTACCGACGGGCACCGCTTCCGGTGGATCGTGCCCGGCGTGGTGAGGGGGCGCGGTAGGCCGCTATGGACCTGGGCGGTCGAACCGGAGCGGGCCGCCGCCCGGCTGGCCGTCCTATATGGGGAGCTGCGGACCCGGCCGGTGGTGAACACGGTCCTCCGGGGTCCGCTCTCGGCCGACGACCTACTGGCCTACGCCGCCTGGGGGCGCCACGCGTCTCCCCGGTGACCCCGCCCCTCAACCATGTCGCCGATCCCTCACCCCTGCCACGGCCCCTCACTCATGTTCTCGCCCGTCACCCATGTCACTGCCCCTCATCCATGTCCTTGCCCCCCAAAGAACCGCTGGCAGGCCCTTTCCCGCCGCTGTGACCCCGCACCACGCCCCCGTAGCCGCGGGGTCGCCGGAGGTCTGCCAGTCCGAGTGGCCCCGGGACACGTCACCGGTATCCGATCGGCCCCCGGGGCCGTACCGGAAGACATCCCGGGGCCACACACCCACAAGCATGAGAGGAGTCGGCCATGATCCCCTGTCCCGGCACACCGGCGGCCAGGGTGTTGAACGCGATCACCTCCCGGCAGGCCGCGGTCGTCGCCGTCCACCGCCTGCAGGAGGCGCTCCACGCCCATGGCGTCTACACGGCCATTGCCTACGACGACGAGCGGCCACGACTGCAGGCCACGAACGACCTCACCGTGTGGGCCGACCCGGACGGCCTGATGTTCTTCTGGGTCATCGGCAGCGCCACCTCGGGCGCCCGGCGCACCGACCGTGCCGAGCGCGGTCCGGTCGCCGAACTGGACGGGGTCGCGCGCCGCATCGCCGGGCAGCTCGCCGTACCGCCGGAAACAGGGACGGTCGCGCCCTGAGATCTGAGGCGACGGTGGGTGCCGGGCTGGATCGGCTGCGGTTTTCTTGATCCGTTGGGACTGTTCCTGGATTTCGAGAACAATCCCAACGCTAAGTGGGGTGCCGCCCTTGGAGGGGTCGGCCGGAGCCGGAGGGGCGGGGTCGTTTCGGGGCCGTAGTGCGTTTCAGGTCCGTAGTGCGGCGTGCTCGGGTCGTGAGGGCTGCTCACGGCCGAAGACGTCGGACAGCACGGCGCGGTGGGTGGGCTGGGCCTCCGCGTGGCGGGCCCGGCCCTCGTCGGTGATCAGGACGAAGACGCCCCGCCGGTCGGCCTCGCACATCGCCCGGCGTACCAGGCCCGACTTCTCCAGGCGGGCGATCAGCCGTGAGCAGGCGCTCTGGCTCAGGTGGACCGCGTCGGCCACCTCCTGGACCCGGTATTTCTCCTGGCCACCCTCGACCATCTGCTCCAGGACCTCGAACTCGCTCATCCCGAGGCCGTGTCTCTCGGAGAGCTCGCGCTCCAGCGCGCAGGTGGCTGTGGCGTGCCTGGCCAGCACCTCTCGCCACGCGCGGACCACGTACCCCTCGCTCATGTCGCGGATCCTAGCATGCGCAAACATTAAATGCATGCGAATTAAATTCGTGTGCATTAGATGTGTGTGCACATATAGATAGCCCGTCCGCCGGCCGGACTCTGACCTCGGCCCTGACGTCCTGTCACCATCCGGATGTGGAAGATCTCTCCCGCCGGGTGAACCGCTCCCGGCTGCGGGGCATCTAACGGGGCAGGAGGCCCACCATGAAGCGCACCCGCGTCGCCCTCGCTCTCGCATCCGTCCCCCTCGCCCTGTCCGTCGCCGGATGTGCCGGCACCGCCGCGCCGGCGGACACCGCGTCCGCGTCCGCGTCCCCTTCCGTCACGGCCGCGCCGACCCCGCCGGTCTCCTCGCCCGACGCGTCCCCCCGGGCGGGTCTGAAGCCTCCGACCAGTACCAAGGAGGTCGAGGTCAGACGGGCCGTCGGCGAGCCGCCGACCGTCATCGGGGCTCGCTTCGCCGAACATGAGGGATTCGACCGGGTGGTGATCGATCTGAAGGGGGAAATGCCGGGATACAGCGTGCGGTGGGTGTCCCAGCTCGTCCAGGACGGGTCGGGCGACCCGATCGACGCCAAGGGCGGGGCCTACCTCCAGGTGTCGATGAACCCCGCCGTCGCGCACAGCGAGTCGGGCAGTCCCACCTGGGTGGGCGGGCCGATCTTCCAGGCGCAGCTGGGCAACGTGCAGAACGTCGTCAAGACCGGTGACTTCGAGGCCGTGGTGGGTGTGGGCATCGTCCTCGACCACAGGGCGGCGTTCCGGGTGACAGAGCAGAAGAACCCGAGCCGGCTGGTCATCGACGTCGCACACTGAGACCAATGACAAACTGGTCTGATGGTACGCAAAATCGACAGCGCCACACGCATCCCCGTCCCGGGTGGCAAGACGATCGACGAGTACGTCGGCAGGGTCAACAGCGGTGACGACCGCATCTCGATCGCGCACATGAAGGCCCCGGCCGGGTGGGACGAGCCGGCCCAGACGCCGGAGTTCGGCGAATACACCCTGGTGCTCAGCGGCGCGATCCTCGTGGAGCACGCGGAGGGCACGACCGAGGTCAGCGCCGGGCAGGCGTTCGTGAGCGAGCCCGGGGAGAAGATCCGCTACAGCTGCGGCCCCGAGGGCGCCGAGTACATCGCCGTCTGCCTGCCCGCCTTCTCGCCCGAGTCCGTCAACCGCCACGGATAGCCGTTCCGGACCTCGCGAAGGCGGAGTGTGACCGTCCGTATTTCCATGATCACTAATTAGGTATCCGAAGGTAAGATGATGCAATGAGTCAGCTACCCACCCTTGAGGAGATCCGTCGGGCTCCCAAGGTTCTGCTCCACGATCACCTTGACGGCGGCCTGCGGCCCGAGACCATCATCGAGCTGGCCCGCGAGTCGGGCTACGACAGGCTTCCCACAACCGATGTGGGCAGCCTGCGGACCTGGTTCCAGGAGGCCTCCGACTCCGGTTCGCTGGAGCGCTACCTGGAGACCTTCGACCACACGGTCGGCGTCATGCAGACGCGCGAGTCGCTGGTCCGGGTCGCCGCCGAGTGCGCCGAGGACCTGGCGGCCGACGGCGTGGTCTACGCCGAGGTGCGCTACGCCCCCGAGCAGCACACCTCCGCGGGCCTGAGCCTCGAAGAGGTGATCGAGGCCGTGCAGGAGGGGTTCAGGGCCGGTTCCGAGGGGCGCGGCATCCGGGTGGGCACGTTGCTCACCGCGATGCGCCACCAGGCCAGGTCCATGGAGATCGCCGAGCTCGCGGTCCGCTACCGCGACGCCGGCGTGGCGGGCTTCGACATCGCCGGGGCCGAGGCGGGCTACCCTCCCACCCGCCACCTCGACGCCTTCGAATACCTCCAGCGTGAGAACGCCCACTTCACCATCCACGCCGGCGAGGCGTTCGGCCTGCCGTCGATCTGGCAGGCGATCCAGTGGTGCGGCGCCGACCGGCTCGGCCACGGCGTCCGGATCATCGACGACATCACGGTGTCCGGTGACGGCGAGGCCAAGCTCGGCCGCCTGGCGGCCTACGTCCGCGACAAGCGCATCCCGCTGGAGATGTGTCCCACCTCCAACCTGCAGACCGGCGCCGCGGCCTCCATCGCCGAGCACCCGATCGGCCTGCTCCGCCGGCTGAACTTCCGGGTCACCGTCAACACCGACAACCGGCTGATGAGCGGGACCTCCGTCTCGGAGGAGTTCGCCAAGCTGTCGGAGGCGTTCGGCTACGGCTGGGACGACATGCAGTGGTTCACGATCAACGCCATGAAGTCGGCGTTCCTGCCGTTCGACGAGCGTCTGGCGCTCATCAACGGTGTCATCAAGCCCGGGTTCGCGCGGCTCAAGTGGCAGGCGTGAGCGGGCCGGTACGAGTGGAGTCAGCTCGATGAAGCAGGTGTTCCGATCGAGGACCGCGCTGGTCCTCGGCTGGATCTGGGTGGCGTTCGCCGCGTTGAACGCGGTGGATCTGACCGTCCGCTACAGCGGGCCGTCTTCGCTGGCGGCCGCCGCGGTGCTGGGGGTGCTGACCGCGGTGGTCTTCGTCACCTGCCTGCGCCCGGCGATCATCCTGGCCGGGGACGGCGTGCTGGTCCGCAACCCGATCAGGAACACCTACGTGCCGCTGGAAGCGGTGGACGGGGTCACGGTCTCCCACGCGATCAAGATCACATCCGGTGGCGAGAGCGTCCGCTGCTGGGCGCCGCAGGCCTCGGCACGCGAGCGGGCGGCGGCCGTACGGCGGGGCAACCCGGCGCGCACCGGCGGCCGGTACCGGACCGAGCCGGTGCGCTCGAAGGGGGAGCAGGCCGCGGCCGAGGCGCTGACGGGCAAGACCCACGCCGACTGGGTGGCCGAGCAGATCACCGAGCGGGTGGAGTCCGCCAGGCGGGCGGCCGCTCTGAACGCCAAGCGTGTGACCGCCGACGGCGCGGGTGCGCGTTCGGCCGAGCCGATTGCCGCCGAGCCCGCTGGCGGCGCTGTCACCGGGGCCGGGTCGATGAAGGTCACCTGGGCGCCGAGCGCCCTGGCCGCACTGCTGGCCGCGGCCGTCCTGGTGGTCGCCGCGTTCCTCGCCTGATCCCCGGCCTTCACCGGCAGGGGATCAGAGCACTACAGGCCCAGGGCCGCAGACAGGTCGGTCTTCAGGGCGTCGAGGTCCCGTACGGCCTGTGCCCGGGCGTCGGCGATCTCGTCCGTGACGGGGACGACGACCTCCAGGTAGCACTTGAGCTTGGGCTCGGTGCCCGACGGGCGGACGACGACGCGGGCACCGCCGGAGAGCCGGTAGCGCAGGCCGTCGGTGGGCGGGAGGCCGGCGGAGCCCTCGCTCAGGTCATCGGCGGACTCGACCTCGCGGCCCCCGAGCTCCACCGGCGGGGTGGCGCGCAGGCGGGCCATCGCGCCGGTGATCAGGGACAGGTCGTCCACCCGGACCGAGAGCTGCGACGTGGCGTGCAGGCCGTACCGGCGGGCCTGGTCGTCGAGGAGGTCGAGGAGGGTACGGCCGTCGAGCTTGGCCTGGGCGGCCAGCCCGGCGACGGTCAGCGCCGCGCCGATGCCGTCCTTGTCGTGGACGGGCAGGCCCGCGTCGGAGCCGACGCTGTAGCCCAGGGCCTCCTCGTAGCCGAAGACCAGCCCGTCCCCGGCCTTCATGATCCACTTGAAGCCGGTGAGGGTCTCGGCGTAGCGCACGCCGTACTCGGAGGCGATCTTGCCGAGCAGGGAGGACGAGACGATGGTGGTGGCCACCAGGCGTCCGTCGCCGGAGGTCTGCCTGATCACATGCTCGCCGAGGAGGGCGCCCACCTCGTCGCCGGTCAGCATCCGGTAGCCGCCGTCCGGCAGGGGCACGCCCACCGCGCAGCGGTCCGCGTCGGGGTCGTTGGCCAGCACGAGGTCGGCACCGACGTCCCGGGCCAGCTCCAGCGCGAGGTCCATCGCGCCCGGTTCCTCCGGATTGGGGAACGCGACGGTGGGGAAGTCCGGGTCGGGGACGGCCTGGGCCTCGACGGCCGCGGGGGCCTCGAAGCCCGCGGCCTCGAAGGCTCCGGCCAGCGTGGCGCCGCCCACGCCGTGCAGCGGGGTGTAGGCCACCCGCAGGCCGCGGGCGTCGCCGATCGGGAGCGCGGTCACCGCCTTCAGGTAGGCGGCCACCATGTCGTCGCCCAGGGTCGTCCAGGCGGGGTCGGCCGGAGAGCCGAGGGGCAGGTCGGAGACCTGGCCGACGGCGTCGATGGCCGCGGAGATCTCCGCGTCGACCGGCGGCACGATCTGCGAGCCGTCGCCCCAGTAGACCTTGTAGCCGTTGTCCCGGGGCGGGTTGTGGCTGGCGGTGACGGTCACGCCCGCGTCGGCGCCGAGGTGGCGGACGGCGAAGGCCAGCACCGGGGTGGGCAGCGGCCGGGGGAGGACGGAGGCGCGCAGCCCGGCGCCGGTGAGCACGGCGGCGGTGTCGTGGGCGAAGACGTCGGACTTGTGCCGGGCGTCATAGCCGATCACGACATGCCGTCCCGGGCCGAGAACCCGGGCGAGGCCGGCGGCGGCGCGCATGACGGTGACGCGGTTCATCCGGTTGGGACCCGCGCCCAGCTCACCGCGGAGACCCGCGGTGCCGAACTCCAGCTTGGCGCCGAACCGCTCGCGCAGCTCCTCCTGGTCGCCGCCCTCCAGCAGTGCGGCGAGCTCGGCCCGGGTCTCCGGGTCCGGGTCCTGGGCCAGCCAGGAGTGTGCAAGCCGTACGAGATCGCTGCTCATCGTCATCCCTTACTCCGGGCGGGATCCCGCCCCGTTCACCGTGTCGGACCACGGCCGTTTCCCCGCCCGTGGTCCGCCGGGCCGGCCGCCGGTCGTCTCCGTGGTCCGCCGGGCCGGTCGCCGGTCGTTCCTACAGCTTGCCGACGACCTTGGACAGCAGGACGCCCATGCGCGCGGCGGTGGCGCGGCCCACCTCCAGGACTTCCTCGTGGTTCAGCGGCTCGCCCACCAGCCCGGCGCCCGGGTTGGTGACCAGGGAGATGCCGAGCACGTCGGCGCCGCCCTCGCGGGCCGCGATGGCCTCCAGCACGGTGGACATGCCGACCATGTCGCCGCCGAGCGTCCTGCACATACGGACCTCGGCCGGGGTCTCGTAGGTCGGGCCGCGGAAGGCCACGTAGACGCCCTCCGCCATCGACGGCTCCACCTCGCGGACCAGGTCGCGCAGGCGCGGGGTGTAGACGTCGGTGAGGTCGACGAAGGTGGCGCCGGTGATCGGGCTGGCACCGGTCAGGTTGATGTGGTCGCTGATCAGCACCGCCTCGCCGACCTCCTGGGTCTCCGGGCGCAGGCCGCCCGCGGCGTTGGTCAGCACGATCGTGCGGGCACCGGCCGCGATCGCGGTCCGCACGCCGTGCACGACCGGGTCCACGCCCCGGCCCTCGTAGAGGTGGGTGCGGCCCATGAAGATCAGCGCGACCTTGTCCGACTCGGTCCGCACCGCGCGGATCCTTCCCGCGTGCCCGGCGACGGCGGGCGGCGCGAAACCGGGCAGGTCGGTCACCGGGATCTCGGCGATCGTCTCGCCGATCGCGTCGGCGGCCGGGACCCAGCCCGAACCCATCACCAGCGCGACGTCGACGGACTCGACTCCCAGGGCGTCCTTCAGTGCGGTCGCGGCGTCCTTGGCGAGTGCATAAGGGTCATTGGTCACGGCACAGAGAGTACTCGCCGTTTTTCCCGGATCGCACCAGCCGATTTCCCAGGTTCGCGACGCGGAATCCCGGGTCTGTGACGCGGAATCCCGGCCACCCGGTCCTGCCCGAGAGAACGGGCGGTACGGTCAGCTTCCGAGGGACGTGCAGGGGCGTCCGCGCAGGTTCTTGACGTAGTCGTCGGGTGCTCCGGCCTTCTCGGCCGCCTCGGCCAGGATGCCGAGATAGCGGGCGGAGGGCAGGCCGCCCTCGTAGCCGTCGAGCACGTAGAACCAGGCCAGGATCTCGCCCTCCAGGGTCTGCACCCGGAGTTTGACCTTGTGGTAGAGGCCGCGAGCCGCGCCCTCCCACTGGTCGAGGCTGGTCTCGTCCCACTCGGGCACGTCGTAGAGGACGACGAAGACCTGCTCCTCGGCGTCTTCCACGATGGTGGCGAGCGCGCCCTCCCACCCGAGGTCGTTCCCGCCGAAGGTCAGGCGCCAGCCCTGGAGCCAGCCCGATCCTCGCATGGGAGAGTGAGGGGCCCGCTGGGCCATCTGCTTCGGGTCCATGTTGCTGCCGTAGGCGGCGTAGACAGGCACGGCACCTAACAGTAATCGAAGAACGGTCGTACGCTCGCTCCGCCTCGGCGTCCCGGCGATTTTCTCAATGTTCTCAGCCGTTTCCGTGGTCCAGGGAGGGGACTCAGGGATGGTTGGTCCGGGGATGCGGGAGAATGGGGTACGTGACAAGGATCGTGATCATCGGTGGCGGGCCCGGCGGATATGAGGCGGCGCTGGTGGCCGCGCAACTCGGAGCACAGGTCACCGTGGTCGAACAGGACGGTCCCGGCGGGGCCTGCGTGCTGACGGACTGCGTGCCGTCCAAGACGCTGATCGCCACCTCCGTGCGGAAGCAGGCACTCCTCGACGCCAGCATGCTCGGCGTCCACTACACCGGTGGCCTCGACGGTGACGCCGGTGGTGTCATCGCCGACATGCCGC
Source organism: Streptosporangium sp. NPDC087985 (assembly GCF_044741965.1). Taxonomy (NCBI): domain Bacteria; kingdom Bacillati; phylum Actinomycetota; class Actinomycetes; order Streptosporangiales; family Streptosporangiaceae; genus Streptosporangium; species Streptosporangium sp. NPDC087985. The sequence goes on from NZ_JBIUTQ010000008.1 coordinate 92,761, forward strand.
TGGTCAACAGGCGGGTGAAGGAGCTGGCCCAGGCGCAGTCGGCCGACATCGCCACGCGGCTGGCCGTGGAAGGGGTCGAGGTGGTCCGGGCTCCCGGACGGCTGGTCGACCCGCAGGTGGTCAGGGCCGGTGACCGGACGATCCGGGCCGACGTCGTCATCGTGGCGACCGGCGCGACCCCGCGCATCCTGAACGGCGCCGAGCCCGACGGGGAGCGCATCCTCAACTGGCGGCAGCTGTACGACCTGGAGGAGCTGCCCGAGCACCTCATCGTGGTCGGCTCCGGCGTCACCGGCGCGGAGTTCGCGGGCGCCTACCGTTCGCTCGGCTCGGAGGTCACGCTCGTGTCCTCGCGCGACCGGATGATGCCCAACGAGGACGCCGACGCCGCCGAGGTCCTCGAAGAGGTCTACCGGCGCCGCGGGATGAACGTCATGGGCCGTTCCCGGGCGGAGTCGGTCAAGCGCACGCCCGACGGTGTGGTCGTCACCCTGGAGGATGGCAGGACCGCCGAGGGTACCCACTGCCTGATGACGGTCGGCATGGTCCCCAACACCGCCGGAATCGGCCTGGAGGAGGCCGGCGTCATCCTCGACCGGGGCGGCTTCATCCAGGTGGACAAGGTCTCCCGCACCTCGGCGCCCGGCGTCTACGCGGCCGGTGACTGCACCGGGGTGTTGATGCTCGCCTCGGTGGCCGCCATGCAGGGCCGGATCGCGGTCTGGCACGCACTCGGCGAGGCGGTGCAACCGCTCCGGCTGGCCACCGTCGCCTCCAACATCTTCACCGACCCCGAGATCGCCGCCGTGGGCGTCACGCAGAAGGCGATCGAGGCCGGCGAGATCGAGGCCAACGTGGTCAAGCTGCCGCTGGCGACCAACGCCCGGGCCAAGATGCAGGGCTTCAACGACGGCTTCGTGAAGCTGTTCTGCCGCCCGCACACCGGCATCATCCTCGGTGGCGTCGTGGTCGCCCCCCGCGCTTCCGAACTGATCCTGGCGGTCTCGGTGGCCGTCCAGCAGCGGCTCACCGTGGACCAGCTCGCCCACACCTTCGCGGTCTACCCCTCCCTGTCCGGTTCCGTCACCGAGGCGGCCCGCCGTCTGATGCAGCCGACGACCCCCGGGGGCATCTGACCGGCCACGAGCGGGCCTTCTCAAGGAATTGAGACCCTCTCGTTCTCAAAGCCGGTCGTCACAGATGAGACGGCGTGCAACCACCAAGATCTGTCTCCCGCCTCCCGGCGCGATGAACGATCAGCAGTTGTTCCCCGATCCCGCACACCAGAGGGCAGCGATGGGAAGTGCCCGCAGCCGATCCCCGAAAGGGAGGGTTTCCTGTCCCGTATAGAGGACGAATCCCGCTACCCAGCGGTCGCCAAGCTTGTTAGCCAGGTGCTGGAGTCCTTTGAAGTCATCAGCGCGCACAGTTTCAGCGGCTTTGACCTCGATGCCGACCACCTCCCCTGACGCGCGCTCCAGGACGCCGTCCACCTCGACGCCATCGCGATCTCGGTAGTGATAGAGCCGCACCGGCTCTTCGGACCAGGTGAGCTGGCGGGCCAGCTCGCTCAGCACGAAGTTCTCCATGAGCGGACCGACCGGGGCGGTCACATCGCTGATCCGGGCCGGGGTAAGGCCGGCGAGGTGAGCCCCAAGTCCCGAGTCGATCATCAGGAGTTTGGGGGTCGCGATGGCGCGCGTGGTCGCGTTGGAAGACCACGCCGGAATCCGCCTGACCAGGTACACGAGGTCCAGGAGGTCCAGATACCGTTTCACCGTGGTCCTGGGCAGGCCGAGATCGCGGCTGATGTTGTCGATCACGGCCAGGCCGCCCATCCGCCCAGCGAGGATGTTGAGCAGACGCCGCATGTCGGCCGGATGCTCGATGTCCGACACCTGCTTCACGTCCCGGTTGATCAGATCGGTGACGTACGAGTCAAAGAAACGCGCCCTCCGCCGATGGGTTGAGCGATGAACGGCTTCCGGGTACCCCCCTCGCATCGCTCGGTCCAAATAGTCGGCTCGCCGAAGACGAGGTCGTGGGATCTCGATACCAACGCCGTTTCGGAACACCGCGTCGACGAAACCATCTGGCTGCCATTCGATCTCTCCTTGTGACAACGGCCACAATTCGATGGTCTCGGATCGGCCGGGGAGGGCGTCTGGAAGATCTTTGATCCCCAGCAGGCGCGCGGAACCGGTGAGGAGGAAGCGTCCAGGGCGAGGATCGGAATCAACTTCACGTTTGATGGAGAGAAGCAGGTCGGGTACGCGCTGGACCTCATCGATGAGCATGAGACCGTCGTGGTGGACGATCCCATCGGGATCCTCCCGGGCGGCGGCGCGCACGGCTGCCTGATCCAGGAAGAGCTCCCGCGAACCCGGAGTCTTGCGCGCGATCTCCTGGGCCAGGGTGCTCTTCCCTGTCTGCCGAGCACCATTGATCACCACCACCCGGGTGTCGGTAAGCGCCTCGCACGCCATCTCGTGCGCGCGTCGGGGAAAGAGCGCCAGGTCATCGATGTCCATACGGTGCAGCGTACGCCGTCCGCAGCTCCGCGATGGTGGATCTGCCGAGGGATACGTGGTGGATCTGCCGAAGGTTGCGTGGTGGATCTGCCGAAGAGTCTGTGGTGGATCTGCCGAGCCGATCACGTTCACGCGTGGTGTACGTCGGATCCCGCTCCGTTCGAGGCGTCGGCGCTGCCGTCGTTCCATCTCCCCGACCAGGAGATGAAGATCGGCAAGGACGCCCGGCTGGAGAGTGGAGAGCAGGACCTGGACAACGGGGTTGACGTCTGCTGGGGCTTCTACCTACGCGGCGACCGCTACGCGCACACGGCGATGGTCTGCTGCCCGAACCGGCACGCTCCCGGCTACCCCTGTCCCGAGCGGTGATCGCCTACGTTCACCAAAAGAGACGGCCTCGGCTCGGATCACCCAGAAAACCAGTAAGGATTCCCGAGCACACCGGCGGACGAAGATGAGATGAGTTGACCGTCGGGCTCGCCCGGGGTGTGTCGAAAACCGTACAGTCCCGACCGACGTCACCGAACAGTCCTTCGCCCTCGGCGAGATCCCCGGCGCGTTGTTCACGCCGCAAGGTGCCACCGGCCCCCGCCCGCTGATCCTGATGGGACACGGCGGCGGCCAGCACAAGAAGGCTCCCGGCGTCCTGGCCGGTGCGCACCGGTTCGCCGCCGAGGGCGGTTTCGCCGTCGCCGCGATCGATGCTCCCAACCACGGCGACCGGCCGAAAGACGGACAGTTCATCCAGTTCGCGGGCGACATGCGGGCCCGCATGGCCGGCGTGGTGGTGGGCGCGGGCCGTGGTGGAGCCTCCGGCCGTCGTCCCCTGATCAGGCATCCGCCCTGACCGGAGATGCCGTCTCCCGGGCAGGTCATCACGAGCATGTCGCCGATCGGTAATGTTCCCGGTGTTTCGGACATGGATGGATGACTGTTGATCCATGTGAGGAGCCCGGATGGGACCGAATTCCCACGGCCGGTTCGTGCAGATATACGAACATGCTTATCGCCCTATCTTGGGCTACGTCCTGCGCCGGTGTACGGACCCTGAGGACGCGGCGGACGTGGTCGCCGAGACCTTTGCGACCGCGTGGCGGCGAATCGATGAGATCCCGCCGGGGGACGAGGCCAGACTCTGGCTGTATGGCGTCGCCCGTAACACACTCGCCAACCATCTCCGCGGCGAACGGCGGCATGAGCAACGCGCCGCCGCGCTGCGCGAACAGATCATCGCCTCCCCGGTTCTGAGTGGCTCTCCACCGGCTGAGTACACGCAGCTCGGCCGGGTCTTCAGGGCTCTGCCCGACGATGACAGGGAACTGCTCTCACTGGTCGCCTGGGAGAAGCTCGACACCGAGCAGATGGCACGCACGCTCGGGATCACCCGCAACGCCGTACGTGTCCGGCTGCATCGCGCGCGCAAGCGGTTCGCGCGTGCCCTGGCCGACGCGGGCATCGACCTTCCGCTCCTCGAGAGGACTGCGCAATGAACCTGAACGATCTTGCCAGGGTGCACGACGACGAACTGGACGGCGAGCCTGCCGGGCAGGTGTCCGGAGCGGTCGCCCAGGCGCTGCTCACCTCGATCACGTCCGAACCACCAGGGCAGAACGAGAAGTCCCGCACCAAGAAGCTGCGCGGGCCGGTGCCGTGGCTGGCGTCGGCGGTAACTCTGGCTGCGGCCACGGCCCTGGTGGTCGCTCTGGTGACCGTGCCGGACGGGCAAGGGCCGGGGCCTTCGCCGGTCGCGACCTCGCCCGGCGAACAGGCGTCGGCGCGTCAGATCCTGCTCGCCGCGGCGACCGCGGCAGCCAAGGCCCCGGCGTCGGGCTCGTACTGGCGCACCACCACGATCAACGGTATGGACGCGGTCTCGCCTGACCATGGCTACATCATCAGGCGGACCAGTTCCAAGGACGAGTGGCTGGCGCACCGTCCCGGGGGACAGAGCTGGTGGATCGACCAGTACCTCGGCGCGAAGCCGCTCACCCGCCAAGACCAGGCTGCCTGGCGCAAGGCAGGCTCGCCGACCCGGTGGACCTTCCCCATGGACACGACCGGATACGTCGGCGTCAACTCGGGAGAAGTGGTGCGAGCCGCCGCGGAAGAGAAGGAGGCTTCGCGCCTGCGCGGCAAGTGGAAGAACTCGGGTGGGTCACTCATGAAGGAGCTCATCGGCTGGGAGGAGATCCGCCGCATCCCGTCCGGCGAACGCGAGCTCCGCGGCTACCTCGAACAGCGTGTCACCGCCAATGCCAAGGGCGACTCCGGCCAGGATCCGCAATCGCAGGAGTCGGCCCTCAGCGCGGCCTGCGTGGAGATCGTCTTCGGTCTGCCCGTCTCGCCCACCGTCCGCGCCTCCGCCTATCGCATTCTGGCCGGCATGCCCGAGATGAAGTCGCTGGGCAAGATGAAGGATCCGCTGGGTCGCATGGGCGAGGCCATCGGCTACCAGGTGGACCTGCGACCGGGGAGGACAGCAACCTACGATGTCGTGCAGATAATCGATCCCTCGACTGGTCTGCCCCTCGCGGAGTCGTCCACGACCACCGTCGAGCTCTCCGACGGCCGTACCGCGAAGGCCACCAGCTTCGTCGCCTACCAGCGGATGGGCTGGACCGACGCGGAGCCGCCACTGCCCCCCAAGCGCGATTGACCCCATGCCCCCGTGACGGGACTCGTCAGTCTCCGGCCCACCCGCAGATCCGAAGTCCGTACCGGCCCTAGTCGTGACGGAGTACGGCGTGGGCAGCACCGAGGCGCCGGGTTTCGTCGCGTTCGGAGTGGTCGCCCGATACGTCGTCGGCCCATTCGAGTAGTCGATGCAGGTGGACGTCAGCCGTGGTCGTGACGGTACGGGGGCTGCCGAGGGCGACTTCGCCACCGGTCCCGTCGATGGTGACGAGGGTGCCTTCACCGATGGTGCGTCCACCGGCTCTCACCGAGGCGTCGGCGACGTCAACGATGAGGTCGGTGATCCCCACGACAGCGGGTTTTCCCATCGCTCGTGCGACGACCGCGGCGTGGCTGGCCGGCCCGCCACGGGCGGTGACGATTCCGGCGGCGACCGCCAGGCCGCGCATGTCGTGCGGGGAGGTCTCCGGCCGTACCAGGATGACCGGGCCGTCCGCGGCCATGCGCACCGCTCCGTCGGCCGTGGTCGCCACCCTGCCCACCGCGACACCGGGACAGGCGCCCAGCCCTCGGGCCAGGATGTCGACCTTCTCGGTTGTCGCTATCCGGGGTGTGCGGACGTGCTGGAGATGCCGCGGTGAGATCCTGAGCAGCGCTTCGTGACGTCCGATCACGCGCTCGTCGGCGAGGTCGGTCGCTACGCGGACAGCGGCCCCCCCGACGAACCGGCCAGGCCGGACCTGCAAAATCCACAGCTCCCCGGCCTGGAAGGTGAACTCGACGTAGCACGCGTCGCGGTAGTGCCCCTCGACCCGGCTCAGGGCGTCGAGGAGGCCGGTCCACACCGCCGGTTCCCGGTCGGCGAGTTCGCGCAGGGGCCGGGTCAGCGATCTGCCGGAGACGACGTCTTCGCCTTGGTGTCCGAACAGGACTTCGCCGAACGGGACGTTCTCCCCGGTGTTGGGGTCGCGGCTGAACGCGACTCCGGTGCCGCTGTGGTCATCGAGGTTCCCGAACACCATCGTCTGCACGATCGCGGCTGTGCCGAGATCGTGCGGGACGTCATGCAGTTCGCGGTAGGTTCGGGCGCGCGGTGTGTCCCATGACGAGAACACGGCCTTGACCGCCAGCTCCAACTGCCGGGTCGCGTCGTCCGGAATCGGCCGGCCACATCGTTGCCGGATGAGGTTCTCGGCCGCTCCGATCTGTGCCTCCTCATCGCCGGTTCCTCGCCCGGGGGCTCCGCTGAGGCCATCCACGTCCAGGCCGGTGATCGCAGCGGCGAAGCCGGACAGGAACCGCAGCCGCGAATTCAGCGCGAACCGCGAGTCGCCCGTCTCGGCCGCCAACCCGGCCGTGGCTCCGGTCGTGAGGCCAAGGTTGAGGATCGTGTTCATCATGCCGGGCATCGACACGCCGGCCCCGGAGCGAACGGACACCGCCAACGGCACCTGTGATCCCCCGAAGTGGCGCCCGGTGGAGGCTTCGAGGTCGGTGATTGCTGTCGCGAGTTCGTCGTCGAGTCCGTCGGGAAGACGCCCGTCACGCAGGAACGCGCGGCATGCCTCTGTGGTGACAACGAACCCGGCGGGCACCGGCAACCCCAGACGGCGGAGGACCAGGAGGCCGTGTGCCTTGCCGCCCAGCATCTCCGCCGTCTCCTCGACCCGCGTGGAGAGCGGGCGAATCCATCTCATCCCCATCGGGGGATCCCGAGTGTGGCGAGCAGGTCTTCGTGAAGCTCGGCCCACACGGTGTGGTACGACGCGGTGCTGTCGGCCACGTACTCCAACGCGCCGGAGGTGGCGTGATCGAGGGCTTCGGTGAGGCGGGCTCGGTAGCGGCCGAATCGAGGCAATGCCGCGGACAGCTCGGCGCCGACGACGGCGGCACGCTGGTCGAACTCGGCGAATCGGGCGAGGACGCGGGCGTCGTAGGAGGGATCGCCATGGTCGTTGGCGGTCATGACACCGTCGATGGATCGGAGTTGCCATGCCGTGCAGAGGTCGAGCAGTTCTGGGTTGAGCACGAGAAAGCTTTCATACGCCGCTGTCACGGCGGCGCGAGCACCGGCTGACTCCAGCTCGTCGGTGATCCGTTCGGCATCTACGGCACGGCCGGTATCCGTCAGACCCCACCCGCCGAAGTCGCCGGCCATATGCGTGACGAGACCGACGACCGCGAGATCGATCAGCTCGGACTCGACGTCGGATTCACCGAGACCCGTGGTCGTGGCCAGGCGGGCGAGGCCGGCACTGCCGCCGCAGCGCAGGGCGTGGAGTACCAGCAGGCCGGTGTCGGTCGCAGGGAGCTCGGGTCGGGTCATGTCTGGGCACTCCGCGGCTGCGGGCCGTTCGAAGCGTCGGCAGTCGATGCCGCATACGCGGCGCCTCGCCCGTGGGCTCGGGCGACGATCGCGCCGCCCTGGACGTGTACGGCGGCCTCTGTCTCGTCGTCGAGGTCCGTCAGGCCGATCGCCGACGCCGTCAGGGCTTCGTCATCGAGGACCAGCCGGACGCGCTGCCAGACTTCGGGAGCGAACACATGCCGCAGACAGCCGATGAGGTCGGTGATTCTGAGCCGTACGAGGCGGCCCGTCTCGGCGGAATCATCCGTGACGATGGCCACCGTCACCTGCTCGCCGGGCCGAGCGGAACGGACGGCTTCCTCGGCGGCGGCAAGACGACCGGCCCCCAGCACCGCGATCAGACCATCGGCGCCGAAGTCGACCCGATCCCCGCTGATCTGATCCGCGAGTCCCGTGGGCGGATCCCATGTGTCCCCACACGGTTGTGCCGGAGCGACATAGGGCAGATACGACGGCGTCCAGGTGTCAGTGAGATCGATCCCAGCCAGATGCTCACACGCACGTGCCAGGTCGAAAGGGTCACCGAATCCCGGTGCGCTCTCAGCCAGGTGACCCGAACCGTCCAGCAGCGTCAGCACCAGCTCGGCCAGCCGTACGCGTCGCACCGGCATCGCGTGGGCCGGTTCGCACGATTCCAGCGCGATGGCGAGCAGCAACGCCTCCAGCCGGACGACCTGCGCCAGCACCGTTCGCCCGTGCTCGTCATCGAGGACGCCGACCAGCGAGCGCAGGTGCAGCCGCCCTCCCGAAGCCGTGTCGCCGACCAGGGGCAGCCGTTCAAGCCAGGTCCGGGCGAACACGCCCAGCGCCTCGGCCGGCGTCATCGGCGACGTCATCGGCGGCTCACCCGCGGTGGCGTTCTCGACCATGTCGATCAGCACCGCCAGATACAGCGCGCGCTTGCTCGGGAAGTTCGAGTACACCGCCCCGCGGGTCAGCTCGGCCCGCTCGGCGATCCGGTCGACCTTGGCCAAGGCGTAGCCGTGCTCGGTGAACTCCTCCCTCGCCGCCGCCAGCACGGACCTCCGGGTGCGCTTCTGCTGCTGCACCCGAGTCAGCCGAACCATCGCAGTTCCTTTCCCTAGACCGCCAGCATTAGGATACTCTCAAAATCCAGATGTTATAAACATCTGGATTGCGGAGTGACTGAGACGAGGGATGGTGACGGTGAGCGATCACGGGTTCGAGACCGAGGGACTGGCCAAAAGGTTCAGCAAGGTCACCGCGCTCGACGGTGTCAGTCTGGCCGTCCCGCGCGGGCAGGTGCTCGGCCTGCTGGGACCCAACGGTGCCGGTAAGACCACCGTGATCCGTATCCTCGCGACCCTGCTGCGCCCCGACAGCGGACGCGCATCCGTGGCCGGGTTCGACGTGGCACGCCAGCCGGGACAGGTACGCCGGCGGATCGCACTGTCGGGCCAGCACACCAGCGTGGACGAGGAGCTGACCGGGCTGGCGAATCTGGTCATGATCGGCCGGCTCCTCGACCTGCCTCGGCCGCAGGCTCTCCAGCGCGCCGCGGACCTGCTGGCCCGTTTCGGTCTGGAGGACGCGGCGAAGAGGACGGTGGCCGGCTACTCCGGTGGCATGCGCCGCCGCCTCGACCTGGCCGCGAGCATGGTCGGACGCCCCGAGGTGGTCTTCCTCGATGAGCCCTCGGTGGGATTGGACCCCGGCAAGCGCGACGAGCTGTGGCAGATGATCCGCGGCCTGAGCGCCGATGGCGTCACCGTCCTGCTGACCACCCAGTACCTCGAAGAGGCCGACGCCCTCGCCGACGCCATCACCGTCATCGACCAGGGACGGGTCATCGCCTCCGGCACTCCCGCGGACCTGAAACGAGAAGTCGGCGGGCACACCATCGCCGTGCGGCTGAACAACCCCACCGACACCGATGCGGCCGTCACCATCCTGGCCGATGTCGCCGGCCGGACCCCGGAACGCTCCACCCGCCACGAGTTGGTCGTGCCCGTCGCCGGTGACGAGGACTTCTTCGAGATCACCGCCCAGCTGCGCGAACACCGCATCGGCGTCTCCGAACTGTCGCTGCGTCTGCCCAGCCTCGACGAGGTCTTCCTCGCCCTGACCGGAGCACCTACCACCACCGCCAACGACACCGACGAACCAACGAAGGCCGCATGATGACCGCCACCGTGCCCAGCACCGAACAACCGCGTACCCGGCTGCTCGCCTGGCTCCGGCACAGCCTCGTGCTCGCCCGCCGCAGCCTCGCCAAGACCACCCGCAACCCCGGCCCGATCATCAACGGGGTCATCACACCCGCCCTGTTCATGGTGCTCTTCCTCTACCTCTTCGGCGGATCGGTGGCCGGCTCCACCGCCGGCTACCTCCAGTACCTCTTCCCCGGCATCCTCGTCATGGGCGCCGGCCTTGCCGGGATGGTCTCGACCGGCACCAACATCAACCTCGATCTCAAGAACGGCGTCACCGACCGGTTCCGCAGCCTGCCCATCAGCCGCCTCGCACCCCTGCTCGGCTCCGTGCTGGCCGACATCGTCCGCTACCTGCTCGCCGTCGCCATCCTCTTCGCCATCGGCGCACTCCTCGGCTTCCGCGTCCACGGCGGCCTCGCGGCCGCCCTTGCCGCCGCCGGCCTGGCCATCGGTTTCGGCTTCTGCCTCAGCTGGGTCACCGTGTTCTTCGGCGTCCTGGTCAAGAACGCCGACACCGTCCTTGCGATCAGCTTCATCAGCTTCCTGCCCTTGCAGCTCGGCACCAGCCTTGCCGCTCCCGTCGAGACCCTGCCCGGCTGGCTGCGAACCTGGGCCGAGATCAACCCCGTCACCCACGTCATGAACGCCTGCCGCGCCCTTCTCAACGGCACCCCGGTCGGCGACACCGTCACCACCACGCTCATCTGGTGCGCGGCCCTTTTCGTGGTGTTCTGCCCCCTGGCCATCCGCGCCTACAGCCGCCAACAATGACCCGGCCGCCGCATGCATCGGGACTGTGCGATAGCCGTCACGGGGCGTTCCGCCGGCTCCGCCGCCGGGTGGCGATGCCCCAGACCGTCATGGTGAGCGCCAGACCGGCCGCGCTGAACACGACCAGGACGAGCCCGGCCGACGGAGCGCGCCCGGTGCCGGTCGGCTCGGTGTCTCGAGGTCCGGCTTCCTTGGCCCGAGCCCCGGGCCGGATGTCTTCCGGTCCGGTCTCCTCGGGCCGTGCCCCGAGCCGGGTGTCTTCCGGTCCGGCTTCCTTGGCCGGTGTCCTGAACCCCGGGCCACGGGAGGTCCGGGCGGGCCGGTCGACGCCCGTCGGGGTGCCCCTGGAGCCGGTCAGATCCGCGCCGTCTGCCTGGGCGAAGGAGGTACCCTCGACCAGCGCGCCGGTGAAGTCGGCCTGGTTCAGCTCGGCCCCGGTCAGCATCGCCCCCGTCAGGTCCGCGTGCGGGAACTCCGCCTGCCGTGCCTCGGCGCCGCTCAGGAACGCGCCGCGCAGGTCGGCGTGGGCGGCGTGCGTCTGGACCAGGTTGGCCCCGCCGAGGTCGGCGCCGCGCAGATCGGCGTAGTGCAGCGTGGCCTGGGTGAGGTTGGCCTGTCTCAGGTCGGCGCCGAGCAGGACCGCTCCGGTCAGGTCCCGCTGGCGGAGGTCCACGCCGCTCAGCCTGGCCGCGGTCAGATCGGCGCAGCGCAGACTGCCGGGCAGCGGGAATCCCCCGCTGAAGTCCCCGCCCCTCAGATCGGGGCCCTGGCCGGGTCGGCAGGGCCAGGCCGCGGCCTGGGCGGGAGAGCTCATCGCCGCTGACAGCGCGGAGACCGCGGTGACGAGGGCCAAGGAGACGGAACGGCGCACGGGAACCTCCTCGAAAGCGGCCCCGATCGTCTCAGTGGATCACTGCATCCCGCTGGACATCCGCTTATATCTCCCGCATCTTCTGTACGGCGTGGCTGCCGGCGGGCAGTCGCAGGCCACCGGGGACCACCTGTCCGTCGTCGCCGTGGTTGATCGCGAACAGCCATTCGCCACGCCGTACCAGTTCGAGGGGGGAGGGTTCCAGCCCCAGCAGGCGGGCGTAGGTGTCGTCGGTGAGGCGGGTGGAGATGTAGAGGGCCGTGCCTGAGCCGTGCCGGTGGCGGGTGACCGCCGGTAAGCCCGCCAGGGCGGCCCCGGTGGCTCCGGCGGTCCCGGTGTCCTTGGCGGTTCCGGGGGCTCCGCCGTAGTGGGCCAGCGCCTCGGCGCCCTCCAGGTGGACGTGCTCGCTCCAGAAGGTCGCGGTGCCGACGGGATCGCCGCCGGGGGCGGACAGCGGGATCGCGGCGTCCGGGGCCAGTGGGTGGAACTCCTCGACCCGGATGCCGAGCAGGTCGCGCAGGGCCCCGGGATAGCCGCCCAGCCGGATGCGGGCGTGCTCGTCGGCGATGCCGCTGAGGTAGGAGACCACGAGGGTGCCGCCGCCCTCGACGTAGCGGCGCAGGTTCTCCGCGTCGGCGTCGGAGAGCAGGTAGAGGCTGGGGACGAGCACCATCCTGTATGCCGATAAATCGGCTGATGGATGGGCGAAGTCGGCGGTGACGCCGTGCCGGTAGAGCACGCGGTGTGCCTGCCGTACCGCGTCGAGATAGCTCAGCTCCGTGGACGGCAGACCCGGTGACTGGAGCGCCCACCCCGACTCGACGTCCCACAGGACCGCCGCCTCCGCCTCGACCGGTGCCAGGGTGGCCTCCCGGAGGGCGGGCAGGAGCGCGCCGAGCTCGCAGATCTCGCGGAAGATCCGTGAGTCCTGACCCGCGTGCGGCACCATGCCCGAGTGCCAGAGCTCGGCTCCGCCCCGCGAGGCCCGCCACTGGAAGAACATCGCCCCGCGCGAGCCCCGCGCGATGTGCGACAGGCTCAGCCTGGCGATCTCGCCGGGCCGTTTGGGGACCATGCGGGGTCCGGTGTAGGTCACCACCGCCTGCTCCATCAGCAGCCAGGGCTCCCCGCCGGACCAGCACCGCGCGAGGTCCGCGCCGAAGGCGGTCTCCGCCGGCGGGTCGGCGGCCGGGTAGTGGTCGATCGCGACCAGGTCCACCTCCCGGGCCCAGTGCCGCTGGTTCACCGGCACCCAGTCGCCGAAGACGAAGTTCGTGGTGACCGGGACGTCCGGGGTGAGCTCGCGCAGCACCGCCTTCTGCTCGCGGAAACAGTCGAGCATCTCGTCGGAGAGGAACCGCCGGAAATCGAGCGTCTGGGCGGGGTTGGGGAGGTACTGGGTGGCGCGGGGCGGCATGACCTGCTCCCACGCCGAGTAGTGCTGGCTCCAGAACGAGGTGGTCCAGAGGTCGTTCAGCGTGTCCAGTGTGCCGTGCCGTGCCTGGAGCCAGGTCCTGAAGGCGGCGGCGACGTGGTCGCAGTGGCACCACGTGCCGTACTCGTTGTGGACGTGCCACATGGCCAGCGCGGGGTGGTCGCGGTAGCGCTCGGCGAGTGCGCGGGTGATCCGGGCGGAGGCGTCACGGTACGGCGGGGCGCTCACGCAGTAGGTGTCGCGGCTGCCGTGGGTGAGCCGGACGCCGCTGGCGGTGACGGTGAGCGCGTCCGGGTGGGCCAGGCCGAACCACGGGGGCGGTGAGGCGGTGGGGGTGGCCAGGTTGACCCCGATCCCGCCGGTGTGCAGCAGGTCGAGGACGCGGTCGAGCCAGCCGAAGTCGTGGACGCCCGGTGCGGGCTCCAGCCGTGCCCAGGAGAACACCCCGACGCTGACCAGGTTGACCCCGGCCCGCCGCATCAGCTCGACGTCCTCCTTCCAGACCTCCTCCGGCCACTGCTCGGGGTTGTAGTCCCCGCCGTAACACAGCCCGCCGAACCCTCGGGGCCAGTCCACCGGCCACTCCCTTATTTGGATGGAATCTAAACTAATTATCCATGGGGCGCGGACAGGGCTCAAGCCGGGCTCCCTGTAGCCCCGGGGAGATTTTGGTTGGATTTGCCTGACCTGTGCTGATGTAGGGAGGTTCCGTTTGTAGATCACTTCCGCTGCCGTTCGTACGGTCCTGGCCGGGGTTGCGGTGTGAGGGTGGTCGATGTCGACCCCGGCTCCGGTGTGGCATGGTGGGCGCGGGATGGGGCAGGGCTATCGGCCAGAACCGGGCGGGGACGCCGACCGGTCGGGCGTGATGCGGAAGACGGGGTACTGCGCGGCGATCTGCTCGAACTCCTCCAGCGGTGCCTGCGGGTCCACCGGGATGTGGATGCGGCCCCCCGGTGAGCAGGCCAGGTAGCGCTCGCCCTGGTGGTCCGCGACGACCAGCGGGAAGGAGATGACGCGGCCGGTACGCCGGCCCGGCACCTGCCACCTGGCCGCCTTCGCCGCCATCCTCTCCACCCCCCTGACCTCGATACCTACTACTCCTTCGGCATCGACCTCCTACTGTCCGCGGTGAAGGCCACGGCCCCGAACGGATGAGGAGTTTCCGGCCGTCCTGGTGGGACAGCGGGTAATCGGCATGCCCGTCTTTGGGGGGCGATGAGGGAACCCGTGATGTCTCACTGCTCGCACGGACCGGAGCTGGCCAAACGCGCCCGCGCACGATGATGGCGTGGGCCATCGTCTTCACAAGTTGGCGCCTCGCAGGTGGACTCGGCCAGGTGGCTCTCCGGACTCCGGACAGGCTCTCAGCGGCCGGACGGCTTCCCAGCCGCTGGGCGGGCGATCCCGGCGATGAGCTCCAGCTGATCGAACTGGGTGTCGAGGGACGGCGCCGCGACGCGGCAGACGAGGTGTTCCGCGCCCGCCGCCGCGTAGTGGGCCAGCGTGGCGGCCACCTGCTCGGCCGGGCCCGCGACCATCGCCTGGATCGTCCGCACCGTCTCGTACGGCAGGCCGTACGTGGCCCGGCAGTAGGCGTCGAGCTGCCGTTCTCCCCCTTCCACGTCGTCGGTGACCAGCACCGTGACGAACAGCGCCGGGGTGACCGCGTCCACAGGGCGCCCCGCCGGCGCCGCGGCGCGCTGTACCGCCGCGAGGCCCGCCCGGTAGTCGGCGGGATCGGGCGGGTAGGGCAGCCACCCGTCGTAGAGCCGTCCGGCGCGCTCCAGCGCCGACGGGCTCGCCCCGCCCAGCCAGATCGGCGGCCCGCCGGACCGGTAGGAGGGCGTGGACTCGGGCAGCTCGTCGAAGCACAGCACCTTGCCGTGGAAAGCCCGCTTGCCCGCCCACAGCGCCCGCCACAGGGCCACCGTGTCGTCCAGCCGTCCGAAGCGGCGCTCCCACGGCACCTCCGACACCGCGTACTCGATCTCCGACCGGCCGGGGAAGCCCGCGCCCACGGTGACGACCAGTCGCCCAGCGGACAGGTGATCGATGGAGGCGAGCTCCTGCGCGGCCGTGACCGGACGGCGGAGGGCGGGCAGCAGCGTCGCCGTGCCGAGCGTGACGCGCTCGGTTGCCGACGCGAGGGCGGCGAGCATGGCCAGCGGTTCGACGCGCGGGCCGAGCAGGGTGTCGTTGGCCCACACCGAGTCGTAGCCGAGCCGTTCGGCGCGGACGCCGAAGTCGACCAGCCGCCGGGCGTCGTCCCACTGGCTGTGGTTGGTGGGGAGCAGGACCCCCAGTCGCATGTTCATGGGAACGGATCGTGCTCCGTTCCGGGAATGATGACAATTCCCTCGAAGGAATGGATAAGTCCGGCACACTGGGCGAATGGACTTCCCCCATGCCCTGCGCTCGATCCGGCAACGCCGCCGTCTCAGCCAGCTCGACCTCGCACTGCGCGCGGGCACGACGCAACGCCACCTCAGTTTCATGGAGAGTGGCCGCTCCCGGCCCGGCCGGTCCATGGTGGTACGGCTCAGCGAGTCGATGGAGCTGCCGCTGAGGGAGCGCAACGAGCTCCTGCTCTCGGCCGGCTACGCCCCTGTCTACCCGCAGACCCCGCTGGACGACCCCGGGTTGGAACACGTGCGCACCGCGCTGCAGCACATCCTGACCGGGCATCTGCCCTATCCCGCGATCGTCGTGGACGCGCGGCACGAGCTGGTACTCGCCAACGACGCGTTCGACCTGCTCACCGAGGGCGTCGCGGAGCACCTGCTGCGCCCGCCGGTCAACGTGCTGCGCCTCTCCCTGCACCCGGAGGGCCTGGCGTCGCGAATCGTCAACCTGGAGCAGTGGGCGCAGCACATCCTCGACCGTATCCCCCGGGACGACCTGTACGAGGAGCTGTCCGGCTACGTGCCGCACGCCGCGCCGGGCCCCGACCACGTGGGGTTCGCCGTCCCGGTAAGGCTGCGCTCGGCGCGCGGCGAGCTGCGGCTGACGACCACGATCACGACGTTCGCGACCGCGCTCGACGTGACCGTGGCGGAGCTGAAGCTGGAGGCGTTCCTGCCCGCCGACGCGACCACGGCGGCGCTGCTGGCCGGGTGAGCCGCGACCGCGGTGGCCGGTTCGTCAGAGACCGGGGAACATGTAGTCGGCGGTGATACGGCCGTCCTCGCCGAGCACGAGCACCTCCAGGCCGCCGCCCACCGCCTCGTCGCCCCCGACGGGCACCATCTCCCAGGTGAACTTGACGACGTCGTGCAGACGGAGGGCGTCGCCGCGGGGCCGGAAGAAGAACTCCCCGGGGGCGACGAACTTCTCGTAGGAGCGCACCACCCGCACTTCGATCTCGTCGTACCCGCGGGCCTCAAGGGTGGTGGAGTTGAAGCCCAGCCCCGCGGCGACCTCCCGGATCTCTTGGGGCGGCCGGAGGATGTGGGTCCCGTCCCCGGTCCACACCTCCTCGATCGCCTTTCGGCGCAGCCCGGCGTCCGGCTCGTTCCAGAGCGCGATGTAGCGGCCGGCCAGTTCCTGTGCATGGATATCGGTCACCGTTTCTCCTCGGTCGGCGGGTCCGTGTACCCACTCACCTTGTGAGAAGGGGCCTCCACCCGACAATTCCCCGGAGGGAATGGCCGACGGCGCACCAGCGCGTGTTCTGAGTTCGAATCTTCAGGTGGCCTCGTACCGCGCCGGTTCCTGCGCGGAGACCTCGACGTCGTCTGCGCAGGCCACCGGGTCCGGTCGGCCCGCGGCAGGTGGGGCCATTGACGTTTGTTGGTTTGGACGTAAAACTAATTCAGCTACAGGATGCCGAGCGCTGGAGTTCCCATGCCCTACCGTCCCCCCGTGATCGCGCATGAGTACTTCGTCGCGGACCCGCCGGAGCTACCCGTCCGCTCCCACGGCGAGAAGGGCCTGTCGGCGCTCGTCTCGGCCGAGCTGGTGGCGGCCGACGGGGCCGGAGTGACGCTCAAGGCCGTGACCTCGGCCGAGGAGACCCTCGTGGTCCAGGTGGGTGTGGCGGGCGAGGGCGTGATCCGGGTCCGGCTCGGCCAGGACATGGACGCGCGGACCCGCTCGGCCGCCGCGATCTCCATGGTCACCCCGGGCGCCTTCGCCGGGGCGCGGGTGGAGACGGGCGACGGGGCAGTCCTGCTCGACGCGGGCTCGCTCCGCGCGGAGATCACCCTGGCGCCGTGGCACCTGCGGTTCACCGACGCGACCGGGGCGACCCTGCTGGAGCAGGACCGGGGCCACACCGACATCAGCGGCCGGCTGCGCACGCTGCCGTTCGGCCGCTCCAGCGCGGGCGGCGCCGTGATCGGCTACCACGAGAGCTTCGCCGCCCCCGCCGACGAGGCGTTCACCGGGTTCGGCGAGTCGTTCACCCCGCTGGACAAGCGCGGCCAGCGGCCGGTCATGTGGAACTTCGACGCGTTCGGCGCCGAGTCGCAGCGGGCGTACAAGAACGTGCCGTTCTACCTGTCCAGCCGGGGTTACGGCGTGCTGGTGGACAGCGGGACGCCGGTGGAGTTCGACGTCTGCCAGTCCACGCACAGCTGCGTGCAGATCGTGGTACCGGACGACCTGATCGACTACTACGTGATCGCCGGCCCCACCCCGCCGGAGGTGCTCGACCGGTTCGACCTGCTCACCTGTCGCCCGCTGCTCCCGCCCAAGTGGGCGTTCGGCACCTGGATCTCCTCGGGGTTCTTCGTGGACAGCCAGGAACGGGTGATGGCGCGGGCACGGAAGATCCGGGAGCGGGGGATCCCGTGCGACGTGCTCCACCTGGACACCTACTGGCAGACCGACGGGAACTGGTCCGACCTGCGGTGGGACGCCACCAACTTCCCCGACCCGGAGGGGATGCTGGCTGAGCTGGATGCGATGGGCTTCAAGGTCTGCCTCTGGATGAACCCGTACATCTCCCACCTGAGCCCGGCGTTCCCGCAGGCCGCTGAGGATGGATATTTCCTGAAGAAGCCAGATGGCGAGGTCTACGTGGTCGACTGCTGGCACGGCTCCTACCCGGCCTGCGGCATCGTCGACTTCACCAACCCCGCCGCCGTGGCCTGGTTCCAGGGGCTGCTCCGGCCCCTGCTGGAGCAGGGCGTGCAGGTCTTCAAGACCGACTTCGCCGAGGGCGTGCCGCACGACGCGGTCGCGGCCAACGGCATGACAGGTACCGACCTGCACAACGTCTACACGCTGCTGTTCAACGACACCGTCTCCGAGGTGACCAGGGAGGTCGCCGGGCACGGCATGGTCTGGGCGCGCTCGTCGTTCCTCGGCGGGCAGCGCCACTCGGCGCAGTGGAGCGGCGACACCTACACCGGCTACCCGGCGATGGGCAGCACGCTCCGCGGCGGCCTGGCGCACGGCCTGTCCGGCATCCCGTTCTGGAGCCACGACGCGGGCGGGTTCACCGGCCGCCCCACCGACGACCTGTACGTCCGCTGGACCCAGTTCGGCGCCCTGTCCCCGCTGCTGCGCCTGCACGGCACCACCAGCCGCGAGCCGTGGGAGTTCCCCGAGGTCGAGACCCAGGCCGTCGAGGCGCTGAAGCTGCGCTACCGGCTCATGCCGTACCTCTACACGGCGGCGGTCCAGGCCGCGCGGACCGGGGCGCCGATGATGCGGGCGCTCTGCGTCGACTACCCCGGCGACCCGGTGGCCTGGCAGGCCGACCTGGAGTATCTCCTCGGCCGCGACCTGCTGGTGGCCCCGATGACCTCGCCGGACGGCGTCCGGAAGGTCTACCTGCCCGAGGGCGACTGGGTGGACCACTGGACGGGCGACGTGCTGGCGGGCGGCCGGTACGTCACGGTCTCCACGCCGCTCGACCGGATCCCGCTGTTCGTACGGCACGGCGCGCTCATCCCGGTCCTGGCCGAGCCGGACGGGGCCGTCGGGGACGGGCCGTTCGGAGAGATCACACTGGTCGGCTACGGCGTGGGCGAGAGCCGTACCACCGTCTCCGACCTCGACGGGGACACCACGGTCACCGCCGTCCCCGATGGGGACGGGCTGCGGGTGACCGTGTCGGGGAGCGCGCGGATCGCGGGCGTCGAGCTGGTGGGGGCCAGCGTCCCGGTCGTCATCACCACCATCTAGGAGACAACCATGTTCAAGGTGAGAACGGGCGTGGCCATGGCGGCCATGCTCGTGGCCCTGGCCGCCTGCGGGAGCACCGAGCAGGCCGCCGGCACGCCCGCCGCCCAAGGCCCCCGCGTCCTGAAGCTCTGGCACTACGAGGGTGCCGACAGCGCGATGGGCAAGGCCTGGGCCGAGGCGGTCAAGCAGTTCGAGGCCTCGCACCCGGGCGTTACGGTCACGTTCGAGGAGAAGGCGTTCGAGCAGATCCGCCAGTCCGCGGGCATGATCCTCAACTCCGACGAGGCCCCGGACGTCATGGAGTACAACAAGGGCAACGCCACCGCCGGGCTGCTGTCCAAGCAGGGCCTGCTGACCGACCTGTCGGCTGAGGCGGCCACGCGCGGCTGGGACAAGCTGCTCAGCCCCTCGCTCCAGACCACCGCGAGGTATGACGAGCGCGGCGTGATGGGCACGGGCAAGTGGTTCGGCGTCCCGAACTACGCCGAGTACGTGATGGTCTACTACAACAAGGACGCGTTCGCCAAGCAGGGCATCGAGATACCCACGACCTACGACGAGTTCACCGCGGCGCTGGAGAAGTTCGTCAAGGCCGGGATCACCCCCATCTCCGTCGGCGGCGCCGAGTATCCGGCGCAGCAGATCTTCTACCAGCTCGCGCTGAGCAAGGCGCAGCGCCCGTGGGTCGACGCGCTCCAGCTCTACAACGGCAAGACCGACTTCAGGGGGCCGGAGTTCACCTACGCGGCCGACACCTTCGCCGACTGGGTGAAGAAGGGCTACATCGGCAAGGACTCGGCCGGGATCAAGGCCGAGGACATGGGCGTGTCCTTCATCGGCGGCAAGTATCCGATCATGGTGTCGGGGAGCTGGTGGTACGGCCGGCTCGTCAGTGACATCAAGGACTTCGCGTGGGGCTCGTTCCTCTGGCCGGGCAACACGATGAGCGCCGGATCCAGCGGCAACCTCTGGGTCGTCCCGCAGAACGCCAAGAACAAGGACCTCGCCTACGACTTCATCGACATCACGATGGAGAAGGAGATCCAGAACCTGCTCGGCAACTCCGGCGGTATCCCGGTGGCGGCCGACCCGGCCGCGATCACCGACGCCAAGAGCAAGGAGCTGATCGAGAACTTCACCACGCTCTCGGCCTCCGACGGGCTGGCGTTCTATCCGGACTGGCCGGCGCCGGGCTACTACGACGTGCTGGTCTCCGGCGTGCAGAACCTGATCAACGGCACCAGGACGCCCGCCCAGGTCCTGGACGAGATCGCCGGGCCGTACAACGAGAACCTCGCCGACATCGGCGACTGACGTCACCCCGTTGCGGCCTGTCCTCGGGGGCGCAGGCCGCACGCACACAGAGAGGTCCTCCCATGCCGAGGTCTCGTAGCGGCGGGTACTGGGTGTTCCTCCTGCCGAGCGCCGTGCTGTTCACGGCGGTCATCGTGGTGCCGTTCCTGATGAACGTCGGGCTCGGGTTCACCCGGTGGCAGGGGATCGGAGACCCCAGCTGGATCGGGCTGGACAACTACGCGCGGCTCCTGGCCGACGAGCGGTTCTGGACCTCCTTCCGCAACAACGTCGCGCTGATCGTCGCGATGGCGATCGTCCCGACGGCCATCGGGCTGGTCCTGGCGGCGACCCTGTTCGACTACGTGGGTAAGAAGTTCGGTCCCCGTACCGCCGGCATGCTGCGGGCGGCGTACTACCTGCCGCAGGTGCTGCCGGTCGCGGTCGCCGGGATCGTCTGGGGATGGATCATGCATCCGCGGTTCGGCGCGCTCAACGAGCTGCTCGGACTGCTGGGGATGGAGCCGCGGAACTGGCTCGGCGATCCGGACTGGGCGCTGCCGAGCGTAATGGTGATCATGGTGTGGTTCCAGATCGGCTACCCCGTCGTGATCTTCATGGCCGGTCTGCAGCGGGTCGACCCGGCCCTGTACGAGGCGGCCGAGATGGACGGGGCGTCGTGGTGGCGGCGGTTCTGGCACATCACGCTCCCACAGATCCGGCCGGAGATCTACGTGGTCCTGCTGACCTGCACGATCGCCGCGCTCAAGGTCTTCGGCCCGATCTTCGTGCTGACCCGGGGCGGCCCCGGCGGCGCCACGCTCGTGCCGTCGTACTTCAGCTACCAGAACTTCTTCGAGAAGGCCAACGTCGGGTACGGCTCGGCGATCGCCACCGTGCTCACCCTGATGATCATCATGGTGACGGCCCTCTTCCTGCGGATTCAGGACAGGGATTCATGATCCGGAAATACTCGGTCCTGGTCTCGCTGGCCGTGCTGGCCGTCGTAATGCTGGTGCCGTTCGTCATCGTCACGCTCAACGCGGTCAAGTCCCCGGCCGACTACTCCTCCGGCGGCCCGCTGAGCCTGCCCGGCGGCCTCCACCTCGACGGGATCGTCGCGTTCTGGAACCGGGTCGACTTCGGCGGCAAGCTCTGGAACAGCCTGCTGATCAGCGGTTCGGTGGCGGTGCTCGCGGTGGTGCTGTCAGTGCTCAACGCCTACGCGCTCGGCATCGGCCGGGTCCGCGGCCGGGTCTGGATCCTGGTGGTGTTCCTGCTGGCCAACACGCTGCCGCAGGAGGCGCTGGTCTACCCGCTGTACTACCTGGCCAAGCAGGCCGGCCTCTACGACACCCGGCTCGGGGTGATCATCATCTTCACAGTGATCCAGAGTGCCTTCGGCACCTACCTGCTCGCCTCGGTGCTCGGCCGGTTTCCGCCCGAGATCCTGGAGGCCGCGGCCATCGACGGGGCCGGGAAGTGGCGGGCGCTGTGGCGGATCGTCGTCCCGATCAGCAGGCCGACACTGAGCGTGCTGCTCGTCTTCTTCTTCATCTGGACCTGGAACGAGTTCTTCCTGCCGCTGATCTTCCTGATCTCCAACGAGAACCAGACCGTGCCCGTGGCGCTGGGAGTGCTGCAGGGAGACAAGATGATGGACGCCACGATGTCCAGTGCCTCGGCGCTGCTGGGCATCCTCCCGGCCGTCGCCTTCTTCCTGATCTTCCAGCGGACCCTCACCCGCGGGGTGACCGTCGGCGCGATCAAGTGACCCCCGTGATGTGCCCCGCGCCGGGTAACGCGTACCGGTGACGTCACCCGCCGCTCGGGGGCGGACGGCGCCCCGCGCGTTCCCTGCTCGAAGCGCTTCGACCCCTACCTGACCTGGAGGCGCAGTGTCCCTGTCCAAACCGCTGGCGGCGGCGGCCGTACTGGCCCTGACCATGGGATTGTCCGCGGCCCCCGCCGACGCGGCCGACGAGTATCCCTTCCGCGACCCCGCCCTGCCGATGAGCCGGCGGGTCGACGACCTGCTCGGCCGTCTCACCCTGGCCGAGAAGATCTCCTGGCTCCACCAGTACCAGCCCGCGGTGGACCGGCTCGGCATCGGCCTGTTCAAGACCGGCACCGAGGCGTTGCACGGTGTCGGCTGGTCCACCGACATCGACAACGGCGGCAACGTGGTGACCGCCCGGGGAACCGTGTTCCCGCAGGCGATCGGCCTGGCCAGCACCTGGGACCCGGAACTGGTCAGGCAGGTCGGCTCCGCCGTCGGCGACGAGGCCCGGGGCTACCACGCGGAGAACCCCCGGCTCTGGGGCCTGCAGCTGTGGGCGCCGGTGGTCAACCTGCTCCGCGACCCCCGCTGGGGCCGCAACGAGGAGGGCTACTCCGAGGACCCGCTGCTCACCGGGGCGATCTCCACCGCCTACGGCAGGGGCATCCAGGGCGAGGACCCGGACCACCTCAGGGCGGCCCCGGTGCTCAAGCACTTCCTGGCCAACAACAACGAGGTCCGCAGGGACACCACCTCCTCCAGCCTGCCGCCGCGGGTCCTCAACGAGTACGACATCCCGGCCTTCAAGGCGGCGATCTCGGCCGACGCGGCCACCGGCGTCATGACCGCCTACAACCTGATCAACGGGCGGCCCGCCACGGTCACCGACCTCAACTCCACCGTCCGGACCTGGACCGGCAGGTCCCTGTTCAACGTCTCCGACGCCGGCGGTCCCAACAACCTCACCGGCTCGCAGGCCTACTACGCCACCCAGCCCGAGGCGGTCGCCGCGACGATCAAGGCGGGGGTCGAGAGCTTCACGGTGAACGACACCAACGCCGCCCCGACGGTGGCGGCGGTCAACGCGGCGCTCTCCCAGGGGCTCCTGACCACGGCCGACATCGACAACGCCATCCGCAACGTGCTGAGCGTCCGGTTCCGGCTGGGCGAGTTCGACCCGGACGGCGGGCCGTACGGGAAGATCACCAAGGACGTCGTCGACAGCCCGGAGCACCGCGCGCTGAACCGCCGGACGGCGGCCGAGGCGATGGTCCTGCTCAAGAACGCGGGCCAGACCCTGCCGCTCAGGCCGTCGAAGAAGGTCGCCGTGGTCGGGCCGCTGGCCAGGACCCTCTACACCGACTGGTATTCGGGAAAGCCGACCTACCAGATCACCCCGCTCGACGGGATCAAGGAGCGGGCGGCGACCACCGACACCGAGGGCGTCGACCGGATCGCGCTCAAGGCCGGCGGCAGGTACCTCACCGCGGGCACCGGCGCGGGCGGCGACCTCACGCTCTCGGCGACCACGGCCGGTGAGACCGCGCAGTTCGACGTCTTCGACTGGGGCCAGGGCATCGTGACCCTGCGCAGCGCCGCCAACGGCAAGTACGTCAGCCGCGCCAACTGGTCCACCCTGGTCAACAACCAGGACCAGCCCAACGGCTGGTTCGTCCAGGAGCAGTTCAAGCTGGAGGCCCAGCCAGGCGGCACGACGCTGCTGAGGTACGCCGGTTACGAGACCGCCTACGACTGGTTCGGCCCGAACACGTACGTGAAGGCCGCCGCCGACGGCACGCTCAGCCTGACGACGGCCGCTGATGCCACCCGCTTCACCAAGGAGACCGTGCGCAGCGGGATCGACGAGGCCGTCGCGGCGGCGAAGCGCGCCGACGTGGCGGTGGTCGTGGTCGGCAGCATGCCGTTCATCAACGGCCGCGAGGACCACGACCGTCTCGGTCTGAGCCTGGCCGAGGGCCAGGAGGCGCTGGTCGAGGCGGTCCGCAAGGCCAACCCGAACACGGTGGTGGTGCTGGAGAACAGCTATCCGACGACCATTGACCGGCTCCAGGACAAGGTCCCGGCGATCCTCTGGACCACCCACGCCGGAGCCGAGACCGGTCACGCCCTGGCCGACATCCTGTACGGCGACGCCAACCCGGCCGGCCGTCTCACCCAGACCTGGCCCCGCGCCGGGACCCGGCTCCCCGACATCCTCGACTACGACATCATCAAGACCGGCGCGACCTACCTGTATTCCAAGGACACCCCGCTCTACGCCTTCGGCCATGGCCTGAGCTACACCACCTTCGGTTACCAGGGGTTGAAGGTCACCCCGATCCCCGGCGGCCACGAGGTGAGCGTCCGCGTCACCAACACCGGCTCCCGGGCGGGCGACGAGGTCGTCCAGCTCTACACCCACCAGCACAAGTCCCGGGTGAAGCAGCCGGTCAAGCAGCTCCGCGGCTTCCAGCGGGTCCACCTCGCACCGGGCGAGTCGAAGGTCGTGAAGCTCCCGCTCAGGACCGCCGACCTGGCCCTGTGGAACGTGACCCGGGGCCGTTTCACGGTGGAGCCGTCCACCCACGACGTGCTCGTGGGCCCGTCGTCGGACAGCATCCGCCAGCGGGCCACGGTCCAGGTATCCGGCGAGCGCATCCCCGCCCGCGACCTCACCAAGGTGACCCGCGCGGCCGACTTCGACGACTACGCGGGGGTCGAGCTGGTCGATGAGACCAAGGTCCGCGGCGACGCGGTCGGCGCCTCGGCGGGCGGGTGGATCGCCTTCAGGGACGTGGACTTGGGCAAGGGCGTCACCGGCGTCAAGCTCGGCGTCGCGGCCACCGCGGCCTCGTCCGTCGAGGTCCGCCTCGGCTCCCCGGCCGGAAAACTCCTCGGCACCGTCCCGGTGCCCGCCACCGGCGGGACCCACCAGTGGACCACGGCCACCGCCCCGCTCTCCAAGGCCCAGGGCAACGGCGACCTCTACATGGTCTTCAGGGGCGACCTCCGCATCAAGGACCTCGTCCTGACCCGCTGACCCATCCGGTACGGCGTGCGCCTTCCCTCCGGGGGGCGCACGCCGTACCGGTTTCGACGCCGCCTGTCTGTCCAACGTCACTCGATGAGGTCGTACCACTGGGGAGTGGCGGCCTTCAGCGGGTCGGGGGCGGGGCCGGCCTCGGGGCCGGGGATGACGTAGAGGTCGACGGCGTCGGAGCTGTGGTCGCGGAAGCCGTTGACGATCCAGTCGTCCTTGATCCGGTCCGCGGGGACGGTCTGGTCGAAGAAGCTGGTCTGACCGGTGGGGCCGTCGTCTGAGAGGATCCAGAGCAGGCGGTAGCCGACTTTCAACCCTCGCCGGTGCAGCTCGGCGCGGACGGCCGCGACCGTCTTGCCGTGAACCGTGTAACCGTCCAGGGATTTTCCCCCCGAGGGATCGTAGACATCGACGTCGGCGTAGGGCTCGCCCGGCTCGGCGGGGCGGCCGACCCCGAAGACGACCCGCTGGGAGAGGTCCGCGGGCATCCAGACCTTGCCGCAGAACGCCGACGCGCAGGACGCTATGCCCTGCACCCCTATGGTTCCTGGCCCCTTGAAGCCCTCGGGGACGATCGGGCCGATCAGCGTGCCCACCGCAGCCGGCGCCACCGGGATGACCTTCACCGTGACGTCCAGTCCGACCGCGCGGAAGGCCTCCTCGAAGCGCCGGTGGTCGGCCGCGGGGTCGGTGATGGTGACGCTGAAGTAGTCGTCGGCCTTCTTGATGGAGACGGCCGCGTTGGCGTAGTCGGTGGCGGGACCGCCGGACGGCAGACCGACGCCGATCGCGACGGCCACGGCCAGGGCGGTGGCCGTGGCGAGCAGGACGGGCAGCCGGGCCCGTCCTAGCCGGGGGAGCCAGGACGGCCGGCGGTGCGCAGGCGGGGTCGCCATGATCTCCTCAAGCAGGTCGTGGACCCCCTGGCTCAGGGCGGGCTCGGTGGATCCGGCGGCCGGATCGATGGCGGACACCATCCGGTCGATCTTGCTCATCGGTTCTCTCCCCTCAGTACGGCCGTCACATGGACCTCGTCTGTCGTGTCGAGCAGCCGGGCCAGCCGCCTGCGGGCCCGGTGCAGGCGCAACCGGGCGGCGGTGCTCGAACAGCCCAGCACCGTGGCGATCTGCGGGCCGGTCAGCTCCTCCCAGCAGGCCAGAGCGAGCACCTCCCGGTCCGCCGGGGCCAGGGTGGCGAAGGCGGCGCGGACGGCATCGGCCTGCGGATCGGGAGGCGCCGTCTCCTGACCGGCGGCCAGTTCGTCGCGGAGCCGTGAGGCCAGCGCGGTGCGGCGGGACTCCCCACGCCGGTGGTTGGCCAGGACGCGGCGGGCCGTGCCGTACAGCCACAGCAGAGTGGCGTCCCCCTCGGGAACGTCGTCCAGCCGCCGCCACGCGATGAGGAAGGTCTCCGCGATCACATCGGCGACGTCGTCGGCCGAGTCGGTCCGGCGCAGCGCATAGCGGTGCATCGCCGGATAGCAGGCGAGGTAGAGCGCCTCGAAACGATCGCGCGCGCCGGGGGGCACGCGTGGATCCTGCACAGGTGTCTCCTAACCGAAAAGGTGCTGGACACCTGATCAGGTGTCCAGCACCCTCGGAAGTGTTTCACCCCCTGGTCAGGCGCACCGCCGGTGACGTTGGCCGCCTGGCGGTCTCGGCCCCGGAGAGGTGCCCGGTGCCGCTCAGCCCTTGACGGCGCCGATGATGACGCCCTTGGTGAAGTGGCGCTGGACGAACGGGTAGACGAAGAGCACCGGGAGCAGCGCGACGACCACGATCGCCATCTGGATGGCGAGGCTGGGTGGCAGGCTCTGGCCGGGGAGCGTGGTGTTGCCGCTCTGGCCGACGAACAGTGACTGGCCCTGGAGCACGTACTGCCGGAGCACCACCTGCAGCGGCCACTTGGCGTTGTCGTTGAGGTACAGGACGGCGTTGAAGAACGAGTTCCAGTAGCCGACCGCGTAGAACAGGCCGATGACCGCCGTGACGCCCTTCGACATGGGCAGCACGATCTTCCGCAGGATGTGGAACTCGCTCGCGCCGTCGATGCGCGCGCTGTCGCTCACCTCCGCGGGGATGTTCATGAAGAACGCCCGCATGACCACGAGGTTGAACGCGGTGACCGCGCCCGGCAGGATCAGCGCCCAGTAGGTGTCGATGAGTCCCAGTGAGCTGACGAGCAGGTAGTTCGGGATCATCCCGGGACCGAACAGGAACGTCAGCAGGATGAGGAACAGCATCGGCTTGTGCAGCAGCGAGCCGGGCCGGGACAGGCCGTAGGCGGCCAGCACCGTGACGGTCAGGCTGATCGCCGTGCCGACGACGGTCACGCCGAGGCTGACCACGACCGATCTGGTCACCACGCCGCCGGCGAAGAGCTCCGCGTACGCGGCGAAGGAGAGGTCGCCGGGTACGGTGACCAGGCCGCCGGCCTCCGTCACGGCCTCCTGGGTGGAGAGGCTGGTCAGCACGACCATGTAGATCGGGAAGAGGACGCACGCCACGATGAGCGTGAGGATGATCCCCTTGATGAGCCCGCCGGCGCGGCTCGGCCGCTCGGCCCAGGCAAGTGAGGTCGTCATGATTTTTTGTAGATTCCCTGCTCGCCGAATCGGTGGGCGACCTTGTTGGCTATGAGGATCAGGATCAGCCCTACCAGGCCCTTGACCAGGCCCACCGCCGCGCCGTAGCTCCATTCGCCGGTCAGCAGCGTGCGCCAGTAGACGAAGGTGTCCAGCACTTCGGCGGCGCCCCTGCCGACCGCGTCGCGCTGCAGGAAGAACTGCTCGAAGCCGACGTTCAGCGCCTCGCCCAGGCGCAGGATCAGCAGCAGGATGATGACCGGGCGCAGGCCCGGGAGCGTGATGTGCCAGAGCCGCCGCCAGCGCGAGGCGCCGTCCACCGCCGCGGCCTCGTAGAGGTTCTGGTTGATGGCGGCCAGCGCGGCCAGGAAGATGATCGTTCCCCAGCCCGCGTCCTTCCAGACCGTCTCCGCCGTCACCAGCGCGATGAACGTATCCGGATTTGTCATGATGTCGATGCCGCTGTATCCGTGGTCCCGCAGTGTCTGCGAGAGCAGGCCCGCGCCGCCGAACATCTGCTGGAACAGCGTGACGACCAGCACCCACGAGAAGAAGTGCGGCATGTAGACGATGCCCTGGATGAACAGGCGCAGCCGGGGCCGTACCACGCTGTCCAGGAGCACGGCCAGCAGTATCGGCACGGGGAAGTAGAAGACCAGCTGGAACGTGGTGATCGTCAGGGTGTTGAGCGTCGCGTCCCAGAAGCTCTCGTCGAGCATCAGCCACTGGAAGTTGGACAGGCCGACCCAGGGGCTGTCGCCGATGCCGACGTAGGGCGAGTAGTCCATGAAGGCGATGACGTTGCCGAACAGCGGGACGTAGTGGAAGACGATCAGCAGGCCGATCGCGGGCAGCGCCATCAGCAGCAGCTGCCAGTCACGTCTCAGCCGGGCGCGCAACGGGCCGCGGCGGGACAGGCTTGTCCTCGCGGCCTTCTTGCCATCATGCTTGGGGGTGCCGAGGCCGGCGGGTGAGGTCAGGTCACCCGCCGGTCCGGTCTCTGCGGAGTTCCTAAGCACGGCCGTTGTCCCGCAGGACCTTCATGTAGAAGTCCCTGGCCTCGTCGCCGCCGTCCCGCCGCCACTCGGTGACGATCTGCTTGACGTCGCTGACAGGGCGCCGGCCGCGCATGATGTCGGTGAACTTGTCCTCGGTGGGGATCTGCAGCCCTGAGAACTTGGACGGCCGCTGGATCCGGATTCCGTCGAACGGGGCCTTCTCGATGTACGGGAAGGTGGCGTTCTGCCAGTCCAGGTTGAGCTTGACCGCGTCGGGGTAGGGCCAGTCCACGTAGAGCGGGCGCCCGCCGAGGAAGCCGTAGGTGTAGGCGACCTCCTTGCGGCCGAGGTCGGTCAGCTCCGGGATGCCGTCCTTGCCCCGGGTGAAGTGCTTGCCCTCTATGCCGAAGTTGGAGAGCTCGTACTCCTTGCTCCCGAACGGCGCCGCGCACCAGTTGAGGATGGAGAGGATCTCCTCGACCTTCTCCTTCGGCAGCCCCTTCTTGACGAAGGTGAAGATGCCCGCCGCGTTGCCGTGGTACATCAGCGGGGTGCCGCCGTCGTGGGCGAAGACCGGGAAGACGCCGAGGCTGAAGTCGGGGTTCTTGCCCCGGTGCTGCTGGAGGAGCTCCTTCCAGCCGCCGAGCCCGTCCCGGTAGATGAGGATCTGCCCGGCCCCCATCAGGTCCTTCTCGTTGGCGCCCTTGCTGCTGACGACGTTCGGGTGGACGAGCCCCTCCTTGAAGACCTTCCGCATGAACTCCAGCATCAGCTCGAACTCGGGCGTCTCGTACTTGTGGACGAGCTTGCCGCCCTCGTACCGCCAGTCCTGCGGGATGCGGAAGGTCGGCCACATCATCTCGTGGATGCTGCCGAACGCCCAGCGCTTCGCCTTGGGGTCGGTGATCTCCTTGCCGAGCTGGTACAGCTCGTCGGCGGTCTTGGGGTTGGCGTTCCAGCCGTTGGAGTCGAACAGGTCCTTGCGGTAGAGCAGCCCGAAGGGGTACGGCTCGGTGGGGAAGGGGACGGCCATCAGCTTGCCGTTCCAGACCGACCACTGCCAGGCGGCGGTCGGCAGGTTGGCCAGCAGCGCGTACGGCGCGACCTTGTCACCCTGCAGGTAGGGGGTGAGGTCCTCGAAGGCCTTGTCGACGGCGGTGTTGAAGTCCGCCATCTTGTCGATCTCCCAGCTCGGGATGACCATGATCTCCGGGATGTCCCCGGCGGCGAGCCGGGCGATCGTCTTGTCGCCGTAGACGTTGCCGTCGGTGATCTGGAACTCCACGGTCGCGCCGATGTCGGCGTTGACGGCCTGGAAGTAGGAGTTGTCCGCCAGGCCGGGCGGCGGCGGGCCCCACAGCGGTGTCATGGCCTTGTAGGTGCCGCCCTTGCCGGCCTTCTGGGTCAGCGCCGCGGTGGGGCTGGCGGGGTAGGAGGTGAAGCCGCCGCTGACGTCGGGGACGCCCGGCAGGGTGGAGACGGTGCCCGGCAGGTCCGGCTTGACGCCGGGGAAGGCCGTGTAGGTGGGGGTCAGCGACGTCAGCTTCTCCGCCGCGGCGGCGGTGGCTCCTCCGCTGCCGGGCCTGGGGCCGCTCGGGGTGGAGCACCCGCTGAGAAGGCCACCGCCGGCGACCACCGCGGCGCTGAGCCCCACCAGGCCGAGGAATCCGCGGCGGCTGGTCATCGCGCCTTCGGGGAGATGGTTCACGGCGCGCTCCCTTCGTTCGTTGGTTCGAGACGGGTCGGGGGTGTCGGAGGAGGATGACTCCGAGGTAGAATTAGTTCGTCTGCTAGCCAAACAAATTAGACCAGGGTGACCGTAGCCACAAGGGACCGTAGTTCGCGGACCGGCGGGTGGCGGTCACAGATTGGTGAACGATGGGGCATGATGGGGCCAGCCTGGCCGAGCCGGAACGGGACTGACCTTGATCACATCTACGACCGACCCGCAGCCGGCTGACTTCGCCGACGTCCGGGCCACCAACCTCGCTGTCGTGCTGAGGTCCGTGCGTGAGCACGCGCCCTGCTCGCGGGCGGACATCGCGGCCTCCACGGGCCTCAACAAGGCGACGGTGTCGAGCCTGGTCGCCGATCTGATCGACCGCCGCCTGGTCCGGGAGACGGGGCTGACCGAGAACCGGGTCGGCCGTCCCGCCACGATGCTCGTGCTCGACGGCTCGCCGTACGCCGCGATCGGCGTCGAGATCAACGTCGACTACGTCACCGCCGTCGCGGTGGACCTGTCGGGGGAGCGGCTGCTGTCCTGGCGGCGGTCCTTCCCCGGCGCGACCGTCACGGCCGCCCAGGCCGTGGCCACCGTCGCGGCGCTCGTCCGTCGCGTGGGGAGCCGGATGGCGAAGGAGGAGCGCCAGGTCCTCGGCCTGACCCTGGGCGTGTCCGGCCTGGTCGGCACCGACGGCACCGTGCGCATCGCACCCAACCTCGGCTGGCGTGACACCGACCTGTGCGGCGACCTCACCAAGGCCCTGCGTGACCCCGGCTACCCCGTGCAGGTGGACAACGACGCCAATCTCGCGGCCCTGGCCGAGCACCGTTTCGGCCCCCGGGCCGGGACGCCCAACCTGGTCTACCTCACCGGTGAGATCGGGGTGGGTGCCGGGATCATCCTCGACGGGCGGCTCCGCCGCGGCGGGCAGGGATACGGCGGGGAGATCGGCCACATCCAGCTCGACCCGCTCGGCGCCGAGTGCCGCTGCGGCCGCCTGGGCTGCCTGGAGGCCGTCGCGGGGATCGGCGCGGTCCTGGAGCACGCCGTCCTCTCGCCCGCGGAGGTGGAGATCGAGCTGGACGAGGTGGTACGGCTGGCCCACACGGCCGACCCCCGCACGCTCGCCGTCCTGGCCGCCGTGGGGCGGAACCTGGGCAAGGGCGTGGCGGTGATCGCCAACCTGCTCAACCCCGACGTGGTCATCCTGGGCGGTTACTACGTGCCGCTCGCCCCCTGGCTGCTGCCCGCGGTGGAGGCCGAGATGCGCGGGCGCACGATCGCGCCGGAGGCCGGGGGCTGCGAGGTCGTGGCCTCCACGCTGGGGTATGGCGCGGCGGCGCTGGGTGGCGCCGCCCGGGTGCTCGACTCGGTGGATTCGGGTCGTTTGCCCCGACTCTCTTGACCTGAGCCCTACAGGCGTGCACCCTTCAGGGGAACTCCGTTCGAAACATGTGTGTAACGGACGGAGTTTTCCTGGACCGAATATCGAAGCGCTTCGACAGAGGCGCGTCCTCCCGGCCCCATGTCGAAGCGCTTCGACGCTCTCAGAGGGATGGTCCCCCCGATGAACCAACCGTTCCGTGATCCCAATCTCCCGCTCGCGCAGCGCATCGCGGACCTGCGGGGCAGGCTGACCCTTGAGGAGAAGCTCGGCCTGCTGCACCAGTACCACGCGCCGGTCGAGCGGCTCGGCCTGGGGGCGTTCCGGACCGGGACGGAGGCCCTGCACGGCCTGGCCTGGCTCGGTCCGGCGACGGTGTTCCCGCAGGCGGTCGGGCTGGCGAGCACCTGGGACCCCGAACTGGTCAGGCGGGTCGGTGAGGCGACGGGCGACGAGGTCCTGGCCTTCCACCACAAGGACCCGGCCGGGGCCGGTCGCAACGTGTGGGCCCCCGTGGTCAACCCGCTCCGCGACCCGCGCTGGGGCCGTAACGAGGAGGGCTACTCCGAGGATCCGTGGCTGACCGGGATCATGGCCACGGCGTACGCCTCCGGCCTTCGTGGGAGCGATCCCACGGTGCTGAAGACCGCGCCCACGCTCAAGCACTTCCTCGGCTACAACAACGAGACCGACCGCTGCGTCACCTCCAGCAACCTGCCGCCCCGGGTGCTGCACGAGTACGAGCTGCCCGCCTACCGGCCCGCCCTGGAGCACGGCGCCGCGGTCGGCGTGATGCCCTCCTACAACCTGGTCAACGGCCGCCCGGCACACCTCAGCCCGCTGATCAACGAGGTGCTGCGGGGCTGGGCGTCCGACGACGTCCTGGTGGTCAGCGACGCCTACGCGCCCGCCAACCTCGCCGGCATGCAGGCCTACCACGACGACCTCCCCGAGGCCTACGCCCACGCGATCAAGGCCGGGCTCGACAGCTTCACCCAGGACGACGACCGGACCGAGGCCACCCTCGGCCACATCCGACGGGCGCTGGAACGGGACCTGCTCACCGAGGCGGACATCGACGTGGCGGTGGGGCACGCGCTGTCGATCCGCTTCCGGCTCGGCGAGTTCGACCCCGGCACGCCGTACGACCACATCACCGAGGAGGTCGTCAACTGTCCCGAGCACCAGGCGCTGGCCCGTGAGGCGGCCCGGCGCTCGATCGTGCTCCTGCGCAACGACGGCATCCTGCCGCTGACCTCGGTCACCAGGATCGCGGTCATCGGCCAGCTCGGCGACACGCTGATGGAGGACTGGTACTCCGGGACGCTCCCGTACGCCGTCACGGCCCGCGCCGGACTGGCCGAGCGGTGCGAGACCGTGTTCTGCGAGGCCGTGGACCGGGTGACGCTGACGGTCGAGGGCGGCTCCGTCATCGCCGGTCTCGACGGCGGCCCGCTCGCGGTCGGCACCCTCGCGGCCGGACCGGACGCCGGCCTGTTCGACCTCTTCGACTGGGGCGGCGGCTCGTACGCGCTGCGGGCCGTGGGGACCGGGCGCTACCTGTCGGTGGACGACGACGGCGTGCTGGTCAACGACCAGCCGGGTCCCAACGGCTGGGAGGTGCGCCAGACCTTCAGGATGGAGCCCCGGCCGCGCGGGGCGCTGGCGCTCCGGCACATCTCCACCGGCCGTTACGTCGCGCTGGACGGCGCGGTGTTCCGGCTGGTCGACGACGCCGACGCGGCGGTCTGGCTGACCATGGAGCAGGTCGTCGACGGCGCCGGGACGGCCGCCGCGCTCGCCGCCACGGCGGACGTGGCCGTGGTGGTGGTCGGTGACCATCCGCTGGTCAACGGCAGGGAGACCGAGGACCGTCTCGACCTGGCGCTGCCCGCCGCGCAGGAGGCCGTGGTCCGGGCCGTACGCGCGGCCAACCCGCGGACCGTCATGGTGATCAGCAGCGGTTACCCGGTGACCTGGGACGAGGAGGACCTGCCCGCGGTGCTCTGGTCCTCGCACGGCGGGCAGGAGTACGGCCACGCGCTGGCCGAGGTGCTGTTCGGCGACGCCGACCCGGAGGGACGGCTCACCCAGACGTGGTACCGGTCGGCATGCGAGCTGCCCGACCTGCTCGACTACGACATCATCGCCGCCGACGCGACCTACCAGTACTACCGGGGCACCCCGCTCCACCCCTTCGGCCACGGCCTCAGCTACACCTCCTTCGACTACGCCGACCTGACCGTCTCGGTGGCGGACGGCCAGGTCACCGCCTCGGCCACCATCACCAACACCGGTCCCCGCGCCGGGGTCGAGGTCGTCCAGATCTACACCCACCAGCGGCGCTCACGGGTCAAGCAGCCGCTGCGCCGCCTGCGCGGCTTCGCCAAGGTACGGCTCGCACCGGGGGAGAGCGAGACGGTCACCTGGAGCATGGACGTCCGCGACCTGGCCTTCTGGGACGTGACCAGGGGTCGTTCCGTCGTCGAGGACGCACCCCACAAGATCATGATCGGCCGTTCCGCCCGCGACATCCGCCTCTGTGCCCCCTTCCACATCGACGGCGAGCACATCCCGCCCCGAGCCGCCCTCACGGGCCCGATCTCCGCCGTCGACCACGACGAGTACGACGCGGTGGCGTTCGTGGACGCGGCCAGGGTCTCCGGCGACGCCGTACGGTCCGTCGCCGAGGGCTCGTGGATCCTGTTCCGCTCGGTCGACCTCGGGGCCGGGGCCGCCTTCTGCGCGGCCCGCGCGACCAGTGCGGAGGGAGGCGTGATCACCCTGCGGCTGGACGACCCCCTCTACGGCCCGGTCATCGGCGATCTGCCCGTCCCCCCGGGCGGCCGCTACGACCTCGCCGAGGTCCGCGCGGGGCTTGCGGAGGCCGAGGGGGTCCACGATCTTTATGTGGTGTTCGAGCAGATGGGAATCACCCTGGTCACCCTTGCCTTCGAGGGGGCCGCATGAGCAGGCGTGGCGAGCGAGCCGGTAAGCGCGGGGTGTCCGCGGCCGCGGACTCCGAGCCGCAGGGCGGGGAGGCCGTATGAGCGGGCGGGCGGTGACGATCACCGAGGTCGCCAGGCACGCGGGAGTGGCGGTGAGCACGGTGTCCTACGTGCTCAGCGGGAAGCGGGCGATCTCCGCCGACACCCGGCGGCGGGTGCTCGACAGCGTGCGCGTGCTCGGCTACCACCCCAACGCCGGTGCCAGGGCGTTGGCCAGCAAGCGGGCCAACGTCATCGCGCTGGTGCTGCCACTGCGGGCCGGGATGCACGTCCCGGTGCTGATGCAGTTCGCCACCTCGGTGGTCACCGCGGCCCGGCAGTACGACCACGACGTGCTGCTGCTGACCGCAGACGAGGGGGTCGGCGGGCTCCGCAGGGCGGCGGCGAGTGCGCTGGTGGACGGCCTGGTGCTGATGGACGTGGAGCTCGACGACCGCAGGGTGCCGCTGCTGCGGGAGCTCGCCGAGCCGAGCGTGCTGATCGGGTTCCCCGCCGACACGGCCGGGCTGACCTGCGTGGACCTGGACTTCGGCCGGGCGGGTGCGCTCTGCGTGGAGCACCTGGCCGAACGCGGGCACCGGAACGTCGCGCTGCTCGGTGCCCCCGCCGTGGTCTACGAGCGGGGGACCGGTTTCGCCCGCCGGACCCGGGAGGGATTCATCCAGGCCGTGGCCGAGCACGGTCTGACCGGGGTGGCGCTGCCCTGCGAGGACACCTTCGACCAGGTGTCCGCCGCGCTGGGGGAGCTGCTGGAGACACGGCCCGGCCTGTCAGGCCTGGTCGTGCATAACGAGGCCGCGGTCAACCACGTGCTCGGGGCGCTCCGCCAGTACGGCAGGCGGGTGCCCGGGGAGGTCGCGGTGGTGGCGATCTGCCCCGACGACATCGCGGAACGGTCCAGCCCGGCACTCACCTCGGTGCTGATCCCGGCCGAGGAGGTCGGCCGCCAGGCGGTGCGGCTGCTCATGGACAAGCTCGCGGGCCATGCCGTACCCGATGGCACCCTGCTGGAACCCCGGCTGACCGTCCGCGACAGCACCTGACCGGGCCTGACATGACGACGGGCGCGTTCCCCGGAAGGAGCGCGCCCGTCTCGGCTGTCAGCGGGGACTACCAGTCACCGCCGCCGAAGTCACCGCCACCGAAGTCGCCGCCGCCGCCGAAGTCACCCCAGCCGCCGCCACCGAAGTCGCCGCCGCCACCGAAGTCGCTGCCGCTGTCGCTGTCGGCCGCGCCCGCCGCGTAGCCGGCGTTGTAGCCGCCCATGCCCCAGCCGCCGCCGCCCATCATGCTGCCGAGCATCGTGCCGACGAGCATGCCGGTCATGACGTCGCCGAAACCGCCGTAGTAGCCGTGGGCGTAGGGCTGGTAGGCCGGGCCCGCGTCGTAGTACGGGCGGCGCTGGCCGTCGACCATGACCTCGCGGGTCTGCGGCTCGAAGCCGCGCTCGATGGCCTCCGCGTCCGCCGCACAGGCGGGCACCTCACGCACCACGCCGCCGGGAGGTGCCCAGCGGACGTCGCGGGTCGAGGGGCCGTGCTGCGGGTTGAAGAAGCAGGGCGAGCGCCGCTCGGGGAGCGGCTGGTTGTTGACGCGCGCCTTCACACAGGCGAGGGCGTAGCGGCCCTCCTCCAGCGCGGTGGTCACGCCGCGCAGCTCGTCGGGGCGGCTGACCGCGGCGAGCTCCATCTTGGCCCGCTCGTAGGAGTCGAGCGCGCGCTGCCAGTCCTGCAGGTGGTCGGAGCCGTTACCGAGCAGCTTGACGTCGGTGTCGAGGTCGGTGATCTCCTCACCGAACTTGGTGACGTCCTCGTCCACGGTCTGCTTGACCGCGGCCAGCTCGGCGGCCTCGCGGGCCTCGCGCTCCTGCTTCTTCTTCCGGGAGTAGAAGAAGATGCCCACGCCGCCGACCAGGGCCAGCACCAGGATCCCGATCAGCACGCCCCCGCCGGAGCCGCCGGAAGAGGAGCTGGAGCTGGAACTGGAGCTGAGGCCCGCGCCGGTGGCCGCGTCATCCGCCAGCTTGACGAAGCTGATCACGTTGTCCGTCGGGCTGCTGCTCGTCTTGGCGCGGCCCAGGAGCTCGTCGACGTCGACGCCCTTGATGTTGGAGACGCCGAACGGGGTCTTGCCGCTCATCAGCAGGATGGTGGACTTGCCGCCGATGTCCTTGCGGACCGAGGTCAGCAGGGTCCTGGCCTGCGACTGGCTGGTCACCGCACCCGCGGGCAGTATTCCCACGTAGACGGAGGAGGTCTTTTCGACGGCGCCGCGTATGGCGTCGACGGCGTTGCTGGGCAGGCCCGCGGCGGGATCGACATAGAAGTGATCTCCGTCCTTCAGGCCCGAGGAGATCGTGCTGGGATCGGGCCCGGCGGCATGAGCCGCCGGAGCGATCATGAAGACGGCCAGCAGCCCGGCGAGTAACGCGACGATCGCGACACCGAAACGACCTGGCGCGGATTTTGTGGTGATCACGGCAGAAAGCCTCCTTCGCCCTGATGGACGAATGAGTGGACGTCAGAGTTCCCTACTACCCGACCGTATCCTCTCCGAGACCGCGTGTCGTAGAAAGGTCGCCGTCATGTCCGGCGCGCTGGGCTTATACGCCCGTTATACGTGCGGTCAACTCTCCTTCCTCACGCTGGGCGCAACGCCTGTGGATCTTCCGAAGAGCGTGGAGGAACCGTGTCGAGAAGGACACTAGGACGGCTTACCGCCGTTTCCCCCGTGGTCGCGTTGATGATGGTGGTGACGGGCCTCACCCCGGCCTCGGCCATCGCGCCGGCCGCCATCCAACCCAGATCGCCCGCCAAGACCGCCTGTCCCGACGAGATGCCGGGTGAGGCGTCGGTGCGCCTCGCCGTACGGCTGTGCGGGAAGCGGATCAAGGTCGCGGATCTGACGACCGAGACCGCCGAGTACTTCGTCAACCTCGACGGCAGCACCACCGTCGAGCAACGGGTCAGGCCGGTGCGGATCAACCGTGACGGGCAGTGGCTGGCCGCCGACACCACCCTCGCCGCCCGTCCGGACGGCACGCTGGCACCGCGCGCCGCCGCCACCGAGATGAGCTTCTCCGGCGGCGGTGCCGGGCCGCTGGTCAAGGCGTCCGTCGACGGCACCGGGATAGAGATCGGCTCCCCGGTGGGGGCGCTGCCCGCGCCGCACCTGGAAGGCTCCTCGGCCGTCTACCCCGAAGTGCTGCCCGGCGTGGACCTCGTGGTCACCGCAGACGTGGACGGCTTCGCCGAGAAGCTCGTGGTCAAGAACCGTGAGGCCGCCACCAACCCCGCACTCGCCCGGGTCCGCTTCCCGGTGATGAGCGAGAAGGGCACGCTGACCGCGGACAAGGACGGCAACAACGCGATCCTGAACGCCAAGGGAGAGCCGGTCTTCGTCGCCTCGGCCGCGGAGATGTGGGACGGGGCCGACGAGCGCGCCAGGACCCGGTCGCCGGGGGCGAAGGCGGGGGTCCAGGCGGGTGCGGGCCGGCACCGGCTGATGAAGACCCGCATCAACGGCGGAGCGCTGGAGGTCACCCCCGACAGGGACGTGCTGGCCGACCCGGCCACCGAGTTCCCCGTGGTCATCGACCCCGGGTTCACCTCGACCCGGTCGGCCTGGACCTACGTCGACTCCGGCTACCCGACGACGACGTACTACAACTCGACCACCGAGGCCACGGTCGGCACCTACAACGGCGGTACCAACAAGAAGCGCTCCTTCTTCAACATGGGCCTGTCCGGGCTCGCGGGCAAGAAGGTGACCGCGGCCACCTTCAACATCCGTGAGGTCTGGGCCTGGAGCTGCACGGCGCGGAATGTCACCCTCTACCGGTCCGCCGCCGCCATCTCCTCCGGCACCAACTGGAACAACCAGCCCGGCACCAACCTCGGGCTCGGTTCCAAGAACGTGGCCTACGGCTGGTCCTCCGCGGGCCAGGGCGGCGCGTCGAGCTGTCCTGCCGCCTGGGTCGGCTGGGACGTGACCGGCGCCGTGCAGGAGGCGGTGAACGGCGGCGCCACGACGCTGCCGCTGACCCTGCGGGCCGCCAGCGAGACCGACGACACCTACTGGAAGAGGTTCGAGAACAACCCGAACATCTCCATCACCTACAACACGGTCCCCGGTACCCCGACCGCGCAGGCGGTCGCGCCCTGCGTGTCCGTGTGTGCCAGCCCCGCGGTGACCGGGGCGCTCCGGCCGACTCTGTCGGCCAAGGTCTCCGACGCCGAGGGCAGCGCGCTCCGCGCCGACTTCGAGGTCTGGACCGCCGACCGGGCGACCAAGGTCACCGGCGGTTCGGTGACGTCGGTCCCCTCCGGTGGCACAGCCTCGTGGACGCTGCCGTCGAACCTGGCCGACGGCACCCGCTACTCATGGAAGGTCCGGTCCTTCGACGGCCTGGACTACAGCGCCTGGACGGGCTGGTCCGACTTCACCGTGGACGTCACCGCTCCGGCGGCACCCTCGATCGCCTCGGACGACTACCCGGCCGGTGAGTGGGCCAAGGGTGCGAACCAGGCCGGCAGGTTCACCATCACCCCGGCCTCTGCCGACGTGAGCACGCTCCTGTGGTCCGTCGACGGCGGCACGCAGCAGAGCGTGGCGAACTCCGGCTCGCCGTACACGCTGACCTACACCCCGACGTCCGACGGCCCGCACACGCTGCGCGCCTCGGCCCGTGACAAGGCCGGCAACGTGTCGGCCACGACCACCTACGTCTTCTACGCCGGCTCCTCGGCCGTCACCTCTCCCACGGAAGGCCAGTCCACCGCCCGCCGGGTGGTGCTCGCCGCCTCCGGCAGCGGCGGGCTGACCGGCGTCACCTTCGCCTACCGGCGCGGCTCGGCCGACACCTGGCACCAGGTGCCCGCCGCCGACGTCCGCAGGAAGGCCGACGGCTCCGCGGTGACCTGGCCGGTCGCGATGTCCTCGGCAGGCTCACCCGAGCTGGTCTGGGACGTCACGCACAGCCTGACCACCGACGGCACGATCGAGATCCGGGCCGAGTTCGTCACCGCGCAGGGTACGGCCTCCTCCCCGGCTGTCTCGCTGATCGTGGACAGGAACGCGCAGGGCGCGGCGACCCAGCCGATCGGGCCGGGTGTGCTCAACCTGCTCACCGGTGACTTCCGGTTCTCGGCGACCGACGCCAACGCCTTCGGTGTCGGCGTCATGCGGTCGTTCGGCTCGCGCGCCTCCCGGACCGGGGCCGACGGCACCGTGCCGATCTTCGGCTCCGCGTGGAACTCCGGCGGTCTCGCCCAGACGCTGCAGACCTCCTACAGCCGGCTCCATGCCACCTCGGCCACCTCGGTGGACCTGGTCGGCATCGACGACAGCAGCCTCGGCTTCACCAAGAACGCCAACGGCACCTGGAGTACGCCACCGAACGCGTCCGGCCTGACGCTGACCTACAGCGCCTCCACCGACCGCTACACGCTCACCGATCAGATCTCCGGCGACCAGACCGTCTTCGCCAAGGTCGACCCGGCTGCCACCGACTACCTGGTCAGGAGCATCGTCCCGCCGGTGGCCAAGGGCGGCACGGTCTTCGTCTACGACCGGGTGACCGGGACGGGAGGCGAGATCCTTGCCAGACCCGCGAAGATCATCGCGCCGACCACCGCGGTCGCCTCGCAGAACGACTGTGACGTCGCCACCTTCACGGCGCTGCCCGCCGGCTGCCGGGTGCTCGTCTTCGGTTACGCCTCGGCGACCACCGCGACCGACGGCCGGCTCGGGGACTTCACCGGACAGGTCCGCCAGATCAGCCTCTGGGAGGGCGGCACCGCCGCTCCGTCGGTGCTCGCCGACTACCGCTACTCGGCTACCGGACAGCTCCGCGAGGTCATCGACCCGGGTGTGGCCCCCGGTGCCGTCACCGCCTACGAGTACGACGCGGCCGGACGCGTCGTGAAGCTCACCCAGCCCGGCCAGCTCCCGTGGACCTTCACCTACGGTAGGGCGGGCAACCCCGACACCGCCGCCGACGGCATGCTGGTCGCCGTCTCCCGGCCGACCCTCACCCCCGGCAGCAAGACCCAGACGAACGGCACGGCCGTCGCGTCGGTCGTCTACGACGTGCCGGTCAGCGGCACGGGCGCGCCGTACGCGATGGGCGTGGCCAATGTGGCCGCGTGGAACCAGCTCGACGCCCCCCAGGACGCCACGGCGATCTTCCCGGCCGACCAGGTGCCCACCTCGGTCACCGGCAGGGGCGCCCTCGGCTCCGGCGACTACCGGCGGGCCGGCGTCTACTACCTCAACGCCAACGGCAAGCTGCTCAACCGGGCCGAGCCCGGCGGGCACATCGCCGCCAGCTCCTACGACAGCCACGGCAACGTGGTCGGCCAGCTCACCGCGGCCAACCGGGCTCTCGCGCTCGGCCAGGGCGAGAACGCCACCGAGCAGCTGACCCAGCTCGGCCTGATCGGCGCATCCACCGCCGAGCGGGCCAGGCAGCTGTCCACCGAGTCCATCTACAGCGCGGACGGTGACCGAAAGGTCGCCGAGTACGGCCCGCTGCACGTGGTCACGCTGGAGAAGGTGCTGGCGGCCGAGGGGAACCAGCCGCAGCTCGCGGCGGGCACCCGGGTCGCCGCCCGGGCCCACAGGGTCAGCGTCTACGACGAGGGCAGGCCGACCGACGGCAGCGCCAACGTCAGCGGCCTGATCACGACGGAGAGGACCGGTGCGGCACTGGCCGGCCGGACCGTCGACGGCGACGTCCGCACGGTGAAGACCACCTACGACTGGGCCAAGGGCCTGGCCACCAAGGTGGTGAAGGATCCGGGCGGCCTGGCGATCACCACGGTGACCGCCTACGACGCCGAGGGGCGCGTGATCGAGTCCCGGATGCCCAAGTCGGCCGGGAACGACGCCGGGACGACGGTCAGGGAGTACTACACGGCCGACGGCACCGGGACCTGCGGAGGCAGGCCCGCGTGGGCGGGACAGCTCTGCCGTACCAGTCCCAAGGCGGCGGTGACCGGCGGCGGGTCGAACCCGTCCGGGCTGGTGACCAAGGTCTACACCTACACCGACGGCGGCCGGATCTCCAAGGTGACCGAGACCGCCAACGGCGTCACCAGGACCACCAGTACGGAGTACGACGGCGAGGGCCGGGTGACCGGCACCAAGGTCACCGGTGGCCTCGGCGCGGACGTCCCGGAGGTCACCGCCCAGTACGACATCGCCGGCAACCCGGTCAGGACGACCGCGGCCAACGGCACAGTGATCATCCGGGAGTACGACGCGCTCGGCCGCCAGGTGGCGTACACCGACGCGGACGGCGGTGTCACCCGGGTCGACTACGACAGTTTGGACCGCGTGATCAAGCGGACGGACAGCGCTCCGTCCACCACCACCTACACCTACGACCTGAACACCGAGCCCCGCGGGCTGGTCACCACGATGACCGACTCCGTCGCGGGCGCCTTCCAGGCGCGGTACGACCCGGACGGCGCGATCTCCGGGGAGGTCCTGCCCGGCGGCGTCACGTACGGCGTGATCAGGAACGAGGTCGGCTCGCCCAGTTGGCGCGGCTACCAGGCGCCCTCGGGGGTCTGGCTGGCCAACAACAGCGTCGAGTGGTCGATCCACGCTCAGCAGACCCAGAGCGCGGCGGTGTCGACGCAGAAGTACCGCTACGACGGGATCGGCCGGCTGTCGACGGTGGAGGACACCGAGGGACCGGTCTGCACCGGGCGGACCTACGGCTACGACGGCAACAGCAACCGGACCTCGGTCAGCACCGTGGTCTCCGTGCCGGGCAGGCCCTGCCCGCTCACCGGAGCCACCACGGTCACCCACTCCCACGACAGCGCCGACCGGCTGGTGGATCCCGGCTACGCCTACGACGCCTTCGGGCGGGTGTCGGCGACGCCGGGCGGCGAGGCCATGGACTACTACACGACCGACCTGGTCAAGTCGCTGCGCTCGGGCGACAGCAGGCAGTCCTGGTCGCTGGACCCGCAGCTGCGGCGCCGGGCGATGACGGCCGAGCGGCTGGTGTCGGGGGCCTGGAAGCCCGCAGGGTCGAAGGTCGACCACTTCAACGCCGACGACGACACCCCCGCGTGGACCGTGGAGGACACCGCGACCGGGGCGATCACCCGCGACGTCCGCTCGATCAGCGGCGGGCTCGCCGCCACCACCTCGGCCACCGGGGAGGTCCGGCTCCAGCTCACCAACCTGCACGACGACGTCAACGTGGTCTACGACCTGGCCACCGGCATCCCCGCGGTGCTGGACTACGACGAGTTCGGCAACCCGCGCTCCGGTCAGCCCCGGGTCAGGTACGGCTGGCACGGCGCCGCCCAGCGGGCGGCCGACACCCCGGACGGCTCGCTGCTCATGGGCTCCCGGCTCTACCAGCCCAAGTTGGGCAGGTTCCTGCAGGTCGACCCGGTCGAGGGCGGATCCGCCAACGCCTACGACTACGCGGCCCAGGCACCGACCAGCAACGCCGACCTGGACGGCAACAAGTGGTACTCGTGCCGGAACTTCTGGCACTTCGCCTTCAACCACTGCGGGGTGGACTACGCCTGGTACCACGGTTCGTGGCGGGCGGTGAAGTGGGTGCACACCCCCGGTGGCTGGTGGGTGCGCGGGGTCTACTACGACTACTGCACCTCCTCGCCGGACAAGCCCCTGGGATATGACTTCCGCTCGGCCTGCATGATGCACGACTACGGGTACGCCCTGGTCAAGAGGGGCTACGTGAGCAGCAAGCACGAAGTCGACTACGTGTTCTACTACGTCCTCTACTGGGGCGTCTGCAACCACTACTTCTGGAAGGGGACCTGCCGGGGCATCGCCTACAAGTACTACCTGGCCGTCTACTACTTCGGACGCGTCTGACCCTCCTCTGACGTGGGCCTCCGGGATCTCCGGGGGCCCATTTCGGCATGCCGTTTACTGTGGTGTTGACGCTTTGTCGGCGATCGTGCACATTGAAAGCCTCATGATCGCTTGACAGGCGGAATGCAATGTTCTTCGCCGTGCTGGGACCGCTGGAAGTCCGTGTCGACGAGCAGGTCATCCCCCTCGGGGGGCTCAAACAGCGCACTCTGCTCGCCGTACTGCTCCGTCACGCCAACCACTCCGTCTCCCCGCACGTTCTCATCGAGGCGCTGTGGGGCGGCCGCCCCCCTCGTACGGCCGGCGACAATCTGCGCCTGTACGTCTACCAGCTCCGCCGCGCGCTGGGCACCGAGCGGATCCGCCGCCACCGTGAGGGCTACGAGCTGGTCATCGGGCCGGGCGAACTCGACGTCGAGTGCTTCGAGGAGCTGTCACACACGGCACCGGCCACCGGCGACGACCTGAAGACGGCGGAGATCCTGCGCGAGGCTCTGGCGCTCTGGCGCGGCCCGGCCTACGCGGGCATGGACACCGTCCCGCTGCTCGGAGACGAGGCCGCGCGGTTGGAGGAACGCCGCCTGGCCGTACTGGAGAGCAGGATCGGAGCCGACCTCGACGCCGGGCTGGGCGCCGGGCTCACCGGCGAGCTCCTCGGCCTCGTGGCCGAGCACCCGCTCAGGGAGCGGCTCCGGGGCCAGCTCATGCTCGCGCTCAACCGGGCGGGGCGGCAGGCCGAGGCGCTGGCGGTCTACCAGGACGCCAGGA
Source organism: Streptosporangium sp. NPDC087985 (assembly GCF_044741965.1). Classification (NCBI taxonomy): domain Bacteria; kingdom Bacillati; phylum Actinomycetota; class Actinomycetes; order Streptosporangiales; family Streptosporangiaceae; genus Streptosporangium; species Streptosporangium sp. NPDC087985. The sequence continues at coordinate 137,132 of NZ_JBIUTQ010000008.1, forward strand.
GGACCCTGGCAGCCGAGCTGGGCATGGACCCCGGCCCCGAGCTGCGCCGCGTCCATCAGATGATCCTCTCCGGCTCTCCCGGACGCGGTCACGGACCGGCCCAGCTCCCCCCCGACATCCCCGACTTCGCCGGGCGGGACGAGCATGTCGCCACCCTGGTCGGGCGGCTGCGCCAGACGGGCAGGGTCACGGGGGTATCGGTGATCGCCGGAATGGGCGGGATAGGCAAGACGACGCTCGCCGTCCACGCGGGTCACCGCCTGGCCGCGACGTTCACCGACGGCCAGCTCTACGCCAACCTGCAGGCCTCCGCCGACCCTGCGCAGGTCCTCGCCGGCTTCCTGTCCGCGCTCGGGCTGCCCGGCGCCGCGGTTCCGCAGTCGCTGGAGGAGCGGGCGGCGCTCTACCGCAGCCGTATGGCGCAGCGGCGGATGCTCGTCGTCCTGGACAACGTCGCCTCCGAAGGGCAGGTCCGCCCCCTGCTGCCCGGCGCCGCGGGCTGCGCGGTCCTGGTCACCAGCAGATCCAGACTCAGCGGGCTGGAGGGGGCCAGGCTCATCGACCTGGGGGTGCTCGCCCCGGCCGCTGCGATGGAGCTGCTGGCAGGGGTCGCCGGCCGGCCGAGGGTGGACACCGAGCGCGAGGCCGCGGCCGAGATCGTCCGCCTCTGCGACCACATGCCGCTCGCCGTCCGCGTCGCCGGAGCCCGCCTGGCCGCCCGGCCGCACTGGCGCCTGCAGTGGTTCGCCGCCCAGCTCCGCGACGAGCGCCGCCGCCTCGACCAGCTCTCCACCGGAGACCTCGCTGTCCGGGCCAGTCTCGCCCTCAGCTACGACGGGCTACCGGAGCGGGCCAGACAGGCCTTCCGGCGACTCGGCCTGATCGAGGCCGCCGACTTCGCGGCATGGACGGTCGCCGCGCTGCTGGACGGCGCCGTCCCCGAGGCGGAGGAGCTCGTCGAGGAGCTGGTGGACGCCCAGCTGCTCACCATGACGGGCATCGACCAGACCGGTACCCCCCGGTACCGCCTGCACGACCTCGTCCGGCTCTACGCCAGGGAGCGGGCCGAACTGGAGGAGACGCAGCCCGACCGGGAGGCCGTGGTGGCCAGGATGATCGGTGCCTGGCTCGCCCTCGCCGAACGGGCGATGGAGGACGTGCCCGGCCCGTGCTACGCCGTACTGCACGGCGGCTTCCCGCGGTGGGGCCCGCTGCGGGCCGAACCACCCCGTGACCCGCTGGCCTGGTTCGACGCCGAGCGGGAGGCGCTGACCGCGGCGGTCGGCCACGCCTGCGCACTTGGCCTGGACGAGGCCGCCTGGGACCTGGCCGGCTGCCTGGAGCGCTACTTCGACGTGCGCGGGCTCTTCGACGAGTGGCGGCGGACCAACGAGCGGGTCATGGACGTGTGCCGCGGAGCGGGCAACCTGCGTGGCGAGGCCGTGATGCTCCGCGGCCTGCTGGACTGCACCACCTGGATGGACACCAGCCAGGCGGGCGGGGCCATGGTCTCGCTGCACGACCAGGCGCGGCGCCTGGTGGAGATGTTCCAGCGGATCGGCGAACGCCGCGGGCTGTCCGACGCGTACGCCATGTGCGCCTGGGGACTGGCCGCGCAGGGCACCGTGGACGAGGCCAGGAGAACAGCCTCCCACGCGCTCTCCCTGGCCGAGGAGACCGGCCACCTGGGCGGCCAGGCGCGCGCACACCTGGCGATGGCCGTCGCGCTTGGCGAGGAACGCCTCGACGCCGCCATCCCCCCGCTGCTGCGCTGCCTGGAGATGGCGCGGGAACTGGGCAACCCCCGTTTCGAGGCGACCGCACTGCAGTTCCTCGGCATGGTCCACGTCGAGTTCGACGCCGCCCACGACTATCTCAGCCGGTCACTGGCCATCTGCCGGCAGCTGCACGATCCGCTGCCGGAGGCCATGGCGCTCAACGAGCTGGCCAAGCTCTACCTGCGCCACGCGGATCCCAGGACCGCGGCCCTCGCCGTCGAGGCGGAGGAGCTCTCCCGCAGGTACCACCTCGCCCACCATCTGGCCGACGTGCTCTGGGTGGGCGGCTGCCTCGCCTTGGCCGATGACCGCGCGGACCTCGCAGTCACCCGACTGGAGGAGTCGGTACGGCTCTGGCGGACCCGGAGCTGGCCCTCCTTCCTCTCCAGAGCCCTGCGCAGCCTCGGTGACGCCTATACCGCGGCGGGGCGGCCGGCCGAGGCTGCGCAGGCGTGGAGGGAGGCCGACGCCCTGGGCGGAGCCCGTCTGGCGGGAGTAGCCGGCCCCAGTAGAGGCCGGCCCGCGGCGGCCGCTGAAGCGGGAGTTCCCGGGTGAGCGCGGCCCGTCCGTGCGGGAGCCGCCCGTCCCTAGTGCAGGAGGCCGACCCCGCTGTAGCCGTCGACGCCGGGGAGCCTGGGGAACCGGGGCTCGTTCTTCTCGGGGCGCCAGTCGTCAGTGGACACCAGACCGGGTTCCACCAGCTCGAACCCGTCGAAGAAGCGCAGGATCTGCGCGTGTGAGCGGGGGGTCGCGGACCCCGCGGAGGTCTTCTTGTAGAGCTCGCGGCCCTCGCGGACCTTCTCCTCGTCGAGGTCGCCGAAGGAGAGGTGGCTGATCACCATGCCGCTGCCGGGAGCGAGCCGGTCGCGCAGCGTCGTGACGATCCGCTCGGCGTGGTCGTCGTCGGGGACGAAGTGCAGCACGGCCAGCATGAGCAGACCCACCGGCTGGTCGAAGTCGATGTGCTCGTTGATCTGTGGGTCGCCGAGGATGGCCTCGGGCTCCCTCAGGTCACCGTTCAGCACGATGGTCTGCTGGTTGTCCGCCAGCAGGGCGCGCCCGTGGGCGAGCACGATGGGGTCGTTGTCGACGTAGACGATGCGGGACTCGGGTGCCATGCGCAGCGCCACCTGGTGCACGTTCTCCTGCGTGGGCAGGCCCGCGCCGATGTCGAGGAACTGGCGAACCCCCCTCTCGGCCAGGAGGTTGACGGCTCGGCTGAGAAAGCGCCGGTTGGCCCGGACTCCGTCCCTGACGTTGGGCGTGAGCTTGATGATCTTTTCGGCCGCCGCCCGGTCGGAGGCGAAGTTGTCCTTGCCCCCGAGAAGGTAGTCGTAGATCCGGGCAACACTCGGAACCGTCGGGTCGATACCCAGCGGCGCTTGCTTCATGTCCATCCCGCCCTCAACGCATCATTTGTTGATCGTAAGGTAACGGATCAAGAAAAATATCGCTACAAGTCGTGATTAAGGACGGTATAGATATCGCACGATCGCGGGGGAGCCGGCGGAGGCACGGGCGGCCGGGGGACACGGCCCCCCGCCGTACCCTTCCCCGGGCGCCGGTCAGGCGTCCTTGATGTCGCAGATGACGGCGCCGGCGGTGACCGTCTGACCAGTGGCGGCGGCCAGACCGGTAACGGTGCCGGCCTTGTGCGCGGTCAGCGGCTGCTCCATCTTCATCGCCTCCAGCACCACGATGACATCACCCGCGGCGACCGTGTCGCCGTCGGCGGCCGCCACCTTGACGATGGTGCCCTGCATCGGGCTGACCAGACTGTCCCCACCCGCGGCGGCCTGCTTACCCGCTCCGCGCCCGGCCCGCCGGGGCGCCCGGGCACCGGCGCCGGCGGAGGACGGCGCGCCGAATCCGGCGGGCAGGACGACCTCCAGGCGTTTGCCGCCGACCTCGACGGTGATCCGGTCGCGTCCGGCCGGCTCGCCCGGTTCGGTGACCGGCCCGGCGTAGGGGGCGAGGGGCGTGGCGAACTCGGTCTCGATCCACCGGGTGTGCACCCGGAACGGCTCGGCGGTGAACGCCGGGTCGGTGACCACGGCCCGGTGGAAGTCCAGCACGGTGGGCATGCCGTCGATGGTGAACTCCGCCAGGGCCCGCCGGGAGCGCTCGAGGGCCTCCTGGCGGGTGCGGCCGGTGACGATCAGTTTGGCGACCAGGGAGTCGAAGGCGCCCGGCACGGTCATGCCGGCCTCGTAGCCGGCGTCCAGCCGTACCCCGGGCCCGGACGGGGTGCGCATCGCGGTGATGGTGCCCGGGGCGGGCAGGAAGTTACGGCCGGGGTCCTCGGCGTTGATCCGGAACTCGATGGAGTGGCCGCGTGGTGTGGGGTCGTCGTAGTCCAGGGGGTGGCCGGCGGCGATGTGGAACATCTCCCGGACCAGGTCGATGCCGGTGACCTCTTCGGTGACGGGGTGTTCGACCTGCAGGCGGGTGTTGACCTCCAGGAAGGAGATGGTGCCGTCCTGGCCGATGAGGAACTCGCAGGTGCCGGCGCCGGTGTAGCCGGCCTGGCGCAGGATCGCTTTGGAGCTGGCCGACAGCAGTTGCAGCTGGTCGGGTGTCAGGAAGGGGGCGGGGGCCTCTTCGACGAGTTTCTGGTGGCGGCGTTGCAGGGAGCAGTCGCGGGTGGAGACGACCACGACGTTGCCGTGGGTGTCGGCCAGGCACTGGGTCTCCACGTGCCGGGGGCGGTCGAGGTAGCGTTCGACGAAGCATTCGCCGCGGCCGAAGGCGGTGATGGCCTCGCGGACGGCGGAGTCGTACAGGTGGGGGATCTCCTCGAGGGTGCGGGCGACTTTGAGGCCGCGGCCGCCGCCGCCGTAGGCGGCTTTGATCGCGATGGGCAGGCCGTGCTGTTCGGCGAAGGCGATGACCTCGTCGGGGCCGGTGACGGGGTCGGTGGTGCCGGCGACGAGGGGGGCGCCGACGGCGTGGGCGATGTGGCGGGCCTGGACCTTGTCGCCGAGTGCGGTGATCGCGGCCGGGGGTGGGCCGATCCAGGTCAGGCCGGCGTCGAGGACGGCCTGGGCGAAGGTGGCGTTCTCGGCCAGGAAGCCGTAGCCGGGGTGGACGGCGTCGGCGCCGCTGTCGGTGGCGATGCGCAGGAGTTTGTCGATGTCGAGGTAGGTCTCGGCGGGGGTGGTACCGCCCAGGGCGTGGGCCTCGTCGGCCAGGCGGACGTGCAGGGCGTCCAGGTCCTGGTCGGCGTAGACGGCGACGCCGGTCAGTCCGGCGTCCTTGCACGCGCGGGCGATCCGCACGGCGATCTCACCACGGTTGGCGATCAGGACTTTCTGCACCGACGTCGTTCCCTTCCTTCAATACCACCTGCGACCTGAGGGGTCGGCGGGCCTCTCAGGGAGTTTAAGCGGCTCCTGATCGCGGACCCCCGCTGGGGGTCCGCTCGCCGGAGGGCGCGCCGCGGCCCAGGTGGGCGGCCCGGCCGGTGATCCGCCGGACCTCGTGGAGGCCGGGAGCCTCACCGTCGTCGCGACACCACCGGGTGCCTATTCCCGTAAGTCTCCAGATGTCGCCGCAATCTCATCTATCGCCCTTAACTTGTTGCATCACGAAAAATCAAGATGAAAGGGAACGTTACCTTCTCCACGTGTCCGGGAAGGTCCATATCCGCTCGGCATAATCCCGGTATCACTGTGATCCACTCGCCTATCGTGATTTCGTTTGGCGAGTCCCCCGACACCGATCCCGAAGGAGACTGGCATGAGCCAGAACTTGCTCGGCGGCAATCCCGCGGAAATGCAGCAGATGGCCACCCAGTTCACCCAGCAGGCCGATCAGGTGCGGGCCACGATGGCCGCACTGGACCGGGAGGCCGCCAAGGTCGGCACCGCCTGGACCGGCCCCGGCGCCCAGCGTTTCACCGAGGCCTGGCAGAACTACCGCGCCGCTTTCCAGCGGATGTCCGAAGAGCTCGCCGAGGCTTCCCGTGTCATCAACACCTACCGCGGCAACATCGAGTCCGCCACGAGGTAGGCAGGACCGCTGAGACGCCCCGGCCCACGCGGGTTGGGGCGTTCCGTCATGTGACGGCCGCCTGGATGGGGGTCACCGACCCAAGGGTGACCAGCAGGCCACGGCCGGGCGGGCCGCCGACCGTGCCGCGGGGGAGCCGGATCGTGAAGAGGTCGCCGTCGGCGGGGCTCTGCACCGACAGCAGCAGGCCCGTGCGGGCCTTGCGGGCCTCGGCGGCGAAACCGCGGTAGGCGGTGGTCAGGTCCCCGGTGGCGCCTCCGACGATCAGGCCGTGCTCGCCGTCGCGGCCGGTCCGGAGCACCTGTTCCAGGGCGGTGCCGAGAGGGCTGTCGGCGGAGATCAGCTCGGCGTCGTCGACGATCACCACATAACGCTCCCGCCCCGCGACGGCACCCGTCAGGTCGCCGTTGGCGTCGAGCACGGCCAGCACCCCCGGAGCGTCCGCCATCGCACGCAGCGGGCTGCGCCGGGGGGTGACCAGGGCCACCGGCGTGCCCTGGGCCAGCAGGGAGTGGGCGGCGGTCAGCAGGGTCGAGGAACGGCCGGACCTGGGCGGGCCCGCCACGATCGCGCCGGGCCCGTGGGCGAGCAGGTCGATGCCGAGTGGGGCCAGCGCGTCGCCTCCGGCGCCGAGCAGTGCCCACAGGGGCGAGGGAGGCGTGAAGGAGGGGGACAGTTCCAGCGTCTGCGCCGCGGTGATCCGCATCGGCAGCGCGTCCACCCGCAGGGGCGGCTCGGAGTCCCAGACCCACCCGCCGGACTCCGCCGCGCCCGCGTCCCCGGGGAAGCGGGCGGGCACCGCGCGGGTCAGCGTCTGGAGCGCGCCGACCTGGGCCGGCCCGGCGGGATCGTCGCAGAGCAGAGCGATCTGGCTCTCCGCGATACCGTGCTCGCCGGCCGCCAGGGCGCGGCCGGGGGCGAGCGTGGCGGGCAGGTCCTTTACGGGCAGCCCGGCCAGGCCGTAGTCGGCAGGGTCGGCCAGCCGCATGATCAGCCGGTCGTCGAAGACCGTGGAGATCTGCCCGATCAGCGCCGACCGGTCGCCGGTCACCACGGCGCGCAGCCCGACCGCCGGGCCCTCCCTGAGCAGCTGCATCAGCGACTCGATCAGCCGCCCGTAGTCGTAGCCCTCGAACGCGGCGACGAATCCCTCCCAACGGTCGAGCATCAGCACCAGCCAGGGCAGCCGGGGCCCTCCGGAGACGGCGCGCAGCTCGGCCAGCGACGCGTATCCGGCCTCCGCGAGCAGCTGCTGCCGCCGCCCGATCTCGGTGCGCAGGCGGGTCAGCAGCCGCTCCACCCGGTCGAGCTGGTCGCGGGTCACCACCGCCCCGCAGTGCGGCATCGCCATCAACGGCAGCAGCGCCCCCGACCCGCAGTCGATCGCGTGCACGTGCACGTCCTGGGGGGAGGCCCCCGCCGCGATCGCCCCCGCCAGGGTGCGCAGCGCGGTGGACCGCCCGCTCCGTGCGGCGCCCGCGAGCAGCAGGTGCCCGCCGTGCGCGAGATCCAGGGCCAGCGCCTGCCGGTCCTGTGCCCACGGCAGGTCCGTCACTCCGAACACCAGCGGCGGCACCTCCTCGATCCCCGCCCGGTACGGCGGTGCACCCCCGGGCGGGCCGGAGAGCCCGGGGGCGACCACGAGGTCGCCGAGCGGTGCGAGCCAGGGGCTGGGCTGTTCCGGCACTCCGGCGACGCGGGCGGCGTCGACCAGGGCGTCGGCGAGGAGCGACAGGTCGGTGACGGGGGCGCCTTCGGCGGACACCTCGGGCGCGAGCATCGGCTGTCCCAGGGCCTGCCAGCCGACCTCCGTCACCCGGGCCCTGACGTCGGTGAGGCTCCCCGGGCTCCGGCCGCCGATCCTGGCCGTCTGCACGGCCGCCGGCGCGCCCGCCCCCGACTTCACGTAGCACCGGCCGGGAGCGGACTTGGGGATGTGTGAGGCGTCCGGACGGCCGATGACGTCGGCCGACTCGGACGCCTCCGTCACCCGCAGCGCGATCCGCAGCGAGGTGTTCGCCTGGATGTCGGCGGTGACCACGCCGCCGGGCCGCTGGGTGGCCAGGATGAGGTGGATGCCGAGCGAGCGGCCCCGCCTGGCGATGTCGACCAGCCCGGTCATGAAGTCGGGCAGCTCGCTGACCATGGCCGCGAACTCGTCGATGACCAGCACCAGCCGGGGCAGCGCCACCGGCGGTTCGGCGCGCCCGCGCAGCGGCCTGGCCGGCGTCCTGCCGCCGGCGACGAGGAGGTCGCGGGAGGCGCGGGCCGTCTGCGTGTCGCGGAGGTCGTGGTAGTCCTCGATGTCCTTCGCCCCGGCGGCCAGCAGCAGCCGTTCCCTCCGGCGGATCTCGGCGGCCAGGGAGGCCAGGGCCCGCTGCGTCAGATGGCCGTCCAGGTCGCTGACCATGCCGACCGTGTGCGGCAGCCGTACGCACTCCTTGAAGGCGGCCCCGCCCTTGTAGTCGATCAGCACGAACGTCATCTCGTCCGGCCGGTTGGCCACCGCGAGCGAGCAGATCAGGGTCTGCAGCAGTTCGGACTTGCCCGCGCCCGTGGTGCCCGCGATGAGCGCGTGCGGCCCGTCCCCGCGCAGGTCGACGGAGAAGGGGCCGTCGGGGCCGATCCCGATCACGGCCTCGGTGGTCCGGCCCCAGCGTGCGGCCAGGGCGGCGCCCGATACCGAGGGCAGCTCCAGCAGGTCCAGCAGCCGTGCCGAGGAGGGCAGGGCCAGGCTCGCGTCGTCCCTGCTCACGTCGCGGATGGGGGCCAGGGAGCGGGCGAGCCGGTCGCACCAGGAGGCCGAGACCTGGTCGGCGAGGATCTCACCGAGGTCGTCCAGGCCGCCGCCGCGCAGCCGTACCAGGCCGTCGGCGGTCACATCGGCGACGGTGGCGCACTCCTCGGGCAGCAGCCGCTGGTCGTCGTCGATGGCCAGGGTGTAGACGCCCGCGCGGGGGCCCTGGCGGAGAACCTGCGGCATGCCCGGCAGCGCGCGCAGGACCTGGGCGCCGTCCAGGACGACCAGCACGTCGTAGGGGCGCTCGTCGTAGACCGGGGCGGCCTCCACCTTCTCCGGACTGCCGCCGAGGTCGCCCCAGCCGGTCGGGACGCGGCCCAGCTTGATCAACGGGCTGTCCTCCTCGCCGAGACGCTCGTCGATCAGCGTGGTCAGCTCGCTCACCCGGCGGGCCGCGGCCTCCGGGTCGGCGCCCACCAACGCCACGCAGTCCTCGCCGCTGTGCGGTGCGCAGTGCGGCAGCCAGCGGACCCAGTTCCACCGCTCGCCCCCGTCGCCGTGCGCGCAGAGCACCACGATCGCCAGGTCGCGCGGGCTGTGCAGGGCGGCGGCCTGGCCGACCAGCCAGCGGGCGAGCCCCGCCGTCGACCGGCGTGGCCCGGTCAGGCCGGCGACGCCCAGACGACGCATCGCCAGCGCCACCGGCACCGCGTGGCAGGTCGGAAGGTCGGGCAGGGGGGTGTCGGCCGCGGCGGAGCGTTCCGGGGCGAACTCGATACGGGCGGGGAGATCGGCGAGACCGACCCGGAGGCGGAGCGCGTCGGGGTCGTGGTCGCGGCGTTCCCACAGCCGCCGCCGGGGGCCGGTCGCGGTGAGCAGCAGCTCGGCGGGGTCGGGTGCGGCGGCCCGGCGTTCGGCCTCGTCGGCGGCGCGGGCCTCCGTCACGGTGGCCTCGAAGGCCTTCATCCGCTCCCGGTACCGCTTGAGCTGCTGGCGGTACTGCTTGCGGCCGTGCCGCCGGTCGCTCCACCACTGACCGATCATGATCAGCGGGGTCATCAGCGCGAACAGCAGGAAGTACCAGATCTTTAGTGCCATCGCCATGCCCACCCCCAGGACGGCGGGCAGGAACGCGGTCAGCAACTGCAGCCGCATGGTCTCGGCGCGCTTGGGCTCGGTCGGGACCTCGAACCGCCGTCCGCCGGCCGGGGTGCGGAGCCGGGGCGGCCGGTTGTAGGCGAGCCCCCCGTCGGGCTGGGCGTCCAGGTGCGCGTCGGGGGGCTCCACGGCCTTCAGGGTCAGCACGGTCGCGCCGCAGGTCAGCAGGGCGTGCTCGGGCCACGGTGCCGGGCCTTCGAGGGGTTCGCGGTCCAGGAGAGGGGCGGGTCCCGATCCGGGCTCCACGGTGATGGCGTCGGGGGTGAGCCTGATCACGGCGGCCTGGCCGGGCAGTCGCCCGTCCGGGACGGCCACCGCGCAGGCGGGATCGGAGCCGACGGTGTGGACGCCCAGGCTGAGGCGGTGCACGGACCCGGCGGCGGGCCCGCCGATCACCCGGACCTCCACGATCCCGCCGGGCTCCTCGGCCACCGTCGCCCCGGCCAGATCGCGGTCGAGGGTGACGAGGTCGCCGTCGCGGAGCAGGCCGAGCGCGGGGGCGCCGGGGTCCAGGGGGCGGCCGTCCAGCCAGAGCGTCGGGGGCGCGGCGCCGGGGGAGCCGTGGCCCAGCCCGTAGGGTGCCTTGCTCCGTGTCAGCCGCACCACGTTGGTCGGGCGCTCGCCGCCCTGCCCGGACAGCGACTCCGCGAGCCGCGCCACCGTGGTCGTCTCGTCGCTCTCGACCATGACATCGCGGTCGGCGTGCTCGGTGAGCACGGTGAGCATGATCCGCATCGCCGCTCTCCTCGGGTCGACCCGCGTCCAAGGTACAGAGGGGGAACGGTCCAGGAGGAGCTGTTTGCGGCAATGCGACTCCGCGCCCCCTCGGAGATGATTCCGGCCGGCTCTCCGAAGGATTTAGATGACGTATGTAAATATCGGTGGGGTTGTTATGCGATTTAATCTAGGCCCTTATCATCCGGATAAGTCATCTGTCATCTAGCCGAACCGCCAGTTTCTTTCCGATCGACGTTGACAGACCTGTTCCTATCAAACGAGCATGGGTCCTGGCTTTTGTCCGGCAGTTCATCGGCACGGTGCGCATAATGGCGTAAATTCAACCAGTAGTCCCTATATTTGTGATCACTCTGGGAGACCCCCTGCCCATGAGGACCAGCGAGAAGCCAGCGGGCCGTCCACCGGTGAACGCCGAGCGGCAAGGCTCGGCGGGCGCTCTTTCAGGACCGGCGTCGCGCAAGCTCCCCGTCCCCCCGCGCGAGCGCAGGCCCGCGCTCGCGGCCCTTGCCCTGCTGCTCATCCTGGGCGGCGCGCTCGCCACCACCCTGCTGGTCATGCGGAGCGGAGACCGGGTCTCCGCGATCGAGATCACCCAGCAGGTCGGCACCGGCCAGCGCATCTCCCTGGCCGCGATGCGCGAGGTCCAGATCGCCGACACCGGCATCGGCTACGTGTCCTATGCCGACCGTCCCCGCGTCGCGGAGAACTACGCCCGCGTCACCCTGCTGCCCGGAACCCTGCTGACCCGCGAGATGGTCGTCTCCTCCAGCGCGGAGCTGGGCCCGGGCAAGGCACAGGTGGGCCTTGCCCTCAAACCCGGCCAGTTCCCCTCGGCCCTCGTGCAGGGGGACCGGGTCCAGGTCATCCACGTGCCGGGGCGGGGCGGCACGGCCGACGCGCAGAGCCGCGTGCTCGCACAGGCCGCGCTCGTCCACAGCGTCGGGGCTCCGGGAAGGAACGGCTCGTCCGGACAGGTGACGGTCATCGTGGACGCCACGGTGTCGCCGACGATCGCCGCCTACGCCTCCAACGGTGAGATCGCCCTGGCCAAACTGCCGGGAGCGCGCTGACGTGGCTCTCATCGTGCTGGCCGCGGACAAGGGGGCGCCGGGTGTGACCACGGCGGCCACCGCACTCGGCGCGATCTGGCCGCGCCCGGTGCTGCTCGCCGAGTGCGACCCGGCCGGAGGGGACATCGCCTACCGCCTCCCCGGCGACGACGGCGGCGTGCTCAACCCGGCCCGCGGCCTGCTCACCCTGGGCGCCATGGCCCGTCGCGGACTGCATCCCGACCAGATCCACGAGCACACCCAGAGGATCGTCGGGGGTCTCGACGTGCTGGCCGGGCTGACCCACGGTGAGCAGGCCGCCGGGCTCACCTGGCTCTGGGGCCCGCTCGGCCGGGCGCTGGCCGCACTGCCCCACGCCGACGTGCTGGCCGACTGCGGCCGGCTCGGCGCGCACCCCGAGCTGGCCGAGCTGACGGCCGAGGCCGCGATGGTCGTGCTGTTCACCAGGGCGAGCCTGGACCATGTCGCCCACCTGCGGGAGCGTCTGCAGATCATGCCCCGGACCCCGCAGGTCGGGGTGGTGGTGATCGCCGACCCCCGGCAGTACCGCGTGACGATCGACGAGGTCCGCCGGATCGTCGCCGCCACGGGCAGGGAGGTCGCCTTCGTCAGCGGGCTCGCCCACGACCCCAAGGGCGCGGAGCTGCTGCGCGGCCAGTGGGGCGGGCGTCTTGACCGCTCCCTGCTGATCCGTACCGCCCGCGAGCTCGCGGGCCGCCTGGCGGCCCAGGTCCGTGCCCCGGAGCCCGCCGCATGACCATCGATCACACGCTGGTGAAGCGTTTCCGGCAGGAGGTCGGCGACCGGCTGGCCCATCAGCGCCGCCTGGACCAGGCCAGCGGCCTGGTGCCGATGACCGGCGAGGACGAGCGGCAGTTCGCCCGCGCGCTGATCGCACAGGTCCTGGAGGAGTTCGCGCGCGGCGAGATCGGCGTCGGCCGTACCCCGCCCACGGCCGAGGAGGAGGAGGCACTCGCCGCCGGGATCCACGCGGCGCTGTTCGGCGTCGGGCGCCTGCAGCCGCTGCTGGACGACCCCGAGGTCGAGAACATCGACATCAACGGCTGCGACCGGGTCTTCGTCGGCTACGCCGACGGGCAGGAGATCATGCGCGAGCCGGTGGCCGAGTCCGACGACGAGCTGGTCGAGCTGATACAGATCCTCGCCGCCTACAGCGGCCTGTCCAGCAGGCCCTTCGACACCGCCAACCCCCAGCTTGACCTGCGTCTGCCGGACGGCTCCCGCCTCTCGGCGGTGATGGACGTGACGGTCCGCCCGTCCATCTCCATCCGCCGCTCCCGGCTGGGCAAGGTCTTCCTCAGCGACCTGGTGGGAAACGGCACGCTGACCCCCGAGGTGGGCCGTTTCCTCTCGGCCGCGGTGGCGGCCAGGAAGAACATCATGATCTCGGGCTCCACCAACGCGGGGAAGACGACCCTGCTGCGCGCGCTGGCCAACGAGATCCCGCCGTCCGAGCGGTTGATCACCGTGGAACGCGCGCTTGAACTCGGCCTCGACCAGTTCTCCGAGCTCCACCCCAACGTGGTGGCCTTCGAGCAGCGGCTGCCCAACTCCGAGGGCCAGGGCGAGATCACCATGGCGGAGCTGGTCCGCCGGTCGCTGCGGATGAACCCGTCCCGGGTGATCGTCGGCGAGGTGCTCGGCGACGAGATCGTCACCATGCTCAACGCGATGACCCAGGGCAACGACGGCTCGCTCTCCACCATCCACGCCAACTCCTCGATGGAGGTCTTCAACCGGATCGCCACCTACGCCCTCCAGGCCGCCGAACGCCTGCCGATCGAGGCGACCCACATGCTCATCGCGGGCGCGATCGACTTCGTGGTCTTCATCGAGAAGCGCAACGAGTACGCCGCGGGCGGGCGGCTCCGTCGCTTCGTGTCGAGCGTGCGCGAGGTGGCGGGGGTGGACGGCCGGGTGCTCTCCTCGGAGGTGTTCGCGCTGTCGCCCGACGGCCGGGTGCTGCCGCACGCCCCCCTGTCCTGCCTGGAGGAGCTCGCCCACCACGGCTACGACCCGGGAGGCTGGGCATGATCCGCGTCCCGCCCGGGCCGTACGCCCGTCCCGGTCACCCCTCGGGAGGCCGGACATGATCCCCATCCCGCCCGGGCTGCTCGACCCGCTGACGCTGCTGGCCGGAGCGGCGGTCGGCGCGGGGCTGTTCCTGCTCGGCCTCGCCCTGTACGGCACGCGCCCCCGTCCCGCCACCGCCGGGAAGAAAGCCGGCAGGCGGGAGCTCATCCGGGCCCTGTCCACCCGGTCCGCGGCGGGCGCCATCGCCGGTGTGCTCGTGCTGGTGGTGACCGGCTGGCCGGTCATGGCGGTGGGAGCCGTGCTCCTCGCCCTGGGATGGCGGGGCCTGTCGGGTGGCGCGGCCGAGGAGCGCACGGCGATGCGGCGGCTGGAGGGGCTGGCCGCCTGGACCGAGTCGCTCCGCGACACCATCGCCGGAGCCGCGGGCCTGGAACAGGCGATCCCGTCCTCGATCCGGGCCGCGGCCCCCATGCTCCGCCCGCACCTGCTCGCGCTGGTGGACCGCCTGCACACCCGGATGCCGCTGCCCGACGCGCTCCGGCTGTTCGCCGAGGAGCTCGACGACCCCTCGGCCGACCTGGTCGTGGCCGCGCTGATCCTCAACTCCAAGCTGCGCGGTCCCGGCCTGCGCGAGGTGCTCGGCGCGCTTGCCGTCTCGGCCAGGGAGGAGCTCGACATGCGCCGCCGGGTCGAGGCCGAGCGCCGCTCCACCCGGCGCAGCGTGCAGATCGTGGTCGGTACGGCCGTCGCCTTCGCCGTCGCGCTGGTCGTGTTCAACCCCTCCTACGTCGAGGAGTACGACAGCACCCTCGGCCAGGCCGTCCTCGTGGTGGTCGCCGGGTTCTTCGGTGCCGGCTTCGCCTGGATGCGCCGTCTGGCCCGCTTCGACAAGCCCGCCCGCCTGCTGGGCCTGCCCTCCGGAGGCGAGGTGCCCGATGACTGAACCACTGCTCGCGGGATCGGTGCTCGGACTGGGCCTGTTCCTGCTGATCCGGGCGCTGTTCCCGGCCCGGCCGGGGCTGGTGACGCGGCTGCTGGCGCTCGACGCGGCCAGGGAGGGCACGGCCGCCCCGCGCATGCAGCTCATCCTGCCCGACGAGGAGGTCAGCGCCTTCCGGCGGAGGCTGGGCGTACGGCTGGCGCGCTTCTACGCGGCCCGCGGGTGGGAGGCCCGCTCGGCCAAGGCGGACCTGGCCCTGCTCGGCAGGTCGTTCGAGGGGTTCCTGGCCACCAAGGCGCTGCTGGCCGTCTCCGGGCTGCTGGCGTTCCCGCTGCTGGTCGGCTGGCTGGTGCTGATGGAGCTGGGCATCTCGCTCGCCATCCCGCTGTGGGCCGCCCTCGCCGTCGCCGGAGTCTTCTTCGTCCTGCCCGACCTGCAGATCAGACGGGACGCCTCCCGGATGCGCCGTGACTTCCGGCATGTCGTCGGGGCCTTCCTGGACCTGGTCGCGATGAACCTGGCGGGCGGGCGCGGAGTGCCGGAGGCACTGATGATGGCGGTCTCGGTGGGCACCCCGGACGCCGGCGACGAGGGGGTCAACTGGGCGATGACCCGGATCCGCGAGGCGCTCGGCAACGCCAGGATCGTCGGCATCACCCCGTGGCAGGCTCTCGGGCAGCTCGGCGACGAGATCAACGTGGACGAGCTGCGCGACCTGTCCGCCGCGCTCGGGCTGGTCGCCGACGACGGCGCCAAGGTCCGCGCGTCCCTCACGGCCCGCGCCGCGACCCTGCGGCGGCGTGAGCTCGCAGAGGTGGAGGGACAGGCGGGTGAGCGGTCCCAGTCGATGCTCGTCGCCCAGCTCCTGCTCTGCGCGGGGTTCGTGATCTTTCTTAGTTTTCCCGCCGCTATGAAGATGTTGGGGTCCTGACCATGCTGAGCCATCCGTGGATCGTCTACACGACCGCCCTCCTGAACGTACGGATCGACAAGGCCCGCAACGCTCCCACCCGGGGTGCCTCCGCCGTGGAGTGGGTCATCATCACGGCCATCATCGCCGGGGTCGCGCTCGGTCTCGCCACGCTCATCAAAACGCTGGTCGAGGGGAAGCAGAACGAGATCTCCACCCAGTTCGGCGGCGGAGGCGGCCAGGGTGACGGCTGAGAGCCGTGACCGGGAGCGGGGCGCCGCCGCCATCGAGTTAGCGATGATCATGCCGGTGGTGCTGGCCGTCATCCTGCTCGTCGTGCAGTTCGCCCTGTGGTTCCACGGGCGCCAGGTGGCCGACGCCGCCGCCCGGGAAGGGGCCCGGCTCGCCCGGATCGACACCGACTCCTGGGAGAGCGACGCCAGGGAGCGGGCAGACGCGGTGCTCAAGGCCGTCGGCCCGAAGCTCCTCGACGGCGCGACCGTCACGGCCTGGGAGGAGGGCGGCCGGCGGGGCGTCGAGATCACCGCCACGGCGGTCCAGGTGGTCCCGCTGCTGCCCTCCACGACGTTCACCATCACCTCGCGGTTCGGCGGGCCGATCGAGTGCTTCCGCCCCGACGACGGGAGCGAGGGATGCCCGTGACCCGCACGGTCCTCTCCCGCGGATGTGAACGCGGACGCCCGCGGCGCGGTGGCGAACGAGGATCGCTGACGGCGGAGACGGTGCTGCTGGCCCCGGTCTTCCTGCTGTTCCTGCTCTTCCTGGTCGGCGCGGGCCGGGTGGTGGAGGCCCAGGGCGAGGTCAACGGCGCGGCCAGGGACGCGGCCAGAGCCGCCTCGGTCGAGCGCACGCTGGCCGACGCCGAGGCCGCCGCCGACGACGCGGCGAAGGAGTCGCTGTCGGGTGAGTGCGAGCCCGAGGTGAGTCTGGCCGGTTCCCAGTGGAAGGAGGGCGGCCAGGTCCGGGCCGAGGTGATCTGTTCCCTGAACCTGGACTTCCTCGGCTTCGGCGCGGCCAAGGACGTCAAGGGTGACGCGGTGGTCCCGCTGGAGCAGTACCGGAGGGTCGAGTCAACGACCCCCTCCTGAAGGGAGGGGGCTTGAGGCGCGGTAACGCACCTTGAAGCCCCGCGTTGACCAGCCCTAGCCGTCAGCTCAAGGAGGTGCATTTTGATGGCTACGTTGAATACAAGATCGCAGACCCACCGGCAGGTGCTTCCTCAGCCTGCCGCTCTGGAATCCGTGGGAGCAGACACGCCCGAGGGTGGGCACGAAACGGCTCACGGACACCGCCGCCAGGCGGTATCTGGTGTTCAACCTGGGCGAGGGGAGATCGAGCGGACCGGCACCCGGTCTGCTCGGCGTCACCCCGAGGGCGCTTCGGCGCCGGAGGGAGCGAACCGTGAGGTTCACCCCGTCGTGTTTGTCCTGGACAGGCACGGCACCCCGCTGCAACCGTGTCACCCGGCCCGTGCCCGCCGCCTGCTGGCAGCCGGGCGGGCGGTCGTGGCCCGTCACACCCCGTTCGTCATCCGTCTCAAAGACCGGTCGGTTGCCGATTCCACCGTGGCAGGCGTGCAGGTCGGTATCGACCCCGGCTCCAAGCACACCGGCCTGGCCGTGTTCACCAGCCACGGCGGGAGCTGGGCCGGACGGTATGCGATCCAGCTCGACCACCGAGGCGCACTGATCCGCGACCAGCTCACCGCCCGCTCGCAGTATCGACGGCGACGCCGTAGCGCGAACCTGCGCTACCGCGCGCCCCGGTTCCTCAACCGGACCAAGCCGAAGGGGTGGCTCGCGCCGTCCCTGCAACACCGCGTCGACGGCACCGTGTCGTGGGTGGCGCGGCTGACCCGTTGGGCGCCCGTGGCCGCCGTGCACGTGGAGAAGCTCTCCTTCGACACGCACGCCCTGTCAGCCGGGCGACCGCTGGAAGGAGTGGAATACCAGCAGGGCACCCTGCACGGGTGCGAGGTGCGCGAATACCTGCTGGCCACGTGGGGCCGGGCGTGCGCGTACTGCGGCCAGCAGGACGTGCCGTTGAATATTGATCACATCCACCCGCGTTCCCGGGGTGGCTCCGACCGGATCAACAACCTCACCCTGGCCTGCATCCCGTGTAACCAGACCAAGAACGCCACCCCGATCGAGGAGTTCCTCACGGGCAGGCCCGCGCTGCTGTCGAAGATCCTCCAGCAGGCGAAGGCTCCGCTGCGCGACGCCGCCGCCGTCAACGCCACCCGGTGGGCGCTGTGGCGGGCCCTGGAGGCGACCGGCCTGCCCGTTCACCCCGCCTCCGGCGGCCGCACGAAGTGGAACCGCTCCCGTACCGGCGCCGCCAAGTCGCACACGTTGGACGCGTTGCACGTCGGCGAACTGGAGACCGTGACCGTCTGGCCGTCCACGGTCCTGGTGGTCACGGCGACCGGGCGCGGCGCCTACGCCCGCACCACCCCCGACCGCTACGGGTTCCCCCGTCTTGTCCGGCCACGGATCAAGCTGCACCACGGTTTCCAGACCGGCGACCTGGTCCGGGCGAACGTCCCGGCAGGCAAGAAGGCCGGGGTTCACCTCGGGCGAGTCCTGGTCCGCTCCTCCGGTTCGTTCGACATCACCACCCGGCACGGTCGCGTCGCCGGGATCAACCACCGGCATGTCCGCCATCTTCAGCGCGCGGATGGCTACGGCTACACGACTCAGAAAGAAGCCGATCGAAATGACTGACCGGTTAGGGCACGCTCGGGCCTTGGCGGCCCTCCCGCTCCCGATTCCTCCCCGGCCTGAAGGCCGGGGCATCCTCGGGAGGTTCTGGTGAACCCCGGCGGCAGGGCAGCGACCTTCCAAACTCCCCGGGGGACCGGAAGGGTGACGGGCCCTGCCCGGAACCGGGGGCACGGACGCCGGGCGGCCGGTGAGCGGGGATCGATGTCGGTCTTCACGGTGATCTTCTCAGTGGCGGTCTTCCTGCTGGCTGGGCTCCTGGTCGACGGCGGGGCCGCCATCAACGCCCGGCTGCGGGCAGCCGACATCGCCGAGCAGGCGGCCCGGTCGGCCGCCGACCAGATCGACGTCGAGCACCTGCGCGCCACCGGCCAGGCCCGGCTGCTGGACGAGGGCGCCGTCTGTGCCAAGGCCGGGGAACTCGTCTCCGCCCACAGCACCGACGAGGTCCAGCTCGTCCAGTGCACGGCCGGCGGGGGCCAGGCCGAGGTCACCGTACGGGTCTCGGTGGCGTGGAAGGCGTTCTTCCTCGCCGCCTTCGGCTTCCCCGGCTCCGCGATGGAGGCCGAGGCCACCGCCGGTCCGGACACGGGGGAGGACGGCTGATGGGCGGGGGCGGCCGGGGCGGTCTCGGAGGGCGGGAAAGGGCATGCCGAACGCCCTAGACCAATTGCCGCGAACCACTGGCCGAGCGGATGACGGACGACGAATCTGGACGGGGAGGGAAACACATGCCCACGCGACAGCCCATGCGCATCAGGCCCAGACGTAGCGCGGGTGACCTGCTCGCCGGACTCGGCGCGCTGACCGTGCTGCTTGCGCTCCTCGGCGGGGTGCCCTATGCCCTGCTCCGGCTGGCCGGGCCGCCGCTCCCGCCCGAACTGCTCGACCTCGACCTGCTGACCAGCCAGGTCGGCACGGGCACGATCGTCGCGATCCTCGTCCTGCTGGTCTGGCTGGCGTGGTTGCAGCTGACCGTCTGCGTGATCGTCGAGATCTACGCCGGGCTGCGCCGGGTCGGCATGCCGGCCAGGGTCCCGCTCTCCGGCGGCACCCAGATGCTGGCCAACCGGCTGGTCTCCGCCGTGCTGCTGCTGTTCACCGTGTCGGCGGTCGTCGTGCCGATCGCGAGGGCGGGCGCCCCGCCGGCCGACCGCCCCGCGGTCGCCTCCGTCGCGCTCTCCGCACCGGTCGCCGAGGAGCGGGCGCCGCTGGTGCCGGTGGGGAAGGCCAAGAAGGTCTATGTGGTGCAGCCGCCGCACGGGCGGCACCACGAGAGTCTGTGGGAGATCGCGGACAAGTGCCTCGGCGACGGCCGGCGCTATCCGGAGATCTACCGCCTCAACCAGCACAAGGAGCAGCCCGACGGCAGCCGCCTCCACATGGCCGACCTGATCAGGCCGGGCTGGGTTCTGGACATGCCTGATGACGCCAGGAACGTCCACATCGTCCCGGCCACCCAGCCCCGCGACGCCACCCTCGAGGACCACCCGGGCAGGCCGGTGGAGCTCGACGGCCGGACCCAGAACTTCACTCCCGGCCGGCCGGACGTCCCGGTGGAGGTCCGGCCGGAGGTCTCCCGCACCGCCGATCCCGCAGAGCGGCGATCTCCCCGGGAGACGGCCACCGGGCACCAGCCGGTGAGGGACGGCAACGTGCGTGAGCCGGCGGTGGTCGCCAACCCCGCCGCGCACGACCCGGGGCTCGGGATGCTCGACTACCTGGCGGGGGCCTCGCTGGCGGCGGCCGGGCTGCTGGCGGCGCTCGGCCGCAGGCGCAGGCAGCAGCTGTGGTACCGGGCGTTCGGGCACCGGATCGTCCGGCCGAGGGACGACGCGGCCCAGGCCGAGCTGGCGCTCCGGCTTGGTGCCGACGCCCCGGGCAGCCGGATGCTGGACCTCGGGCTGCGCCTCCTCGGCAGGTCCCTGGCCGCCCAGAACCGCGTCCCGCCCACGATCTACGCCGCGCACCTGTCCTCGCGGACCCTTGACCTGTGGATCCACCCGCCCGACCTCGACGCCCCCGCCCCCTGGGCCGCCCACGACGACGGCCAGGTGTGGCGGTTGCCGGCCCACGAGGGCCGCATGCTCGACGAGCAGGCGCTCGCCGGGGCTCCCGCACCGTACCCGGGCCTGGTCTCGCTGGGTTCCAACGAGGGGGGACGGGTGCTCGTCGATCTTGAGGCGGCCCACGGGCTGATCAGCCTCACGGGCGCCCAGAGCACTCCCGCCCTCGCCGCGCTCGCGGTGGAGCTGGCCACCAACCGCTGGTCGGACCGGATGCGCGTCACACTTGTCGGCTTCGGGGAGGAGCTGGGCGTGATCGCCCCCGGCCGGATCCGTTACGCGGGCAGCCTGGCCGAGGTCCTCCCCGAGCTGGAGGCCACGGCCGGCGAGCGCGGCCACGGGGGCGACGTGCTCACCGGCCGGATCCACGGCCGCGCCGCCGACCCGATCTGGCCCCCGCACTACGTGCTGTCCGCGGTCGCCCCGACCGCCGACGAGGGCCGCCGCCTCGCGGTCCTCGCCAGGAAGGGCGTCCGGACGGCCGCCGGATACGTCGTGGCGGGCGACGTCCCGCACGCCACCTGGAACTGGAAGATCACCGAGGACGGCCGTGCCACCGTGGACGCGCTCGGCTTCGAGGTGACCGCGCAGCTCCTGCCCCGCCGCCACTACCGGGCCCTGATCGACCTGTTCGACACGGCGGGGCGGCTCGACGGGGAGCCCCTGCCCGACGAGCCGGAACCGGTCACGCAGACGCCCTCGATCGAGGTGCGGATCCTCGGTCCGGTCGAGATCACCGGCCCGCCGCCGCTGGAGGAGGGCCGGGCCGCGATCGCCGTCGAGCTCGTCGTCTACCTGGCGACCCACCCGGGCGGCGTCCACCCCGTCGTGCTCGGCGGCATCCTCTGGCCGAGGGGCGTGCAGGCCGTGGTCAGGGACGCCACGATCGCCCGGGTCGTCGCGTGGCTGGGCACCGACAGCACCGGACGGCCCAACCTCTTCACCGACGAGTCGGGACGGCTCCGCCTCGGACCCGAGGTGAGGACCGACTGGATGCTCTTCCGCGACTTCGTCCGCCGGTCGCACGTGGATGCTCCGCTCCGTGCCGTACTTCTGGAGAAGGCCCTGAACCTGGTGCGTGGCCCGATGCTGAACGGCCGCCCGCCGGGCCGATACGCCTGGCTGGCCGCCGACGACCTGGAGTACGACGTGACCGCCGGGGTCGCGGACGCCGCCCACCGGCTCTGCGAGGTACGGCTGGCCGGCAGCGAGGCCGCCGGGGCCGTCGCGGCGGTCCGGGCCGGACTGCTGCTGGCGGGTGACGACGAGGGACTCTGGCGGGACCTGCTGCGCGCCACCCACCTCACCGGCGACCCCGGCCGGATGCGTGCCGTGGTCGAGGCTCTGCATCGCCGCCCGGGCCATGCCGACGGCGGGATGGCCCCGGAGACGGAGGCACTCGTCGACGAGCTGCTGCCCTCGTGGCGGATGCGATCGGCGCCGTCGGCATGAGCGGGACGAGGGGGCCGGGGCCCGCGACCGCGCGCGTGGTGGTCGCGCTGGCCCTGCTGGTGCCGGTGGGCTGTTCCGCGCCGGAACCCCGGCCGTTCACCCCTTCCGACCTCCCGGCCGGCGACCCGGGCGTGTCGCAGCAGGCCGGGGCCGCTCCGGAGGAGGAGAAGGGTCCGAGGGTGGAGACGGTCAGGGTCGCCCCCGGCGTCCGGGTGGTGGTCGAGTGGCCCGCCGTGGCCGACCAGGACACCACCGGGATGATCAACACCTTCCGCGACTACCGCGCCGGATCGTTCAAGTCGGTCGTCACCGGAGGACAGGACACCGCCTACCTGGAGGCGGTCCAGGACGAGGCGGGCACGGACGCGCGCCGGTGGGTGAGGGAGTTCCTCAAGCAGCACAGATCGGTGCGCGGGACCTCCCGGCTGTATGCGCTGAACGTCAGCTCCGTCACCGGCCGCGGAGCCGTGCTGCACGCGTGCGTGGACGAGACGGGGATGCGGCTCCTGGACTCGGAGACCGGCAAGGCGGTCCGCGCGCAGCCCGACTGGACCAGGGAACCTTTCTTCCAGCTCGTCGGCCTACGGCGGGACGACGACGGGATCTGGCGGATCAGGCTGCTCCAACACGCCGAACTTCCCAGTGAACCCGCGAAGGGATGTCTTCGATGATCATGAACGTGGTTGTTGCGGGGCTGACGCTGCTCGCCCCGGCGGGGCCGGGTGGCGGCGGTGGCGGTCAGGACGTCCAGGTCCAGGGCTATCAGAACGGAAGGACCGCCGGGGTCAGCCTGAAGAACTCCCAGATCGTCATCAGCGGGAACGGCCGAGGGGGGAAGAGCGACGGCTATCGGCTCAAGCGCCCCTGCTGGTACGAACCCACCCAGAACGCCGAAGAGATGCTGGACTTCAAGCAGAGGACGACGCACGTCGACCCGGATGACCTGAAGACCCGCCCGGAGACCCTCAAGCCTTTCGTGGAGAAGATCGGCCAGGAGGGGCGCTGGTGGACGATCGCCCACGACTCGTCCGACCCCAACGGCCTGAGCTGCCAGCTGGCGATGGAGACCTACGTGTTCGTGCCGCCCAACACGACCCCGCCCGGCGGGATCACCCTTCAGGACCTCGTGGACATCGCCCGCGCCGCGCTGACCGTGCCCGAGCCGAAGATCGAGCTCAACCCCGATGCCAGGAGCTACGTCAACCTGCCGACCTGGGTCTGGCTCGACAATGCCGGTGAGACCACCAGATCGGTGACCGCGACGCTGCCCGGGGTGATGAGCGCGACCGTGGTCGCCACCCTGGCCGACCTCACGATCGACCCGGGGACGGACGGCGGCCGAG
Organism: Streptosporangium sp. NPDC087985; assembly: GCF_044741965.1. Classification (NCBI taxonomy): domain Bacteria; kingdom Bacillati; phylum Actinomycetota; class Actinomycetes; order Streptosporangiales; family Streptosporangiaceae; genus Streptosporangium; species Streptosporangium sp. NPDC087985. The sequence continues at coordinate 160,137 of NZ_JBIUTQ010000008.1, forward strand.
CCGAGGTGAGGAAGGACTGCGGGCCGGCCGGCACGCCGTACGCCAAGGGCAGGACGTTCACCTGCGGCGTCACCTACCGGCGGGCTTCGGCCGACCAGTCCCGCGACGTCTACACGCTGACCGTCACCTCCGTCTGGAACGTCGGGGTGCAGGACAACGTGGTGCCCGTCGTCTACGACCCCATCCAGGTCAGCGCCACCCGCGACGTCGAGGTGGGCGAGGTGCAGAGCACCGTCCGGGGCTCGAAGTGAGCGATCACGGCACGAGGGCCGGGGCCAGGGCCTTCTCGTGGGTGAGCAGCCAGCGTTTGACCGGCGTGCCGTAGTAGTAGCCGCCGAAGCCGCCGGTGGACGGCAGGATGCGGTGGCACGGGACGAACGGCGCGATCAGGTTCTGCGCGCACGCCGACCCCGCCGCCCGGGCCGCCGTCCTCGGCAGCCCCGCCCGCTCGGCGAGCTCGGCGTAGCTGATCGTGGTTCCCGCCGGGACCTCCCGCAGCGCCGTCAGGAGCCGCTGCCGGGTGGGCGTGCCCGGCTGCTCCACCTCGACCCTGTCGAGGGCCGCCAGGTCGCCGTCCAGATAGTCCCGTACGGCCTGCGCCGCCGGCCCCAGATCCTCCACCCGGGCGAGCCCGTGTGCCTGGAGCCGGGGCGAGAGCCGGGCGAACATCTCGTGCGGGTCGGCGGTGAAGCCCGCTGCGACGACGACCCCCTCGTGCGCCAGCAGCGCCAGCGGGCCGGTGGGTGTGGGCAGTGTCTGTGCCTCGATCATTCCGCACTCCATAGGTGTAGCGCGGCGTAGGCCCGCCAGGGCCGCCACCGCTCGATGTGCTCCTCCGAGATGCCCAGGCACGCCATGGCCCGCCGCAGCCCGAGGTCTCCCTCGGGCCACGCGTCCGGGTCACGCAGTGCCCGCAGCGCGATGTAGCCGGCCGTCCACCGTCCGATCCCCGGCACCTCCAGTAGCCCGGCCACGGCCTCCCCCGGCTCCTGGGCCCCGTCCAGGTCGATCTCCTCGCCCGCCACCTTCGCGGCCAGCGCCTTCAGCGTGGCCACTCGCCGTCCGGTCAGCCCGAGCCCGCCGATATCGGCTTCCAGGAGTTCGGCGGCGGTGGGGAACAGGTGGGTGAACCCCTCCGCGCCGGTGGGGCGACCGGCACGGACGGTGAGGCGGCCGAGGATGGTGCGGGCGCCGGCGACGGAGATCTGCTGGCCGACCACGGCACGGACGGCCACCTCGAAGCCGTCCCACGCTCCGGGGACCCGCAGACCGGGGCGGGCGGCGACGAGCGGGGCCAGGGACGTCTCCCCGAGGGCGTCGGCGATGGCCGCGGGGTCGGCGTCGAGATCGAGCAGGCGGCGGCAGCGGGCGACGACGCGGGCCAGGTGGCGGGTGTCGTCGAGGCTCACCTCCAGCCGGACATGGCCGGGGTCCGGGGTGAGGGTGACCGTGCCGCCGGGGACGGCGCGGCGGTAGCCCGTCTCGTCGACGTGCTCCAGCCCGGGGATCGCTCTTGCCGCCAGGAACCGCATCAGCGTCTCCGCCTCGTACGGCTCGCGCCGGTGGAGCCGGAGCGTCAGCGAGCTGTCGGTGACGGCCCGGCCCGCTGTGGCCCGCAGCTCGCCGGGGGTGAAGCCGTAGGTCTCCTTCATGGTCGCGTTGAACTGCCGCACGCTCCCGAACCCCGACGCGAACGCCACATCGGTGATCGGCAGCCCGGTCTCGGTCAGCAACTGCTTGGCCAGCAGCAGCCGCTTCGTCCGGGCCACGGCCAGCGGCCCGGCGCCGATCTCGGTGGTGAACAGCCGGTGCAGGTGCCGTTCGGTGATGTGCAGCCGCGCGGCCAGCTTCGCGACCCCGCCCTCGTCGGCCACACCCTCGTCGATCAGCCGGAGCGACCGGCCGATCAGGTCACCCCGGTGGTCCCAGCCGGGATCGCCGGGGCTGAGCTCCGGACGGCACCGCTTGCAGGGCCGGAAACCGGCGGCCTCGGCGGCGGCGGCGTGGCGGTAGAAGCGCACGTTGCGGGAGGCGGGCGTGCGTGCCGGGCATATCGGCCGGCAGTAGATGCGGGTGGAGGTGACCGCCGTGTAGAACCGCCCGTCGAACCGGGCGTCTCTCGCGGACACCGCGCGGTAACAGGAGTCGAAATCAAGCTCTTCCACGTACACACCAACGACGTTATCCGCAGCTCAGTCCCTACGGCTGGCGGGAATCGGACATGACCGTCAGGTAGCCGTCACTTGGAGGAGACGCCGACTCCGATCTCGAACTCGCGGTAGACGCGGGCCCAGAAGCCGTCCCGGAGCCAGACCCGGGCCTCGGGGTAGGGGCGTAGGGAGTGGCCGAGCTCCTTCTCCGCCTCGATGAGGAGCTCGGTGTCGATGACCGTGGGAAGGATCGGGCCGGGGAGCAGGTCGCGGATGTTGTCCCGGCCGCGGGTGAGGATCCACTTCTGCGCCACGTGCTCGCCGACCTCCTCGACCCGGGGCCTGCTGGGGCCGAGCTTGGCGGCCTGACCGGCGGGTGCCTTCGGCTTGGCCGCGGCGGCGGTGCGGGCGGCGAAGACCTGGGCGGGAGAGGGGGCGACCGGGGTGACGGGGACGGGGACCGGGACGGGGGCGCGGCTGAAGTAGGAACGGAGGAAGTCGGCGGTGATGATCTCGACGGTGTCGGACTCCCAGACCAGGCGTTCGGCCTGGTTGGTGCCGTACGGCGGTTCGACACCCCACAGGTGGATCCGCACGCCGTAGGCCTGGGCGGCCTCGACGGCCGGGACCATGTCCTCGTCCCCGGCGAGCAGGATCGTGTCGCTCACCGCGTGGTGCCTGGCGAGCGCCTCCAGATCGCTTCTGATCTGCGCGTCCACGCCCTTCTGCTGGCCCCGCGCGTTGAGGTTGCCCAGGCGCACCTTGACCCAGGGAAGCTGGGCGATGACGCGCTGGTCCACGGTCGGCACCCGGTCGCGGGCGGCGTCGTACCAGTAGATCCTCAGCAGCTCGCCATGGATGCGGGCCTCCGCGTGCTTCTGCAACGCCTGGATGAGCTCGTCGGCGGCGACGCGGTATTCCTTGCGTTCTTTGGCACCGAGAAGCACTTCTCCCGCTGCCGCGTACAGATACCCCACGTCCACCAGGACTGCGTACTTCGCGGCAACGGGATGGGAGGTGAGGTCCAGGATGGTCATGTCGTCCTCCAGGCCTCGGAACTATCTGATCGGCTGACTATATGCGCCCATTTCTTAGATAGTCCCAACTCTCGTGCAACTTGACACCCCGTTCCTGGGATCTATCTCGGCAGGCCGCTTGATCTCCATGCGCCTTGTCCAGAGGGAAGAGGTTTTCGCATGTGATGTATAGGATTACGCCAATTTTCGGATTTCCTGACGGCTTTCGCCTCAGGAGTCCCACGCGACGCCAGTGCGATCACCAGCGCGGCGATCTCCTCCGGCGTCGCGTCCCCATGGACGATCCTCAGGTGCGTCACAGCGGAATGTTCCCATGCTTCTTCGGGGGCAGGCTCGCGCGCTTGTTACGCAGCGCTCGCAGCGCCCTGACAATCTGGACTCGGGTCTCGGACGGGCGGATCACCCCGTCCACATACCCGCGTTCGGCGGCGAGATACGGGTTGGCGAGCGTGTCCTCGTACTCGGTGACGAAGCCGGCCCGCGCGGCGTCGGGATCGCCGGCCGAGGTGAGCTCACGCCGGTAGAGGATGTTGACCGCGCCCTGCGCGCCCATCACCGCGATCTGCGCGGTCGGCCAGGCCAGGTTGATGTCCGCGCCCAGGTGCTTGGAGCCCATGACGTCGTAGGCCCCGCCGTACGCCTTGCGGGTGATCACTGTGACCAGCGGAACGGTCGCCTCCGCGTAGGCGTAGAGCAGTTTGGCGCCGCGGCGGATGATCCCGTTCCATTCCTGGTCGGTGCCGGGCAGGAAGCCGGGCACGTCCACGAATGTCAGAACCGGAATGTTGAACGCGTCGCACGTCCGGACGAATCTCGCGGCTTTCTCCGAGGCCGAGATGTCCAGCGTGCCCGCGAAACTCGTCGGCTGGTTGGCCACGATGCCCACGGAACGGCCCTCCACCCGGCCGAAGCCCACCAGGATGTTGGGCGCGAATTGCGCGTGCACCTCCAGGAATTCGCCGTCGTCCAGGACATGCTCGATCACCGTGTGCATGTTGTACGGCTGGTTGGCCGAATCCGGGATCAACGTGTCGAGCTCGCGGTCCTCGTCGGTGGTCGCAAGGACCGGATCAATGTCGAAAACCGGAGCCTCGTCCAGGTTGTTGGAGGGCAGATAGGACAGCAGCGCCCTGGCGAACTCCAGACAGTCGGCCTCGTCGGCGGCCTCGTAGTGCGCGACACCCGACCGGGAGTTGTGCGTGCGGGCGCCGCCCAGCTCCTCGAACGTCACCTCCTCGCCGGTGACCGTCTTGATGACGTCGGGGCCGGTGATGAACATGTGCGACTTCTCCGACACCATCAGCACGAAGTCGGTGAGCGCGGGAGAGTAGACCGCGCCGCCCGCGCACGGGCCCATGACCAGAGAGATCTGCGGGATCACCCCGGAGGAGTGCACGTTCCTCTTGAAGATCTCGGCGTACAGCCCCAGGGAGACGACGCCCTCCTGGATGCGTGCCCCGCCGGAGTCGTTGATGCCGACCACCGGGCAGCCGGTCTTCAGCGCGTGGTCCATGACCTTGACGATCTTCTCGCCGAAGACCTCGCCCAGCGATCCGCCGAACACCGTGAAATCCTGGGAGAACACCGCCACCGGGCGGCCGTCCACCGTGCCGTGGCCGGTCACCACGCCGTCGCCGTACGGGCGCTCGCGCTCCAGGCCGAAACTCGTGGACCGGTGCCTGGCCAGCTCGTCGAACTCCACGAAACTGCCGTCGTCCAGGAACGCGAGGACCCTTTCCCTGGCGGTCATCTTGCCCTTGGCGTGCTGCTTCTCCACCGCGCGCGCGGAGCCGGCGTGGGCCGCCTCGTCCAGGCGGCGCTCCAGGTCGGCGAGTTTGCCGGCCGTGGTGTGAATGTCAATCCCGGCGGCTAGCGGTTCAGCGCTCATCGGGTCGTTCCACTCCTGTTCACTCACGCGGTCCCGCGGGGCCGGCGCACCCTTTCCGACACCTCGCTCCACCTGCCGCGTCAGGCTCGCTCCTGCCCATCTCCAGCAGGGTAACCGTCTGCCGAAAAGGCGAACTATCGGGGGCGGCCGTTCGTTGCCTGCGGTGAGACCTCATCCGCAAAACCATAAATTCTGCCAAAGTGGGGGCTATGACGGACATCGCTGACGCGGTACGCACACGACAGCTGTTCAAGAGATTCGGCCGGCAGACAGCCGTGGCCGGCGTCGACCTCGTCGTTCCCCAGGGCAGTTTCGCCGGCCTGGTGGGCCCGAACGGCGCCGGTAAGACCACCACGCTCAGCATGGTCACCGGCCTGCTCCGGCCCGACGGCGGCACCGTCCACATCGACGGCCTCGACGTCTGGCGCGACCCGATCCCCGTAAAGAGCCGCATCGGCGTGCTTCCCGAGGGACTGCGCCTGTTCGAGCGGCTGTCCGGACGGGAACTGCTCTCCTACAACGGCCAGCTCCGGGGCATCCCCCGGCTCGAGGTGGAGCAGCGTGCCGAGGGACTGCTGAAGGTCATGGACCTGATGGAGTCGGCGGACAAGCTCGTCGTTGACTACTCGACCGGCATGCGCAAGAAGATCGGCCTGGCGGCCGCGCTGCTGCACAACCCCAAGGTGCTCTTCCTCGACGAGCCGTTCGAGGGCGTGGACCCGGTCAGCGCCAACACGCTGGTCGAGGTGCTCCGGCGCTACACCGCCTCCGGCTCGACCGTCGTCTTCTCCAGCCACGTCATGGATCTCGTCGAGCGCCTGTGCGACTGGGTCTCGGTGATGAACCGCGGCCAGATCGTCGCACAGGGCCCACTGGACCAGGTCCGCGCGGGACGCAGCCTCAACGAGGCCTTCCTCGGCCTGGTCGGCGTCGGCGGCGGCGACAACGGAGAGGAGGGCCTGCCATGGCTGGGCGCGACCCCGGCATGAGCGCGGCAGGCCACGACCCCCACACGGCCGTCCTCGGCGCGGCGGATCAGGACCCCGAGGCCGGCCCCGCCAAGGTGGGGCCGGGGGTCTTCGTCCGGCTCAAGCTCCGGCTGATCGCCGGAAACCTGCGCGGCAGCGCCCGGCGCCTGCTCGGGTTCATCTTCACCGTGCTCGCCGCGGTCGTCGTCGCGGGCTCCGGCTTCCTGATGACGTCCGCGCTCCGGTTCGCGTCCGCCGACATCGCGACGGACGTCGGAATCGTGCTGTTCACCGCCTTCCTCGTGGGATGGGCGTTCGTCCCGCTGCTGGCGTTCGGCCTGGACGACACGCTGGACCCGTCCAGGCTGTCGCTGTTCCCGCTGCGGACCGGCCAGCTCGCCGCCGGCATGTTCGCCACCTCGGTCACCGGCGTCTGGCCGATCGCCACGCTGGTCATCACGGCCGGGGCCGTCGTGGGCCTGGCCACCGGCATCGGCGGCCTTCTGCTGGGCGTCGTCGCGGCGCTGCTGCAGTTCGCGCTCTGCATCGTCACCTCGCGGCTGGTCACCACGGCCCTGTCCGGCATCCTGCGCACTCGCAAGGGCCGGGACGTGCTCGCCGTCTCGACGATCCTGGTCATCCTGGCGGCCCAGCTCCCCAACCTGCTGCTCAACGGCAAGCTCGTGGCCGACCCCGCCGCGACCCTGCGCGGCGTCGCCTCGGTGCTGCGCTGGACCCCGCCCGGTCTGGCCGCGCACGCCATCGCCGACGGCGGCCTCGTGGCGGTCGCAGAGCTGGCCGTGCTCGCCGCCCTGGTCGCCGCGGTGGGATGGCTCTGGATCGTGGCGCTCCGCCGCACGCTGGTCTCCACGGACGCCTCCACCGAGGGGGCCTCGGTCCGCAACTCCAAGGGCCTGCTCGCCCGGCTCCTGCCCGACGGACCGCTCGCCGCCATCGCCACCAAGGAGCTCAAGTACGCCCGCCGTGACCCCCGGGGGCGGGTCGGCTGGTTCGCCGCCGTCGCGGTCACCGGCATCATGGCCTTCTCCCTGAGCCGCAACGGGACCGGGGCGGGAGGCGTCGCCCTGGCGGTCGGCCCCGCCTGCATCGGCGGGATGATGATCGCTCTTCAGTCGGCCAACTCCTTCGGGATCGACGGCCGCTCACTGTGGATGAACTCCGTGGCCTACAGCACCGGCAGGGACTGGCGGACCGACCTCGCCGGGCGGCACCTGGCCATCGTGACGATCGCGGCCCCGCTGCTGGCCGTAGTGTCCGTGGTCGCCGCCATCCTCGCCGGGAACCCGGTCTGGGCGGTCCCGGCCGTGCTCACAGCCTGGGGCATCCTCGGCGTCGGGCTCGGCGTGGGCGCCCTGACGAGCGTGCTCCTGCCGTACACGGTGCCCGAGCGGCTCAACGCCTTCACCGGCGCCGCTCCCGGGCAGGGCGGCGCCGCCTTCCTGGCCTCCTTCGGAGCGTTGATCAGTAGCGGCGTGCTGGCGCTGCCGATCGCGCTGCCGGTCCTCCTGGGTCTCACCTGGGTCAGCGTGCTGGCCGTGCCGTACGGCCTGCTGATCTCCTGGGGCGGCCGCCGGCTCGCCGGTGACCTGGGGTTCAGGCGGTATCCCGAGCTCCTGGCCGCGATCTCCCGGTCAGGCTGAATGGTCTAGTCCAATAGGTGAGACCGGTCTCCGCCGGAGAAAACGGACTGACTACGCTGGCAAGCATGTCCGCCATCGCGCATCATGAGGCAGAACGTTCTTCCGCGGTCACCGAGATGCCCGACGAGCTGCGCGCGGACGTGCGCCTGCTCGGCGAGCTCCTGGGGCAGGTGATCGCCGAGCACGGCGGTGACGACCTGCTCGCCGATGTCGAACGTCTCCGCAAGGCCGTCATCGCGGCCCGTCGCGGAAAGGTCTCGGTCGACGAGATCACCGCGCTGGTCGCCGAGTGGCCCGTCGACCGGGCGGTGCACATCGCCCGGGCGTTCACCTGCTACTTCCACCTGGTCAACCTGGCCGAGGAGCACTTCCGCATCCGTACGCTCCAGGTCCGCGACACCGGCGAGGAGCCGCTGCCCGAGTCCCTGGCACAGGCCGTGCAGGAACTCGGCGGCGAACGGGTCACCGAGCTGGTGGAGGGGCTGCGGCTGCACCCGGTGCTGACCGCGCACCCGACCGAGGCCCGCAGACGCGCGGTGGTCACCGCGATCCAGCGGATCAGCGGCCAGCTCGCCGCCTACAACAGCCCCGATCGGGGCGCCGCCGAACGGGCGGAGACCCGGCGCCGGCTGCTGGAGGAGATCGACCTGCTCTGGCGGACCTCACAGCTCAGGTCCACCAAGCTCAACCCGCTGGACGAGGTCCGCACCGCCATGGCGGCCTTCGACGAGACCCTGTTCCGGGTGGTCCCGCTGGTCTACCGCTCGCTGGACGCCGCGCTCGGCGAGGGCACCGGCACCCGCGAGCCGCTGGCCCGCGCCTTCATCCGCTACGGGAGCTGGATCGGCGGCGACCGCGACGGCAACCCCAACGTCACCGCCAAGGTGACCAGGGACGCCGTGCTCATCCAGACCGAGCACGTGCTGACCGCCCTGGAGAACGCCACCCACCGGATCGGCCGCACCCTCACCGTGGCCTCCGGATACACCCCCGCCTCGCCGGAGCTCCGGGCCGCGCTCGCCGCCGCCGAGAACCACTACCCCGACCTGGTCTCGGAGCTGGCCACACGCTCCCCGCAGGAGCCGCACCGCCAATGGCTGCTGTTCGTCACCGCCCGCATCCTGGCCACCCGGCAGCGCGGCCTCGACCTGGCCTACCGCTCCCCCGAGGAGCTCCTGGCCGACCTGCGGCTCGTCCAGTCGTCACTGGTCGCGGCCGGAGCCAGACGACAGGCGTACGGCGAGCTACAGCACCTGATCTGGCAGGTGGAGACGTTCGGGTTCCACCTGGCCGAACTGGAAGTGCGCCAGCACTCGCAGGTCCACGCCGCCGCCCTGGCCGAACTCGCCGCAGGACGGCCCTCAGAGCGCACCGACGAGGTCCTGGCCACCATCCGGACGATCGGCTGGATCCAGGAGCGGTACGGCGTGACCGCCTGCTCCCGCTACGTCGTCTCCTTCACCCGTTCGGCCGACGACATCGCCGCGGTCTACTCGCTGGCCGAACACGCGCTCGGTGACAAGGCCCCGCAGCTCGACGTGGTCCCCCTGTTCGAGTCGGGCAACGACCTGGCCAACGCCCCCACAGTGCTGTCGGGGATGCTGGAGATCCCCGGCATCCAGCACCGCCTCGCGGCGAACGGCCGCCGCCTGGAGGTCATGCTCGGCTACTCCGACTCCGCCAAGGAACTCGGGCCGGCCGCCGCGACCCTGAAGCTGTACGAGGCCCAGGAGGCGCTGGCCGGGTGGGCCGCCGAGCACGACGTACGGCTGACGCTGTTCCACGGCCGGGGCGGCGCCCTGGGCCGGGGCGGCGGGCCGGCCAACCGGGCGGTGCTCGCCCAGGCGCCGGGCTCGGTCAGCGGCAGGTTCAAGGTCACCGAGCAGGGCGAGGTCATCTTCGCCCGCTACGGCCACGCCGCCATCGCCCGCCGCCACATGGAGCAGGTCACCTCCGCGGTGCTGCTCGCCTCCACCCCGACCATCGAGGCCCGTACGGCAGAGGCCGCCGGACGCTTCCGCGCCGTCGCCGAGCAGGTCGCCTCCGCCTCGGAGAAGGCCTACCGGTCGCTGACCGAGGCACCCGGCTTCCCCGAATGGTTCTCCCTGGTCAGCCCGCTGGAGGAGATCGGCTCGCTCCGGCTCGGCTCCCGCCCCGCCCGGCGCGGACTCGGCGCCCCCCGCTCCCTGGACGACCTGCGAGCCATCCCGTGGGTCTTCGCCTGGGCCCAGACCCGGGTCAACCTGCCCGGCTGGTACGGCCTGGGCAGCGGCCTGGAAGCGGTGATCTCCGAGTCTGGCCTGGACGAGCTGCGCGCCGCCTACCGCGAGTGGCCGCTGTTCGCCTCACTGCTGGACAACGTGGAGATGTCACTGGCCAAGACCGACCGGGAGATCGCGGCCCGCTACCTCGCGCTGGGCGGCCGGGACGACTTCGTCAGGCAGGTCCTGCGCGAGTACGACCTCACCCGCCGCCTGGTGCTGGAGATCACCGGCCACACCCGGCTGCTGGAGAACCGCAAGGTGCTGTCGCGCGCGGTCCAGCTCCGCGACCCCTACGTGGACGCGCTCTCCCACCTGCAACTCCGCGCCCTGTCGACGCTCCGCGCCGCCGACGGGCTGTCGGAGGAGGAGCGCGAACGCCTGTCCACGCTGCTCCTGCTGTCGGTCAACGGCGTCGCCGCCGGCCTGCAGAACACCGGCTGACCTTCTGGTAACCCGTCGCGGAACGGTCGCCGGGCATCGCTGCCGGAGAACCGGACCCCGCCGGGACCGGTGACCCGGCACGGTTACGTGCCGGGTCACCGGAGAGAACCGGGATGGTCTCTCAACGCCTCAGCCGAACAGGGCATCGGTCGAATCCGCCGTGGCCGCGAGGCGGATCCATACCTCAATCTGCTCGATATCGGTGCAGTTAACAATGCGTTCCATGGCCTCGTCGGACAGCTCGATCTCCCGCGCGGAGAGGACCGCCAGAAGAGCCTTGACCTCACCCTCGGCCCGCCCCTCAGCCCGCCCTTCGGCGACATATTTCCTGGCGAAGTCGCTCTGGTATTCATCATTTCCTCCAGCGTGGAGACCCGGTCCTTCAGGGCCGGGAGGAAACGCGGCTCGGTGCCGCACTTCCGGGTGGGTGGTGTAGCCGTAGCCGTCGGCTCGCTGCAGCAGCCGGACGTGGCGGTGGTGGATGCCCTGCACCGTGCCGTGCCGGGTGGTGATGTTGAAACTGCCGGTGCTGCGGACCGCGACGCGTCCGGAGTGGACACCGGTCTTCTTGCCGCTGGGTACGACGGCGCGGACCAGGTCGCCGGTGGCGAACCCCTTGACCTGCTTGGTCCGGGGCAGCCGCAGCCGGGGAAAACCGTAGCGGTCGGTGCGGGTACGGGCGTAGGTGCCGCGCCCGGTCGCCTTGACCACCAGGACCGTCGACGGCCAGACGGTCACGGTGTCCAGCTCGCCGACGTGCAGCGCGTCCAAGGTGTGGGACTTGGCGGCGCCGGTGCGGGACCGGTTCCACTTCGTGCGGCCGCCGGAGGCGGGGTGAACGGGCAGGCCGGTCGCCTCCAGGGCCCGCCACAGCGCCCACCGGGTGGTGTTGACGGCGGCGGCATCGCGCAGCGGAGCCTTCGCCTGTTGGAGGATCTTCGCCAGGAGGGCGGGCCTGTCCTTGAGGAAATCCTCCACCGGGGTGGCGTTCTTGGCCTGGTTGCACGGGATGCAGGCCAGGGTGAGGTTACTGATCCGGTCGGAGCCGCCCCGGCTGCGGGGGTGGAGGTGGTCGAGGTTGAGCGGCACACCGGTCGCGCCACAGTAGGCGCACCTGCGGTTGCCCTTGGCGAGCAGGTATTCGCGCACCTCGTACCCGGCGAGGGTGCCCCGCTGGTACTCCGCCCCTTCCAGGGGTCGGCCCGCCGACATGCTGTGGGTGTCGAACGCGACCCGCTCCACGTGCACGGCCCGCACCGGCGCCCACCGGGTGAGCCGCACCACCCACGACAGGGTGGTGTCGACGCGGTGCCGCAGCGATGGTGCGAGCCATCCCTTCGGCTTGGTCCGGTTGTTGAACCGGGGCGCACGGTAGCGCAGGTTTTTACTGCGGCGCCGACGCCGATACTGCGAGCGGGCGGTGAGCTGGTCGCGAATCGCCCCGCCCCGGTGGTCGAGCTGGAGCGCGTACCTGCCGGTCCGGTTCCCGCCGTGCTCGGCGAACACCGCGATGCCGGTGTGTTTGCTTCCAGGGTCAATCCCGACCTGTACGCCGGTCACAACGGAATCGGCGGCCGTGCGATCTTTCAGCCGGATGACGAACGGGGTATGCCGGGCCACGACCGCCCGACCGGCCGCCAGCAGGCGGCGGGCGCGGGCGGGGTGGCACGGGTCGAGCGGGTGGCCGTGCCTGTCCAGGACAAACGCGGCCGGATGGCCCTCACGAGCCTCTCCCTCGGGCGCCGAAGCGTCCTCGGGGTGACGCCGGTCCAGGCGGGTGCCGCCCGAACCGATCTCCCCTCGCCCATGTTCAACGCCAGCGCCCGGCACAGCCGGGAGTCCGTGAGCCGTTTCGTCCCCACCCTCGGGGCTGTCTGCTCCCACGAATTCCAGAGCGGCAGGCTGAGGAAGCACCTGCCGGTGGGTCTGCTCACTTACGTGAAACGTAGTCAATCGAATGCACCTCCTTCAAGATGATCGACTCGGGCTGGTCAACGCGGGGCTTCAAGGTGCATCGCTGCACCTCAAGCCCCCTCCCTTAGGAGGGGGTCGTTGACGGTCGGAGTCACCGGCATCGTCCGCGGCTCCGAAGGGCGCGTGCTCCTCCTACGGCACCGCCTGTGGCCGTTCGCTGATTCTCAGTGTTTCTCGGTGAGAGCCAGCGAGCTGCCGCGTTGCCGGGGCAGCGTTCCCCGTTGCCGGGGTTCCCGTTTCACCGGTGCGCGCCCGGCGCGGGCGCCGGGTCTTACCGCTCCTCCACGGGCGTTTTGCGTCTCCCCGCAACTCTGGGCGACGTCGGCCGCCAACGCGGCCAGATTACGGGCGGCGTTCAGATCCCGATCCAGGACCAGACCACACGCCGCGCAGGTGAAGGTGCGTTCGGACAGAGCGAGCTTGGCTTTCACCACGCCACAACCCGAACACGTCTTACTCGACGGATACCAGCGGTCGGCCACGACCAGCCGGCCACCGCTCCAGCCGGTCTTGTAGGTGAGCTGCCGGCGGACCTCGGCCATGCCGGTGTCGGCCACCGCGCGGGCCAGGCGCCGGTTGGCGAGCATCCCGGCCACGTGCAGGTCCTCGACCACGACCGTGCCGTACGTCGTCGCCAACCTGGTGGTCAGCTTGTGCAGGCCGTCGCGCCGCTGATGGGCCGCCCGGGCGTGCGCCCTGCCGAGCGCGGCCTTGGCCTTGGACCAGCGGGCCGAGGGCTCCCGCCGGCCGCCGTCGAGGGTGCGCGGACCGGTACGGCGGGCCAACTGCTTATTCAACCGGCGCAGCCGGCGCAGCGCCGAGCGGTGGTGTTTGGGGTGAGGGACGGCGTCGCCGGTGGACAGCACGGCGAGATTCTTCACGCCGAGGTCCACCCCGACCACCGCGTCCGGCCGGGCCGGGGCGCGGTCGGTGCGGTCGATCTCGCAGGCGAAAGATACCGACCAGCGGCCGCCCTGCAGGCGGACGGTGGCCGACAGGATCCGCCCAGTGCCCCGCTCCAGATGCCGGGCCAGCTTCCGGGTCGACTCGCAGGTACGGAGGGTGCCCAGCCGGGGCAGGGTGACGTGGCGGCGGTCGGCCTCGACGCGGATGGTCCCGGTGGTGAACCGGCACGACGGCGTGGTGCGGTGCTTGGCTTTGAACCGGGGAAACCCGATCTTCGGTCCTTTGCGGGTGCCCTGACGGGAGGCCGACCAGTTCTTCAACGCTCGCGTCAGACCGTCCAGGCCGGTGTTGTAGGCCTCCTTGGAGTGCTCCGCCCACCACGGCGCCACCACGTCCTTGGTGGCGTTCCACACCTTGCGCAGGCCGTACAGCGACCACGGCACCTCGATCAGCAGCTCGGCGGGGACGCCGTAGGTCTTCTCGGCCTCCCGCTGCTCCAGAGCCGCCTTGACCCGGCCCAGAGCCCAGTTGAACGCGTACCGGGACGCCCCGCACGAGGCCAGCGCGACGGTCTGCCCGGGGGTGGGGTCCAGGGCGTAGCGGTAGGCCTGATGGACCCGCACCACCCCACCCCCACTCATTACTCACCGCTGTCAACCGATGACCATGAGCTTACCTTCGGGAGGTGATCGACAGCCACCGGACCGGCGGAAAAGCCCGCACCGCGCCCCGGCACCGCATCCTCGCCCCGCCCGCGGGCCCCTTCGGCGCCCCACTGATCCAATGGCCGGCCACACCCCACTGGACGGGAGAATCCAGAGAAGAATTGATAAACACTGACGAAACAATCAGCAGTTCACAACCCTGTGGACCGGGAGGGAGAGCGTCAGGGCGTGGTGATCCGTTCGGGGGATGAGTAGAGGTTGAAGCGCTTCTCGCGGAGGAAGCCGACCAGCGTCATCCCGAACTCCCTGGCCAGGTCGACAGCCAGGGAGGAGGGCGGGGGGTCGCGTAGCCGTACCGTCACTGTGTTACAGCCCGCCTCGGCGGGAACGTTGTCGGTGCGGTAGGCGATGGAGGAGATGTCCTGCGGGGTGATGACGCCCTCGCCGTACAGGAATCCGGTCGCTGTCGTCTGGCAGTGCATCAGCGCGAAAATCGTCGGCGAAGACGGAGCCGCCCAGCTCAAGCTGCCCCGTAGGCGCGTGGATGCTGAACGTCGAACGAGTCGCGCGTGATGAGGCGGGCCGCCTGGTCGAGCTGTTGCGGCTCATCGCGAATCCGCTGCGAATCCGGCTCCTTGAAAAGGGTACCGCTGGCGCCGTCCACATGGCAGGACTCGCCCTGTTTACGGTCGCCCTTAATGGGTGGCAGCACCCGGAGTTCGTTAAAGAGCCAGGTGGCAGGGAATCTTCATCTCATTGACACGGGTGGTCCCGTATGGTGGAGGTGCCGCGCAATCGCGAGGAGGAACGGCATGGCCGGCCTGGACTGGAACCCCGACCTGGGCAGTGAGGGGAATGAGCATATCGGCAGGCGCATTGCCAGGGTGCGAAAGCTCCGAGGCATGAACCAACAAGCGCTCGCCGCCAACGCCAATATCTCCTACAGCCTTCTCACCAAGGTTGAAGCGGGCCACAAACCCGCATCTCCGACTCTCGTTACAGCGATTGCTAAAGCGCTGAGCGTGAGTCGGGCCGACCTCAACGGACAGCCCTACAGGGGTAAGACTCAGCGGATGGACGCCGTCCATGCTGCCATCCCCGATCTCCGGCGCGCCATCGCCTGTATCGACATCACTCCTGAACTGGTCGCTCCGCAGCGTTCCCTCGACGAGCTTGCCGTCGATCGGGATAAGGCGCGCAAGTTCCTCCGAGACGCCGCGCATGTACGGCTCGGCACGATTCTTCCAGCCGCGATCGAAGAACTCACAGTGCATGCCGTAGAGACCGAAGAGGCCCGTGCATGGCGGTTGCTCAGCAACATGCTCGCGCTGGCCTTCGCGCTCTCCAGGCGGCTCGGCTACCACGATCTTGCGCAAGTGGCCCTTGAAAGGGCATCGACGTCCGCCGACAGGGGCGATGATCCAAACCTGCCCCACGTCGTGACCCTCTCCAGGGTGCTACAACTGTTCGCGCTCGGCTCATGGTCGACCGCATCCAATCTGATGACCCGCACGGCTACCCGAGTCGACCAGGGCAACGAGGGCGCTTTGCATGTCCTCACCGCTGTGCATCTGCGAGGGGCTATCGCTGCGGCTCGTGCCGGCGCAGCCAGCAACGCATGGGAGCACCACGGCCAAGCTGTGGAAGCGGTCTCCCGGATCTCAGCCCAGAACAGAAAGGCAGACCTGTACGGCCTGCAGGCCAACGAAGGGAACGTGCAGATCCACGGCTGCACTGTCGCTGTCGAGATGGGCGACTATGACCGCGCCATCAGCCTGGATGAAGGACTTGTCCTGCCTTCGACGCTGTCAGCTTCCCGCAGGGCCCACCACGAGATTGACATGGCTCGAACTCTCCTCTGGGTGGGCAAATACGACAAATCAATGCAACGACTCGTCACTGCCGAAAAGCTGGCGCCCGAAATGACTCGATTTCATCCAACGGCCAGAGAGGCCGCGAGACAGCTCGATGACCATTTCCGGGTCATCCCAGAGCCTTTGCGGCGAATCGTGAGCCGCATGGGGCTGTAGCGCCAAGCCCGACGATCTTTCACTGAAAAGGTGAAAGTTATCACTCCCGGTGGTTCATAAGTTTGGGCAGTGAGCGGTAACCCGCTCGCTGCCCAAATCTCATGAATTCAACCTGGAGGAGCGATGTGGCGCAACTCACGATAGAAGATGAGGAGTACGCGGAAAAGGGAATAAGTGACGCGACGGCGGAGAAGCACGACGGGGCGCTGGCCGCCGTGCAGCGACTGTTGAAGGTTCGGGGAGTGCGCTCTTACGTCGTTCACACAATCGCCCTGAAGCTGCCCGGTGACGGCAGACCCTTCCTACTGGGAGAGCGCAAGCGATACGCCCCCGAGTTGGTCGTCCGCAGCGATGCGGGAGGGGTGGCCGCCACGGTGACCATGGGGCCGCGTTCCGGCTGCTACCTGGTGTCCATACCGAACGGTCCCGACCTCCAGGCCGTGAGAAGCGGGCATCCCGAAAAAGTGGTGAACCTGGTCCTTGCCGCCCAACCCGGAGGACGGGCATGACACGCGTTGCGGCGACACAGTTCCGTGTCCCCTGCATCCAGGACATGCGGCCGGTGCCGCACCTGGCGAATCAGGTCCTCACCGTCTAAGTCCGCGGCGGCACAGAGAGCACACCTCCCGTGCTGCCGCGCTCAGCCCCCGAGGGCGGTGGCGCGCGGCCTTTCAGGGCCGCCTGCGGGCCACAAACCTTCGCATGACACCCCGGCCAGACGCGCAGTCGAAACATGTGAGAGGGAATACCGGCTGGAAGTCCCCACCAGCCCCATCACCAGGCGCGGACATGGCAGTCTGCAACACGCCATGACGTCCGCGACGCCGGTTGAACCAGGAGGCGGTAACGCGGATGAAACCCCGAAAGGACCAGAGTGAAAAACCTCATCGCCCGCCTATGGCGGATCATCCGCGGTCCCCTCCAATGGCGCCTGCTGTGGCTGTGGCACGCGAAGTTTATGGTCGGAGTCACCGGCATCGTCCGCGACTCCGAAGGGCGCGTGCTCCTCCTACGGCACCGCCTGTGGCCTCCGGAGCGGCAGTGGGGGTGCCCGACTGGCTACGCCAACAAGGGCGAAACGTTTGAGGACACGGTCGTTCGCGAGGTGCGCGAGGAAACCGGGTTGGCCGTCAAGGTGAACCGGCTCGCGCACGTCAAGAGCGGATACAAGCTGCGGGTGGAAGTGGCCTATGAGGCTGAGTTCACCGGCGGCACGCTCAAGATCGAATCTGTTGAGATCCTGGAGGCGAAATGGTTTTCGCCGCACGACCTCCCCGAGGGGGTACAGGAGTCGCACCGACTCCTGATCCAGCGCATATAGCCTTGACCGTAGGGCTCTCATGCCTGGCCCCCAACGAACATCTCGGCGGTGAGTCCGCCGAGCGCGCGGTGCTCGCCGAGCGACTCGCTGCGCAGCGGGCGACCGCCGGCCTGGATCGGGCTCACCCGAACGTGGTCTTCTCACTCCTGCCCTGGGTGCTGGCAGACCTCGGCGAGAGCAGCAAAGCCCAGGAGATCTTCTACACCGGCGTGTCTCTCCTGGCCGCCCGCTACGAGAAGCTGGGCCTGCACCGGCTCCTGCCGGCCGACCGAGTATGGGTCGGCGTCCGCTCCCTGCGCGCCGAAGTTCACGGCGGGTTCCACCACCCCGACCAGGGATACCGACACCTCCAGATGGGGGCCGTCATCACCCGCTACGGCAGCCTGGACAACCCCGCGTCGGCTCCCCCCGACCTGGTGGCGCTGGACCTGCTGCGGGCCTACGCGCACGACTGCCTCCACTACGGCTCCTACCGGCAGTACCAGCTTCAGCGTGGCGAGATCATCCGCACCCGGTACGGTATTAACAGCCGCGACCAGGCTGGCCGTACCTACTCGGCCCCCGACCCGGCCGGAGCGATCTCCACCCGCAACCTAGGTGTCGTGATGGAAGGCGCGACCGACCGCGAAGCCACCACTATCACCCGGCACGCCGCCCAACGAGCAGGAGTGACCGAACCGAGCGGGGGTGGGATAGACCGTTTCGCCTGGCGCGACGTCACCGGCCGTCTCACCGATGATGACCTGGCCGACCTTCCCCCGCTGCAAGCTTCTACGGGCAGGCCGCAGGCCACCGCGGAGGACTTTCTGGCCGCGATGGGCTCGTACGCGCGCAACGTGAATAACCGCTATCGCGTCGTCCTCGCCGAGGTCGGAGGCCACGAAGCCAACGATCTCCACATGCTCATCATGAAAGCGATGATCAGCGGCTCGCTCGCCGGTCTATCGACCTGGCTCGACAAGAGGTACGGCACAGGAGCGTTCGCCGCCCTTTTCAAGGCCGCCTCCTACAGAGGTCCTGAACCAGACGCCTGCGCATAAAGCTTGTTGCTTGGCCCTGCTTCCCGGCAGGAACCAGATAGGAGCCGCCGCCTGTTCGGGGCAGGCGGCGGCTATCCGACTATGCCGACAACCGAAACAACATCAATTCCTCAAGGAGATCCATGGCCCTCCTTCATGATCAGATCACCCAGCTCATCAGCGAGGGAACGCGTAAACACGTGTTTCCCGGCGCGGTATGGGCCATCGGTGACGCCAGCGGCATCCTCCACTCCGGGGCCTGCGGGCGCCCCGATCCAGCCACCTCGGAGTGGAGGATGCGGCTCGACACCGTCTTCGACGTCGCCAGCCTCACCAAGATCCTCGCTGTGTGGGCCTGCATCGGCGCCCTATGGGAAGACCGCGTGCTCCCGCTCGACGATCCGCTGGCCATCTTCTGGCCCGAGGTCACCGGTCATCCGCTCGGCCAGGTCACCGCCCGGCACCTGCTTGCCCACACCGCCGGCGTGCCGCTGCGGGCAAACCTCAAGAATCTCTACGGCACCGATCCCCAAGCTGTGCGCAACGGCGTCCTGCACGAGGAGCTGCACCGGCCGCCCGGCGAAGCCGTCGACTACACCGACCGGGCCGCCCTCATCCTCGGCTATCTCGCCGAATATCTCTCCGGTCGGCCTCTCGACCAGTTCGCCCGGCAACGCATATGGCAGCCTCTCGGCATGGGCTCCACCCGTTTCGGACCCCTGCCCTCCGAGGTCGCTGCTCGGTGCGCGCCCACCGAATTCGACGAGGACACCGGCATCCATCTCAAGGGCGTCGCCCACGACTTCTCCGCCCGCCTGCTCAACGGGGTGTGCGGCATCGCCGGCGTCTTCTCCGTCCTGGACGACCTGGCGCTTTTCCAACGCCACCTGCTGGTCCCCGATAACTGCCGGGTCGGTTTCGGGTCCGCCTGGGTGGCTGAGTCCCTCCAGATCCACACGGGAGGCTTGACCCCGGCGCGCGGCCTGTTCTGGTATCCCGCCCCCGGCACCAGCCCCGAAGAGGATATCTACGTCCACTACGGGTTCACCGGGACCGGCATGTGGATCTCCCCCAAGCAAGGCCGGTGGGCTGTCCTGCTCACCAACAAGCTCTACTACAGCCGCGCCCGCGAACCCCTCATGACCGTCCGTAACGCCTTCCGCGCGCTCGCCTTCGGCTGACTCCTCCTCAGCTTGGTCTCTGGTCTTCGCGTCGTTGTGGGAACGCCAGATGGTCCGTCTCACCCGGACCCTGTGGACCGGGAGGGAGAGCGTCAGGGCGTGGTGATCCGTTCGGGGGATGAGTAGAGGTTGAAGCGCTTCTCGCGGAGGAATCCGACCAGCGTCATCCCGAACTCCCTGGCCAGGTCGACCGCCAGGGAGGAGGGTGCCGAGACCGCGCAGACGATCGGGAGGCCCGCGGTGAGGGCCTTCTGCATGATCTCGTAGCTGCTGCGCCCGCTGACCATCAGGATGTGGCCGCCCAGTGGCAGTCTCCCGCTCATCAGGGCCCAGCCGACCAGCTTGTCCACCGCGTTGTGCCGTCCCACGTCCTCGCGGATCGCCAGGAGCTCCCCTTCGGGGGTGAACAGCCCCGCCGCGTGCAGGCCCCCGGTCCTGCCGAACACGCCCTGGCGTTCCCGGAGCCGGTGCGGCAGGCCGTACAGGGTCTCGGGGGAGACCCGCAGGTCGTCTCCGGGGGGCAGCGGGGAGCACCGGTCGCGCAGGGCGTCGAGGCTGGCGGTGCCGCAGACGCCGCAGGCGCTCGACGTCATGAAGTTCCGGTTGAGGGCGGGCAGGTCGGGCAGCCGGTCGCCGCGCAGCCGTACCGTCACCGTGTTGTAGCGCGCCTCGGCGGGCACGTCGTCGTCGGTGCAGTAGGCGATGGAGGAGATGCCCTGTGAGGTGACGACGCCCTCGCCGTGCAGGAATCCGGCGGCGAGCTCGAAGTCGTGGCCGGGGGTCCGCATGGTGATCGCGAGCGTACGGCGTGCCTCGCCCGTCTGGATCCGGATCTCCAGCGGTTCCTCGGTGGCCAGGTCGTCGCGGTGGTCCCTGACGACTCCGGCAGACACTTCCCGGATCCGGGTCCGCGTGGTCGGTCCCGGCCTCGTGACGCTCTCCATCGACGCTCCGCCTCTCCATGGCCGGTTACGGCCTCGTGGCGCACTGTCCGCGCCTTCCTCACCTGTGAGAACAGCCGCCCGCACGGCGTGCTCCCGCTCCGCAGCCCCAGTATTCCCTGGTCAATGACGTAATTCGGTAACGGATGGTCGGTAAGGGAGGGAAGATGGTTATGTGCTTGACTCGCCGTTCACCGATCTCGACCGGCCGCCGCTCTCCCAGGCGGCGCTCACCCGTGCTCTGGTCCGCCCCGGCGGCCTGTGGTCCGACATCACCGTCGTCGACAGGACCGGTTCGACCAACGCCGATCTCGCGGCCGCCGCACGTGACGGCGCCAGGCAGGGTGCCGTGCTCATCGCGGAGGCGCAGTTCGCCGGCCGGGGCAGGCTCGGCCGTTCCTGGGTCGCGCCGCCGCGCTCCGGCCTGATGTTCTCGGTGCTCCTGCGGCCTGACCCGTCCGCCACCAAACAGGGCTGGCTGCCGCTGCTCGTCGGCCTGGCCGCCGCGTCGGCCGTGCGGAGGGTCGCCGAGGTGGATGTCCGCCTGAAATGGCCCAACGACCTGCTGATCGGGGAGCGCAAGCTCGCCGGGGTGCTCGCCGAGCGGGTGGACAGCGCGGTGGTCGTGGGCGTCGGGCTCAACGTGAGCGTCCGCGCCGACGAGCTGCCCGTGGAGACCGCAACCTCGCTGGCGGTAGAGGAGGCCGTCTGCGTCGACCGTGACCCGCTCATCCGGGCGATCCTGCGGGAGATCGAGATCCACTACCGTGAATGGTCGCAGGCGGACGGCGACGCCGACGCGTGCGGGCTGCGGGCCGCCTATCTGGCGATGAGCGCCACGGTCGGTCGCGAGGTCAGGGTGGAGCTGCCGGGGGAGCGGGTGCTCACCGGGTCGGCCACCGGTATCGACCACTCCGGCCACCTGCTTGTCCGGTCCGGGGGCGGGGAGCAGACGTTGAGCGCCGGTGAGGTCGTGCATGTTCGGCCGCACGCCTCCTGACGTGGGGCATCCGGGCATGCCACGATTTGCCCCATGAGTCTGCCTGATCACCACCTCACCGAGGGGGAGGTGCGCATCCGCGCCTTCCACCCTCACTGGAAGCGCCTCATCGGCCCGTTCTTCGCGCTGGTCCTCATCGTCGCCGGGTCCGGTGCCGCGATCTACTTCATGCCCGCCTTCGAGTACGTCCTCTACGCGCGAGCGGCGGTGGCCGTGCTCGCCGTCGGGCTGCTGACCGTGTGGTCGTTCGTGCCGTACCTGCGGTGGAGGAACACCTCGTACGTGCTTACCTCGCACCGGTTCACGATCAGTACGGGCGTGCTGAACAAGTCCACCGACGACATCCCGATGAGCAAGGTCAACACCGTCAGCGCCGACCAGACGTTGATGGAGCGGATTCTCGGCTGTGGCACGCTCAACGTCGAGTCGGCCGGTGAGCACGGGCACATCACGCTGCGCGACATCCCGAAGCTCCAGGACGTGCGGGCCGAGCTGTTCCGTGCGCTCGACGACGCGGCCGACGGGGAGCCTGAGAGACGGTGAGTGGCATGCCGTAATCTCCTGAATGGGGGCGGAAGATGGGCGGAGGGGAAGTGACGGAACGTCCGACGGCCGAACAGATCGAAAGCCTCTTCGTCGGTGCGCTGCCCCGCTACACCCGGATCCAGGTGGCCGGGCTCGCCGGCGTGCCGCAGGACCTTGCTGAGCGGATCTGGCGGGCTCTCGGGTTCGCCACGCTGGCCGACGACGCGGTGGCCTTCACCGAGGCCGATGTGGCCACGCTCAAACGGGTCCGGGCGATGATGGAGGAGGGGCTGGACGACCAGACGGTCGTCCGGCTGGCCAGGGCGCTGGGTCAGACGACAGCCAGGCTCGCGCAGTGGCAGGCCGAAATCATGATCGGCACCATGCTCGGCCCGGACGAGCGGCCGACCGAGTCCGACCTCGCGGCGATCATGGAGCTCTCGCGCCGGCTGCTCCCGGACTTCGAACGGGTGCTGGTCCACGTCTGGCGCGCCCAGCTCGCCGCTGCGGGGACCAGGCTGCTGGCCATCACCGACCTCACCGATGAGGTCGTGCCCAGCCGGCTGACTCTCGCGGTGGGCTTCGCCGACCTGGTCTCCTTCACCCAGGTCTCCCGTCAGCTGAGTGAACGAGCCCTGGCCGACCTCGTCGAGGGGTTCGAGTCCCGGGCCTCCGATGTGGTCGCCGCGCACGGGGGCCGGCTGGTCAAGACGCTCGGTGACGAGGTGCTGTTCACCGCGGTCAGCCCGCGTATGGCCGCCGCGATCGCGCTGGAGTTCGTCGACGTGATCCGCCGGTACGGTCCCGAGGTCCGGATCGGGCTGGCCTACGGTCCCGTGTTACCGGTGATGGGCGATGTTTTCGGCACCACCGTCAACCTGGCGGCCCGGCTGACGGCCATCGCCCGTCCCGGCACGGTCATCGTCGACGACGGGTTCGCCGGGGCCGTCGCGGGGGCACCCGGGATCCAGACGGGCCGTCTCCGGCAACGGCCGGCCCGGGGCCTCGGAGTGGTCCGGCCGTACGTGCTCCGCCGGGCCTGATAAGGATGGGCGTGGGGCAGGCCCGTAAGAGCACTGTCCGATCGATGACCAAGTTCGACCAGGTTCAACCAAGTTCGAAGATCTGAAGATGAGGTACAGGACATGCCATACACCGTGCAAGGCGTGGTCGCGCGTGGTAAGGGTGAGCCCGTCTCCCTGGAGACGGTCATCGTGCCGGATCCCGGTCCCGGCGAGGCGGTGGTGAACGTCCAGGCCTGCGGTGTCTGCCACACCGACCTGCACTACCGCGAGGGCGGCATCAACGACGACTTCCCGTTCCTGCTCGGTCACGAGGCCGCCGGGGTGGTCGAGGCCGTCGGCGAGGGGGTCACCGAGGTGGCTGTCGGCGACTACGTGATCCTGAACTGGCGGGCGGTCTGCGGCGACTGCCGTGCCTGCCGGCGCGGCCGTCCCTGGTACTGCTTCAACACCCACAACGCGACCCAGAGGATGACGCTGGAGGACGGCACGCCGCTCAGCCCGGCCCTCGGCATCGGCGCCTTCATTGAGAAGACCCTGGTCGCCGCCGGGCAGTGCACCAAGGTCAACGCCGCGGCTCCCGCGACGGTGGCCGGTCTGCTCGGCTGCGGGGTGATGGCGGGCATCGGCGCCGCCGTCAACACGGGTGCCGTGACCCGCGGCGACAGCGTGGCCGTCATCGGCTGTGGCGGTGTCGGCAGCGCGGCCGTTCACGGTGCCCTGCTGGCGGGCGCAACGAAGATCATCGCGGTGGACATCGACGACCGTAAGCTCGTCTGGGCCAAGGAGTTCGGCGCCACTCACACGGTCAACTCCAGCACCGCCGACGCGGTGGAGGCGATCCGGGAGATCACCGACGGCAACGGTGCGGACGTGGTGATCGAGGCGGTGGGCCGCCCGGAGACCTACAAGCAGGCCTTCTACGCCCGCGACCTGGCCGGAACCGTGGTCCTGGTGGGCGTGCCGACCCCGGAGATGACGGTGGAGCTGCCGCTGCTGGACGTCTTCGGCCGCGGTGGGGCGCTGAAGTCCTCCTGGTACGGCGACTGCCTGCCCAGCCGTGACTTCCCCATGCTCATCGACCTCTACCTACAGGGACGGCTGAAGCTGGACGGCTTCGTCTCAGAGACGATCGGTCTCGGCGGTGTCGAGGAGGCCTTCGCCAAGATGCACCGCGGCGAGGTTCTCCGCTCGGTGGTGGTCCTGTGATCGACAAGGTCGTCACCTCGGGGACGTTCTCGCTGGACGGCGGGACGTGGGACGTCGACAACAACGTCTGGGTGGTCGGCTCCGGCAGTGAGGTCGTCGTCATCGACGCGGCGCACGACGCCGACGCCATCGTCGAGGGGATCGGCGGCCGTACGGTCAGGGCGATCGTCTGCACCCACGGCCACAACGACCACATCAACGCCGCGGCCGACCTCGCCGCGCGGGTGGACGCGCCGATCCTGCTCCACCCGGCCGACCAGGTCCTGTGGGAGATGGTGTACGGCGACACGCCGTACACGCCGCTGGAGGACGGTCAGGTGCTCTCGGTGGGCGGGTTCGAGCTCACCGTGCTGCACACGCCCGGTCACGCGCCGGGCGCGGTCTGCCTGTACGCCCCCGGGCTCGGCGCGGTCTTCACCGGGGACACCCTGTTCAAGGGCGGTCCCGGCGCGACGGGCAGGTCCTTCTCCTCCTTCGAGACGATCATTGACTCGATCCGGGGGCGGCTGCTGACCCTGCCGGAGGACACGGCCGTGCACACCGGTCACGGTGACTCCACCACGATCGGCGCGGAGGCTCCGCATCTGGAGGAGTGGCTGGCCCGAGGGCACTGATGTGGCACTGACGCCGTCCGGCCGTCGGTGAGATGGCGGGGGAGGGGGCCCTGTGTGGTCCGTCTCACGTAGGCAAGCCTTACCAAATGGGGTATATTAGGTGTGCCTTACCTACGTTGATGTCCCATGAGAGAGGCTCCTTCCCCGCCATGTACGTATGTGTCTGCCGCGCGGTCACCGAGAACGACGTGCATGACTGCATCGCGGCCGGTGCGAGGAGCGCGCGGCAGGTCCGGGACACCACCGGCGCGGGTGGGGACTGCGCTTCCTGTGTCCGGAAGATCTGTGCGATCCTGAAACGGTCTGAAGAGTTGACGCCGACCGCGTAGCACAGGGAGCCCGCCACCATGCAGGGCGACAAAAAGATCATCGAACTCCTCAACGAGCAGCTTACTTCCGAGCTGACCGCGATCAACCAGTACTTCCTGCACGCCAAGATGCAGGAGAACTGGGGATACACCAAACTCGCGGCATACACCCGCGCCGAGTCCTTCGACGAGATGCGCCACGCGGAGAAGCTGACGGACCGCATTCTTTTCCTTGAGGGTCTGCCCAACTATCAGAAGCTGGGCATCCTGCACATCGGCCAGACCGTCCGGGAGCAGCTCCGCGCCGACCTGGACATCGAGCTTGAGGTCGTCACGCGCCTGCGGCCCGCCATCGTCCTGATGCGGGAGAAGGGCGACACCACCTCGGCCCGCCTCTTCGAGGAGATCCTCGAAGACGAGGAGCACCACATCGACTACCTGGAGACCGAGCTGGGACTCATCGAGAGTCTCGGTGAGCAGCTCTACCTAGCCCGTTACGCCGAGCCGCCCTCGGCATCCTGAGCTGATTGTCCGAACACGCCCACCGTGCACCTTACGGACGGGCGTGTTCTGCTTTGTCGGTGAGGTCATTGGCGGGCCTGTCCTTTCAAGGCCCTTCCGATGCGGGAGCCGTACGACGCGGCCTTGAACCGTTGCGGGACGACTATCCGGGATTTATCAGTGTTTGCCCAGGTCAATGGATGGGTCAATGACGAGTCAAACCGCGCGCTGTACCCGGGAAACGATCCTCTAAGGTCCTACGATCGCAACATGACCTGTGTACTTCTCGCCGAGGACGACACCTCGATCTCCGAGCCGCTGGCGCGTGCACTGCGCCGGGAGGGCTACCAAGTCGAGGTGAGCCCCGACGGCCCGCAGGCCCTGGAGCGGGCACTGTCGGGTGGCATCGACTTGATAGTTCTTGACCTCGGGCTGCCCGAGATGGACGGCCTCGAAGTCGCCAGACGCATACGCGCAGAGGGGCATGGCACGCCCGTGCTCATACTTACGGCCCGCGTCGACGAGGTTGACACCGTGGTGGGCCTCGACGCCGGGGCCGACGACTACGTCACCAAACCGTTCCGCCTGGCGGAGCTCCTGGCTCGGGTCCGCGCCCTTCTGCGGCGCGGCACATCCGAGACGCCCGTGGTGCAGGGCGTGCGCATCGACGCCGACTCCCGTCGCGCGTGGATGGGTGAGAAGGAGCTGCACCTGACGACCAAGGAGTTCGACCTGTTGCGGGTCCTGGTCCGCGACGCCGGCAAGGTGGTCACCCGCGAGCAGATCATGCGCGAGGTGTGGGACACCAACTGGTGGGGCTCCACCAAGACCCTGGACATGCATATCTCGTGGCTGCGCCGGAAGCTGGGCGACGACGCCGCCAAGCCCCGTTACATCACGACGGTTCGAGGGGTCGGCTTCCGGTTCGAACGCGAGTAGGGGATGCGCCGTCGACTGCTCTCCTCGACCTTGCTCGTCGCGGTCATCGGGGTACTTCTGCTGGGCATCCCGCTGGGGGTGGCGATCAACCGGCTGATTGAGGAAGAGGCGACTCAAGGGCTGTCCTCCCAGGCCAAAAGCCTGCTGGAGGAGGTGGAGTATGCCCGTATGCAGGAGCAGCTCGTCGATTCCGACCAGCTGAAGATCAAATACCCCGACCGCTACATCCAGATCTATGCCAAGGGGACACCCCCCCTGGTGGTGACGGCGGGCAAAGAACCACCCGAGAACAGGAAGATGACCCAGGACGCCCAGTCGGAGAACGGGGTGTACGTCGCGATCAGCCGGGACAGGCTCCAGGTGGAACGCGAGGTCCGGGCATGGCTCCTGCTCATCCTGGCGCTCGCCGCCGCGGCCCTCGCGGTCGCGGTCGGGCTCGCCATCGTGCAGTCGCGCCGGCTGACGTTACCGCTCATCGACCTGGCGATGATCGCTGAGCGGCTCGGCTCCGGTGACGCGAGGCCGAGCAAGCACCGCTACGGCATACAGGAGCTTGACCGGGTGGCCGAGGTGCTCGACCGCAGTGCCACCCGTATCTCCGACCTGCTGGCCAGGGAGCGCGAGTTCGCAACCGACGCCTCGCACCAGCTGCGCACCCCGCTCACCGGGCTGACCATGCGGTTGGAGGAGATCGTGGCGGCCGCCCACGAGCCCGGCATCGTCAAGGAGGAGGGTGAGGCCGCAATCGTGCAGGCCGAGCGGCTCACCGCCGTGATCGACGAGTTGCTGGCCGCCGCCAGACGGCAGCGGCACGCCCAGGCCGCGACCGTCGAGCTCGACGACCTGCTGGATCAGCAGTTCATCGAGTGGGGTCCGGCGTTCCGCAGGGTCGGACGGCAGCTCAGCCTGGCCGGCACGCGAGGTCTCAAGGCGATGGGCACCAGCGGGGGCATCAGCCAGGTGATCTCCACCCTCCTGGAGAACTCGCTGAAGCACGGCGACGGTACGGTGACGGTGACCACCAGCGACAAGGACAGGTCCATCGTGGTCGAGGTCGCGGACGAGGGAGAGGGCGTCTCCGGGGACATCGCCCCCCGCGTCTTCGAACGCAACGTGAGCGGGGCGGGGGGCACCGGGCTGGGGCTGACGCTCGCGCGGGCGCTGGCCGCCGCCGACGGCGGCCGCCTGGAGCTGATAAAGCCGCGTCCCGCGGTGTTCGCGCTGTTCCTGCGGCGGGTCGGTGACAACGGCAGGAACCGGGTGGTCAGCGGTCCCGCGTGAGGTGGGAACGGCGTGCTCCGGCGGGCGAGGCGGTCAGCGGGTCCGCGTGACCCCGTCGGGGAGCTCCTCCGGCACCACTTCGGTGGCCGCCAGGAAAACCCACTTCTTGTAGGACCAGAAGCGGAACAGTGTCCCCAGGCCTATGCCGATCAGGTTGGCGATGTTGATGCTCAGGGGGTCGGTCAGCTCCAGGGTGTAGCGGGTGAAGCCGATGCAGAGCAGTCCGATCAGCAGGGCGATCCCGTTGAGCAGGAAGAACAGGAAGTACTCCCGGGCGAGGCCGCTCTGCTCGCGGTGCCGGAAGGTCCAGTAGCGGTTACCCAGATAGGCGAAGGAGGTCGCGACCGTCGTGGCGATGACCTTGGAGGTCAGCGTCCCCCAGTGCAGGCCGTACTGGAGCAGGTTGAAGCCGCCGACGTCGACGACGAAGGCGATCGCCCCGATGACGCCGAACTTCGCCAGCTCGTGGACCAAGGTGGTGAACCGCTCATACCCGCGTCGCAGAAACTGCACGTCTTCTGCACGGTCCTTTCCGGGTTGGCTGTGGATCCGCCGCTCGGGGAGGACCTTGGACGTTCTTCTACCAGGCTACCGGCGGAGGCGCGGGCCGGTATGCCAGTTGACCAGCTGTTGTGCGTAGCAGTCAGATAAGCCTATTTCAACAAATGTCATCTGTTGTCGGATAAATCCGTGCATCTGACGTTACTCTGATGAAGTAGATCGCAGGGAGCCTTCGGGGGAGTTCATCCGCTGCGATCGGTCAGACGGATCGCCGCATGCGACGGCCACGACCACGGGACCACTCCTTGCCCCGCCGACTCCTCGCCCTGCTTCTCGGCCTGGCCGTGACAGCCGGTTGCGGCGTCCGGACGGATGGGCAGACCGTGACCCGTGAGACCCCGCCGCCGGAGGCGTCCGCCCATGCGGTGGATCTCGCCGAGGCCACCCGGGCCTTCGAGCTGCTGGACCGGCTCGACAGCGCCTGGCGGAAGCGGGACTGCCGGACGGTGGAGAGCCTCACCACCTGGGCGGAGAATACGCTGGGCGGCCGTGCCTGCGAGGCAACCCGGAACGGCCGCCCAGCTCCCACCAGGAAGAAGTACACCGCCCCGGAGTTCTTCCTGCCGGCCACGGCCGGTACGGACCGCTGGTTCGTCGCCCTGGCCCGCAAGCCCGGCCCCGCCTACTTCCTGTTCGTCGACGAGGGCGACGGCTGGAGGCTCGCCGCCGGCCCCATCCCGGTGCGGGGGGAGCCGCTCAAGCCGGCCCGGGGCGCGGTGCTCACCGGCGACTCCGCCATCGGAGTCAGAGCCCGCCTGGCGCCGCAGCGTTACCTGGCCTACCTGACCGACCCCGCCGGAGTGAGCGGGGTGACCTTCCCCAGGGGCGACGCGGTCAGGGAGATCTTCGACGAGCTGGTCCAACGGCCCCGGAAGGTCCGGCCCGACCGGCTCACCTCCGACGTCCGGCTGCTCGTCGGACCGCAGCGGGCGCTGCTGCTGCCCGGCGGGGGCGCGCTGGTCATCCACGCCCTGGAGATCGAATATCGGCAGAAGGCAGGGCAGGGCCGTTCCTGGCTGAGCCATCCCCTGTACGGCAGGGACGGACTGCGCGGATTCACCGGAAAGCGCGGGGCCCGCGAGCTGACCCGCACCGAGATCGTGCTCCTCGCCACCGAGGTGGCCGCCGGCACCAAGCTGTCCACGGTCGCCGTCCGCCGCTCCCTCGCCACCCTCACCGCCGGTTGACCCGCCTGACCGCGGACGGCCGGCCGGCGGCGGTCCTGCTCCCCACCCCACCGGCTGACCGCCGCCCGGCTGGGGGCCGGTAAACTCGACCGTCGTGAGCAGCCCTTCTCTGGCCAGGCCCATCGGACCCGTCGTCGGCGTGATCGGAGCGGGCCAGCTGGCCCGGATGACCCAGCAGGCGGCCATCGCCCTCGGGGTGGAGCTGCGGGTGCTGGCCAACTCGCCGGACGAGAGTGCCGCCCGAGTGATCGTCGACGTCCGCCTGGGCGACTACCGCGACCTCACCGACCTGCGTGACTTCGCCAAGGGGTGCGACGCCCTCACCTTCGACCACGAGCACGTCCCCACGGAGCACATCCGCGCGCTGGCCGGGGACGGCTCCGCCGTACACCCCGGTGCCGACGCGCTCGTGCACGCCCAGGACAAGGCCGTGATGCGCGAGCGGCTGACCGCGATCGGCGCCCCGTGCCCGCCCTGGCGGCGGATCGCCACGGCCGCCGACGTCGAGGAGTTCGCCGCCGAGCACGGCTGGCCGGTCGTGCTCAAGGCCGTGCGCGGCGGCTACGACGGGCGTGGCGTCTGGATCTGCCGTTCCGCCGAGGACGCGGCGGAGGTCCTGGCGAGCGGGGTGCCGCTGATGGCCGAGGCGTTCGTGCCGTTCGAACGTGAGCTGGCCGTCCTGGTCGCCCGGTCGCCACACGGGCAGGGCGTCAGCTACCCGGTCGTGGAGACCGTCCAGCGTGACGGCATCTGCGTCGAGGTGCTCGCCCCCGCCCCGGGGCTCGACCCCGAGCAGGCCGCGGTGGCCCAGGGGATCGCCCTGAAGATCGCCAACGAGCTGGGGGTGACCGGGCTGCTGGCGGTGGAGATGTTCGCCACCCCCGCCGGTCTGGTGGTGAACGAGCTGGCCATGCGCCCGCACAACAGCGGCCACTGGACCATCGACGGTGCCCGCACCTCCCAGTTCGAGCAGCACCTGCGCGCCGTGCTCGACCTCCCGCTCGGCTCGCCCGCACTGGCCGCGCCGGTCGTGGTGATGGCCAACCTCCTGGGCGGCGACGACCCGGACGTCTTCTCCCGCTACGAGCACGTGATGGCCCACGATCCCGGGATCAAGATCCACTTTTACGGCAAGGAAGTACGGCCCGGCCGCAAGATCGGCCACGTCACCGCCCTCGGTACCGACCTGGACGAGGTCCGGGCCCGGGCCCGGCACGCCGCCGTCTACCTCACCGACGGCGTCTACACATGAGCGAGCCGGCTTCCAGGCACGGCACCACTGCGAATGCGGCCCGCGGGCCGCGGGCGCACGTGAGCGGGCGGATCCCCGCGCACGGCACTGTCACTGGTGCGGCCCGCGGGCCGCGAGGCAAGGAGAACGCATGACCACCGTCGGCATCGTCATGGGCAGCGACTCCGACTGGCCGGTGATGAAGCTCGCCGCCGAGGCTCTGGCCGAGTTCGGGGTCGCCTTCGAGGCCGACGTCGTCTCGGCGCACCGGATGCCGGAGGAGATGATCGCGTACGGCGCGCAGGCGGCCGGACGCGGCCTCAAGGTGATCATCGCGGGGGCGGGGGGAGCAGCCCACCTGCCCGGCATGCTCGCCTCGGTGACTCCCCTGCCGGTGATCGGCGTCCCCGTCCCGCTGAAGTATCTCGACGGCATGGACTCCCTGCTCTCCATCGTCCAGATGCCCGCCGGAGTCCCGGTCGCCACCGTCGCCGTCGGCGGCGCCCGCAACGCGGGCCTGCTGGCCGTACGGATCCTCGCCGCCGCCGACGAGGGACTGCGGGCCAAGATGGAGGAGTTCCAGGTCGCCCTCAAGGAGCAGGCCCACGCCAAGGGCGCCAGGCTCCGCGCCGAGGCCGCCGGCCTCGGCGCCTGAAACGCGTCTACCGGCCGGGCCGTCGCGCCGGGAGACGGCCGGCGAGGTCCAGGTCATGCCGGGGGCGGGACCGTGCTCGCGGACATCACCGTCACGGCCGTGCTGGGTGGGCGTCCGTGATAGCGAGCGCCGAGGATGCGGCGGATACTGTGTGCGTGGACTGCGCCGCCGAAGGGCACGTCACCGACCACCCCCGTGACGTGGCGGAGATCTGCACCCGTTTCGAAGAGCTCCGCACGGAGGCCATGCCCCCGAGGGCGGGCATCGACCTGATGACGAAGGTGATGGCGACATGGAAGCAGACCTGAGCTCGGCAGTCTGGCGCAAGGCGTCCCTCGGCAGCGACGACGGTGGTGACTGCGTCGAGGTGGCCGTGGTGGATGCCCCCGGCACCGGGCACAAGGCGGGCCTCGGCTCCCTTTACGTGCTGCGCGACTCCAAGAACCCCGAAGGTCCGAAGCTGTTCTTCACCCGCGCGGAGTGGGACGCCTTCGTCGGCGGAGTCAAGCTCGGCGAGTTCGACAACTGACGGAGAACGGCCCCCGGGAACATTGCGGTCGGGATGGAGAGTCCCATCGGGGAAGGGTAACCGAGCGTGACCGAAACTTTCCTCTCGGTACCTTCCCGATGACGGTAGGCAGTCCAACGGACCCAAGGATTTGGGTTCTCTGAGGTGACCACCTGGGCTCCCTCCAAATAGCGTGGGCCGTGGTTTCCTGTCGTGCCGGATCTGCGCGCGATATCGGTACGGCGTCTTCCTACGCCCGGGCATCGCCCAGGTGCACCCGATCCGATGTGGAGTAACCCATCATGATCGAAATCAGGAATGCTCTTGTGGCCGGAACGATAGCGGCCGCAGTCCTCGTCGCTCCTATGACGATGTCGGTCCAGCCCGCAGGCGCCGCCACGGTGGCGGGGGCCACCTCGACCGCACCCGCTCTCACTTCCGTTATGAAGTATCCCAAGGACAGAGGGCACGACCGCGACCGCGACCGCGACCACTACAGGCACCACAGGTACAGGCACGACCACGACCGTGACCACTACAGGCATCACAGGTACAGGCACGACCACGACCGCGACCACTACAGGCACCGCGACCACGACCGCGACCACGACCGCGACCACGACCGCGACCACTACAGGCACCACAGGTACGGGCACCACAACGAGTTCAGGCACCACAACGAGCCCAGGCACCACAGAATGTCCGGTGGCCACCTCGAGCACTAGAACCGGGGGCATCTCGGAGGCGGTTTCGGCGGTGACGACGCCAGAATCGGACACGGCGGCGCCAACTCCGGGATCAACGACTGACAGAGGCTAGTGGCGCCCCGAGCCGGATGGTCAGGTGAGAGGCGTTGCGGCGGGCCCGCTCCTCAGACTGGAGGAGCGGGCCGTCGCGGGGCGTACCGTGGCCGGCGGGTGGTGCCGGGCGGCTTGCCGTACGGCGGGCACTCAGGCGGAGCGTCGGCCGTACGGCGGGCGGAGCGGGTCTGAAAGCACCCGTCAGGGACGGCCGAGGGCGCGGTAGTGCCAGCCGGCGGCCCGCCAGGTTTCGGCGTCGAGAGCGTTGCGGCCATCGACGATCTTTCGGGAGGCGACGACGGCGCCGAGCGCCTC
Source organism: Streptosporangium sp. NPDC087985 (assembly GCF_044741965.1). Classification (NCBI taxonomy): domain Bacteria; kingdom Bacillati; phylum Actinomycetota; class Actinomycetes; order Streptosporangiales; family Streptosporangiaceae; genus Streptosporangium; species Streptosporangium sp. NPDC087985. Next base: position 193,239 of record NZ_JBIUTQ010000008.1, read on the forward strand.
GGGGTCGAGTTCGACGAACTCCTGCCACTCGGTCAGCAGCAGCACGACGTGGGCGTCGCGGGCGGCCTCCATGGCGGAGTCGCCGTAGGAGAGTCCGGGATGGGCCCGGCGGGCGTTCTCCTGGGCGGCGGGATCGTAGACGGTGACCCGGCCGCCCTGCTCGCTGATCTTGACGGCGACGTCGAGGGCGGGCGAGTCGCGGATGTCGTCGGAGTTGGGCTTGAACGCGGCGCCGAGCACGGTGACCGTGCAGCCGTGGAAGGAGCCGCCGGCCAGCTCGCGGGCCAGGTCGACCATGCGGGCCCGGCGGCGCATGTTGATCATGTCCACCTCGCGGAGGAAGGTCAGCGCCTGGTCGGCGCCCAGCTCCCCGGCGCGGGCCATGAAAGCGCGGATGTCCTTGGGCAGGCAGCCGCCGCCGAAGCCCAGGCCCGGGTTGAGGAACTTGCCGCCGATGCGGTCGTCGAACGAGAGCGCCAGCGACAGCTGCTTGACATCGGCGTGGGAGGCCTCACACACCTCGGCCATCGCGTTGATGAACGAGATCTTGGTGGCCAGGAAGGCGTTGGCGGCGACCTTGACCAGCTCGGCGGTCGGATAGTCGGTGATCACTATCGGGGTGCCCGCCTCCAGCATGGGGGCGTACACCTCGCGCATGATCTTCTCGGCCCTGTCGGAGGCCACGCCCAGCACGATCCGGTCGGGGTGCAGGGTGTCCTGCACGGCGAAGCCCTCGCGGAGGAACTCGGGGTTCCACGCCAGCTCGGCACCCGCGCCGACGGGGGCCAGCCGGGCCAGCTTGTCGGCCAGGCGCTGGGCGGTGCCCACCGGGACCGTGGATTTGCCCAGGACCAGGCAGTCGCGTTTCAGGTGTGGGGCCAGCGACTCGATCGCGGCGTCCAGGTAGGAGACGTCGGCTCCGTACTCACCGGGTTTCTGCGGGGTGCCCAGGCACAGGAAGTGCACGTCGCCGAAGGCGGCGGCCTCCTCGTAGGAGGTGGTGAAGCGGAGTCGCCCGTTGGCGAGGTTGCGTCGGAGAACCTCTTCCAGGCCGGGTTCGTAGATGGGCAGGTCACCGGCCTGTAGCCGGGCGATCTTCTCCGCGTCCACGTCGACGCCGAGGACTTCGAAGCCCAGCTCCGCCATACACGCGGACGTCGTCGCACCCAGGTATCCGGTTCCCACCATCGTCAGGCGGTAGGCCACTGGTGTTCCTTTCGGTTCTGCCCAACTATGTGCGGTCAGAGTATCGGTATCCCCCCTTGCCCTTTGCCACCTGCGTAAACGGGTAAGAACACATATCACATGGGATGGATAGATCCGTACTTGTTGGACGTCCTAGTATCTGTCTATGAGCTTCCCTCTCTATGCGCTGCCTGAAGAGCACCAGATGCTCCGGGAGACCGTCCGCGCCCTTGCCGACGAGAAGATCGCCCCTCGTGCCGCCGAGGCCGACGAGACGGGAGAGTTTCCCTGGGATGTCTACAAGGCGCTCGTCGCCGCCGACCTGCATGCCGTCCATGTTCCCGAGGAGTACGGCGGGGCGGGGGCCGATGCCCTCGCGGCCGTCATCGTCATCGAGGAGGTGGCGCGGGCCTGCGCCTCGTCCTCGCTGATCCCCGCGGTCAACAAGCTGGGCACCGTCCCGCTGCTGCTGTCGGCGTCCGAGGAGGTCAAGCAGCGCTATCTCGTGCCGGTGGCGCGGGGTGAGGCGATGTTCTCCTATGCCCTGTCCGAGGCCGAGGCGGGCAGCGACGCCGCCGCGATGAAGACACGCGCCGTGGCCGACGGCGACGACTACGTGCTCAACGGCGCCAAGATGTGGATCACCAACGCCGGGGTGTCGGACTACTACACGGTGATGGCGGTGACCGAGCCCGGCGTCGGCGCCCGGGGGATCTCCGCGTTCGTCGTGGAGAAGGGCGACGAGGGTGTCAGTTTCGGCGCCAAGGAGAGGAAGCTCGGCATCAAGGGCTCCCCGACCCGCCAGGTCATCTTCGAGAACGTGCGCATCCCGTCCTGGAGGATGATCGGCGAGCCGGGCACCGGGTTCAAGACCGCGCTGGCCACCCTGGACCACACCCGCGTCACGATCGCCGCCCAGGCCCTCGGCATCGCGCAGGGCGCGCTGGACTACGCGATCGGCTACGTCAAGGAGCGCAAGCAGTTCGGCAAGGCCGTGGCCGAGTTCCAGGGTGTCCAGTTCATGATCGCCGACATGGCGATGAAGCTGGAGGCCGCCCGGCAGCTCACCTACGCCGCCGCCGCCAAGTCCGAGCTGGCCATGCGGGGCGAGCCGCAGAAGGACCTCACGTTCTTCTCCAGCGCCGCCAAGTGCGCCGCCTCCGACGCGGCCATGGAGATCACCACCGACGCCGTCCAGCTCCTCGGCGGGTACGGCTACACCCGCGACTACCCGGTCGAGCGCATGATGCGCGACGCCAAGATCACCCAGATCTACGAGGGCACCAACCAGATCCAGCGCATGGTCATGGCCCGCCAGCTCCTCAAGTAGTCGCTGACGTGCAGAAACCCCGCCTCCTGTGCTGGGTAGGCGGGGTTCGCTGTCTTCGGATTCGACCTCTAAACGATCACTGCTCCGTCCATGTTCCGTCAGAGTCCGCACGCAGCCGGAACGGACGGTTGCCGATGACCTCCAGGCGCGCTCTTCTCTGACGTTGTGCGGTCCCGACACGGTGGAACACGACCGACCCGGAGGAGACGACGTCTACGTTTCACGCTCGGCGTGCGTTACCCGGAGGGACGTCGGCTGGCCATGGTCTCCTCTGCCTCCTGCGCCAGCGGGTCGAGCGTGCCCGCGGACTGCTCGAAGGAACGGATATGCCGCTCCCCTATCTTGTGTGCGCGCAGCCCGGAGTTGAACGGTGGGCGACGCCGGCGAGCACCAGGTCAAGTTCCGCCAGCGAGTCCTCCAGCGCGGCACGCTGGTCCGGGGCGCGTGCAATGTCCAGGGCGCTCTCGCAGATCCCCCCGTACAGCAGCGAGGTGGCCGGATCCAACGGCCGGTCCGGGATGCACCCGGCCTCGATTGCGATGGCCAGCCCGCGCCGCATCTGCTCCTTGCACCCGGCCTGGATGTCACGCATGGCAGACCAGCCGAGCGCGCCCGGTGCCTCGACCAGCGTGATCCGGCGTACGGCGGGTTCGAGGGACGCCTCCAGCAGGCGCCGGCAGCCCGCCGACACCCCATCCCACGGATCCCGCTGGGCCTGGAACGCCCGCCGGACGATCACCGCGAGCTCCTTCTGGTCGGCGGCGTAGACCTCGCGGAAGATGTGTTCCTTGTTGCTGAAGTGATGGTAGAACGCGCCACGTGTCACGCCGGCCCTGGCACAGATCGCGTCCACCGAGGTGGCAGAGAAACCGTCGCTGATGAAAAGCTCGCGCGCCGCCGCGACCAAGGCGCCCGTGGTCGCCTTGGTGCGCTCGTGCTGGCTCCGGCGCACACTCGTGTTCCCTGCCACCCGCGTATCTCCTCTTGCCCTGCACCCGACGATAGAAGAACATACGCGGCGGTCAGTTCCGGCATTCCTTGCAGAACGAGGAACGACGTCTCGATGGTCGACGGCCCGTGGTGCTCGTTCGGGTTGCCGATCCACGCCCGGATGCGAGAGGGGAGGATGCTCTTCACCTGGTGTCGGTCAAAGGTGGGGCGACGCGGAGGCGGTTGACGTACTCGTATATGCCGATTTCGGCCTGCCGCATATCGGATAGGGCGTGTAAAAACGCTGACGAGCAGCGACAGTGAAGGGGGACCGAGAACGCAGACCGCTCGTGACTGGAGGCCCTGGCCGTGTTGAAGTCGTCGCCGCCCCTTCGCACCTCTTTCCGCCATGACGCCCCACATGCGAAGGGACGACCCATGGAGCTCCTCAGGAAGTTCACGCTCGCTGCGATTCTCGGCATTGCGCTGACCTTGGTCGCGGCCTGTGGAGGCGGCGGCGACTCGGATGGCTCCACCTCGGTGGGGCTTCCCGGTGTGGAAGCCCCCGCTGGGGAAGACTCCGGTAGCAGCGACAGCTGCAAGTTCCTCAGCAAGGAGGAGGTCGCTGAGGCGATCGGCCCGCATGACGGCGGCCGGCAGGACTACACGTTCGGCGGATGCGTCTGGACGGCCTCGAGCGCCAAGGACGGCATCAACGAGGCGATTTTCGCGACGGTGCTGCCGAAGGCGCAGTACGAGTCCGTGGCCGAGATCGGGGAGCCGGTGAGCGGATTCGTCGACGGCGCCACGTACGACGAGACGCACGGCGAGCTGTGGTTCCCCTGCCGTGGCGGGGACTACTGCGGGATCAAGGTGGGGACCGCCAGCCCGGATGGCCGCCAGGAGACCGCCCTCCGACTTGGCAAGATCCTTCAGGGCCGCGTATAGGTCATCGCCCCGGTTACCCGCACCTGAACGGTCTGTCCCGGATGGGCGTCCCGCCGCGCTTCCCTGCCCTGCGAAGTCAGGGCGTCCAGGAGGGCGGCCCACACCTCCGGCTCCCGGTCGGCCAGGTCGCACAGGGGTCGGCCACTGACCAGCGCCATGCGGGTCACTTCCTCGTGTAGGTGAGAACGACCATGCCGCTTTCGAGGACGCGAGTGTCGGCCAGGTCGAAGTGGACCGGTGAGAACTCGGCCGTGAACAGCGGGACGCCCGCTCCGGCGACGACCGGGTAGAGCTTGATGACCAGCTTGTCGATCTCGGGGAGCAGGGTGCCGGCGAGCCTGGCGCCGCCGATCAGGTAAATGTCCCGGCCGTCCTCGGCCTTGAGCTCGCGGACCTTGGCGAGGGGATCGCCGGAGACGATCTCCACTGCGGGGTCGGGGCTTCCGGCGATGCTCTCCGAGACCACGTACTGGCGCAGGTGGGAGAACGGGCTGGTCACCCCGATCTCCAGGGCGGGCTCGTAGGTGAGGCGGCCCTGGATGCCGACGTCGAAGTTCCGGTTCTCGGCGTCGATCCCCATCTGGGCGCGGACGTGCGACGGCAGGGCGTCCGGATACTCCCCGACGATGAAGGCGACGACGTCCTCGGTGACGGGGAAGAAGTCGGCGTTGCCGTCGGGGGCGGCGATGAACCCGTCGATGGTCATGCCTACGTAGTAGGTGAGGTTTCGCATGAGTCCTCTTCTTCGGTGAGCGGGGTGTTCGGGGGAGGGGGGAGGGTGCGGCCGGGGCCGGGTCGCTCAGCGGTGCGTTCCGGGCTTGGGCAGGGGCCTGGGGCGCGGCACGGAGCGCACGGGCCTGGCCGTGCGGTGCCGGGGTGCCGGCGTGTTCCGGCGGAAGGGCTCGGGGGGCGTACTCCGCCGGTCCTGCGAGGCGGCCGGGCCTGTCAGGGGGGTCGGAGTCGTGAGGGAGGCGCTGAACGCGATTCGCAACCTCGGTTTCCTTTCGGTAGCGCTTCATACGTAGTACTCTGAATGGAGTGGTTAGACCGTAGTACTACAATCAGAGTGGTGTCAACCGAGATCCCCGGAGGATCCGATGCGTCAGAATCCAGCGCGGCGGGCGGCACTCGTCGACGCCGCCATCGAAGTCCTGGCCCGCGAGGGCGCGCGCGGTCTGACGTTCCGCGCCGTCGACGTCGAGGCGAAGGTGCCGAACGGCACGGCGTCGAACTACTTCGCCAACCGCGACGACCTGCTCACCCAGGCGGGTGCCCGCGTCTACGAGCGCCTGGAGCCCGACCCGTCCGTCTTCGCCGGAGCGCTGGAGGGGCCGCACGACCGCGACCAGCTCGTGGCGCTGATGCACGAGATGGTGGAACGGCTCTCCGAGTTCCGGTCGGGCTACCTCGCGATGCTGGAGCTGCGGCTGGAGGCCACCCGCCGCCCCGAGTTGCGCGCCGTGCTCACCCGTCAGATCCGGGCCGACCTCGACGCCAACGTCGCCTTCCACCTCAAGATCGGCATGCCCGGCGACGCGACCACGGTGGTGCTGCTCTACCTGGCCCTGAACTGGCTGATCGTGGACCGGCTCACCCTGCCCGACGTCCTTTCCGAGGACCGGGTCCACGACCTCGTCACCAGCGCGGTCGAGCGTCTCCTGCCGGACGAGGGGTCGTGAGCCTCCGCCAGCCAGCACACCGCGGTGCTGCGCAACGCCGGCCTCGTCTCCACCGTCCGGACGGGCAGCGCCGTCATGCACACGCTGACCCCGCTCGGCGAGGCCCTGCTGCACGGTGACCCCGCCCGCCCCGGCACGAGCGGCCCGTCCCGCTGACGCGCCCGCGTACGGGAAGGGCCCGGTCGCCGTCTCCGGCTGCCGGGCCCTCGATCCGTGTCCGGGGGGCGCTCAGGCGGTCATGGCGACCAGGATCCGGCGGGCGCCGGTGAACGGGTCGCGGCCGTGCGCGCACAGCATGTTGTTGATGATCATCAGGTCGCCCCGGCGCCAGGGGAACCCGTAGGCGGCCTCGTCGTAGGCGGCCTTGGCCGCCGCGAGGTCGGCCTCGTCGATCGGGGAGCCGTCGCCTAGGTAAGCGTTCCGCGGCAGGTCGGCCTCGTCGTACAGCGACAGCAGGGCCTGGGCCGGGTCCGCGGGAATGACATCCGTCATGATGCGGTGGTTCCTTTCAGGCGACGTTGCCGTTCCCGCATACCGATGAGGTCGTCGGGGAGCGAGTCGGGCACCTCGGTGTCGAAGCGCCGCAGCAGCCGGATGGTGGACGCGCAGACGGTGACCGCGGCCATCATCAGGGCGAAGACGACGTAGGTGAGACCCACGCCCCGCCCGTCCCCGACGCCGATGACCGCGCCGACCGAACCGGCGAGTGCGCCGTCCGGCTGCAGCATGGGGTTGAACAGGGAGGTGGCCAGGGGCGCCAGCACGGCGAATCCGATCGGCAGGGTGGACCACGAGATGGCCTGGTTGAGGGCGAGCACCCGGCCGTGGAACCGCTGCGGCACCTTGACCTGGATCAGCGTCACGTAGATGCCCTGGGAGACCGTCATCGCCATCGCCATGCAGAAGACACCGGACATGACCACGACGAGGGACGGCCGCAGGCCCATCACCAGGCATCCGGCGGCCATCCCCAGGTTGCCCAGGAACACGCCGATGATCCGGCGTTTCCGGGGACCGCCCCAGAGCGCCATCGCGATTCCGCCGGCCACCGCGCCCAGCGCCTCGGCCACCGCCACCTGGGCGACCTGGTCGACCGTGCCGAAGGAGAGCGTCAGCGGGACGGTCAGCACCAGGGCCGGGCCCAGGAAGATGTTGGCGACGGCGAAGTAGATGACCATGCCCCGGAACCCGCGGAGTTTCCAGGAGAACCGCAGTCCCTCCGCGATCGCGGTGACCAGCGGTTCCCTGCGGCGGAAGCCGAGGGTGTCGGGGAAGCGGACGGCCAGCAGCACCACGAGGGCGAACAGGTAGCTCGCCATGTCGATGGCGAGGATGCCCGGCAGGCCGATCGCGACGTACAGCCCGGCGCCCAGCAGGGGGGCGAACAGCATCGCGAACCCGTTGGTGAGCTGGGTGAGGCCCACCGCGTGTCCCAGGTAACGCTTGGGCACGAGCTGCGGGACCGCGGTCTGGAAGGCCAGCCGCTGGTAGGTGCCGGCCATCGAGTTGAGTGGCAGCAGCAGGTAGATGACCCACAGGTCCAGCCGGCCGGCCCACAGCAGCAGCGCGATGCAGAGCTGGATCGCGCCGGAGAGGCCGCTCGCGGCGATCATGACGCGCCGCCGGTCGAACCGGTCGATGAGCGGTCCGGCGACGGGCAGCATCGCCACCCCGCTGATCAGTGTCAGCGCCCACAGCAGGCCGAGGTCGGCCACCGATCCGGTCCGGTGGAACAGCCACACCGGTACGGCGAAACCGGTCAGCGCCGATCCGGTCGACGACACCAGCTGGCCGATCGCGACGCTGAGGAACCTGCGGTTGCTCGGCTCCACTGCGGGCGGCGGCGCCGGGTCGCCGGGGCCGGGCGGGTAGTGCGTGTCGTGCAGCGCCCACGCGGCGTCGGGGCCCCGCGCGGCGACGCCGTACTCGGCGGTCTCGCGCCGGGCCATCGCCGGGTGGATGCCCGTGACGATCTCGGCCAGTTCCTCCGACCGGTGCTTCAGGAAGAAGTGGCCGGCCTGGTCGAGCACCACCAGCCCGGTGGTGTCGGTGAGGAACTCCCACTCCCGGTACCGCTCGGTGTAGTAGTCGGTGACCGGGTCCTCGGAGCCGACCACGGAGATGATCGGAGCGGACATCGGTTCCGGGCGCCGGTCGAGCAGCTCGGTGAAGTACTCCTCGGCGGCCCGGGAGTCGGCGCGCATGTTGCCGATGATCCGGTCGGCCTGCTCCGGGTCGAGCACGTCGGTGTCGACGCCCATCCCCTTCAGCCAGTTGGCGGACTCCCGGTTGCTGCGCAGCCTTTCCAGCCGGGTCCGTACCGCGCCGACGACGCCCTTGAGCCGGGCGAACGGGAACATCGCCCCGATGTAGACCGCGTCCACGTCCCGGCCGGCCTCGGTGAGCTTCCGGGCCACGCCGACCGCGATGGCGCTGCCGACGCCGCAGTGCCCGTAGAGGACCAGCGGGCCGTCCACCCGCTCCAGGACCTCCGCCGTGATCCGGTCCACCAGCTCGTGGAAGGGCAGCGCCTCCTCGGTCAGGCCCACGTCGTGGCCGGGGATGGCCACCGAGTACAGCGCGTGCCCGGCGGGGAGGGCGTCGGCGAGCGGCTGGTAGACGATCGCGCTGCCGCCGCCGTACGGGACGCACACGTAGGACAGGGTGCGTCTGCCGCCCTTCGGGGTCAGCTCGTACAGCAGCGGCTGCGGCCCGGCGTCGCTGGTGCCGCCGTCGATGAAGACGGCCAGCTCGCGGATGGTGCGGTTCTGGAACAGGTCCATCACCCCGACCGGGCGGCCCGAGCCGTCGGACGCCTTGCGGATCCGGGCCACCACCTGGGTGGCGAGCAGGGAGTGGCCGCCGGAGTCGAAGAAGTCGTCGTGGACGCCGATCTGCTCCAGGCCGAGGACCTCGGTCCAGATCCCGGCCAGCATCCGTTCCGTGGCGGTCTCCGGCTCGACCAGTTCGGCGGTGGCGTCCCGGGTCGCCTGCGGGGCCGGCAGCGCCGCGCGGTCCAGCTTGCCGTTGGGCGACAGCGGCAGGGTGTCCAGGGTGACGAACGCCGTCGGCACCATGTAGTCCGGCAGGCCCTGCTTCAGCGCGAGCCGCAGCTCGGCGAGGTCGACGTCCGCCCCGCCGGGGGTCGTCAGGTAGGCGACCAGCCGCTTGTCTCCGGGGATGTCCTCGCGGACCACGACCACCGCCTCGGTGACGTCCTCGCGGTCGCGCAGCGCCGTCTCGATCTCGCCGAGCTCGATGCGCAGGCCGCGGAGCTTCACCTGGTGGTCGATGCGGCCGAGGAACTCCAGGTTCCCGTCGCGACGCCGGCGCGCCAGGTCGCCGGTGCGGTACAGCCTGGCACCCGGGACGGCGCCGAACGGGTCGGGGACGAACCGTTCGGCGGTGAGCGCCGGACGGCGGTGGTAGCCCCTGGCCACCCCGACCCCGCCGATGTGCAGCTCGCCGGGTACGCCGATCGGGGTGGGGTTACCGTGCCGGTCGAGAACGTAGAGCCGCATGTTCGCGATCGGGGTGCCGATCGGCAGGGTGATCGCGTCCGCGACGGCCTCGGGAGCGCAGTGCCAGGAGGTGACGTCGACGGCGGCCTCGGTGGGGCCGTATAGGTTGTGCAGCTCGCAGTGCGGGAGCACCGCCGTGAACGTGGCCGCCGTGGCCACGGGGAGCTCCTCGCCGCTGCAGATCACCCGGCGCAGCCCCGTGCAGTCGGCCGCGGCCTCCTCGTCGTCGGCGAGGAACACCGCCAGCATCGAGGGGACGAAGTGGGCGGTGGTCACGTTCTCGGTGATCAGCAGGTCGCGCAGGTACGCCGCGTCCTTGTGCCCGCCAGGCTTGGCGAGGACCAGCCGGGCTCCGGCGAGCAGCGGCCAGAAGAACTCCCACACCGACACGTCGAACCCGGCGGGGGTCTTCTGCAGCACGACGTCGTCGTCGCCCAGCCGGTAGGTCCGCTGCATCCACTCCAGCCGGTTCACAATGCCGCGGTGGGTGTTGGGTACCCCCTTGGGACGGCCGGTGGACCCCGAGGTGTAGATGACGTAGGCGGCATTGCCGGAGGTGACGGGTGGCCGGGGGTCGCCGGTGGGCCGACCGGCCCACTCGCCGGGTTCGTCCAGGTCCAGGATGGCCGCGTCGGTGGTCGGGACGGTCGCCCTCAGATGTCCCTGGGTCAGTACCACGGGGGCGGCGGCATCGTTGATCATGAATGCCAGCCGGTCGGCCGGATACTCCGGGTCGAGCGGCAGGTAGGCCGCTCCCGACTTGAGCACGCCCAGCAGCGCCACCACGAGCTCGGCCGACCGTTCGGCGTAGACGCCGACCAGCGTCTCCGGCCCCACTCCCAGCTCGCGCAGCCGGTGCGCCACCCGGTTGGCCCGCCCGTTCAGCTCGGCGTAGGTCAGGTGGCGGCCCTCGAAGGTCACCGCGGCCGCGTCGGGGGTACGGCCGGCCTGATCCTCGATCAGGCCGTGCAACGTCGCCCCCTCGTCCAGCGCGGCGCCGGTGTCGTTCCACGTGTCCAGCAGCAGCGTCTGCTCGTCGGCGTCCAGAATCGGCAGCTCGGACACCCGGGTGGCCGGGGCGGTGACGATCGCCCGCAGGAGGGTGACGAAGCGGTTCGCCATCCTCGCCACGGTCGCCCCGTCGAACAGCGCCGTGTTGTAGACGAGTTTGGCGATCAGCCCGTCCGCCACCTCGATGACGTGCAGTTCGATGTCGAAGCGGGTGGCCCGCAGGTCCATCGGCAGCCATGTGATGCGCAGGTCCGAGCTTCCCGCGTCCGCGATCCGGCCCATCTGGTAGTTCTGCAGCGCGAACATCGCCTGGAACACCGGTGACCGGCTGACGTCCCGGGACACACCGAGCGCGTTGACCAGCTGCTCGAACGGGACCTCCGCGTGGTCGAAGGCGTCGAGCACGCCGACCCGGGTGCGTTCGAGCAACTCGTCGAAGGTGGGGTCGTCGCCGAGCCGCGCGCGCATCGGCAGCATGTTGACGAACATGCCGACCACGTTCTCCAGCTCCGCCAGCGACCGGCCGGCCGACGAGGAGCCGACCGCGAAGTCGTCCTGACCGGAGTGGCGTGCCAGCAGCACCTGGTACGCGGCGAGCAGCGTCATGAACAGGGTCGCGTTGCGCTCCCTGCAGAACCGGTTGATCGCGCCGGTGAGTTCGGCGTCGATCTCGACGATGTGCCAGTCGCCGTCGAAGACCTGGGTGGCGGGCCGCGGCCGGTCGGCGGGCAGCTCCAGGGCCGGCACGCCGGTGAGCCGGTCGCTCCAGAACGCCAGCCGGCGGTCCAGCTCGGGGCCGGTCTGGGTCTGTCGCTGCCAGTGCGCGAAGTCGCCGTAGGAGATGGGCAGGTCAGGGAGCGTCGCCCGCCCGCCGGCGCGCAGGGCGTGGTAGGCCGCGGCGAGGTCGCGCAGCAGCAGGTCCACCGACCATCCGTCGCCGACGATGTGGTGGGTGGTGACCAGCAGCCGGTGATCATCGTCGGCCAGCCTGACCAGCAGGGCGCGGAGCAGCGGCCCGTCGGCCAGGTCGAACGGCTCGGTGGCCGCCTCGTCGATCAACGCCTGGGCCGCGGCCTCGTCGTCCGCCGTCACGACGCGCAGCGGCACCGTGACGGCAGGCTCGACTTCGATGGTGGGCCTGCCATCGGAGTCGGCGGGGAAGCGCATCCGCAGCGCCTCGTGCCGGGCCGGAAGCGTCTGCAGGGCCTCCCGGAGCAGGTCGAGGTCGAGCTCCCCGGTGAGGCGCATCGGGACCGGGATGTTGTACTGGCTCGTCCCCGGCGCGAACTGCTCCATGAACCAGACGCGCTCCTGCTGGTAGGACAGCGGCGGGGCGGTCCCCTCGGGGCGGCGCGCCACAGTGGCGGTGGCGCGGCGGCGCAGCCGCTGCTCCAGCAGCGCCCGGCGGGCCGCCGCCGAGGAGGTCCGGGGAGGGGGCTGCAAGGAGGGCGGCGGAGGGATCTCCGGGGTGGTCGTCATGCTCGGCCGTCACCTTCCGCTGTGAGTAGCCGCTCGACGTCCTCATCACTGAGCTGGTCGAGGTCTTCGGTGAGCCGCCGTTCGATCTCGGCCGCGAGGTCGGCGACGGTGGTGTAGGAGAACAGTTCGCGGACCGGGATGTCGACCTCGATCTGGCCGCGGATCCTGGCGATGGCCCGGATCGCCAGCAGAGAGTTGCCGCCGAGTTCGAAGAAGTCGTCGTCGGCGCCGATCTTCTCCACCTTCAGCAACTCGGCGAAGACCTCCGCCACCAGTTCCTCCGCGGCGGTGCGGGGCGCGACGTACCCGCGCTTCCGGGTCGGCGTCGACGCCGGGAGCGCGGCGTGGTCGAGCTTGCCGTTGGCGGTCAGGGGCAGAGCGTCGAGGGTGACGTAGTCGGACGGGATCATGTGGGCCGGCAGGGTGGCGGTGAGCGCGTCGTTCACTGCGGTGAGGTCCGCCTCGCCGACCAGGTAGGCGACGAGCCGCCGGCCGTCGGCGATGTCCTCGCGGACGCTGACGGCGGCATCGCGGACGCCGGGTTGCGCGCGCAGGGCCGTCTCGATCTCGCCGGGTTCGATGCGGTGGCCGTGGAGCTTGATCTGGTCGTCCGCGCGGCCGGCGAACTCCAGGCTCCCGTCGGCACGCCTGCGGGCCAGGTCGCCGGTGCGGTACATCCGCCGGCCGGGAGGCCCGTAGGGGCACGGCAGGTAGGCGGCGGCGGTGGCGCCGGGCCGGTTCAGGTAGCCGCGGGTGACCTGGGGGCCGCTGACGTAGAGCTCGCCGACGACGCCGGTGGGCACCGGGCGCAGTCCGTCGTCCAGCACGTAGGCGGCGGTGCCGGGGACCGGGTGGCCGATCCCGACCGATCCCGACTGGTCGACGGGCAGCGTCTCCCCGGGTGCCACCCGGGCCGCGACGCAGCCGACGGTGGCCTCGGTGGGACCGTACTCGTTGACGACGGTGACGCCGGGATGCCGCTCCCGCCAGGCGGCGGTCCAGTCGGCGGGCAGCGCCTCACCGCCCAGCACCAGGTCGGCGCTGGGGGCCGCCTGGTCGGGCAGCGCCGCCAGCAGCACCAGGTGGCTGGGGGTGGCCTTGAGGAACGTCGGCCGGTCACCGGCCGTGACCTCGTCGTCGAGGGCGGCCAGCCGCACCGCTCCGCCGACGGTCAGCGGCCCGAACAGCCCGGTCACGGTCAGGTCGAACGAGATCGGGGAGTGCAGCAGCGCCTGTCCGGCCAGGCCGGGGTAGGCGGTGCCGGCCCACGTCAGGTAGGCGGCCACTGAGCCGTGCTCGACCACAACCCCCTTGGGAGTGCCGGTCGAGCCCGAGGTGTAGATGACATACGCGACGTTCCCCGGTCCGGCCGCCCGTGAGGCGCCGCCGTCCGGCGCCCCGGCCCACTCGCCGGGGTCGTCGACGGCGAGCACGGTCGCGCGGGTGGCGGGCACGGCGCCCGCCAGGTGCCGCTGGGTGAGCACCACCGTGGTCGCGGAGTCGGTGAGCATGTACGCCACCCGGTCGGCCGGGTAGCCGGGATCCACCGGTACGTAACCCGCCCCGGCCTTCCACACGCCCAGCAGGGCGGGCAGCAGTTCCAGGCACGGTCCGGCGTACACCGCGACCAGCGACTCGGGGCCGGCGCCCGACCGGCGCAACCGGTCCGCCACCCGCTCGGCGGCCTCGTCCAGCTCCGCGTAGGTCAGCCGCCGGTCACCGACGATCACGGCGGTCGCCTCCGGAGTGCGCGCGACCTGTGCCTCCACCAGGTGGCAGGCCGTGACCTGCTCGCGCGGCGGCTCCTGCGCGCCCGTCTCCAGCAGCGACGCGCGCTCGGCCTCGTCCATCAGCGGCAGGTCGCCGATCCGGGTCTCCGGATCGGCTGCGCCGGCGGTCAGGACGCGCAGGTAGCGGGCGACGAACGTCTCTGCGGTGTCCCGGTCGAACAGGTCGGTGCGGTACAGCAGCCGGCTGATGCCGGTGGTCAGGTCGAACGCCAGGTCGTCCTTCGAGGTGGTGTAGGGGATGGGCTCGATACCGGAGTCGGGGATGTAGTTGAAGCCGATCTGGTACAGCGGCTGCACCCCCGGATCCCGTTGCGGCGCGATCGCCTCGACGACCGCCTGGAACGGGACCTGGCCGTGCTCCATGGCGTCGAGCAGGGTGGTACGGACCCGGCCGAGTAGCTCGGCGAAGGTCGGGTCGCCCGAGGTGTCCGCCCGCACCACCAGCTGGTTGACGAACATGCCGATCAGCCCGGCTACCTCCGGCAGCTCCCGCCCGCTCACGGTCACCCCGACCGCGGTGTCATCGTCGCGCGACAGCCGGGACAGCAGCGCGACGTACGCCGTCAGGAACACCATGAACGGCGTCGCGGCCGAGCGGCGTCCCACCGCGGTGACCTGCTCCCACACCCCTTCCGGGATGGTGAAACGGACCTCGTCGCCGGCGTAGCCGAGCCGGGCGGGCCGTGGCCGGTCGGTGGGAAGGGTGTGTACGGCGGGCAGCCCGGCCAGCTTCGACCGCCAGTAGTCCGTCTGCTCGGCCAGCGCCTTGCCGGTGAGCTGGTCGCGCTGCCAGGCCGCGTAGTCGGCGTACTGGATGGGCAGCTCGGGCAGGTCGGCCGGCTGGCCGGCCGACAGGGCGGCGCACAGTTCGGCCATCTCCCGCGAGAAGATGACAGCCGAGGTGGCATCGAACACGGCGTGGTGGACCACGAAGTGCACCGCCCAGCGCGCGTCCTCGATCCGGACCGCCGTGGCCCGCCAGAGCGGGGCACGGTCGGTGGGAATCGTGCTCCCGGCGGCGGTCGCGGCATGCTCGAGCGCCTGAGCGAGGCGCTCGTCGGCCGGTAGCGTCCGCAGGTCGTGCACCCGCACGTCGAGGTCGACCTCCGCGTGCACCACCTGGCGGAGGACGCCGTCGACGATCCTGAAGGACGTGCGGAGTGCCTCGTGCTGGTCGGTGACGGCCTTCAGCGCTGCGACGAGATCCTCGGCCTCGATCGGGTGCGTGACCACGAACGAGCACGGCAGGCTGAACACCGGCGAACCGGGGTCCATCTGGTCGGCCAGCCAGATCCGTTCCTGGCCGAACGAGGCGGGAGCCTCCCATTCCCTGGCGGTCACCTTCGTCACCCGCCCTGGCGGAGGCTGAGCGGGCGCATGTCGGTCCATACCGTCTCGATGTGATCCAGGCACTCCTGCCGGGCTCCGCTGAAGCCGACGTCATGCCACCCGGCGGGGAGAGTCCGCCCCGCGGGCCAGATCGAGTACTGCTCCTCGTCGTTACGCACGACCAGGTAGTGGTCGTCGGTCATGGTTCCTGCCTCGTTCATCGACGGTCCAGTTTGGGGATGGTGGTGGCCGGGCGGGACTGCCCGGATTCGCCGTCGGCGGCGCGGAGCCGTTCGACGACGACCGCGAGCTCGGCCACGGTCGGGGATTCGAACAGGCTGCGCATCGGCAGCTTCACGCCGACGGCCTTACGCAGGGAGGCGATGAGCTGCACCGCGATCAGGGAGTTGCCGCCGAGTTCGAAGAAGTCGTCGTCGACGCCGACCCGCGGCACGCCGAGACCGTCGCTCCACACCCGCGCGATGGTCGCCTCCAGTTCGTTGCGGGGCAGGACGCCGTCGTCTCCCGACGCCGCGGCCCCGGGGCGCTCAGCGGCCTCGGTGTCCTCGGCGATGGTGTCGGTGGTCTGCGCTCTGGCCCGTTCGGCGAGCTCGGCCACCGGCAGCGGGTTGATCACGACCTGGGGGCCGAGGTGCGCGGCCATCACCCGGAGGAACGCCTCGGCGCCGTCCACGGGGGTGATGCCGTCCGTGGCCGGTGCGGTGGGCGCCGGTCCGGCCGCACCGGCGGGGCCGGCTGCCAGGTCGCCGGTGACGGCGTCGCGGTTCACCCGGCGCAGCACGAAGTCGCCGATCTCCACCAGAGCCCGGCCGTCCTCGTCGAACAGCGTCAGGTCCGCCGAGACCACGTCGTCACCCCCGTCGGCGTACCGCAGGTGACTCCAGAACCGCGCGGGCAACGGACCGCGCACCAGCACCCGGCCGTAGGAGAGCGGCAGGTAACTGCCCTCCCCGCGCCCCTCCCCGAACGCGGTGGCCACATCGAGCAGCGCCGGATGCAGCACCCAGCGCCCCAGGTCGGCCAGGGCGGCCTCGGGCGCGACGATCCTGGCGAGTTCCTCGTCCCGGCCCACGTGGTGTACGTCCAGCGCGTCCCAGCGGGGGCCGAAGGCGAGCATGCTGGTGCGGCCGGTCTCACGTTCGGTCTCGCGGTCGGCCGAGTTCGCCGAGCCCGCGGAGCTCGGCCGGCAGCGGGCCACGATCGACGGGGCGTCCACCGGCGCGGCCGACTCCGGGCGGACCCACCCGGCCGAACCGCGCACGTGCGTGGCGGAGCGGCCCGCCGTACGGCTCACCACCCGGAACTCGACGCCGTCCGCCGAGGTGGTCAGCTCCACCCGGTACTGCGCGACGCCCCCGTCGGGGACGGAGAACGGCTCCAGGAACGCCACGTCCCGCAGTTCCACGACGTGGCCGGCGTCCGGCGCGGGCAGGCACGCGGTCACGGCGGCGCGGGCCGACTCCAGGTGACCGGTGCCGGGCACCACCGGCACCTGGCCGATGCGGTGCTCGTCGAGCAGCCAGTGCGTGGTGGCGGACACCAGCCCGTGACACTCGGCTCCGCCGTCCTGGCCGTTCACCACGGTGGAGAGGACCGGGTGGTCCATCGCCTGGGCCACTCCGCCCCGGGCGGCGCGGAACCCGTCGGGCGCGGACACCTCGACGGCCATGCCGACCTCGGTCCAACCGCCCCAGTTCTGCGAGACGACCGGCGCGCGCCAGCCGTGGGAGCTGCGGGCGTAGGCGTCGAGGAAGTTGTTGGCCGCGCAGTAGTCGACCTGGCCGAAGCCGCCGACCACCGAGGTCACCGAGGAGCAGAGCGCCACCCAGTCGAGCGGGAGGTCACCGAAGACCTGCGCCAGGGCGAGGGTCCCCGCGAGCTTGGGGGCCAGTACGGCGGTGGCCGCCGCACGGTCCTTCACCTCGGCCATGCCGCCGCCGGGCAGCCCGGCGGCGTGCACGATGCCGTCCAGCCCGCCGAACTCGGCGTCGATCCGTTCCCGCACCCCGCTCAGCTCGGCCGGGTCGGTCACGTCCGCGGCCAGTACCAGCACCTGGGCACCGGCTTCCTCCATCCGCCGGATCGCGAGGATCGCCCGGCCCGTCCGGTCCGTGCCGCCGTGCACCGCCAGGTGGGCGTCCCACTCCTCACGCGGCGGCAGGCCGCTCCGGCTGAGCAGCGCCAGCCGGGCGCGGGCCCGGCGCGCGAAGTCCTCGGCGAGGGTGATGCCGATCCCGCCGATCCCGCCGGTGATCAGGTACCGGCCCCCCTCGCGGACCGCTCCGGGCTCGGAGGCCTCCTCGTTCAGGGGCACCTGGGTGTAGTCGGTGACCCAGCGGCGACCGGCGCGCAGCGCCACCTCCGCCTCGTCGGTGGGCCGCAGCAGTTCGGCGACGAGGTCGGCCGTCTGCGCGTCGCCCGCCTCCGGGTCGGCGTCGATGTGACGGACGGTCAGGCCGGGCAGTTCCAGCGGGACCACCCTGGCGATGCCGGCGAGGGTGGCGTGCTCGGGACGGAGCAGGTCGCCCTGGGCGTCAGAGGCGCCCGACGACACCACGTCGAGGTGGACACCGTCGGCCACCCCCGCGGCGGCCAGGGCCTGGACCAGGTCCAGCAGGCTGAAGAAGCCGCGCTCCTGCGCCTCCCAGGTGGCGTCGATCCCGCCGGCCGCGGGCAGGCCGTCCAGGGCCAGGGCGTGCACGATCCTGGCGGGGGTCCCGGCGGCGAGCAGCGCCCCGTGGTCACCGGGGCCGCCCACCCGCACGGTGGCGCCCCGGGCTCGCAGTCCGGCGACGAGCTCCTGCCCGCGAGGCCCGTCGGCGAGCACCAGGCAGTCGCCGAGGTCGGTCCGGCGGGGGTCCGGGGGAGCCTGCCGCCAGGTGGGCACCGCGAACCAGCCGGCCAGCGGCAGCGGGCCGCGGCGCCGGACCGGGACGGCGGTGGCCTGGTCGACCGGGTCGGCGTCGACCCAGTAGCGCCGGCGCTCGAACGGGTACGCCGGCAGCGGCACGCGACGGCCCGCCGCGCCGAAGTTCCCGGACAGCGGCACCCCGGCGGTCCACAGCGTGGCCGCCGCGTCGCAGGCGGTGGCCACGTCCCCGGCCCGCTCGCCGGGCCCCGGCAGGCTCGGCAGCGGCGCGGGCGCCCCCTTGGGAAGCTGCATCCTGACCAGCCCGGCCAGCTGCCGGCCGGGCCCGCACTCCAGCAGCAGCGGCGGCGTGCCGCCGTGCGCGGTGAACAGCCCGGCGACGCAGGCGCCGAACCTGACCGGCTGCCGCAGGTGGGCGGCCCAGTACGCCGGATCCGTCGCCTGCTCGGCAGTGATGAGCTCACCGGTGAGGTTGGACCAGAACGGCAGGCTCGGAGCCTGCCGCGGCACCGAGGCGACCAGCGCGGTGAACTCCCCGAGGATCGGCTCCATCATCGCCGAGTGGAACGCGTGCGACGTGCGCAGGGCCTTGCAGCCCACCTTCCGGGCCTTCAACGTCTCGGCGAACGCCTCGATCGCGGCCGTGGAACCGGCCACCACGCAGGTGCCGGGGCCGTTGACGGTCGCCACCGACACCCCGTCCGGCAGCAGATCGGCCAGCGCCGACTCGTCCCGCTGGACGGCGAGCATCGCGCCCGGCGGCACCGACTGCATCAGCGCGCCACGGGCGGCGACCAGACGCACCGCGTCGGCCAGGGTGAAGACCCTGGCGACGGTCGCGGCGACGTACTCGCCGATGGAGTGGCCGATCATCGCGGCCGGCCGTACTCCCCGGCTCTGCCAGAGCCGGGCCAGCGCGTACTCCACGGTGAACAGCGCCGGCTGGGTGTAGCGGGTCTGCCGGAGTTGCTCGTCGGCGTCGGGCGCGGTGCCGAACATCAGGTCGCGCAGGTCGAGGCCGAGGTGTTCGGTGAGCAGGCGCGCGCACTCGTCGACGGCCGCGGCGAACACCGCCTCCGTCCGGTACAGCTCCGCACCCATGCCGGCGTACTGCGCGCCCTGCCCGGAGAACAGGAAGGCCACCGCCGGCGGGGTGGCGCGGGCCTCCCCCTTACGGCGGCGCTTGCGGTCCCGTAGCGCGGCGACCGCGTCGGCGCGGTCGGTGGCCGTCACCGCGGCCCGGTGGGGATACTCGGTCCGGCCCACCCGCAGCGTGTGGGCCACATCGGCGAGATCGAGGTCCTCGTGGGCCGTCAGATACCCGGCGAGCCGATCCACCGCCGTGTCCAGCGCGGTGGCGGTCTTGGCGGACACCTGCAGCAGGTGCGCGGGCCGCGGGGGAAGAGAGTCCGTTCCGGCGGGCGGCGCCTCTTCCAGGACCACGTGCGCGTTGGTGCCTCCGATGCCGAAGGAGCTCACTCCGGCGCGGCGAGGACCGCCGTCCCTCTCCCACTTGCTGAGCGTGGACGCCACGTAGAACGGGGTGTCGGCGAAGTCGATCGCCGGGTTGGGGTGCTCGTAGTTGATCGTCGGTGGGATCAGCCCGTGCTCCAGCGCCAGCACCGCCTTGATCACGCTGACGATGCCCGAGGCCTGGCTGAGGTGGCCGATGTTGGACTTCACCGAGCCGATGCCGCACCAGCCGCGGTCCGCTGTGGCCTGCGTGTACACCGAGGTCAGCGCGGTGACCTCGATCGGGTCGCCCATCGCGGTGCCGGTACCGTGCGCCTCGACGTAGCCGATCGTGCGCGGGTCGATGGCGGCGAGCCCGACCGCCTGGGCGATCACGGCGGCCTGCCCGTCGACGCTGGGCGCGGAGAAGCCGACCTTGCCCGCGCCGTCGTTGTTGATCGCGTTGCCCCGCACCACGGCGCGGATGTGGTCGCCGTCGGCGATGGCGTCCTCAAGCCGCTTGAGGACGGTGACGCCGACACCGCTGCCCCAGACGGTGCCGTTCGCGTCGGCGTCGAAGGGTCGGCAGTGGCCGTCGGGGGAGGTGAACCCCTCCACCCCGATGTAGCCGGTGGCCGGAGGGTGTTCGACGTTCACCCCACCGGCCAGGGCCATGTCGCACTCGCCGCCGCGCAGTGCCTCGCAGGCCAGGTGGAACGCGACCAGCGACGTGGAGCAGGCGGTGTGGACGGTCAGGCTGGGCCCGCTCAGGTTCAGCCGGTAGGACACGGTGGTGGCCACGTAGTTCGGCGAGTTGGCGGTGGCGAGCCCAATGCCGTGGCGGGTCTCCCACACCCGGCTGTTGCGGGCAAGGTTCTCCCACATGTACTGGTTGCCGCCGGTGCCCGCGTACACGCCGATGGCGCCGTCGTAGCGCGCCGGGTCGGTTCCGGCGTCGTTCAGCGCGGTGTAGCACGACTCCAGGAAAAGCCGGTGCTGCGGGTTGAGGATCTCGGCCTCCCGCGTGGTCAGGCCGAACAGACCGGCGTCGAACTGGTCGTACCCCTCCACGTACGGAGCCCTCGACACCCAGCTCGGGTCGTCCACGTCCTCCTCGGACGCGCCCCTGGCCACCTGCTCATCGCGGGTGAAGGTGCTGATCGACTCCACACCGTCGACCAGGTTGCGCCAGAACTCGCCGATGTCGGCAGCGCCCGGTACCCGGGCGGCCATCCCCACGATGGCGATCGGCTCGACGCCCTCGTCGGTGACGTCACTGGTCATGGTCGTTCTCCTGTCCGGTGGTGCTGTGGACGCGTCGTGGGCGCCTGGTACGGTTGCGCCGCGCTTCGGCCCGGGAGGCCGCGCGGGCGAGTTCGGGGTTGACGGCTTCGGGATGGCCGGGGGAGCCGCCCGCCGGGGTGTCCAGGTAGGCGGCGAGGGTACGGATGTTCGGGTAACGGAACAGGTCCACCATCCGCAGCTCGCGGTCGAGCCGGACGCTCAGGCGGCCGTGCACGGCCGCGAGCGCCAGCGAGTGACCGCCGATGTCGAAGAAGTTGTCGTCGGCGCCGACGTGGTCCCGCTCCAGGACCTCACACCAGATCGCGGCGATCAGCTCCTGGGTGGCGGCCGACCCGGTGCCCACCGGGCTCTGGGACGTCGCCGCCGGCTCGGCGACCCGCATGGCGCCGGGTGCGGCGTCCGGTGTGACCCGTCCGGGCAGGGCGACCGCGCCCACCGGGGTGGCAGGGTCGGCGGCCAGCGTGCCGACCACGTTCACGTAGTCGATGAGCATCGCGTCGACCCTGGCCGCGTCGAACAGGTCGGGGTTGTAGACGACCTCGACGGAGAACCGGCCGTTCCGCTCCGCCACGTAGACGGTCAGGTCGAACGGCGACCCCGGCTTGTCGACCTCGACCGTCTCGCTGCGCAGTCCACCGAGCTCCAGCCGGGGCTCGGTGAGGTTCAGCACGTTGAACATGACCTGCACCAGCGGGGCGCGGGAGGTGTCCCTGCGGATGCCGAGCTCCTCGACCACGCGCTCCAGCGGCGCGGCCGGGTGCGCGGCGACGTCCAGCAGCTCGCGGGTGCACCGCTGTACGTGGGCGGCGAAGTCGGCGTGATCGTCCGACCGCAGCCGCAGCGGGACCATGTCGATGAAGAACCCCACCAAATCGTCGAAGGCGGCCACCCGCCGGTCGGCGACGACCGCGCCGATCACGTGGTCGGCGGTGCCGGTGAGCCGGTGGAGCAGCCGGCCGAGCCCGGCCAGCAGCACCCCCGCCGGGGTGGCCCCGAGACCGGCGGCGAGCGCGCGGACCGCGGCGTCGGCGTCGGGCGGCAGGACCGCGCGGGCCTCGGCGCCCCGGTAGGTCTGTACGGCGGGGCGAGGCCGGTCGCGGGGCAGCTCAAGCACGGTGGGCGCCCCGCGCAGGTGCTCGGCCCACCAGGCCAGATCCGCTTCACCGTCGCGGAGGTCCCGCTCGGCCCGCCAGACCGCGTAGTCGGCGTACGACGCCCGCAACGGCACCAGGTCCGGCGTCCGGCCGGTGACGGCGGCCGTGTAGGCGGCGGAGAGGTCGGTGTAGAGCGCGTCCCGGGACCAGCCGTCGAACACCGCGTGGTGCAGGGTCAGCGCCAGCACATGCTCGTCGGGGCCCAGCACGTACAGCCAGGCCCGCCAGGGGGAGCCGTCCGCCAGGTCGAACGGTACGGACGCGCCGGCCGCCAGCCGGGTGCGGAGCTGTGTCTCCCGCTCTGCCTGGCCGTACCCGCGCAGGTCGACCACGGTCAGGTCCACCTCGGCCGGTGGCTCGCAGACGGCGTACGGCACACCGGCCGTCTGCCGGATCCGCCAGCGCAGCACGTCGTGCCGCTCAGCGACGGCCCGCAGCGCCGCCCGCAGCGCCGGGACCTCCAGGGGGCCGTTCAGCGTCTCGGCGAGGGCGATGTTGTACGGTGCGGCCTCGGGTGCGAGCTGGTCCAGGAACCACAGGCGGCGCTGCGGCGGGGCCAGGGTCGGCGGGTGGCCGAGGGTGAGTTCCGGCCCCGGCAGCCGTGCGGCCCGGTCGAACCGTTCGGCGATCCCCGGCAGGGTACGCCCGGCGAACACGTCCTCCACCGTCACGTCCAGGCCCAGCTCGTCGCGGGCGGCGGCGACCAGCCGCATCGCGGTGATCGAGTCGCCTCCGCTCGTGAAGAAGTCGGTGCCGATGCCCAGGCGCCGCCACACCGTCGCGAGCGCCCGTTCGGCGGCCGTCTCCCCTTCCGGCGCGTCGTCGGCCGGGCGTTCCTCGGCCGCCAGCTCACGCAGCCTGGACCGGTCCACCTTGCCCGAGGTGTTGACCGGCAGTCTGGGCAGGCGCAGCACGCGCTCCGGCAGCATCGCCGCGGTCAGTCGCGAGGCGGCGTACCCCGGGTCGGCCGGGGCGTCCTCCGGGGTGAGGAACGCGACCAGTTCCAGGCCGCCACCGGGCCGCGGCACCGCCTCCACGGCGGCCTGCGTCACGGCCGGGTGCTCCGCCAGGACGGCCGCGATCTCGCCGAGCTCGACCCGCTGGCCGCGGATCTTGACCTGTCCGTCGCGGCGGCCCAGGTAGACGAGCTGCCCGTCGCCGGCGTACCGCACCATGTCCCCGGTCCGGTAGAGCCGGGCGCCCACCTCGCCGGAGAACGGGTCGGGCACGAACACCTCGGCGGTCAGGCCGGGCCTGTCCAGGTAACCGCGGGACACACCGGGGCCGCCGACCAGCAGCTCGCCCTCGGCCCCGGGTTCGACCGGGCGGAGCCGGTCGTCGACGACGTAGCAGCGGTGGCCCGGGGTTGGATGGCCGATCGGCACCGGCGTGGCCTGCGGCGCGGTCAGCTCGGCGGTGACGACCACCACGGTGGTCTCGGTGGGCCCGTAGACGTTGACGAACCGGCGGCCCGGCGTCCCCCACAGGTTGACCAGTCCGGGCGGTACCGCGTCGCCCCCGCACATCACCAGCCGCCAGCCGGGCAGCGCGGCCGGGTCAAGCAGGGACAGCACGGCCGGGGTGATGACCCCCCAGGTGACCTCGTGCGCGGCGATGAAACGCTGCAGCCTGGCCGGGTCCGTGCGGTCGGCGTCACCAGCCAGCTGCAAGGCCCCGCCCAAGGCCAGCGGTACGAACAGGTCGATGACGGAAGCGTCGAAACCGAGAGAACAGACTCCCAGTGCGCGGGTGGTCTGGTCGGCCCCGGTGCTCGCCGCACGTTCGAGGACGAACGCGGCCAGGTTGCGGTGGGTGACGAGCACGCCTTTGGGGCGGCCGGTGGAACCGGAGGTGTACAGCACGTAGGCGAGGTTGTCCGGCGCGGCCGGGCAGGCGGACACGGCGGCCGGATCGACGGGTTCGGTCAGGTCTGCCAGGTCGGGTACGGCGACGCAGCGCAGGCCCGCCTCGCCGGCCGCCTCCGCCCCCGCCCGGTCGCACACCACGACGTCCAGACCGGCGTCGGCGGCGATGTCCCGCAGCCGCAGTCGCGGGCCGTCCGGATCCAGCGGCACGTAACAGCCGCCGGACAGCAGTACGCCGAGGAGCGCGACCACCATCGCGGGCCGCCGCTCCAGGCAGATCCCGACCCTGGTCTCCGGTCCGACGCCGAGCGCGCCGAGCCGGGCGGCGAGTACCGTGGCCCGGCCGACCAGCTCGCGGTACGTGATCTTCTCGTCCCACTGGGCGACCGCGACCGCGTCCGGCGCGGTGCGGGCCCGCGCCACGATGAGATCGGCGACGGTCCCCTCCGGAGGGGGCAGGCGGTCCGCCTCCGGTAGGAGCGGCTGGTCGTTCATCGCGCACCGCCTGCGGGCCGGGGGTCGGTGATCTGCAGGCGGAGTTCGCTGAAGTAGCGGTTGCCGGCGTGGTCGGTGATCCAGGCCTGGTCGGGGGTGGGCAGGGC
>NZ_JBIUTQ010000009.1:0-195989 GCF_044741965.1 Streptosporangium sp. NPDC087985
GCCATTCGAAGTTCTCGACGAGTACGCGGCACTTCAATCGGCTGCGTAGTCAACAACCGCAGATTCCGCTGTCCGGAATGATCTCAGCCCCTCAGATCTCCTGGTAGCTCAGCGGTCTGTTGAGCACCTGGCCGATGATGGCGACCATTTCCTGCCGGGTGAGCGACTGCGGGCCGGTCAGCGAGAGCGACTGCCCCACCAGTCCGTCGGTGAGCAGCGCGCGGACGGCGACCTCGGCCAGATCCCGTTCGTGGATCGGCGCGTCCGTGGACGCCGCGTACGGGCTGCGGACGACGTTACCGGCGCGGATCTGGCCGGCCCACTGGGTGATGGTGTTGGCGGCGAACATGCCCGGACGCAGGATCACCCACTCAACGTCACAGCTGGTGACAGCCTCCTCAAGGACCTTGTGGTGCGTCGCGATCGTGTGCTCCCGGTGCAGGTCGTCGACGACGGCCAGCGCCGACAGCTGCACCACTCGCTTCACCCCCTGCTCCCGGGCGAGCGTCAGGAGGTCACCGGCGGCGTCCCCGACGGCGGCCGGGTTGAGGAAGAGGGTGGTGACACCGCGCAGAGAGGAGGTGATCGTGTCGGGCCGTGACGGATCGCCCTCGACGACCTCGACGCCGACGGGCAGGGAGGCGGTCCGCGGGTTGCGGGTGACCGCGCGGACCTCGGCGCCCTCGCTGATGAGCAGATCGATGAGGGGGCGTCCGACAGTGCCGGTCGCTCCGGTGACCAAGAGCATGACGACTCCTTATCCTCTGTGAAGGCTCCGGTTCTCCGAGTAGCCTTTTCGTATACATACGATATGAGAATCATATTATATGGAATCAAGGAGTGTGTCGCGTGACTGCTACAGCGCCCGAAGACGCAGACGACGTGAGGCGTCGGCGGCGGGTGACCGTTGCGATCAAGGAGTCACTGCGCGAGCTGAGCATCCAGCTGTCCTTGCTCAACCATCAGGTCGGCGCGCACGTTGATCTCAAGGACGTCGACTTCTACTGCCTCGACCTCATCAACCGTTACGGCCCGCTCAGCCCCAGCGCCCTCGCACGGCGCGCCGGACTGCACCCCGCGACCATGACCGGCATCCTCGACAGGCTCCAACGCGGCGGCTGGGTCATCCGCGAACGGGACCCGGACGCAGCCGACCGCCGCGCCGTCACCGTCCGGGCCCTACGCGACCGCAACGGCGAGCTGCACCGGCTCTACAGCGGGATGAACGCCTCGATGGACCAGATCTGCGCCGGGTATACCGACGCCGAACTCGAACTGCTCGCCGACTTCCTGCACCGGACCACCCACGCCGGGCAGGGGGCGACCGATCAACTGGCCGCCGGCTGAGGCAACGCCTCGGCGCGTAGGACGGCGAACTGGGCGATATGGGGCTCCAGCGTAGGTGGCCGCTTCTGCCGCTGCCGGTAAACGGCCAGACGGTGACTTCCACCCGGCATGGCCGGTTCTCATCGCCGGAATCGTCAGGTGAGTTCCTCGATGAAGGCCGAGAGCTGGACGATGTTGCGGCATTCGCGCATCGGGACGACCCCGCCGTAGGCGCCTGCCAGCGAGTCGCCGGTGTCCCACTGGCTCACCGGTTCCGGGTTGAGCCAGTAGGCGTGCCGGGCCTGGCGGCTCAGCCGTCGCAGCGTCTCCAGCGCGGGTGCCTGGTAGTTGGAGCGGGCGTCGCCCAGGATCAGCAGGGATGTCTTCGGCCCGATGGCGTCGCCATACCGTTCGGTGAACCGTTCGAACGCGTGGCCGTAGTTGGTCCGGCCGAAGCGCACCATGTCGGCCTCGGCGGCCAGCCGGGTCATCGCCTCCACGACGTCGGCGCCGGGGACGAAAAACCGGGTGATCTCGTCCACGGTGTCCACGAAGCCGAACGCGCGGACCCGGGTGAACTGCTCGCGCAGCGCGTAGGTCAGCAGCAGTGTGAAGTGGGCGAAGGAGGCGACCGAGTCGCTGGTGTCGCAGAGGATGACCAGCTCGGGCCGGTGCGGGCGGCGCGGCCTGTTGACGACGGTCAGCGGCACCCCGCCGCTGGACAGTGAGGCCCGTACGGTCCGGCGGAAGTCCAGGCGTCCCCGGTGGCCGAGCCGGTGCTTGACGGTCAGCCGGGCGGCCAGGCGGCGGGCGAGCGGCTGGACCTCCCGGCGGAGCCTGGACAGGTCGGCCTTGGTCACCCGGAGGAAGTCGAGCTGCTCCAGCGGCGGCCGTACGGCGGTGCGCGCGATCCGCTCGATGCCGGAGTCCTCGGCGATCCGGCGGCGCACGTCGGTGGAGACGGCGTCCTCGAAGCGCCGGATGTTCTCCCCGATCCGCTGCCGGGCGACCTTCTCGGCCAGGCCGCCGCGCTCCTGCCCGGCCAGCACCTCGGCGAGCAGCCGGGCCATGAGCGTCTCGGGGGACAGCGCCCGCAGCACCGAGTAGGAGAACCAGTTCTGCCGCCCGGGGCCGGCGGGCTGGCGGCCGAAGCGCTCCACCATCGCCCGGGCGAACGCGTTCATCCCGTCGGAGCCCAGCAGCAGCTCCGCCAACCGGTCCCGCAGCTCGGGGACCTCGGCGGTCTCCAGGTCCGGCGCGTCGGGGCCGCCGTCATGGCGCTCGCCGTACAGGCCGGTGGTCGCGGCGGGAAACCACAGGCCGAAGAGCGTGTCGAACGCGGGCCGGTGCGAGGGCCGCTTGACCAGGGTCGTGGCGTAGGCGGCGCGTAGCGACTCCCGCTCGGCCAGGTCGATCATCCGGAGCGCGCGGGCCGCGTCCAGCCCCTCGGCGAGCGACACCGGCAGCCCGGCCTCCCGCAGCGCGTGCACGAAGCCGACATGCCGGTCGAGCAGGCTCATGTCCCGCCTCCCGCCCGGCGGTCGCCCGTGGCGTCCCCCGCCGCGCCGGTCCGGCCGCGTCCCGGGCCCGTCGGGTCGCATGCCGTGCCGGTCCGGCCGCTCACAGGGCGAGTTCCTTGCGGGCGCGGGTCTGGTCGGAGGCGTGCTTGAGCACCACCCCGAGGGTGGCGCCGACCGTTGCCGCGTCCAGGTCGGTACGGCCCAGCGCGAGCAGCGTGTTGGCCCAGTCGACGGTCTCGGCGATCGAGGGCGCCTTCTTCAGCTCAAGGGTGCGCAGGGTGGCGACCGTACGGGCGAGCTGCTCGGCCAGGCCCGCCTCGATCGCGGGCACCTGGGCCAGCACGATGTCGCGCTCGCGCTCCGGCGTCGGATACTCCAGGTGCAGGTAGAGGCAGCGCCGCTTGAGCGCCTCGGACAGCTCGCGGGTCGCGTTGGAGGTCAGCACCACGTACGGCCGGCGCGCGGCGGTGATCGTGCCGAGTTCGGGGATCGTGACCTGGTAGTCGGAGAGGACCTCCAGCAGCAGGCCCTCCACCTCGACGTCGGCCTTGTCGGTCTCGTCGATCAGCAGGACCGTCGGCGTCTCGGACCGGATCGCCCGCAGCAGCGGCCTCTCCAGCAGGAACTCCTCGGTGAAGATGTCGTCGTGGGTGGCGTCCCAGTCCTGGTCGGTCCCGGCCTGGATGCGCAGGAGCTGCTTCTTGTAGTTCCACTCGTACAGCGCGCGGGCCTCGTCGAGTCCCTCGTAGCACTGCAGCCGGACGAGGTCGGCCCCGGTCGCCGCCGCCACGGCCTTGGCGAGCTGGGTCTTGCCCACCCCGGCCGGTCCCTCGGCGAGCAGTGGCTTGCTGAGCGCGCCGGCCAGGAAGACCGAGGTGGCGATGGAGTCGTCCGTGAGGTAGTCCACGGCGTCGAGCCGCTCCCGGACAGCGGCGGGCGAGGCGAACCACATGTGTGCTCCAGGGCAGGTACCGAATGTTGTTCTACCTTAACGGTTGATCTCCGCCGATTTCGAAGTGCCCGGCGGAGTGCGCTATTCTTCAAGGGCTTCACGCGCCGCTAGCTCAGTTGGTTAGAGCAGCTGACTCTTAATCAGCGGGTCCGGGGTTCGAGTCCCTGGCGGCGCACCAGCGAGAGGCCCCAGGTCAGTATCACTGACCTGGGGTTTTTCATTTGGCGATCGCCTCAGTGGTGCCCCGCGCCCGGCGTTGATCACGATGGTTGCCCGTCGTTTGCTCGCCAGCCGAAATCCTGGTCGTAACATGATCATTGGTGCCGCCCGGATCTCTTCATCATCCTGAGACGTCCGGGGCCGCCTGAACGTGGTATACGGCTATCCCTCTAGTTCTACCCGTGGTGTGCATGCCCGATGGCTCCCGGTTCCTGGCCGTCGACCAACTACGCCAGGGCGGACGTGTCCCGTTCATCAGGGGTTGGGCGCAGGGGGTCGAGCACAGTGGCCGGATCCGGTCTGGCCGACGTCGACGCGCAAGAGGCCGCGCCAACACCCGGAGTTTCTCCGCACCGTAGGTCACTGTAATGTTCCGGGCCTCACGCTCGTTCGGTCCCGCACTGTTGTATTAGCCGCAACAGGTAAGGGACGTAGTGCGCAGGTCGCCGGTGAGGTAATGCTGGACGACGGGCGCCAGGCAGGCGACGAGGGCGTTCCGGTCCAGTGAGGCGAGCGGCTCGACACGCAGTACGTATCGGGCCGTGGCGATGCCCAGGAGTTGGGCTCCGGTGAGGTTGGCGCGCAGTTCGGGTTGCTCGCTGCCGATACTGTTGGCGATGGGCAACATGACCTCGTCGGTCATGAACGCCGCGATCATGGCCGACGCGCTGGGGGTGGCGGAAGCACCTCGGACGATGGCCAGTAGTCGGTTGCCGGTCTGCGGTTCCTCCCAGAGTTCGAGGTATCGCCGGGTGAGGCGTTGACCGAGGTCGGTCGGGTCGCCGCTATGGGCCAGCGCGACGAGGTCGCCGGTCGGGGGGTCGGTCCGGAGGGCGGCGGCGAACAGCCCGTCCTTGCTGCCGAAGAAGTGCAGCACGAGGGCGGGGTCGACGCGCGCGGAGTCGGCGACGCGGCGGATCGTGGTGGCGTCGTATCCCTGCTCTGCGAAGGCGCGTTGAGCTGCGGCGAGGATCGCCTCGCGGGTCTGTGTCGTGCCTGGCCTACGGCCGCCGGGCCGTTGAGAGCGGCTCTGTCCGGTGTTGGTTCCATCCACCCGCTCAGCGTAGTTCATCGGCGTTGAATTCCTCACCGGCCCAGAGTTAAACTCAACTGTGTTGAGTTCAACAGCGATGAATTGTCTGTGGGAGGCACGACATGTCAACGGCAGTGATGATCACGGGAACCTCGTCGGGGATCGGCCGCGCGGCCGCCCTTGCCTTGGCGGGCAGGGGGTTCGATGTCTTCGCCGGGGTGCGCAGGGAGGCCGACGGCGAGGCGCTGCGAGCGAGGTCGGGCGGGCGGATCACCCCGGTGGCCATCGACGTGACCGATCCCGAACTCATCGCGCGGGCGGTGCGGCGGGTGGAGGAGGCGACGGACGGTGCCGGGTTGGCCGGGCTGGTCAATAACGCCGGCATTGGGGCGCCGTGGCCGATGGAACTCGTCCCGCTGGAGGAGTTCCGCCGCCATCTGGAGGTCAACGTGACCGGTCAGCTCGCCGTCACCCAGGCGTTCCTACCGATGATCAAACGGGCGCGCGGGCGGGTCATCAACATCGGCTCCGAAGGCGGGCGCATCACGCTGCCGTTCCTGGGACCGGTGACCGCGGCCAAGCACGCCCTGGTCTCGGTCAACGACGCGCTGCGCATGGAGCTTCGGCCCTGGGGTATCCACGTGGCGCTGGTCGAGCCGGGGGCGACCAAGAGCGACGCGCCCGGCAAGCTCGTAGCCAGCGGCCGGCGAGCGGTCGCCGAGTTGTTTCCGCCCGCCGGGCGGGCCGACTACGCGGAGACTTTCGGGCAGGCGATCGACCGCATCGCGGCTGGTCACGACCGGCAGGGCAGTCCGCCGGAGGTGATCGCGCGGGCCGTGGTGCGCGCGCTGACCGACCGACGGCCGAGGACCCGCTACCCGGCCGGCGGGCACGCCAAGCTGCTCACTTGCCTCGCGCGCCTGGCGCCCGACCGCACGCTGGACATGCTGTTCCTGCGCACGCTGGGCCTGCCACGGGAATTCGGCGCCCGCGCGGTTGACACGGAAGGGGTGCGGGCATGACGAGCGCGTTGCCGGTGGAGCGGGTCGTCGTCCTCGACCCGGACTTCGGCCGGATGGCGGTCGAGGCCGGCGAACACGCGGTGGGACTTCCCGGCCTGACCCTGCGAGAAAAGGCGTTCACCTGGATCGCCAGCGATGTGTGCCACGGCCATCTCGGGCTGCCGTTCGAACTCCACCTCACCGTGGCACGGCAGACCGGGGCCGGCTGGGCCGAACTACGCGAGGTGTTGCGGCACCTGGCACCGTATGCCGGCTACCCCGCCGTGGTCGAGGCGTTCGCGCGGCTCACACAGATCCAAGGCCCGCAGGGAGATCCCGGCATCAGCGCGCTGGACACGATGGACGCGACCGAGCCCGCCCTTCCTATCGGGGTCGACGCCGACTTCGCCAGGTGGGCCACCATGCAGCACACCGACCGCTGGTGCCGGCCGCTGCTGACTCACCGCGAGCGCGCACTGCTCTGCGTCGCCGTCGACGTCCTCCAGCAGACCCTCGGCGCGCCCCTCAGCGCGCACGTCCGTATGGCACTGGCCGCCGGCGCCAACGCCGAGACCCTGCGAGCGCTGCTGCGGGTTATGGGCGAACTCGGGATGAGCAAGGTATGGCAGGCGTTCCCCGAACTGGAGAACCACCTACGGCACAGCAGGAATAGCGCACCCCAGGAATAAGTACCCTGCGCCAGTAGTCCCAGGGCCCCGGCGTTGATTCGCTATGTCCAGTTCCGGCATGTTGGTCAGATGTTGTAGACGGCGAAGGCGGCATCGCGGTCGAGGAGGTCGCGGTCCAATGGGCGTCCAGACCCGACAGCAGTGCCTGGGCGGCGGCACGGGCGCCTTCTGACGCACGACATCGGTCACATATCCGCTGATCGCCGTATCCAGCATGTCGGCGTCCAACTCAGCCAGGACCCGGCGGAAGGTCCGTTCGCTGGGGGCGGTGAACCGGCCGGTGAACGGATCACGGTAGGCGCCCAGAAGATGGGGACACGAGCGCGACTCCTGTGGCGATCTCCGGATCAGATCGAACTGGTCGACACACCCGCCTGAGACGCGGGCGGGCCCGGCGGGGGTGCCGCCGGGCCCTGGGGTGTCGCCGGCGACATCGTCCCGGCGCGGTTCAGTGGATCAGTAGAGGCGGGTCTTCGGCACCGGCAGGTTGATCTGCTGGGGGCCGTGCCACGTGCCGTTGTCCTTCGGGACGTCACCGTTGTTCAGCGAGTGACCGACGCCGAGCACAAGCGGGATCTCCACCCTGCTCTTGTGCAGGTCGATGGTGACGTTCGTACCGGTGGCCTTCTCGCCGCTGTAGTTCGAGTCGGTTCCAGCGATCACCAGACCCAGCCGGTGCCCCTTCTTGAAGATGTACTCCTGCGGCAGGGTCTTCCACTTGACCTGGGCGTACGTCCCCGGGGTCAGCGGCGAGGACATGCTGAGCGAGTCGCGGTTCTGCACGTCGATCCAGCCGCGGGCCACGACCTCCAGCGGCCGGGTGGCCACGTTGGTGACGACCTTCTTGTAGCAGGCGCTGTCGGAGGCGGTGCTCTCGCCGTGGCAGCTCCGCTCGGTGAGGGTGGTGATGCCCTGCCCGCGCCGCCAGTCGACCCTGGTGTCCTCACCGAAGTCGACGAGGAGCGCGGTCAGGTTCGAGGTGGGCTTGTCGAGCGAGACGCGCAGGTCCACCTCGGGCGTGCCGGACATGCGCAGGTCGCGCGGGAACTCGCCGGTGGTGAAGGCCACCCGTCCGGGCTTGGCCGTGCCGACGTCGGCCACCATCGCGTCCTCGGACTGGCGGATGTCGGTGAAGGTCGCGGTCTCGCCGTTCTTGCCGGGGTTGAGGTTCAGCGAGCCGTCGGCCGACGGGCGGAAGAAGTGGGTCGACGCGGACGGGGCCGGCCAGTCCTTCTGAGTGATCCAGTCGGTCGGGCCGACCTGCACGTCGGCGCGGGGCTCCTTCATGATGCCGTTCTGCACGCCGTGCAGCCAGTAGTCGAACCAGCGGTGCAGGGTGTCGACCCACAGGTCGCGGCGTCCCTCGAAGTCGAACGGGTCCACGTGCTGGTACTGGCCGAGCCAGATCTTGCGCGGCACGTTCCGGTCCGCCAGCGCCTCCCACCAGGTGGAGAAGTTGTCGGGCTTGACGTTCAGGTCGTTGACCGTGTGCACGACGAAGACGCTGGCGTGCACCTTCGAGGCGTCGCCCAGCGAGCCGGCGATGTAGTCGCGCTCGGCCCAGAAGGCGTTGTAGTTGCCGGTGGTGTCGTCGGCGTCGACGTCCAGCTGTGCCCGTACCGCGGCGCACTTGGCGAGCGGGTCGGTGTCGACGACCCGCGACAGGTACGACATGTAGTTGAAGTTGTAGATCACGCCGTTGGAGCGCTGGTACTTGTACCAGGAGCTGATCGCGGAGATCGGGACGATGGTCTCCAGCCCCTCGACGCCGGTCGCCGCGACCGCGTTGGCCAGCGTGCCGTCGTAGGACTTGCCGATCATGCCGGCCTTGCCGGTGCTCCAGTCGGCGACCGCCGGCGTGCCGTCCGCGTGGTAGGCGGGGGCGCGGCCGTTCAGCCAGTCGATGACGGCCTTGCCGCCCAGCACGTCGGCCTTCCCGCCGACGTCGGGGCAGCCGTCGGACTTGGTGGTCCCGATCATGTCGACGTTGAGGACCGCGTACCCGCGGGGCACGAAGTAGTTGTCGTAGTACAGCGGGAACCTGGCGAGGTTACCGGCCGAGTCGTAGACCTTGCGCTCGGACTCGTTGCCTCGGCCGGAGTTGTCGTAGTACGGGCTCTCGTCGATGATCGCCGGCATCTTGAGCCCGGGACCCGACTCCCTGGGCCTGATGATGTCGACCCGGACCCGGTCCAGCCGTCCGTCGGAGTCGCTGTCGACGCTCGACTCGACGTAGACGTGCTCGCGGATGGCGTCGGCATAGGAGAAGACCGGCTGGGTGCGCCCTTCCTCGATGCTGATGGTGGGGGCGGTGGTCGCCTGGGCCGGGGCGACGCCAATCATGACCAGGGCAACGGCTATGAAGGCCGCTCGTAACTGTGGCACAGAGTCTCCAGAGACTGGGGGAACATCCGCAATCTCCAGGAGTGTCTGTATAGCCGACAAGATCCCTTTATGGGTTCGACATCACCTTGGCCCTGTTATGTGACATGGCACGTCGAGAGCGATGTCATGTCGCTCTGGGACGCTCGCATCTCGATCCGGCCCGCGCGGGCACGTCATCGCCCGGGGGCGGGAGGTGTGGTCCACCGCGTTCAGCCCGGACGGGAGGGCGCTGATCGGTGTGACCAAAGGCTCCGAGACGATCGGGTTCCGGGACACCGGTCTCCTGTACGGCGACGCAGAAGACCGGCTGTGCGGTCAGGCAGGCCCGGACCCTGCCGATGGATGAACGGCGGACGTACGTCCCTGGCCTGCCCTGTCAGGAAATCTTCCGGTGGCCTCGGCGGAAGCGGCATCGATCGTCTCGGTGAGCGTGATCAGGTCCCCGTCTGTGGCGTGGACTCGATCTGAATGCGCTTTCCCTCCTGCGTGGCGTCGGAGAGCTTGACGCTGACCTCCAGGATGCCCTTGTCGTAGGACGCCCTGACGTCGTTCTCGTCCACCCCGGTCGGCAGCGTGACGGAGCGGGTGAAGGAGCCGTAGCGGAACTCTGTCCGGTGCTGGTCCTTGTGCTCGTCGCGCCGTTCGGAATGGACCGTGAGAACACCGTTGGAGAGAGTGATCTCCACATCCTTGTCGGGGTCGATCCCCGGCAGCTCGGCCCGCAACACGTAGCGGTCGTTCTCCATGTAGTCCTCGAACTTGATGGGCTGGGTCATGGGCGGCCGTAGGGCGGCGAAGGGAAGCTCCAGCCAGTCGAACAGCTCAGGGACGAGGCCTCGCTGCTCACGGCGCATCGGCGTACTCATGTGTTCCTCCTTGGTCCCTCGTAATCTCCTCCGTCTACATCCCACCGCCGGACGGAGCACGGAGACAGGGGCCGAAGGTCCTCAGAGCACGGGGCTTTCGTTGGTCGTCCTCCGGTGGTCCGCCGGATGGGCGGCTCAGGGGTGGGTGGTCTCGTCGAAGGACTTCAGAACCCGTTGGGGAGCGCTCATCCGCCACGCGTCCGTGATGAGCTCGCGCAGCTCGTCCGCGGGCAGCTCGGCCGTCCGCACCAGCATGTACGGGTAGCTCTCGTAGTGCGGGGTGACGACGAAGACGTCGGGACGCTCCCCGGTGAGCGCCTTGCGCTCCTCCCGGGAGACCTTGAACACGGTGAACTCGGCATCCTCGTAGTGGCGCAGGAACATCCTGCCGCGGACCTTCAGTGAGGGGGTGCCCCAGGAGACGGCCTGCTCGACCTCGGGGAGCTCCAGGGCGATATCGCGCACGCGGTTGAAATCAGACACACTCCATGATCACACCTGGCCGTCCCTCCTTGCGCCCGTTCGGGCGAGATGGAGCCCTCGGTAGTCGGCCGCCCTCGCTCCTGGCGTTGGGGGAGGAGTGGCCAGGTGTGCAATGTAGTCAAATAGAGATATTTGGTACTCTATGAACCTTTTTGTCCACATGGAAAATTCTGTGCCGGGAAAGGCGTAAGGGGTGGAGGGAAAACCGCCACGACACGTTCCCGGAGGTAGTGATGACACTACGTACTCCGCTCACCGCGATCGCAGCGTCCTCTGTCGCCGCGCTGACCTTGATGAGCGGCTCACCGGCGTCGGCTCTGGCGCCGACGCCGACGCACAAGCCGAAACCGACGTCCTCCAGCGGGACCCATGGGACCCGGGTGTCGGCGCAGGACCAGCAGTATCTCATCCAGGCTCACCAGGGAAACCTCGCCGAGATCGCCGCGGGCCACGCAGCCAAGACCAAGGGGAAATCCAAGGAAGTCCGTTCGATCGGGGCCATCATGGTCGCCGACCACACCAAGCTTGACAACAAGCTCAAGAAGGTCGCGGAGCGGTACAAGGTGACCCTGCCCACGCAGGCCACGGCACGCCAGCAGGCCAAGTACAAGGAGCTGGAGGGCCTGTCCGGCGCGAACTTCGACAAGGCCTGGGTCAAGACGATGATCTACGGTCACCGCGCTGCCATGGTCGCGGCCAAGAAGGAGGTGGCGAATGGATCGGTGTCCCAGGTCAAGGCGGTCGCCAAGGCCAGCGAGCCCGTCATCCAGGATCACCTGAACCGGCTGCTCGCCGCGGAGAAGTCCGTTGGGGCTCTGGGAGAGTTCCAGCCGCCGACGCTCCTGACGGTCTCCGCGGCAACCAGATAACCACCTGCCCCCTGCCACCCGGCCTCCGACTCAGCAGCTCGCGGTCACCGCGGAGATGAACGCGTTCAGGTAAGCGGGGAACTCCGGCCGGGGCGGCTCCGGCGTCGCCGGGAGGAGCTCGACCGTACCGGGCACCAGGGCGAGCAGCGCGTCGGCGGTGTGCCGCTGGTGGAACGGATTGGGGATCGACGGTGCCACGGCCACGGGGAGATCGAGGCGGCGCAGGTCGGCGTCCGTCACGCCGCGCAGGGTCTGCCCGGCCAGCAGGTCCTCGATCGCGGCGGGGGAGGCACCCTGGGCGGTGAGCCCGGCGCGGGTGTGCTCGTCGACGCGAGGGTCTCCGGCGGTGGCCGGCCAGGCCAGGATCAGCCTCGCCACCAGGTCCGGGTGCGCCAGCGCCAGCCGTACGGCCAACGAGCAGCCGTTGGACCCGGCCAGCACGGTCAGCGGTCCGTCCGGCAGTGACCGTTCGACATGGGCGACCTCGGCCGGCCAGCTCTCCGGGCGGCGCAGCCGGTCCGGGAGGTGGACGTCCAGGCCACGCTCGCGGAGCGCGCCGGTGATGCCGGGGACGGTCCAGAACCGCCGGGCATCCATGTCCTCCCAGAGCCCACCGTGAATCAGCATCCATCGCATAGGCGCGCATTCTGCCGGATCAGTGCGGAAGCAGGGAAGGCAGGACTCCGGCCCCCGATCGGGGGTTCTCCGTGCCTGGTAACCGTCCGCAGGTGATGCCAGACCCCGCCCCGCCGCCTCGGGCCGGATGATCACTTCGCGCCCTGTTGACAGGGCCCCCGGTCAGTGGAGATCGTTTCCCGGGAGTGGATCGGGGGCGAGAGGGGACGTGTTGAAGTTGGTCGTCTGTGGACTGCTCGCCGGTGTTCTCGTGCTGGTCGCGGGTGTTCTCTGGGCCCGCCGCCGCTACGTGGTGGTCACCGTCGACGGGACGAGCATGGCGCCGACGCTGACTGGCGGCGACCGCGTCCTGGTACGGCGGCGGCGGATCGAGCAGGTGAGCCGGGGCGATGTCGTCGTGCTGGAACCTCCGCTGGATGACACCGGTCGATACGCGCCCGGACCGCCCGGGGCGGACGGCCGGCACTGGAACATCAAACGGGTGGCCGCGCTCCCCGGCGATCCGGTCCCGGAGGGGATCGCCGCCGGCGACGGTGTGTCCCGCGTGCCGTCCGGGACGGTGGTGGTCCTGGGGGACAACCCCGACAGTATCGACTCCCGGCAGCGAGGGTTCTTCCCCGCGGAACGGCTGCTCGGCGTCGCGCTGCGCCGGTTGGGCGGCCCGGCCCTGTAACCGATGACACCGGGGCCGGGAAGGAAGGCAGGATCTTGAGATTTCGACTCCTCGGCCCGCTGCGGATCGAGGCGGGCGGCTCACCCGTGCGGATCGCGGCACCGAAGCAGCGCACGGTCCTCGCCCTGCTGCTCGCGCGTGCCGGCCAGGTCGTCCCGGTCCGGTCGCTGGTGACGGAGGTGTGGGACGAGCGGCCGCCCCGTTCCGCGGTGGCGAACCTACGCACCTACCTCATGCAGCTGCGCAGGCTGCTGCCCCCGGCCGCCGACCCGTCCACGGAGCGGCTGGTCACCTCGGACGCCGGCTACCTGCTGCGGGTAGAGCCGGACGAGTTCGACCTGTCGCGGTTCGAGGCGCTGGCCGCACGTGGTCGCCAGGCGCTGGCCGGATGCGACCCCGGCGCGGCGCAGGACGCCTACACCCGGGCTCTCGCGCTGTGGCGGGGTGTGGCAGCCGAGGACGTGCCGCTGGGGCCGACCCTGCGGGAGGTGGTCGCCCGTCTGACCGACCAGTATCTGAGCGCGGTGGAGGAGCACACCGAACTCCAGCTCACGCTCGGCAGCCCCACGGCGGCGGTCAGCGGGCTGCGCGAGCTGATCGGCCGGTACCCCCTGCGGGAGCGGCTGTACTGCCAGCTCATGGTGGCCCTGTACCGGTGCGGCGACGTGACCGGCGCGCTGGAGGCGTTCGGGACGGCCCGCCGGGTCCTGGCCGACGAACTCGGGCTCGACCCCGGCCCCGAGCTGCGCCGCCTGCACCAGGCGGTCCTGCGCCGGGATGCGGACCTGCTGTCACCGGGCGGGTCGCCGGTCGGTGGGGACACCGCTGTGACCGTGCGGCCGTCGGTCGGTGGGGACACCGCGGTGACCGTGCGGCAGTCGGCCGGGCGCCCCCGCCAGCTGCCGAGGGAGCCGGCGGTGTTCGTGGGCCGGTCGGACGAGCTCGCCCGGATGCTCGCCGTACTGTGCGGCGGCCCGGAACCGGGTGTGGGACCGGACGCGCCGGCACCGTACGGTCCCGGTGGCCCGGAACCGGTTGCGGGACCGCGCGTGCTGGCGCTGCACGGCCCCGGCGGGGTCGGCAAGTCGACGCTGACGCTGCGGGCGGCGTACGCCGTGGCCGACCACTACGCCGACGGCCAGCTCTACGCCGATCTGCAGGGGGCGAGTCCGGGCCTGCTTCCGTTGCGGCCCGCCGAGGTGCTCGGCCGGTTCCTGCGGGCCCTGGGAGTGCCCCACGGCGACGTCCCCGTGGCGCAGGCCGAGGCGGCCGCCCACTACCAGTCGCTGCTGGCCGGCCGGCGGGTCCTGGTCGTCCTGGACAACGCCGTCGACGCCGCCCAGGTGGCGCCGCTGCTGCCGGCGGGCGGCGGCTGCGCGGCGCTGGTCACCAGCCGGACGGCGCTGACCACCTTGGACGCCGTGCCGATCGCCGTGAAGGTGTTCGACGAGCCGGACTCGGTGCGGATGCTCACGTTGCTGGCGGGCCAGGCCCGGGTGGACGCCGAGGCCGGGGCGGCGGCCGACATCGCGCGCTGGTGCGGCTACCACCCGCTGGCGCTGCGCATCGCCGCCGCCCGTCTCGCCGGCCGCCCCGACTGGTCACTCGCGCGGTTCGGCGAGCGGCTGCGGGACCAGCGGCGGCGGCTGGACGAGCTGCGGGTGGCCGACCTGGGCATCCGTTCCTGTTTCGAGGTCAGCTACGGGACGCTGACGGGCGGGGCGGATCCGGCCAGAGCCGAGGCCGCGCACGCCTTCCGGCTGTTCGGGGTGCTCGGCGTGCCCGAAGTCAGCGTCGAGCTCGCCGCCGCGCTCCTCGACGCCGATCCGGAGACGGCCGAGGCCGCGCTCGACGAGCTGACGGAGGTCCGCCTGCTGGAGCCGGTCAGCGACGGACGCTTCCGCATGCACGACCTGCTGAGGTTGTTCGCCGCGGAGCTGGCCGCCGTCCACGACTCGCCGGACGAGCGCGCGCGGGCCGTCCGCCGGGCACTGGACTGGTACCTCGATGTCTGCCGGCAGGTGAACGACCTGCTCCAGCCGCATCTGCGAGCCGGGGACGGGCACCGGCCGGGCCGGCCGGACACCGGGGTGACCTTCCGCGACCCCGCCGAGGCGGTGCGGTGGTTCGAAACCGAGATGCCGTGCCTGATCGCCGCCGCCGTCCAGGCCGCGACGCGGGAGCCCGCGATCGCGTGCTTCGTCACCGACCTGATGCCGCTGGTCAGGGCCCTGGCCACCAAGTGCGGTCTCTGGCGGGAGCTCGACACCGTCGCGCGGCTGGCCATCGAGGTGGCGCGCAGGCACGGCGACCGTTCCGGAGAGGCGGACGCGCTCGTGATGCTGGGGCTGGTGGAGTGGAGAAGCGACCAGCCCG
Source organism: Streptosporangium sp. NPDC087985 (assembly GCF_044741965.1). Classification (NCBI taxonomy): domain Bacteria; kingdom Bacillati; phylum Actinomycetota; class Actinomycetes; order Streptosporangiales; family Streptosporangiaceae; genus Streptosporangium; species Streptosporangium sp. NPDC087985. Next base: position 15,029 of record NZ_JBIUTQ010000009.1, read on the forward strand.
GCACGGCCCGCGACTGTCTGCACCGTGCACTCGAACTCCGGCGCGGCCTGGGCGACCGGGAGGCCGAGGGGATGGCGCTGCACAACCTCGGCTGGCTGAGTATGCGCACCGGCGACCACGACGCGGCCCTCGGCCACATCACCGCGGGCCTGCGGCTGCTGGAGGCGCACGGGTCCAGCCGGGTCGGCATGGTCAGGCACAATCTGGGCGAGGTCCTGCTGAGGCTCGGCCGGTTCACCGAGGCGGCCGACTGCTTCGAACGGTGCCTGGCCATCCGGAGGTCGGACGGCGACGCCTTCGGGGAGAGCATCACCCTGGCCGCGCTCGGCCGTGCCTACTGCCTGCTCGACCGCCGTGACGAGGCGCTGGCCGCGCTCGATGACGCGCTACGGCACTGCTGGGAGACGGGCAACCGGGAGGACGAGTGGGAGGTGCTGCTCAGCAGGTCCGAGATCTGGCTGCGGCACGACGACCCGGCTGCCGCCGCGGCCGACCTGGCCCGGGTCCTGGAGCTGACCGCCCAGACGGGTGACGCCTACGGCCAGGCCGCCGCCACCCGCCAGCTCGTCAGGGTGCACGCCGCGCTGGGCGACCCGCGTGCCGCGGCACGGGACGCCCACCGGGCCGAGGAGCTCTTCGCCTCACCCGTCATACGGTGCGATCCGGTGCTGGAGATGCTGCTCACCGCCCGGTTGTAGCTGGGCTGTATCAGCGGCTGTATTTCCCCAAAATAGCGTTTCGGCTGCCCACATCGCTCGATGAAGGACTGAACCCACATGAACGTTCTGGGAAAGCTCGGCGACCACCTCCTCGAGAAGCTGGTACCGAAGGCGACTGCGAAGGCTGACGCCTCCTTCTGGCAGACCTGCTACTGCTACGGGACGACCAGATACGCCAAGCTCTGCTACATCGTCGGCGGTACGACCGGCTGCGTGCAGGGCTGCGAGAAGCACGGAAGTTGCTGACCGAGCCGAACCCGTAGTCCGGACTCCGAGCGTGTTTCGCGGATCCTCACCACACGGGGATCCGCGAAACACGCCGGACAGTACGACTCGTGAGACGGTGAAGATGCTCTATCTGATGATCGCATGCCAGGCGTTGCTGGCCGGCGTCTTCGTGATCGCGCTGGCGGGCAAGGTTCGCGGGCGGGCGGCGCTCGACGAGTTCGTGGCCTCGATCGTGGCCCTCGGGATGTTCCCGCGCGCGAGGTCCGTGGTGGCGGCGTACGCCGTGCTGGGGGCGGAGGCCGTGGTGATCCTCGCACTCGTGCTGCCGTACACCCTGCTTTTGGGCTTCGCGGCGGCGACGGCGTTGCTCATCGTCCTGACCGCCGGTATCTCGGCCGCCTTGCGACGGGGACGGCACACGCCGTGCCGGTGCTTCGGCGCTTCCGTCACCCCGCTGGGCCGGACACACGTGGTGCGCAATCTCGTTCTGGTGGCGGTCGGCTGTATCGGGTTCGCGGCCGGTGCCGCCGCCGGCGACGCCGGGTCCGCGGCGCACCCGGCCGGTGTCGCCCTCGCGTTGGCCACCGCCGCCGTGGGTGCCCTGATCGTGGTGCGCCTCGATGACCTGATGGGCCTGTTCACCACTTCCGTCTCGCCGCGCTGACGTGCGAGGCGTGCCGGCCTGATGTCCCTAAGCCTGATGTCCTTAAGCGAGGTTGTCCGATGACTTTCCTGATCGCCGCCGTCGTGCTGGTCGGCGTGCTCTGCGTCTTCGACCTGCTGCTCACCTTCGCGGTACTGCGCCGCCTTCGCGAGCACGCCGCCGAGTTGGCACGCCTCGCCGGACAGCCGCGATTCGCTCCTTACAACCCGGGAGCCCTGGTCGGACGCACCCTGCCCCAGACCGACACGGACGGCGTCGACCGGCCGCAGCTCGTGGCGTTCTTCGACGTCAACTGCGATGCGTGCCACGAGCACGCGCCACAGTTCGCCGTCGCGGCCCGCACCTACGCCGCCATGGCGGTCGTCTCCGGTGGCGGTCCGAAGATCGACGACCTCCTCGAGGCGGTTGGCGGCGTGGCGAGCGTCATCACGGCCGAACGCGCCGACAAGCTGGTGAAGGCGGTAGGCGTCGAAGCCTTCCCGACATTCCTGCGCGTCGGCCCGGACGGCACGATCGTGGAGGCGCAGACGGAGCTTTCGGCCCTCGCCGAGATGGCGCCGGCGAGGTGACGACATCTCCGGCCTTGGCCGCGAAGCCAGGTGGAGGTCGGCTGCGGCGGCTGCTGCGAGATGTCGGCACGGTGGCGTCACTGTGCTGGCGGGCCGGACCCGGTCTGGCGGCGTCCCAGCTGGCGGTCACCGTCGTCGGCGGCCTGCTGCCCGTGGGGACCGTGTGGATGACGAAGCTTCTCATCGACGAGCTGGCGACCGGTCGCCCCGATCGCGTACTGCTGCCGGTCAGCGGCCTCACCGCCATCGGGCTGGTCTCCGGGGTGCTGCCGCAGCTCACCGCGTACCTGCGGGCTGAGTCGGAGCGCAGGCTGGATCGTCTGATGCAGGACCGCCTGTACACGGCGGTGAACGGATTCCAGGGCCTGTCAAGGTTCGAGAATCCGGCGTTCCTGGACGGGCTGCGCCTGGCCACCCAGGCTTCAGGAAGCACGTTGGCGCCCATCACCTCGGGTCTGTTCGACATCGGGCGCAATGCCATCACGCTGGTCAGCCTTTTGGCCGCCCTGGCCGTGCTGAGCCCGCTCATGGCGGGACTGGTGGCGCTGGCGGCGATTCCCGCCCTGGTCGCCCGGATGTCGCTGGAGAAGCGGCGGATGATAATGATCGCCGGGCAGTCCACGTCGATCCGGCGGCAAATCTTCTACTCTTCCCTGATCACCGATGTGCAAGCCGCGAAAGAGGTCCGGCTCTTCGGGCTGGGCGGCTTCCTCAAGGACCGGATGTTCGGGGAGCTGGCCACCGTCCAGGCCAGTGAGCGGCGGCTGGACCGGCGGGAGGCGCTCACCCAATCGCTGCTCGCGATGCTCTCCGCCGCGGTCAGCGGCGTGGGGTTGATCTGGGCGGTGTACGCCGCGGTGGACGGCCGGTTGACCCTCGGCGACGTGACCGCGTTCGCCGCCGCCGTGGCCGGAACGCAGGGTGCGCTGATCGCGGTGGTGGAGAACGCGGCCAACGCCCGTCAGGCGCTGTCCCTGTTCGGTTACCACGAGCAGGTGACATCGCTGCCCGACGACCTGCCGCCGCCGTGTTGCTCCACGGAGGGACCGGCCGCCACGCTGCCTGCGCTGCGGCGGGGCATCGAGCTGCGCGATGTGTGGTTCCGATACGACGAGAGCCATCCATGGGTGCTGAGGGGAGTCGACCTGACAATTCCGCACGGCGCGACGGTCGCGCTGGTGGGGCTCAACGGGGCCGGCAAGAGCACTTTGATCAAGCTGCTCTGCCGGTTCTATGATCCGTCCCGGGGGGCGATCCTCTGGGACGGCGTGGACCTGCGCGCCGTACCGCCTGCCGAGCTGCGCGCCAGGATGGGCGTGCTCTTCCAGGACTACATGAGCTACGACCTGACCGCGGCGGAGAACATCGGGGTGGGGGAGATCGAGGCTCTGTCCGACCGCGTCAGGATCCAGGCCGCCGCCGGGATGGCGGACGTCCACGAAATCGTCGAGGCGCTGCCCCGAGGCTACGACACGCTGCTGAGCCGGATCTTCTTCGGGGATGAGGACGGGGAGGACCCGCAGACCGGGGTGGTGCTCTCCGGCGGCCAGTGGCAGCGCCTGGCCCTGGCCCGCGCGATGCTGCGCGAGGGACGTGACCTGCTCATCCTCGACGAGCCCAGCTCGGGTCTGGACGCCCAGGCGGAGTACGAGGTGCACCGGCGGCTGCGCGAGCACCGTGCCGGCCGTACCAGCCTGCTCGTGTCGCACCGGCTCGGCGCGGTCCGCGACGCGGACCTGATCGTGGTGCTCGGTGACGGCCGGATCGTCGAACGGGGGACACATGACGACCTCACGGCCACGGGCGGGGGGTACGCCCGGCTGTTCGAGCTGCAGGCCAGGGGCTACCGCGAGGACGCCGAGGTGCAGTGACCGCCGGAGCTCCGCCGGACCCGTCGCGGGGGCCGGGTACGGCGGAGCTCCGGTGTCCGATCCGTTCAAGACAGTCGGGCCGGCGCCCTGCCAGCATGGGCGTCATGAGTGACGGCATCTTCGACACGGCCAGGGCTTTCATCCTCCGGGAAGGGCGCCTGCTCGAACGGCGCCTGTTCGCCACCCTTTTCCAGGCGGCGCCCGCCGCGGGGGTGGTGGACTCCCTGCGCGCCTACCAGAATCCCGACGGCGGTTTCGGCCACGGCCTTGAGCCTGACAAACGCTGCCCCGACAGTCTGCCCATCGATGTGGAGACCGCCTTCCAGACGCTGGTGGCGGCCGGCGGCCCGCCGGCCGAGCGGATGGTGTCGCGCGCCTGCGACTGGCTGGCGACGGTCGCCGCACCCGGCGGAGCGGTGTCCCTGTCCTTCCCGGTGATGGAGGCCTATCCCAGGGCCGTGCACTGGTCGGACTGGACCTACACGCCGGGGCTGAACCCCACCGCCGGGCTGGCCGGGCTGCTGCACCGGATGGGGATGGACCATCCCTGGCTTACCCGTGCCACCGACTGGTGCTGGTCGGCACTGGAGAACGGGTTTCCCGGCGACGCGCACGCCATGGCCGAGACGCTCGTGTTCCTCGAGCACGTCCCCGATCGTGACCGGGCCGAACCTCTCGCCGAGCGGGTGGGCGAGTGGCTCCCCAAGCTGAACTGGTACCGGGCCGATCCCGCGGATCCGGGCTACGGCGTCACCCCGCTGCACCTGGCCCCCACGCCCGACAGCCGCTGGCGCCGGCTGTTCACCGACGACCTGATCGAAGGCCACCTCGACCGGTTGGTACGTGACCAGCAGCCAGACGGGGGATGGGCCATCACCTGGGAACCGCCGGGTGCGGCCTCCACCCTTGAGTATCGGGGGATCGAAACGCTGCGGGCACTGCGGGTGCTCACCGCCTACCAGGTGGTTTCAGCGGCGTAGCCGTCCCTACGGCCGGGGCGTTCCGTTCTGTCGGGTCCACCGGCCCAGTCCGCGGCCCGCGCTGTGCCGCCCAGCGCGTTGAGCGGGCCTCGGGGACTCCGGGGTGCCGGTGGTGCGATGCCAAGGGACGGGAAAATTCCGGCAAGCGGGCCGGTGGGATTCCAGCCCGGACTGTCTGCTGAGCCTGACATGGTCATATTTGGCCTGCTTTGTATTTTTTATCCGCTTATGTCGGGTATGGGAGTTAGGTCTGTTCCGTACAGAAGTCGGAAGGGGGCGTGGGTCATGACCAGACCCGCAGGCCTAGAACACCATCCCGATCTCATCGAGATGCGAGCGAGGTACGAGCAAGCGGGTTCCAGCCCGACAGCCCAGGGCACCGACGGCCTCACTCTCCTCGCGGGGCTCTACCTGGCGATCTCCCCATGGGTGGTCGGCTTCAACGGGCTGTCCAGGCTTTCCGTGAGCAACCTGGTCACCGGCGTCGCGCTCGCCGCTCTGGCCATGGCGTTCGCGTCGGCCTACGGCCGGACCTACGGGGTGAGCTGGATCGCACCGATCATCGGTATCTGGACCATCGTGGCACCCTGGCTCACCGGTTCGGCGACGACGGCGACCATCTGGAACAACGTCGTCACCGGCATCATCATCTTCCTGCTCGGGCTGGGAGCGGTGGCGGTGGGCGCCAGGAAAATGCCCGGGATGACCAGCAGGCGCGACAGGCCGGGTACTCGCGATATGTCAGGCAGGCCTGACATCTCAGGCAGGCCTGACATCCCGGGCAGGCCTGACATGCCAGGCAGGCCCTAGATCGATATGACAGCGGTGTGGCGGTGAGTGTCCGCCACACCGCTGTCCCACTCCTGCCATCCGCCGGGCATACCGATGATTTTGGCCTGGTCCTGAGGCTAACTGTCGCTCTGGACGTTGACAGGCCAAAATTGGTCCGTGGTCAGGATCGGATCGGTAGGGATGAGCGATTGCGAGCGTGGGCAACTTCCGCCAGTGCTGGGCCAGCTGTTCCACGACGGCGGTGAGGGGCGCACGCTCTCGGTCGAGTTGCCGCCCGGAGACGTGGTGTGGCCCGATCCCGGCTACGCGCGGTTCGCCGTAGACCACCGTCCGGCGTTCTGGCTGAGTGACGAGCCGGTCTCCGGCGAGCTCTGGGCCGAGCTGCGGAGCGAGCACGAGCGGTCGGGCCTGTGGCCGGTGCTGCTTGAGGACTCCGTCCAGCCGTGGTCGGAGGGGCAGATCGCCCCGGATGCGGCTTCCGAGATCGACAACTACCACCCCGCCGCGTTCATGGCCGAGGTGTGGGCGGACTGGATCGAGAAGGCCCACGCCGACCAGGTGGAGCTGCTGGATCCGTTCGGCCCGCAGTGCCCGGGACCGGCGCCCTCGGGTAGACCGGCCGCCGACCCCGGCGTGGTCGCCGACTGGTACGCGGGGATGGTGGCCGAGCGCAGGACCCCGCTCGGGCTGGTCGCGGCGGCGCGGGGGGCCGACGCGCTGGCCGTCATGGGATGGCAGGGCGCGCTGAATCACAACGAGTGGATGGTCCCGCTCGCGGCTGTGGTGCGCAGCTGGGAGGAGAGATTCGGCGCGCGGGTGGTCGGCATGGGCTTCAACACCCTGGACCTGAGCGTCGCGGCGCCCCCGGTCACGCCGGAACACGCCCTGCACGTCGCCGCCGAGCACTGGACGTTCTGCCCCGACAGCGTCATCTACAGCGCCGGGACGCTGGCCGACTACGCGGAGCAGATCAGAGGCAGGAACGTCTGGTCGTTCTGGTGGGACTGACCATCCAGAGGAGTTTCGCCTGTCCATGACCGCGGCTTTGCGCGGGCGGTTTCCGGCGCCTCCGGATCTTCCGGAGAGCATGCGCCGACCGGTTGATGGGCCATTTCGCTGATCGACGGGCCCGTATGGAGGTAAAAAGAACTGTTGACCGAAGGAGCGGCATACCGGTCGCCGCGACCCCCACATTGATCGTGTAAATATTCATCGAATCATCCCTCCTTTGGAAATACTTGAGAAGTATGCCCAGCTCAGAGGCATGATCACCGGAATCTTCCGAGGCGCTTCCCCTGCGGTTCCGGCCGGTCCACCATGTCGGCGAGATGGTCAAGGGGTAACCAATGAGGCTTTCTTGGCCGACGTGGGTAGATCTTCTGGGGTTTTCATGGGTTTTGCTTTGCTTTGTGCCCGAATGGGCTGTAATGTCCTGTTTGTGATCGGTTGGCGACCTGCCCTTCAGCGGAAGGAGCGGCCAGTCGACGTCGAATCCCGGAAGCCCTCAGGGCCATGGGAACCGGGGACCCACTTCCTGGGGTGAATCCGCCGCGAACCTGCGGCGGTAGGGCAACTCCACCGCCCGAACCCGTCAGCTAACCCGGTAGACGAGATGGAGAGGAAATCACTTATGGGACGCTGTGCCCCCTTCCCGCTGGTACCCGCCTCGCTCGTACGGGTCCTCTAGGACTTTCCCGCCGCGTCTGAACGCGGCTTCCCACGCGCCTCGCGCGGTGCCCGGTCTCGCCGGCCACCCCCTCTCTCTGTGAGAGCGCGTATCCGCCTGTGCCTCATCCGCGTGGCACACGCGCCTTCCCGTTGCCTCGCGAAAGAGTCTTCCTCCAATGCGTTTCTCCTTTGGTATACCTAAGAGCCGTTTCTTCATCGCCGCCACCCTTATCGGCGCGAGTGCCATCACCTCCGCGAGCGTCGTCTCGCTGATCCCCAGCTCGGCTGTCGCCAGCTCCTCGGCGCTGCCCGCCCCGGCGCTCTCCGTCCAGGCGCCCCCCGTCCAGGCGCCCCCCGTCCAGGCGCTCCCCGCCTCGGCCAAGACCAGCGCCTCGACCCCCGGCTCCGAGTCCGGCTCCGAGGTCGTCCTGCTGAACGGCTCGACCAAGGCCTCCTACTTCTGGGACGACTCCTCCGGCCGCGCCGGGGACACCGGTCTGCCCGCGAGCGGCAAGCCGATGCAGAAGGGCATGATCGCCAGCCCGAGCTGGCCGCTGATGACCGAGGGCTATGTCATCTACAACGGCAAGAAGGCCAACTTCTTCGTCGGTGACCGCGGTCCCGGCGTGCCCTCCAGCAGCGGGGTCATGATCGACCTCGATGCCAAGACCTTCGCCGAGCTGACCGGCGGCACGTTCAACCCCAACACGCTCGGCGTGGACGGCACCGGCGGCCTGGGCCACATCAAGGTCGATTACGTGATCACCAAGTGGGGCAGCGGCCCGGGTAAGAAGAACTACCCCGTGCCCTTCTCCGCGGGCGCGTGGAAGCGCATCGACAACAACCCGGCCACCCCGCCCCAGGTGATCAACAAGTAGGACGGACTCCCCGCGGCCGGGCTCCGGTACGGCTTGCGCCTCCCGGGGCGCAAGCCGTACCGGAGGGTCAGACCTCGAGCCTCTCCTCGATGGCGCGCATGGTGTGCCGTGCGAGCGCCAGGTTGGCCCGGGAGCGGTCGAACGCCACGTAGAGGAAGAGTCCCTTGCCGCTCCGGCCGCTGACGGGGCGGATCACGTGGTACTGGCCGCTGAGCGTGATGAGGATGTCCTCGATGCCGTCCTTGAGGCCCAGAGATTCCATCGTCCGCATCTTGGCCTTGACGACCTCGGTGTTGCCGGCCGCGGCGACCTGGAGGTCGAGGTCCTTGGAACCGCCGAGGGCGCCCAGCGCCATGCCGCTGTTGTAGTCCACGACCACCGCGCCGAGGGCGCCGTCGATCGCCATCATCTCCTTGAGCGAGATGTCCATGTTGCCCATTACTGTCTCCGATTCATTGGGGTATAGATGTGCGGGACGTGATGACGGCCAGATTCGCCGCCGTCTTGCGGCCCTCCAGTCGCAGCAGCCCGAGGTTGGTGCCCGGGCGGGCGAGCACTGTGAGGACGATCTTTGGGCCGGCGGCGTAGAAGGCCGCGTAACCGTTGGTTCCGGAGATCAACGTCTCCTCGAAGGTGCCCTTGTCGGCCATGCTCGTCATCCGGCGACTGAGGGCCAGCATCGCCGATGAGAGCGCGCCGGTCTGCTCGACGTCGCCTTCCAGGTCACTCGCTATCGTCAGGCCATCCACGCTGCAGGCGATGCTCCCGTTCACGTCGGGCACACGCTCCCGCAGCAGCACCATCTCTCGGTGCACTTCGTCGCGGAGTTCCACCGGCATCCTCCTTCCGAGCAGCTTCAGCGTCCGCAGCCTTATCGGCATAGGACCAAGCTCACGTCAATGCCTCCAATGCGTCTCTGAGCCGGATGAGCAGGTTCACGTCGGTGGGGTCCGCCGTCGCCAGGGGCAGTGGCGTGGACAGCTCGGTGGTGCCCGAGAGTTCCCTGAGATCTGCCATACCGTTCTTCTCTCGCTTGGGCAGCGCGCCGGGTAGCACGCCAGGTAGGGCGGCGGAGCCGGCCTGTGGCGTGCGGAGCAGCCCCGCCGCGGCAAGCTGCCGTACGGCGAGCAGTACCGAGTAGGCCGGACGGCCGAGCTTGCGCGCCAGGTCACCCGGGGTCGTGGCGGAGTCGGCGCCGACCAGCACCTCCCACTGGAGCGGGGTCAGCACCACCCGCTGGCTGGTGACGCGTCCCACCGGGACGACCGGGAGTGCGTCCAGCTCGGCGGATGGCCAGGCCTGGTTCAATTGCGCCCTCCTTCGCTTGCACTCCCGGAGTAGTCCGGTCACGTCGAAATACCACTGGGGCCCGAGCCAGTGCTGGTCTCCCGGCCGGAACCTGGGCCGGTGGCCGGTGGCGTCGAACAGGAAGTACACGGCGTCGAGTACCGAGCTCAGCACGCAGAACTCCAGCTCGCCCCGGGTGAGAACCCCCTGGGAGACCAGCAGTTCGCCGCCCCACCGGTCCTCGGTGGCGGCCTGCCTGGCCTGCCGTACGGCATGGGCGGAGATTCTGCGGCCGGAGGTCAGCAGATCCTCCACCCGGGGGGCGGCCGGGCTCTCGGCGTAGGTCACCCGGCCGCCGGTGAGGTAGAGCATCCCGGCCTTGCCCAGCCGTAACGCGCCGGTGGCGCGGTCGTCGGCCAACCCGCTGAGTACGCTTTCCACGGTCGGCATGGCTCACGTCGTTATCAGGCGGCCGGAGAGCGCCTGGAGCCGGTGGCGGGCCAGGGCCAGGTTCGAGCGCTCCAAATCGAGCCGGACATAAATCACCAGTGGACCGTCAAAAACCGTTTCCAATGACTTTAATAAATGATGTCCACTATCCGTGGTTATGATCATGTCGCTGATCCGGACCGTTCCGCTGGGGGAGGTGATGGCGAGTCCGTCCAGGGTTGCCCGCAGGGTCTCACTCAACCCGGCGGCCGACCGCTCCGCGTCGGCCTGGTGACTGCCGCCACCGAATCCCACCGCCGTCCCGCTGGTCTGATCGATCAGGATCGCGTCCAGCGCGCCGGGGATGGCCATGACCTCGGTCAGGCAGTCTTCGATTCCAAGCACGGGGGCTCCCTCGCCAACGACTTCACGACGTCGCCCGGTCAGCGTAGGGAAATATCCGGGGAACCATGTGCCCTATTTGAAACTGATATGTCGATAGGCGGAGAATTCAATAACCGCGTATAAGGTTGTATATCCCGGGAGGGAAACCATCCATCAGTCCTCGACGATAAGGGCTTTCTCGTCCGGCTTGAAAACAAGAATATTCTTCACGTAGGACTCAACGGCGGCGGGCAGGCCGACATCGTTTCCGGCCGCCTCTGACAGGTACCAGCGGTGGTCGAGCACCTCGTGGAAGAGCTGGGCCGGTTCGAGCTTGCGCCGCAGCTCCCGGGGGACGGCCTCCACCGCCGGATGGAAGATCTCCATCAGCCAGCGGTGGGCCACGATCGCCTCCTCCTCGTAACGCAGGCCGTACGACACCCGGAAGGAGTCGAGGTCGTTGAGCAGCCGCCTGGCCTGGTTCTCCTCCACGTCCAGGCCGGTGAGCCGGAGCAGCCTGCGCTGGTGGTGACCGGCGTCCACGACCTTCGGGCGGACGATCAGCCGCCCGGTCCCCGACTTACGGCGGACCATCATCTCGGCGACGTCGAAGCCGAGGGAGTTCAGCCGGCGGATCCGCTGGTCGATCATGTGCCAGTCCACCTCATCGATGATCTCGTCGGAGGTGAGCTCGCTCCAGAGCGTGTGATAGCGCGAGCAGACCGATCCGGCGACCTCCTCGGGGTCGACGGAGGGGTGGAGCAGGCCGCCGGCCTCCAGATCGAGCATCTCGCCGAAGATGTTGGTGTGCGCGAGGTCGATGTCGTACAGCCGCTGGCCCTCACTGATCATGGGATGGAGCTCGCCGGTCTCGGCGTCCACCAGATAGGCGGCGAAGGAGCCCGCGTCCCGGCGGAACAGGACGTTCGACAGCGAGCAGTCGCCCCAGTAGAAACCGCTCAGGTGCAGCCGGACCAGCAGTACGGCCAGCGCGTCGAGCAGCCGGTTGAGCGTCTCGGGCCGGACGGTCCCCGACATGACCGCCCGATAGGGCAGGGAGAACTGCAGGTGCCGGGTGATCAGCGCGGAGTCGAGCGGCTCCCCGTCCGCGCCGGTCCGCCCGGTGACCACGGCCACCGGCTCCACCGAGGGGGTGTCGAGCCGGTTCAGGTCCCACAGCAGGCGATACTCGCGTTTGGCGTAGTACTCGCTGATCTCCTTGATCGCGTACACCCTGCCGGAGAGCCGGACGAAGCGCACCACGTGACGGGAGATGCCGCGCGGCAGCGAGACCAGGTGATGCGCCGGCCACTGTTCGAGAGGGACGTCCCAGGGCAGGCGGATCAGGTCCGGGTCGCCGGGAGCGCCGGTGAGCTGCAGAGGCATGGGATCAGTCCTCGCGGGGGGGAGGGGAGAAGGCCCGCTAAAAGTAGGGGTCCGCGCCTTCGGGCAGCAACCCCCCCGCACAGGGGTGGCATGGTGTGGCGCGCCGGGCGGGCCACCCCGGTTTGGCGTGTCCGCCGGAGACGTGGTCTCCTGGGCGGATGGACCTGCTTGACGACTCCGCGGTGGACCGGAGACTGGCCGATGTGCCCGAATGGCGGCGCGAAGGCGACGAGATCCGCCGCACCATCAAAGCCCCCGACTTCCCGACCGCGATCCGTATCGTCGACGAGGTCGCCGTGGAGGCCGAGAAGCTCAACCACCATCCCGATATCGACATCCGCTGGCGCACCCTCCACCTGGCCCTCTCCACCCACGACGCCGGTGGCCTGACCGAGATGGACTTCACGCTCGCCGCCCGCATCGACGCGATCGCCGCATCCCACACCTGAGGGACCCGAAGGACCTGAGGGCCGCGGAACTTGTCCGGACCGACAACGGCGAATACCCAACGTGATCATATGGTCACTCGTTAGAGTGGGTGCCTGTCTCGCCGTGTCTGGTCAAGGAGATGTTGGATGCGCCCTCTCGTTGCTCTCGCCGTCGTCGCCGTCGGCCTGCTGAGCGTGGCCTGTGGCGGCCGGGAGGCGGTCGTCGCCACCCATCCGGTCGCACATGACCCGAGCCCCACCGGGATCCGGCTCTCCGGGGGCGGCACGCTCACCAGGCCGGCGCCGAAGGCACAGGCCGTCACCTACGACACCAAGCTGGCGCCCACCGGCGCCTCGGCCGAGGTGGTGGCCGAGTCGGGGGCGGTGCTCGCCACCTCCACGGTCACGGTCGACGGGCTGCTGCCCAACCGGACGTACGGCGCGCACCTGCACGTCAACCCGTGCGGGGTCAAGCCCGAGGACGCGGGCCCGCACTACCAGAGCACCGCCACCCACACCCACCCGAGCTCCACCACCGAGGTGTGGCTGGACTTCACCACCGACGCCGAGGGCGCCGCCACCGCCATGGCCAAACAGGACTGGGCCTTCGCCCCCGGCAGGGAGCCCCACTCCCTGGTGATCCACGCCCAGCCGACGGTGCGGACCGGAGCCGACGCGGGTGACGCCGGCCCCCGTGTCGCCTGTGTCACCCTCACCGAGAGCTAGACGGCGATACGCCGTCGTGGTGACCGCCACGAGTTTCATGTGATCTTCACCCTGGGTTCCGCCGATCATGCCGGGGTCAGGCGTGACCGGCGGGGATGGTGCCGAGGCGGCCGGCCTGGTAGTCCTCGAACGCCTTGACGAGCTCCGCCTGGGTGTTCATCACGAACGGGCCGTAGTGCGCGACCGGCTCGCCGATCGGACGGCCGCCGAGCACGATCACCTCCATGTTGGGGCTGCGGCTCTCCTGACTCCCGGACGCCCACAGGGTGAGGGTCTCGCCCTGGGTGCCGAGGCCGGGAAGGGTGCCGAAGCCGTCGAAGACCGCGAGCTGGCCCGACTCGATCGGCTGCCGGTCGGCGCCGGCCGCACCCCGTCCCGACAGGACGTAGGCCAGCGCGTTGAAGTCCTTGCGCCAGGGCAGCGTGAGGCGGGAACCGGGGCTGAGGGAGGCGTGCAGGAGGGTGATCGGCGTCCGGGTGCTGCCGGGGCCGCTGAACTCGCCGACCTCGCCCGCGATCAGCCGGACCAGCGCTCCGCCGTCGTGGCTGCTGAGCAGGACGACGTTGGACCTGCCGATGTCCTGGTACTTCGGCGCGATCATCTTCTCCTTGCCCGGCAGGTTGACCCAGAGCTGGATGCCGTGGAACAGGCCACCCTTCTGGACCAGCCACTCCGGGGGGGCCTCCTTGTGGAGGATGCCGCCGCCAGCGGTCATCCACTGCGTGTCGCCGTCGGAGATCGTGCCACCGCCGCCGTGGGAGTCGGCGTGGTCCATCACGCCGTCGATCATGTAGGTGACGGTCTCGAAGCCCCGGTGGGGGTGCCAGGGGGTGCCCTTGGGCTCGCCCGGCGCGTAGTCCACCTCGCCCATCTGGTCCATCATGATGAACGGGTCGAGATACTGGGACTTGATCGTCGCCAGGGCCTTGCGGACCGGGAAGCCCTCACCCTCGAAGCCGCTGGGCGCGGTCGTCACGGTCAGGACCTCGCGCTCACGCACCGCGTCGAGCGGCTGGGGCAGTCGGGGCAGGGTCAGCGGGTTCTCTACGGTGACGGCGGGCATCTCGGACTCCTTCGTGTGGCATTCGTTGATGCAAACTCAGTTGATACTTCAACTATTCCATCGCGGGCCGAGGTCGCGCCGTCGGAGGCGTCGCGGTCTCGGAGCCGCCCGCGTCCGCTCGGCCGCCCGTTCCGCGTCCGCTCAGCCGAACACTCCCGGCGGCGGGACGGGGACGACGACGGGGGTGCCGTCGTTGAGAGGGAGAGCTCCGGCGATGAACCTGGTCAGGTCCTCGCCGTACACACACCGGGCCTGGGCGAGGCCGCCGGCGGCGCGGCGGGCCAGGCCGGACAGGGGAAGTCCGGTGCGCGAGGCGGCGATGATGAGGTTGCCGAAGCGGCGCCCCCGCATGACGCCGGGGTCGGCCAGCAGGGCCATGTGGGGGAAGGTGCCGCCGACGGTGGCCAGCACCCGGCGGGCGAAGGCCAGGCCCTTGCCGTCGGCGACGTTGACCAGCAGCGTCCCGGCCGGGCGCAGGACGCGGGCGACGTCGCCCATGTACTCGGAGGTGGCCAGGTCGAGCGGCATCGTGGCACCGCTGAAGGCGTCCAGTACGAGCAGGTCGGCCGAGCCGTCCTGGAGTCCGGCGGTGGCCGTACGGCCGTCAAGGATCCTGACCTTGAGCCGGGGCACCGCCTTCAGCCGGAGCTGGTCCCTGACGAGCTGGACGAGCCCCTCGTCCGGCTCGGCGACGATCTGCCGCGACCCCGGGCGGGCCGCCGCCACGTAGCGGGGCAGGGTGCAGCCGCAGCCCCCGATGTGCACGGCGTCCAGCGGGCCCTCGTCGAGAAGGTCGATCACGGTGGCCATCAGCTGGACGTATTCGAAGTCGAGGTGGGTGGGGTCGTCCAGGTCCACGTAGGACTGGGGCACGCCGTCCTTGGAGATCACCCAGCCCGAGGGCCGGTCGAGATCTCCCAGGAGCTCGACCTCCCCGAAGGTCACCGGATAACGGCCTGGCATCGGCTTCTGCGGTTCTCGCCTGGCCATCACCGTTGGTCCTCTTTCCTCTGATGTACAACAACGCCGGGGACACCCCTGGGAGAAACCGTATGCGTAGTCGAGCGGTCCTCGTACTCACCTCCGTAGGGCAGATCGCAACCTACGTTGGCGTAAGTTACGCTAGCGTAGGTTCATGACCACGACTTCTCCTGAGAGGTTCACTCTCCCAGAGTTGATCAAGCCCCGTCTCCGTGGCTGGCTGCACGCCGGGGCCCTGCCCGTCGCGCTCGTCGCCGGATTCGTCCTGGTCGCCCTGGGGCCCACCCTGCAGGCGCGGCTCGCCGCCGCGATCTATGCGATCACCTCGGGCCTGCTCTTCGGCATCTCGGCCACCTACCACCGGGGTACGCTCTCCCCCCGACTCGGAGAGGTGCTGCGACGCCTCGACCACGCCAACATCTACCTGATCATCGCGGGCACCTACACCCCGTTCGCGCTGCTCGCCCTGGACGGGGTGGTCAGGACGGTGGTTCTCGGCGTGATCTGGGCCGGCGCGGTCGCCGGGGTACTGTTCCGGGTGCTGTGGATCGGGGCTCCCCGCTGGCTGTCCACCACGCTCTACATCGGTCTCGGCTGGACGGCCGTCTTCGTGCTGCCCCAGCTTGTGGAGGGCGCGGGGCCGGCCGCGGTGATTCTGATCGCCGTGGGCGGACTGCTCTACACGGCGGGCGGGGTCGTGTACGGCCTGCGCCGTCCCGACCCCTCACCCCGCTGGTTCGGCTTCCACGAGGTCTTCCACGCCCTCACCGTCGCCGCCTACGTGGTCCAGTACGTGGCGGTGTCACTGGTGGTCTACGCGGCGAGCGCCTAGAGCTGTGTCCCCGGCCGTGGCCGAGCGGGCCACACCCGGGGCGCAACGGCCTGGGCCGAGGGGAGGGGTGCCCCGGCCCCGGCGGGGCGTGCCTGACGGCGACGCCCCGCCGGGCGGATCAGTTCGCCGCCAGTTCGAGGCGGCGCGTGGCGAGCTCCGCGTAAAGCGCGGCGCCGTCCGGCAGCACGGCGTCGTCGAACCGCGCCTCGGGGGAGTGGTTGTAGGCGGCCTTGGCGGGGTCGGCATCCGACGGGCACGCGCCGAGCGTCACGAAGGCCGATGGCACCTGGTCGCAGACGAACGAGAAGTCCTCCGAACCGGTGAACGGCTGGGAAGCCGTGAGGAACCGCTCCTCGCCGTACGCCTCGCGGACGACTCCGCCGACGAAGTCGGCCTCGGCGCCGTCGTTGACCGTGACCGGGTAGCTCACCTCGTAGTCGGCCTCCACCTCCAGCCCGTGGGCCGCCGCGATGCCCCTGACCAGGGCCACCGCCCGTTCCTGGATCCGCGCGTGGGAGGCCGCCGAGAACGACCGGATCGTCGCCTCGAACCGGGCCTCGTCCGGGATCACGTTGTCGACGGTGCCGGCGTGGAAGCTGCCGACGGTGACGACCACCGGGTCGAACACGTCGAACCCCCGCGTGACCATGGTCTGCAGCGCGGTGACCATCTCGCACGCGACGGGGATCGGGTCCTTGGCGTGATGCGGGGCCGAGCCGTGACCGCCCGCGCCGCGCACGGTCACCACGAGCCTGTCGGCGGCGGCCATCATCGGGCCGCCCTTGGTGAGGAACACCCCGTGGGGGAGCGCCGAGCTGATCACATGCAGGGCGTAGGCCGCGACGGGGCGCTCGCCCGCCGCGTCCAGCACGCCCTCGTCTATCATGATCTTCGCGCCGCCCGGCCCCTCCTCGCCCGGCTGGAACATGAAGATCACGTTCCCGGCGAGCCGGTCGCGTCCGGCCGCCAGCAGGTGCGCCGCCCCGGCCAGCATGGCGGTGTGCAGGTCGTGGCCGCACGCGTGCATCCGGCCGTCCACCTGCGAGGTGATCTCCCCGCCGCCACGCTCGGAGACCGGCAGGGCGTCCATGTCGCCCCGGAGCAGCACGGTCGGGCCGGGCCGGGCACCCCGCAGCACGGCCGTGACCGAGCTCAGCCGCTCGCCGAGCCGGATCTCCAGGGGAAGCCCCGCCAGTGCCGTCAACACCTTCTCCTGGGTCCGTGGCAGGTCGAGACCGAGTTCGGGCTGACGGTGCAGGGCGTGGCGGAGACGGACCAGCTCGTCCCGCATGTCGGCGGCGGATTCGCGAAGGGACACGGAATCTCCTCCTGGAGGGTGTGTGATCTGGGACGCACGATAACCCCGATTTGACCGAATTGCGGTCTCGTATTGGCGATCTTCTGGAAAGGAATCGATCACACGGGGAGCGTTCCGTGTACCGGGTGGACCATCGAAGAATCTTCACAAGAATCAGACTCCGTACGTAATGTCTCCATATAGATGCCTTGCTGGCGGGGAATCATCTGTACGACTCACCGTGGAGGAGACATGGACGTGCACGGCCGGCTCGCCCGTCATCTACTCGTCGACGGCTACCGGCTGGTGCTGGACCTCGAACGGAGCCGGGGTTCCCGGCTCGTCGACGCCCGCACCGGCCGGAGCTACCTGGACTTCTACACCTTCTTCGCCTCGGCGCCACTCGGCGTGAACCCGTTCGACGACGACACCGACTTCCTTGCCCTGCTCGGCCGGGTCGCCGCGAACAAGCCCTCCAACTCCGACCTCTACACCGTCCACCTCGCCGACTTCGTCGAGACGTTCAACCGGGTCCTCGGCGACCCCGAACTGCCGCACCTGTTCTTTGTGGAGGGGGGTGCGCTGGCCGTCGAGAACGCGCTGAAGTGCGCCTTCGACTGGAAGAGCCGGCGTAACGAGGCATCCGGCCGCTCCCCGGAGCTCGGCACCAAGGTGCTCCACCTGACCCGCGCCTTCCACGGCCGCAGCGGTTACACCCTCTCCCTGACCAACACCGACCGGGTCAAGACCGATCGCTTCCCCATGTTCGGGTGGCCACGGGTCGAGGTGCCCGCCATCCACTTCGGCGACGTCGAGGCGGCCGAGGAGCGGGCGCTGGCCCAGGCGCGAGCGGCCTTCGAGCGCCATCCGCACGACATCGCCTGCTTCATCGCCGAGCCCATCCAGGGTGAGGGGGGCGACAACCACATGCGCGCCGAGTTTCTGCAGGCCATGGAGGCGCTCTGTCACGAGTACGACGCGCTGTCCATCATGGACGAGATACAGACCGGTGCCGGGATCACCGGCACCCCCTGGGCCCACCAGCAGCTCGGCCTCCGCCCGGACATCGTGGTCTTCGCGAAGAAGGTTCAGCTCGGCGGGATCATGGCGGGCCGTAGGGTCGACCTGATAGCGGACAACGTGTTCCAGGTCAGCGGCCGGATCAACTCCACCTGGGGTGGCGGGCTGGTGGACATGGTCCGTTCCCGCCGGATTCTGGAGATCGTGGAACGTGACGGCCTGATCCCGCGGGCCCGGGATCTGGGCCACGGACTCCTCACCGCGCTGCTGAAGATCCAGGCCCGGTTCCCGGAAACGGTGGAGAACGCCCGGGGACGTGGCCTCATGTGTGCCTTCGACCTGGTGGATCCGGCCGAGCGCGACCACGTGGTGGCCCGGCTCAGGCGCGACGAGGGCGTCCTCGTCCTGCCCTGTGGTGAGCGGTCGGTACGGCTCCGCCCGGCGCTCTCGGTCACCTCCGAGGAACTGGAGGAGGGCACGGCCGCCATCGGCCGGGCACTGGAGGCGTCCCGGGACCAGCCCCGTTCCTAAAGGGGCGGCGGGTTCTCCTGGGTGGCCCGTCCCAGCCAGAGGCCGATCGCGGTCACCCGTGAGTCCACCCCGAGCTTGGCGTAGATCCGGTTCACGTGGTTCTTCACGGTCTTCTCGCTGAGGAACAGGTGCCGGGCGATCTGCCCGTTGGAGTGACCTGTGGCGATCAACTCCATGACCTCGGTCTCCCGCCGACTCAAGCCCGTCTCGACTCCGGGTTCCGCGTCGAGGGGGGCGTCGTCGACTCTCATCCGGCCTCCTTGGCTGAACACAGTCAGGTCGCCGAAACCCCCGGTCTTACGGCGTAGCGATAGCAGCGAGCATAACCCGCAACGTCCTTTTTTGGTGGGCAAGTCGGAAGTGGGGGGAAACAGAACGGCCGGTCCCGCAGGACCGGCCGTTCTCGTGGGGTGAGCGAGGGGACTTGAACCCCCGGCATCTAGGACCACAACCTAGCGCTCTGCCAACTGAGCTACGCCCACCATGTCTGCCGCAGCAGCACATGGAAAGTGTAGCGGTTTTCGGGAGTTGTTTCGTACTCGGTTTCCGATGTGCTCTCAGGACGCCGGGGTGGAGACGCCCTCAGCCAGCTCGCGGGCGGTGGCGGAGTCGGGACCGGGCTGGGCCACGAAGACCGCCGCACGGTAGTAGCGCAGCTCACGGATGCTCTCGGTGATGTCGGCCAGGGCCCGGTGCCCTCCCTGCTTCTCGGGGGAGGCGAAGTAGACCCGGGGGTACCACCGGCGGGCGAGCTCCTTCACCGAGGACACGTCGATCATCCGGTAGTGCAGGAACGTGTCCACGGCGGGCATGTCCCGCGCGATGAACGACCGGTCGGTGGAGATGGAGTTGCCGCACAGCGGTGCCTTCTTCGGCTCCCGGATGTGGCTTCTGATGTATTCGAGCACGAGGGCCTCGGCCTCGGCCAGCGTGACGCCGCCGGCAAGCACGTCCAGCAGCCCGGAGGCGGTGTGCATCTCCCGGACCACGTCCGACATCTGCTCCAGCGCCTCGGGCGGAGGCTTGATGACCACCTCCATGCCCCCGTCGAGCTGGTTCAGCTCGCCGTCGGTGACCACGCAGGCCACCTCGACGAGCGCGTCCCGGCCGAGGTCGAGCCCGGTCATCTCACAGTCGATCCAGACCAACAGGTCACTCATAGCCTTCAGGGTAGTACTCCCTTCAGGAGAGCTTGAGCGAGTCGACGACGCGGCCGGTCACCCCGACGCCCAGATTGTCGGGCACGGAAACGTACACCAACCCCGGACGCGCGCCTTCCCCCCGGTCCACGATCACGAAGGCACCCCGTTCCTTCTTCCACTTCCAGCCCTTGGCCGCCGACTCCTTGGAGAAGTCCATCTCGAACATGAACACCCAGGCATCCCTGCCGCCCACCTTGGTGGCCTTGTTCCGAAGGATCTTCCGCCCGTGACCGGGACTGTAGAAGGTCGACTCCGTCGCGTGCAACAGTGTCGCGACGGTCGCCTGCATGCTGGCGACCCCGTCGTAGCCGAAATGGTCGGGGAGCTCCCCGACGAAGATGTTCCCGACCCAGTCGCTGCCCTGACCGTCGAAGTTCTCCTGGGAGGTCGCTACGGCGGCGCTGGTCCACGTGAAGCGGAGCGGGCCACCGCCGACCCTCTCCGGCACCTTCCAGGGAGAGCCGGGGAACGCGTAGGACAGACCGGTCACCGGGTCCTTGATGCGCCCGTCCCGCGGCCGGGGCAGGTCGGTGCCGCCGAGGTCCGGCTCATCGGACGGCGGAGCCGACGGTTCGGGGGTCGGTGGTTCGGGGGTCGGCGGGAGGGCCGGCTCCTGCGTCATCAGCGTCGGGACGGGAGTGGGGTCGCCCGCCACCGGCCTGCTCTCAGGACTCACCAGGAACAAGGCGGCGATCACTATCCCGACGATCACCACCGCCGCCGCCGCGCCGCCGCTCAGGATCCACGGCCGCGGGCGGCTCTTGCCCGGCGGCGGGCCGGCAGGGAGGCCGTACATCCCGGCGGACATCTGTACCGTGGCCCCGCTCTGCGGTGTCTGGGGTACGGCCTGCCCGGCGGGCGCGTCCGCCGGGTGGGTGGCGTCGGTCCACTGGGTGCCGTCCCACCATCGCAACTGGGGTGAACCGTAGGGATCGGGATACCACCCGGAGGGGGTCTGCGTGGTCATGGCGGCCAGAGTAGTAAGAACCGGTTTGACATGCATTGTGGACCTTGATGGTCATTTATCAACATCTGAAGGTGAAACCTGCCCTGTCCTGGAGATCCTTCCCTCCGGACAGGGGAGAGAGCACCTGCAGCGTGGCCGTTCCCCGGAAACTTCCCTCGCCCTTGACCGACCACTCCAGGACCACCTCGTGTGAGGTCTCTCCGGCCGCCACGGTGTCGGTCTGCTCGATCGCTTCCTTGCGGTCGCTCCGCTTCCACCGGTAGTGGATCTCGCCGGCCGAACCGTTGGTGGTGAGCACACCCCTGATCCTGACGGTCGCGTCACATCCCTGCGTCTTTTTCGGCGCGGTCACCTCCAGCCCCGTCACCTCCAGCGGAACCGTGGAGAGACGGAGCAGCCAGGCCGCCAGGGCGGCCACGACCATCAGGGCGAGGATCGCCGAGGACAGAGCCGTACGGCGACGGCTTCCCCTGGCGCGGGCACCCGGCATCTGGAGCCTGCCGGAGGGGGGCTCGGTCCGCTGCTGGTCCCGGCCGGCCCGCCAGAGCCGCGCGGCCGTGGTCTCCACGGGCACGCCGGGGCCGAACCGCATGACCACGTCGCCGGTACGGCCCTCGCCACTCCCCGGGGGGTGCAGCAGGGTGACGAGGTCGCCCTCGTCCGGGACGGACGGCGCCGGAACCGGCCTGCCGCCCCGGGTCCGCGTGTCGTGCGACGACCACCGGTGGATGGTCTCTATCAGCCTGTCGCGGGTGGTGAACCCCGGCGGCAGCAGGTCGCCTCCGGCGAGCAGGACGTCGCGGGCCGCGGCGAGCCCGCGGGCGGAGGCCGCCGTCGCCGCCCGCTCGAACAGCCCGGCCGCTCCCGGCGAGGCCGCGGCCCAGTTCGCGGCCAGGTCGCGGGCGAGTGAGGCCCAGGCCGCGACGTCGCGTTCCGGGGCGGGGGGACGTCCGTGGATCGCATCGGCCAGCCCCCGTTCGGCGAGCAGCGCGGATCCGCCCGGGGTGATCACCACGGTGCCGGCGTGCAGCGCCCCGTGGGCGAGCCCGGCGGCGTGTACGGCCAGCAGCGTTTGCGCGACCTCCATCAGGATGGTGGCCGCACTGCCCGCGTCGGGCCGGGGAACGCCGGGCGTCTGCGGCAGCAGATCGGTCACGGCGGGGCTGACCGGCTCGGTGGTGAGCAGCCAGACCTCGCCCTGGGCCGCGACCAGGTCGGCGACGGGGACGAGCCCGGTCACGCCGTCCTGGGTCAGCCTGCGGTCGGAGACCACGGCCGCGACCAGGCGGTCACGCGCCGCCGGATCGGCGACCAGCCGGGGATCGAAGCTGAGCGCGCTCCCCGGCCGGCCGTCGTCCGCGACCGCCGACGACCAGGTGCCCAGCTCGTCGGCCCAGGTCCGGTCGGTGAGCCGGAATCCGGCGAGGCCTCCTCGATCGGTGTTCATCGTCTTGCCCGTTCCGCGCTCTACCGCCGCCGCCTCCGGTGGCGTCCGGCCATCTCGCGCTTCAGCGCCAGTGTGAACGGAACGGCGCCGCTCGTCACGAATCCGAGGAGCAGGACCGCCGAGGGAAGCATCTTGATGGACAGCCTGGGCGGCACGGTCGGCCGCGGTGTCCCGTTCCCCTCGCCGCCGGAACTCTCCTCATCCGTCGGCTCCGAGGGGTTGGGGGTGCCCGACGAGCTGGCCGACGCCGTGGGGGAGGCGGTGCCCGACGGCCGGGTCGTGGGCTGTGTCGTTGGTGTGGGGCTGGGCGCCGTGGTGGGAGTCGGTTGCGCCGACGGGACCGCGGACGGAGGGGCGTCCCCCTTGTTGAGGGGGGAGCTGTCCTCCGCCGTGGGGGTGGGCGAAGGCGGCTTGGGCGGTGCGCTCGTCGGTTTCCTCGTCGGCCTCCCGGTGCGTGTCGGTGACGGCGTGGGCGCCGAGGTCGGGCCGGCGGTGGGGGCGGCCGAGTTCGGGTCGGCGGTGGGGGTGGCGGAGGCCGGGTCGGCGGTGGGCGCGGCCGACGGCGGGCCGGTGGTGGGGCTCGTGATCGACGTCGGCGCGGGTGTGGTCTCCGCCGACGGCTCCTGCGTGGGCTCGTCGGTCTCATCGGCGGGGAGGACAGACTCCACCGGATCCGAGGAGGGGCCCGTACTCGGCGTGGTGATCGCGCCCCGTGCCTGGATCACGGTGCTGTGGCCGGTGTTGACCAGCACCGCGCCCACCCCGCTGATCACCGCGACGCACCCGAGGCCGATCAGGACCTTGACGCCCGTCTTCCCCAGTACGGACCTCCTGACGGAGGTGGAGGCGGCGCGCCCGATGTCGGCTGTGGCACCGCGCCCGCCGAGATCCGTCTGGGCCAGCGAGGTGCTGATCCGGGGCTCCTGGATCTCCAACGGGAGCAGGGAGGCCATGATCGCGACGAACCCGGCCAGCCGGCGGCGGCCCCGTTCCTGCCACTCAGGCCCGTAGGCGTCGGCGGCCACCGCCTCCAGCTCGGTGAGAAAGGCGGTGGCGGTCGGTGGCCGGTCGGCCGAATGCTTGGCGAGGCCCCGCTCCACCAGGCCCCGCAGGGCAGGAGGCAGCTCCTCGACGGGCGGTGACATGGCCTGGTGCTGCCGGGCCAGCGCGGCGATGTTCGTCGCGCGGAAGGGCCGGGTACCCGTCAGGCACTCGAAGAACACGATGGTGGCGGCGTAGACGTCGGTGGACGGCCCGGCGGGGGCGCCCGTCCACTGCTCGGGAGCCATGTAGGGCGGCGTCCCCGCGGGGCTGTCTCCGTCGCCGGAGCGGATCGCGATGCCGAAGTCGACGAGCCTGCTCGTCCCGTCGGGCTCGATCATCACGTTCTCTGGCTTGAAGTCGCGGTGCACGATGCCGGCCGTGTGCGCCGTCGCCAGCCCGAGCAGGGCGCCCTTGAGCACCAGCAGCGCGGCCTCGGGACCGGTCGGCCCCTCCGAACGCAGGATCGCGCGCAGGGAGACGCCGTCCACCAGCTCCATGACGATGGCCGCGCCCTCGCCGGTCTCGATGTAGTCGTACAGCCGGACGGCATGGGGACTGTCCAGGGTGTTGAGTACCCGGGCCTCATGCCGGAAGCGCGCCACGAAGCCGACGTCGCTCCTGAGCTCGTCGGACAGGTATTTGATCGCTACCAGGACGCCGTCGGCGTCGTGGTGTGCCATGACTACGCGCCCGGCACCGCCCGCGCCCAACTCGCGAATCTCGGTGTATCCGGGGACTCGCCAGGCTGATGGTGCGCCGTACATACGGTCTCCTCAGGTGTCCGGGCCCCCACCCATAACAGACGGACCGTAGCTTAGCGATAGATAATCAACTTCTGCTCGTCAATAACTAATCAATCTCATAAAGCAGCAATAATCGGCGATTATCCGGAGCGCTCCTTGCGGGCGCGGCGTCTGGCCGGCCACCGCCTGGCGAGCCAGCCGGTGAGCAGCGCGCCCAGGGACGCGGCCGAGGTGACGGCGGCCAGCGCCGTCACCGCGGCGCGCATCGTGAACGTGCCGCTCATGAAGAACGCCTCGCTCACGATGATGCCGGTGGAGACGCTGAGCGCCAGGGTGAGCGCCATGCTCTCCATGGCGTCCCCCGTGTGGTCACGCCGGCCGAGCAGGGGGCGGGCCAGGGCCAGCACGGCGGCGCCCGGGCAGGTCAGCAGGAACACCACCGACACGGTGACGCGCAGCGGGCCGACACCCGCGACCTGCGTCACCAGCAGTGTGAGCCACCCGGTGGTGGCGAGCAGCAGCAACGGCCAGCGCGATCTGCTCACGGCTTCTCCGAGGCTTGGGGCTTCTCCGGGACCTGTGGTTTCTCCGAGGCTTGTGGTTTCTCCGGGACCTGTGGTTTCTTCGGGGCCTGTGGCTTCTCCGGAGCCTTCGGTCTCTCCGGGAGGAGTCTGTAGACGACACCGCCGGAGGTCCGCGTCACCACCGTGAAACGGTCCGACGCGGCGACCTCCCGGCTCAGCCGGTCGACCGTCCCCCGGGGGAAGATCCCCGCCGTCTCGGCGGCGTTCTTCTGCGCGCGGTTGAGCACCAGGTACGACGCGGCTCCCGGCGGCACCTTCTCCATGAGGCTGACCAGTGACGGCAGCGGAACCTTGATCAGTTCCGGCAGGGTCGGGACGTACGGGGGGAGGTTACGTACGGCGGTGCGCGACGGCGGCAGCTCATCCAGCCAGATGTGGTCGTAGCGCTCGTAGTGGTCGTAGGCCGCGGGGAGGAAGAACGTGGGAGCCACGATCAGCGAGCCGGACGGTGCCACGCGGTAGACCTCCCGGATGAGCCGGACCTCGCCCGCCGTGAAGTAGTTCGCCTGCTCCTTGCCGTAGTTGCCGAAGAAGAAGCCCGCCACCATGAGCAGGAAGACCAGGGGCAGGACCAGCGCGCGGACCCAGACCCGGCGGGAGGGGAGGAGGAAGGCCGCGGCCAGGAGCGCCGTGAGCGGCAGCGTGAACAGATAGACGCGGAAGACGATCTCCCCGCCATAGCTCCCCGCGGCGAGGAACAGCAGCGGGCTCAGCCCGATCATGAGCAGCGGCAGGCCCGGCCGCCTGAGCCAGCCGCGGCGCAGGAAGGCGCCTGCGGTGGCCAGCAGCCACAGCCCGCCGGACAGGGCACGGTCCGCGTAGGCGACGATCACCTGGCCGGGGGAGGCCGAGCCGAGGGCGATGAAGCCGCCGTCCAGGTTCCCGCCGGCGTCGCCGAGCGAGTCGACGATGTCGCTGAACCTGTTCTCCAGCAGCTGCCAGGCGGCCAGGGCGTCCCACGCCACCACGGTGAGACCGGTGACGAGCAGGATGCCCAGGTTGCGATGCCGGCGCAGCAGGAACAGGGCGAAGAGCCCGGCCGTCAGCACCAGTGGCGTGAGCTGGTGGGATGAGGCGATGGCGGCGATCGGGAGGATCAGCAGGCACGTCCAGACCAGGCGGGTGGCCGTGCCGGAGACGGGCGGCGGCTCCGCTGCCAGCCCCTGCGGGTCGTCACCCGCCCTGATCGGCCCTCGCCGGAAGCGCCGCACCACGACCGCGAGCACCGTCAGGTACAGCACCAGCGTGGTGGCCTGGGGGGAGAAGTAGTCCTGCCCGACCCAGGAGCAGGAGAAGTAGATCCACACCGCGCCCCAGACCAGCCGGCGGTTGCGGGTCACCGTCCGGAAGAGCAGCAGCAGCGGCAGGAGCATCGCGGTGTTGAAGACGGCCGGCCCCCAGGCGGCGATGCTCAGCGCGTTGTCCAGCCCGGCCATCTCGGTCATCAGGGCGAAGAAGGAGAAGAATCCGGGCCACTGGTGATACGCGGACAGCGGTCCGACCTGGGGGTCGGTCGCGCCGTGCCGGATCAGGTAGTCGATGACCGAGACGTGTTTCCAGGCCCACGAGTAGCGGAGGGACGGATAGAGCAGCGCGGGTGTCGCGTGCAGCATGGCGATCAGCACGAGCGCGTAACCCGCGTGCCACAGCTCCAGGGCCTGCCGGTCGCCGAGCAGGGTGACGAACCCGGCCACCATGACCACGATCGCGGCCCAGAACGTGGGGGGCAGGACGGTGATCAGCCCCAGGTCGGTCATCCGGTCGAGATCGACCCGGCGTAACGACAGCCCCCAGAGCACGGCGGCGACGGGCAGCGCCGTACGGGCGAGGAGCCACGCCCAGATGTTCGGCCGCCGGACGGGGCCGTCGGCCCGCGTCGTGCGCAGCCGCCCGGCCGCGTAACCGAGGTTGAGCGCCGCCAGGCTGAGAAACATGACCAGCAGGGCCTTCCAGCCCTTCACGTCGGCGGGCCCGGTGAAGGTCACGGCCCGGAAGACGGCTCTGGGCAGCCCCCTCCTGATCGGGGTCAGGCGGGCCGAGAGACCTCCCCTGCCGCTTGCCCGCTGCGGGACACCGGCCTGCGACCGGCCCTCGGCCATGCACCGGCTCAGGAAGTAGGAGAGCCGGGCCCGCGACGCCGGCACGTTCAGCCGCACGATCGCCGAGGGCTGCTGGAGCAGCTTCGCCCCGGGTCTCAGCTCCCGTAGCCGGGACCGGAGCTCATTCGCGATCCCGCCGGCAGGCTCGGCTCCGACGTCGCCGGCTCCGCGTTCGGGCTCCTCGGGGAAGCCCCCCGCCTCGGCGAGCGCCTCGCGGCGGAACGACATGGCTCCGCCGTACAGGTCGTCGATCTGGTCCGTCTCGGCCGGTGAGCCGGTGTGCGGCACCCCCAGCACCCACGCCAGTTCGATGGGGAACCAGTCGGGCTTACCGGCGCTCCAGCGCACCGCGAGCCGGCCGCGTACCCCGATCACGTCGTCGTCGGCGTAGGCGGCCAGCAGAGACTCGGACCAGCCGGGCTCGGGGGAGGAATCCTCGTCGAGGAACGCGAGCACGTCTCCTCGCGCGCGTGCCAGTCCCCGGTTGCGCGCCGAGGCCGGGCCGGTGACCTCCCGGCCGTGCACGACCACGACGTCGTCGAGCGTGGCCTCGGCCCATATGACCAGATCGGGACAGTCGACGACGGCCAGCACGATCTCCTCCGGAGCCGGCTGCTGGGCCCGTAACGTCTCGACCATGGAGGACAGGCGGGGGTGTGAGTCGAGGGAGCCGC
Organism: Streptosporangium sp. NPDC087985; assembly: GCF_044741965.1. Classification (NCBI taxonomy): domain Bacteria; kingdom Bacillati; phylum Actinomycetota; class Actinomycetes; order Streptosporangiales; family Streptosporangiaceae; genus Streptosporangium; species Streptosporangium sp. NPDC087985. The sequence continues at coordinate 42,522 of NZ_JBIUTQ010000009.1, forward strand.
TGACGATGACGACCGACAGGGACGGAGTGGTGGTCTCTCCGGCGGGAGGTTCCTCGTCGCGGGCAGGGACGCGCCAGGTGGTGACGGAGGAGATGTCCTCGGGGCTCTCGGGGGTCTCGGTCTCCGTGGAGGGGGCGTCTTCGGGGCGCCGCGCCGGACCGGAGGCCGGCCGGCTCATCGGGCGGGTGATCGATCCGTCGACTACCTCTTCGGCCTTCCTGCCCTCCACGCGCACCCTTTCCCGATCGAGTCGATGCGGACGCTGGCCCAGACTTTACTCCGCGCGCATTCGGTTTCGCCTCCCCGCGATGACGCTCTGTGTCCGATTGATTCCACGATGTTGAGTATGGCGGCGATCCTTTGCGCTCCGGGCCGTCACCGGACCCGCCGCCGATGTGAGGCCGCTCCAGACGCCGGCAGCCTGGCCGGTCAGGCCAGGCTGCCGATGTTCCCTCACCCCGATCCGGGGCCGAGAACGGGCGGGTGGAGGTCTGCCCGGGATCTCAGCCGGTGGACTGCCGGACCATGGGCTGCTGGAAGTAGGGGTCCTTCCCGGCCTTGGCGAACGCGTCCAGCACACCCGGACCTGTGAGCGAGAAGTTGCAGTGGTCCGCGTCGGTGTTGTTCCACTGGACGATCGCCTTGAGGTTGGGCATCGTCTTCATCACCTTGGGGATGTCGAGATACCAGTTGGCGCGTGCCGAGGTGTCGCTCTTGTGGCTCTCCGTACCGTACTCGGCGAGCATCAGGGGCTTGTCGGCGAAGCCGTTCTGCTGGAACCACTCGTAGGTGGGCTGCACGGTCTGCTCGAAGTTCTGCCACTCGGCGCCGCGGCAGATCGCGAAATTGTAGGGGTCGTAGCTGATCCAGTCGACGTAGGAGTCGCCCGGGTAGTAGGCCTTCCACCTGTCCCGGAACGGGTAGTAGCCGGTGACACCCCAGACCCAGAGCGCGTTGGTCGCGCCCGCGTTCCGGAAGCCGTCGACGATGCGTTTGTAGGCCGCGATGTACTCCGCCGGGTTCTGGCCGCTCTCGTCGCGGTCCTTCTCCCCGTCGAAACCGACCAGCACGGGCTTGCCGTACTTCCTCACCCGTTCGGCCTGGTCGCTGATCGCCTGGTCGTAGTGTCCGGCCGCGATGTCGCGCCAGGCGATGTTGAGGTTGTCCTGCCAGATCGTCGACTCCCAGCCGAGGAACAGGATGCGGTCGTTGCCGATCTCGCTCTCGTCGTCTCGGAAGAACCGCCCGGCGTCGCTGTCGGACATGTCGTGATAGCTAATGGTGATGTCGAGCTTGCGCCCGATCTTCTTCTCCATCGCGGCCACGTCGGGCATCAGCCCGCCGCCGCTGTCCGCCGGCACGTGCATGCCCCACCAGGCTCCGCAGGGTGGCACCAGCTTGAGGGTGGGCGTGCACGATGTGGCCGTGCCGTCGCCCCCCGGCACCACCGGTCTCTGGGCGCCCGGCACCTGCCACCCTGAGGAGTTGTAGGCGTAGATACCGGCTACCGCCACCAGGGCGCCGACCAGGCCGATGAGGACCCATCGCGACGCCGAGAGCCTCGCTGTCGGCAGGGCGTGCCGTCTCTTATCCGGCGGGGTCATGTGGTGATCCAGACGTCTGGGGTCGGCAGACCGGTTATGGCCAACATGAGGCGCACTTTCCGTTTGTTTGAATTTTAATTAATTTTATACGGAATTATGGCCGTGAACAGTTATGGCCAACGTAAAAGGAGGCGTCCGCGTAACGGAGGGACAGCCTGATGTGACTTTATGCTGCCGACCGCGGTTCAACCGCCGGGTGAACGTCTGGTCTGGTCAAAAATATGGCGACATGATTGGCGCGGAGCAGCCCGGCATCAACCGGTCTCCGTTCCCGTTCCCGGGTGATCACCCGGGAACGGGAACGGAGACGGCGCCACGGCGGCACTCAGATGCCGCGGCCTATCCGGTGCAGCCGGCTGACGATCGTGTCGGCCGGCACCCCGGCGGCGACGGCCAGCGCCAGATAGGCGCGGGGCTCCCAGGGGCGCCGCCGTACGGTCCTGCCGATCCAGCGCAGCGCCTGCGGGGTGTTTCCCAGGGTGGCCTCGGCGAAGGCGATCTTCCCGGAGAGCTGGGCGTAACCGCTCGGCGCCCCCGCGAACTCCGGATACCGCTCCAGCATCCAGCGCAGTGCGGAGGAGATCGTCGCACTGGTCTTGACGATGGAGAAGTAGGAGGAGTTGTGCATCCGGAGCCTCGTCCCCGTTTCGGACAGGTTGGTGATGGGCCCGAACCGGGCGGCCCGCAGCAGCAGCTCGTAGTCCTCGCCGTACCCGCCGGGCAACTCCTCGCTGACCAGCCCGAACCCGTTGACCAGCGCCTCGCGGCGCATCAGGTAGGTGGAGGGATGCATGGAGGGAAGTTGTTTGCGCAGCAGGTCCCGCAGGGTCACCGTCGGCATCGCCACGGATCTCGCGTAGGCGGTGTCGTCGTTGAACAGCTCGACCCCGCAGGTCACGAAGTGACCGGTGCCGAGCGCGGTCACCTGCGAGCGGAGCTTGTGCGGCAGCCACAGGTCGGTGTCGTCGCAGAAGGCGACCAGTTCACCGTCACCCAGGAGCACACCGGTGTTGCGTGCCCCGGCGATCCCCGGGCTCCGCGTGTTGGCGGTCACCACGACCCGGCGTCCGGGGGTGTCGCGGGCGAACGATTCATCCGGCCGGCTCTGGTCGAAGACGGCGACACAGGTCAGCTCGCCCGGGTAGTCCTGGCCGAGAATCGAGTCGATCGTCTCCCGGAGCAGTTCGGGGCGATCGCGGGTCGGGATTACCGCGGTGATCGACGGCCACTGGTCCACGACGGGTCCTTTCTTTGGAATCCTTCAGAAGTTGAAGATCAGGCGCTGGACACCGTGATCACGTTGCCTGGGCGGCCGTTCTCAGGGTCCGGTCATCGGCCGCCGCCGTCCGGGGTGGGCCGCGTGTCGACGATCGCCGTCATCACCAGCGTCGGAGTCTCGTCCGGTGAGACCTCGACGGCCCTCGCCCGTGCCCCCCGCAGCACCTTCACCAGGCCCGGGGCGACGACGGCCACGACGATCATCTGGGCCGCCAGGGTGCCCAGGCCAACGCCGGTGATGCCGTAGAACTGGAAGAGGGTGAACGACAGACCCACGACCAGGACACAGAGCAGCGACTGGAGCGCGAGCAGCGCCCGCACCCTGCTGCGGGCGCGGAGCACCCCCAGATAGATCTCGATGACCGCGTGCGGGACGGAGGCCAGCGCGAGCAGCCGCAGCACGTCCGCTCCCTGTTCGGCGAACGACGGCCCCCAGCCGAGCCGCAGGATGAGCGGCGCGGCCAGCGCGGCCACCAGCACCAGCGGGATCAGGAGCATCATGGTCCGCCGGAGCGCCAGCATGCACTTGCCGGCGAGCAGCGACGGATCCCCGGAACCCTCGATGGTCAGCGAGATGGCCATGTTGAGCGCGAGCATGTCGAACACGCCGACGAGGGTGACCGCCGCGGCGTAGTAGCCCGCCGTCCGCGCGTCCACTCCCGCGAACACCAGCACCGGCACGAGGTAGACGCTGGCCAGGATGAACAGCGTGCCGGGAAAGTCACCGGCGAGGAAACGGCCTATCTGGCGGAAACGGGGCGTGGCCCGGTGGGCGTCGCGCGTGGTGGCCGGAGTGGCCAGCCTGCCGAAGATCGCGATGCTGATCGGGACGACCGTGACGGCCACGGGGATCGTCCAGGCCAGGAAGATCCCCGTGTCGGGGAAGACCGGGGCCAGCACGACCAGCAACACGATCTTGGCCAGTCCGACGGCTATCCCGATGAGAGGCACCCAGGTGGCCTTGCCCAGCGCGGTGAGCACCACATCCTGAAGCGTGAACACGCACCACAGGAAGACCGACAGCAGGAACCAGCCGGCCAGGCCGGACCCGTTCAGCCCGCTGAAGTTGGAGCCCCACATGTTCAGGGTGGACAGGAAGAACACGGTGGCGACGGATGCCGCGCCGCCCCCCACCAGGTAGGTGTAGCCGATCAGGCGCCCCGTCATCCGGCCGGCCTCGGGGAGGAAGCGGGTCAGCGCACCCACGAACCCGAACGCGGTCAGCGCCGCGAGCAGACGCATCGCGGCGATCAGCGCGGCGGCGCGGCCGTAGTCGCCCTCGCTGTAGAACCGCACCGCGAACGTCCAGTAGGCCAGGCCGAGAGCTCCGGCGGCCCCCGCGTTGACGATCAGCGAGTAGGCGTTGCGCAACAGGGGGTCGTTCAGATCCTTGGGAAGACGATCCCGCAGGACCTGCGGCATCCCCTGCCGCCGGTCCGAGGTCTTTCTCTGGAGACCCGTGTCAGTCACCGTCCGATACCGGTCCCGGTGCGTACTTCGAAGAGATCTGCCGCAGCCCGTAACGGGTCCGCCGCACCAGCGCGTATCCCTTGGTAAGGGTCCGTTCCCTCATGTAGAGCACAGGGAGAGCCTGCCCGGTGATCGCCTTGCCGAACTTGACCATCGAGGTCTGTTCAGTGACCGTCAGGCGGGGAAGCGCGAGCATCTCGTCGCCTTCGCGGACGGTGTCGTTGGCCACCGCGCACGCGGTCCAGTAGCCCGCCCTGCGCACCTCCCGGCGTACCCGCGCGCTGGAGTAGCCGTAGGGATAGGCCATGGTGGCCACCGGACGGCCTATCTGATCTTCGAGCATGGTCTTGTTCGTGCGCAGCTCGTTGCGGAGATCCCGGACCGGAAGCTGGTCGAGCTGCGGATGGCTGTGGCTGTGGCCGCCGATCTCCACGCCGCAGGAGACCGCCTCGCGCACCTGGCCCCAGGTCAGCATGGGGGCCGGCCGTCGCCCGGCCTCCGCGGGGCCGGAGTCCTGCACCCAGCCGCTGGTCACGAAGACCGTGGCCGGGTAGCCGAAGCGCTCCAGGATGGGAAGCGCCTCGCTGTGGAAGTCGGCGTATCCGTCGTCGAAGGTGATGGCCACGGGTCTGTCGGGCATCGCCGCTGTCCTGTGCATCCCCGCGACCAGGTCGGACAGCGTCATCGGGGTGAAGCCCCGGTCGCGGAGCACTCCCAGCTGGTCGGCGAACCGCCCCGGCGAGACGGCGAGCGGCCGTGTCTCGTCGTTCGGGTGGTCGCTCACCGAGTGGTACATCAGGATCGGAACACGAGTCATGATCGCCCCAGCTTCAGACGTGCCGTACCGACCGCGTAACCCCAGGCGGTCCAGGCCAGGCCGATCACGATGGCCGAGGCGCGGCCGAGCCCCGGGAGGTCACCGCGCAGTGCCTCACCGACACCGCGCAGCACCCCCAGGGGCAGGGCCTTCATCACGTAGGCCCGCTCGCTCGACAGTCCGTCGCCGGTACCGACGCTCGACGCGACCAGCGCCTTGGACAGGCCCTCGGCGTAGCACCGTGACCTGAAGTAGGCGAACCCCGCCCGCTGCGCGGAGACCTTGTGCCCGATCACCGCGTCCGGCTCGAACAGCAGCACCACGCCGGGCCGGCTCTGGGACAGCCGGATGCAGAACTCCGTCTCCTCGCAGCCGAGCGGGCGGCTCCCTCGCCCCTGGACGCTGCGGCCTATCCCGGTGGGGAAACCGCCGACGGCGCCGACGACCTCCCTGCGGAAGGCCGCGTTCCCGCCCATGACGTTGCGGATCGGCGCCCGGACCGTGGGCATGCCCCGATAGGCGCACCCCACGGTCCAGTCGAACTCGTGCGGGAACCACCGGGGACGGTGCCCGGTGGCCCACAGCGGCCTGGTCAGCCCGCCCACCCCCACGATGGCCGGGTTCTGGAACCCCTCCTCCAAAGCTTCCAGCCAGCCAGGCTCGGCCACCGCGTCGTCGTCCAGATAGGCGACGATGTCGCCCGAGGCGGTCGCCGCACCGGTGTTCTTGCCGCCGGACAGTCCCTTCTCGTGCGTGTTCTCCACCACGATCAGGTCGGGATACTCCTGCTTGAGCCGGAGGTGCAGATCCGTGTTGTGGTCGACGACCAGAATGATCTCGTACGGCCGGCGCCGCTGGTTCTCGACCGATCTGACGGCCGCCCGGATGTCCTCCCAGCGCTCCTCGGTGTAGACGCAGATGACGATGCTGCTCTTCATGGTCAGGCCGCGCCCTGGTCCGCCGCCGGAGTGGCCTTGGGCTCGGGCGCCGCCGTGGCCGGCTGCTGGCGCCGCTCGCGGATGATGGTCCTGAGAACGCGCAGACCGTCGCGGACCGCGCGGAGATTGCTCTGGCCGTGGATCCGGCACCGCTCGTGGCTGGGCACCTCGTGAATGCGGAGCCCTGCCTTGGCGGCGCGGATGTTCATCAGCGTCTCGACCTCGAAACCCTCGCAGTCGAGATCGAGCACCTTCAGGTGCCGTGCCCAGAAGGCGTTGTAGCCGTAGCACAGGTCGCTGTAGCGGGTGCCGTAGATCAGGTTCACCAGGGCGGTGAGGACCTTGTTGCCGGCCCGCCGGCTGAAGGTCAGGTCGTCGCTGCCCCCGCCGGCGGCGTAGCGGGATCCCTTGACGAAGTCCGCCCCGGTGACCAGGGCGCCCACGAACTGGATGATCTCGTGGCCGTCGGTGGAGCCGTCGGCGTCGATCATCACGATGATGTCGCTGGTGCACGCGGCGAACCCGGCGGCCAGGGCGTCGCCCTTGCCCTTACCTTGCTGGGTGACGATCCGTATGTTGGGCCGCAGCCGCCTGGCGACGGCGACGGTGTCGTCCACCGAGTTGCCGTCGACGAGCACGATCTCGTCGATCCACTGCGGGAGGGTGGCGAAGACGTGAGGGAGGTTCTCCGCCTCGTTCATGGCGGGCACGACGACGCTGACGGTCGGGGAGATGGCCATGTGAGGGGTGAGCGGGGTGAACCGCTCGATCGGCGGCATGGAGCGCAACATGCCGAGCTGCTTACCGTTCTGCCTGACGGTCTCGGGATTCATGATGGCGGAGGTTCCTTCTGTCTTTCCGTGCGCCCGCTCCTGAGGTGGGATGAGAACGGCGCAACTGGGATCGAGGATGCCTTGCGTCGGGGGCTGAATGGCTGTCGGGAACACGGTCTGGGGGAACGCGGCAGCCTCTGTGGGAGGGTGCGGCTACCGCGCCTTGGGCGGCTACTGTGCGGCGGAACGCGGACGGAGGGCGGACCTCGCGCGGCCGTAACCCTTGAGAAGCCGGTCCGCTGCTCGGAAAAGGGTGGGGTTGTCGACTACGACGGTGCGGAGTCTGTTGACGGGGACCCGGCGCAGCCACTGGGCGGCGGCCGTCGGAGACGGACGCGAGATGCGGGCCTCGGCGACCATCAGGACGCCGGTTTTGAGCCATTCCTTATATTCACGGCTGCCCTTGCCCATGTCCACCTGGTGCAGCCCCGCGTCCGCGGCGTGTTCGGCCATGTGCAGGTGGTGCATGATGCCGGGGGAGTAGCGCGCGAAGGCCGGGTCGTAGGCGGGGAACCAGCCCACCAGGGTGTGCGCCGTGCGGAGACCGAAGTGCCCGGCGACGGGGGTGTCCCCGGCGTAGACCATGGTGAGCACGCCGGCGAAGTCGTCGGACCGCAGGGAGTGCAGCTCCTCGACGAGCCGCACGATCCACGGCTGGGCGAAGCGGTCGACCCGTCCGGTCCGCTGGTACTGGCCGGACTTCCAGTCCAGGAGCGTGCGCAGCGTCCCGGTGTCCGGCGAGTCCCACGAGAACCGGATCTCGCCCTGCTCACGGCCGAGCTTGCGCTCCTTGTAGCGGACGGTCTTGTAGTTCTTCGCCGAAGTGGCGCGCACCTGCTCGATGTAGGCGTCGAAACCGCCGCTGAGGTCCATGACGGGCGCCGGACGGACGTCCGTCTCGTACGGTGCGAACGTGGGCTGACCGGCGACCAGATGGTCGAAGTCGATGGCCGACACCTTGCAGGTCCGGAGCAGCTCGCGCGGGTCGATCTTCAGCTCGGGCGCCGAGATCAACCCATGGCAGGTGGTGAGAGAGCCACCCAGGGGCCTGCCGATGCCGAAGCCGTGCCGCTCGTGGGGGAAGAACCCCACGATCTCGCCACCGTCCTCGATCACCGCGACCCTGACGTAATTACGCAGCCTCCCCATGGCCAGGGCGAAGTCCACGGAGAGGAAGGGGTTGTCGAGGCTGGGGAAGGTTTTCTGGATCTCGCGCCATCGGACTATCTCGGACTCGCCGAGATCTCGCGGGCGTACTGTGCTGATCTTCACCCTGAACCGGCTCCCTGTTCGGTCTGCGAGTTTCCGTTCTCCCGGCGCGACGGGCACAGGACACGGGCGGATCCGCCGGGCACTGTGATCGTCGCCACTCCGGCCCGGTGTGACCATGCGCCAGAAGAGAGCATCGGGGTGGCAAGGAGAACGCTGGGGAGAAGACTTGCCGTTACCCCTGCCGATATCTCGATAGGAGGGTCACGATCACATAACGGTACTATCGCGGCGACCCCGGGAACCGTTAAAAGGAACAGTGAGGCCAAGACCGTCTGTAAGGGGGTATGCGCGGCGGCGAGCGCGATCGAGGCTCCCACCGTGCACGTAAGAGCGAACGCCCATCTCAACACCCCGCGGTTGACTGGCATCTCCCGGCCCCCGACTCCTGGCTCCTGGCCGCTTATCAAGCGGTTGACGCACTCCATGTGACCAACCGCTCCGCATGCGCGTCAATGCCGACGCTTGACATCGGCTCACGGTTTACCGTCCGCCAAAATAAATTGTGGTGCCGTCCATCACCACGTCAAAGGTCAGGTCGTCTCCGATTCCGCGTTGGGTGCGGTGGAAGGCAGTGGTGTCGGCAGCGGAGGCTGGTCGCTCGGCGGATCCGGAACCTCTGGCTCGGAGGCCTCCCAGGAGATCGCGCAGCTGGAGTTGCCTCCGGCGGACCTGAACGCGACCCGGCCTCTGCCGCTCTCGCCGGGGTCGGCGGCGGTGACCCAGATCACGCTCTCTGCCCCGGCCTTGAGTTGCCCGTGCTGAGGGTGGACGTTCAGCCCGCCCGAGGTGGTCGCCGACCACGAGATCGCGGCGTTGCGCGCGGAGAGCCGGATCGTGCCCGCGCCCTCTCCGATGTCGGTGGGACACGAGACGGCCAGCCGTCCGGCCGGGGACGGTGGGGCCGGGGTGCGGGTGGCACGCGGCCGGCTGGGGACCGGCCGCGGGGCCGGTGCCGATCGGGTCGGGCTGGGAGTGGGCGTGGGCGGGGGCGGGGGTGTCCCGGTCTCCCCGCTGCCGGTCGGGACAGGCGCCGGGGGTACGGCCGGATCCGATGGCGAGGGCTCCGGCCCGGGCTCCAGAGTGATCAACAGGGGTCCCCGGTCAGGTGCGGCCCCGGCCCCCCTCACCTGCCCGCTGGTCGGGTCCTGTCCGGCGATCACGGCCATGACTCCGGCGGCCGCCAGCACGCACGCCACGGCCGCGATCACGGGGGCCGCCCGCCGGGAGGTCCCGCGCCGCCGCGACTCGCCCGACCGCCGGTGGTTTCCCGTGTCGGGGGCCGCGCGCCGCGACTCGCCCGCCCGCCGGCGGGTTCCCGTGTCACGAGACCGTTCCGCCTCCGCACCCGCGGGCCCGGTCGACCGGCGTGCCTTCTTGCGCCGTCCGGCCGCGGCGGGGAACCCGGTCCGGTCGAAATGATCGCCTGCCTCAACGACGGCGGCACGTACTCCTTCAAGGCCGGGGTTCACACAGGTCTCGATGACCCGGCGGCGCAGGGAGAGCGGCGGGAACATCACCGGCACCATGTCGAGCAGCCGTCCGGCCGACACATGACGGTCCCGTCGTTCGAGGCAGACCTCACAGCGGCCGATGTGGCCGGAGAGCCGCCTGCGCAGGATCGTGGTGAGCGGACCCTCCCACGAGTCGACCATCGCCGACAGGTCGGGGCAGTGCGCCCGGCCGACCTTGGCCAGCACCACGGCGGCGGCCGCGTTCTCCAGGTGCTCGCGGGCGTGACCGAGCCGCGTCGAGGCCTGCCGTGAGGTCAGCCCGAGCACCGCTCCAGCCTCACCGGTGCTGAGATCGTGCCGCAGCGACAGCTCCAGCACCTCGCGTTCCTGTCCGCTCAGCTCGCCCAGCGCCTCGTGCACCAGCGCGGCCAGCTCGGGGTCCTCCGGGGTGTCGTAGTCGTCGGACGCCGACGCGGGCGCCGGGCTCCGCCGGCCCTGCGGACCCCGTGTCCCGGCCGCGCACCGGGACCGGACGAGCGCGTACAGCCAGGGACGGAGCCGACCCGGTTCGCGCAGCCGGTCCGCGCACCCGTGAGCGGTCACCAGGGCGTCGTGTACGGCCTGGGCCGCGCTGTCGCGGTCTCCCAGCAGCGAATGGGCGTAGTCGTTGAGACGTTCGGCATAGGAATCGTAGAGGCTCGCGGGCGCCCTGGAGTCGGCACGCCGGAGCGCCTCCACGAGTTGTTGATCGTCGGTTCGGCCGACGGTCGGCCATCCGGGCACGGACATTCCTCCCCGCAGGACGGGCTCGTTCACGGGCCATGCCCGAGACCCCACACGCGTAGGACGCCACCTGACCGTGACGGGTTGTCCTAACCGGTCGATACCATTCCAACCCGGCATGAACTGGTAAAACTGAAACGGCTGGGGTCCATGGGACGCCAGCCGTACAGGGTGAAAAAGGTCGGGGATCAGCAGTTGGGCGCGCAGAGGCGGCGCTTCATGCCTTCCAGGAAGAACTTGCGGACTTCCAGGATGTCGGTGGCGATGAACGCCTCACCGCCGGTCGCCTTGGCCAGCGCGTCCATCTCCTTCTTGCCCTTGGCGGCCTCGGGACCGAAGGCGATGAGCAGGATGCTGACCGGTTTCTCCGGGTTGTAGGTCTTCTTCAGGTACCGCAGGATCTCCTCGTTGGAGATGCCGCCGTCCGGGTCGTCGTTGCCGGCTCCGTCGGTGAGGACCAGCACCGTGTTGATCTTGTCGCCCTGGTACTCCTTGGTCATCTGCCCGTACGCGGCCCTGAGCGTGTCGTTCAGGCCGGTGTCGCCGGTGGGCTTGGCCTGAATCGTGGAGAGCTTCTGGGCCAGCAGGTCCTTACGGAGCACGCCGCCGATGTTCTCGGTCAGCGGCCCGACGGGGACCGTCTTGCGGAAGTCCACGCCCCGGCCGGCGAGATGCGTCGAGAACTCCCACACGCCGATCTCGCTCTTGGCAGGGAACAGTCGCATGCCCTCAAGGGCGATCTTGGAGATCACGCGCATCCGGTCCGAACCGGTCCCGGGGACCGGCAGCGCCATCGTGCCGGACACGTCCAGCAGCGCCAGCAGCCGCGTGCCCAGGTTCAGCCGGGACCAGGACTGCGACATCCCCGCGACGGTCTTGGCGTCGGGCATCTCCAGCGCCTGGGGCGCCTTGGCCTGGAAGCCGCCGGTGTCGGCGACCGCCTTGCCGCCCTTGCCGTCCGGGGTGCGGAATCCCTGGTCGCGGAGGGTCTTCTGGGAGGCCTCGGTGCCGAACTCCTTCTCAAAGGCCTCGGCGACCTTGCGGACCGTGGCGTCCTTGGTGGTGATCACCACCGGGTAGTCGAGGTTGAGGGTGCCCTCGGCCGGATAGAGCGGTACGGCCGGCACTTCCGGCTTCTTGACGGTGTTGAACGTCCAGACGCTCTGCTCCGAGGCGACGCCGAGCGGCGCCCGGCTGCCCTTGACACCGAGGCTGGACAGCAGCGCGTCCTGGTCGCGGACCGCCGATCCGGACAGTGTCTTGAGCGCGCCGACCAGTTGCTCCTGGCCGATCCCCGAGGCCGTGGCCACTCCGGAGGCGGCCAGGAGAGCGCCGAGTCCGGCGGCGTTGAAGGAGGGGTCCAGCGCGAGCACGCGCACCTTGCGGCCCGGTCCCTCGAGGTTGGCCACGTTCGCGGCGTTGATCATGCCGCCCCAGCTCGCCTCGCCGAAGCTCTTCCTCAGGGCCGGAACCACCGAGCCGGAGGCCACCATGACGATGGGGGACTGGGCCACGGATGCGCCGGGGGCGGGCACCTGCGGGTTCCTGGCGCGTAGGTTGGCCACCCACAGCGCCGAGTCGGGGATCCACACGTCCATCGCGCCGGCCTTGCCGCCGGCCAGCCCGGAGGCCACGGTCGCCGGGACGCCCGAGGTCACGGTGACGTTCGCGCACCCGCCGCCGACGTCGTGCCCGGCCTTGTTGAAGCGCTCGGCGATCCGGGACACGGCGGGCTGGATGTCGGGGGAGGCGGTGACCCGGAGCGCGACCTCGCTCCCGGCGCACCCCCGGTCCCGGTTGATGATCACGAACGCTGCGACGCCGAGCAGCACGGCCAAGGCGACGGATCCAGCCAATGGGACAAGCACCATGCCGCGCCCGTTGCGACGACGTTTGGGCGCTTCCCTGGGGGAGGTGTAGTCGTCCTCGAGTTCATCTGTCCGGTGACGTCCGCCCACGATGCCCTCTTCGGTCTCGAAGTTCTGAAGCTAGCGGGTCACCCTATAGGGAGGTTCTCCGCAATATTCAGGGAACTGTACTGGGAAGACTTACTGTGGCAAAACACTCCTTTTGGTGCGCGTATCACCGTACGCGACAGTAACTAACATTTGGGATCTATGGGAGAACGCCGGATTCAGTGAGTGCAGGAGTGTCCACGCCAGGCTTTCCGGCCTTCCCGTACGGCTATTGCGGCCAGCAACACCGCCATGGCGGGGTCCGCCCACCACCACCCGACGGCGTTCAGACCGAGCCCGGCCAGCACTCCCGCGGCGAGCAGCGCGCACAGCAGGTTCTGTGTGCCCTCGCCCGCGGTGGCCGCCGAGTGCAGCCGGGCGCCGAGCCGCCGCTTGGCCCGTCCCAGGAGCGGCATGCTGATCAGGCTGGCCGCCGTCACCGCGATGCCCAGGGGGCTGGGCATTGCCCGATGTCCGGCGTCCAGGTCGTGCGCCACATGGACCAGAAGGTAGGGCGCCAGCAGCCAGAAACTGATCGCCACCCCCTTGCGGGCCTTGTCCTCGGCGTCCGCCGAGCGGGTCCGCGATCCGGTGAACCGCCAGACCACGATGAGGCTGGCCAGCGCCTCCACCAGTGACGACACGCCCCAGCCGATCAGGGCGACCGAGTGCGCGCCCAGCCCGGCGCCGAGACCGAGCACGCTCTCGGCGCCGAGCCAGGCCAGGGTGGCCAGGGAGAGCGTGCGTGCCCTGCGGGCGTCGCGCAGCCACTCGTCACCCGGCACCGATGGCGCCACCACCGTCTGATCAGCCATAACGTCCCCCCACACTCCCGTGTAGCAACGTTCAGCAACGTACACGTCACTTCAGGTCACGGTGGCGTGAAGGCGCGGGCTCTCACCGGCAACCGGAGCGGCGTAGTCTCCCGAGGGAGCGCCAGCAGATTCACAGGGGGAGATCCGTGCCGTTCACGCCCAGTCATGTCGCCGCGGTACTGCCCTTGATCTCCTCGGCACGCGCGCGCCGGATGCTGGATCCCTGGGCCCTCGTCCTGGGGTCGATGGTGCCCGACCTGCCGATCTTCCTGCCCTTCCTGCCGGACTACACGTTCTGGCACTCACTCCGGGGCGTCCTCACGATCGACCCGCTCGCCGTCGTCCTGCTCCTCGCCGTCTTTCACGGCCTGCTCCGGGATCCGCTGACCGCGCTGCTCCCCCCCTCCCTCGCCGGAAGGGTCGCCTCGCTGGCCCCCGGGAGGTACGGCGTGCGGCGGCTGCCCGCCGTGGTCGCGGGTGCCGTTGTCGGCGCCTGCACCCACAAACTGTGGGACTCCTTCACCCATCACTACAGCCAGGGCATATGGGGCTGGGAGTGGCTGGCCGCCCCGGCGGTCGGCCCGCTCCCCATGTTCCGCCTGCTGCAGTACCTGTCCACGGTGATCGGCCTGGCTATCGTGGCCCTGTGGGCCTGGTACGGGCTGTCGCGGATGGAGCCGGTGGCGGCGCCGGAGCGGCTGGCGCTCCCCGCCGGGGTACGGTACGGCGTGCTCCTGGCGACCGTGGCCGCCACCGCGCTGGGCGCGGCGATCTGGCCGATCGCCTTCCCGGCCACCGGCTGGGCCCAGACGATCACCAGGATGGGTGCCGGAGTGGTGGGGGGCTGCTGCGCCCTGCTGCTCCTCTACGCCCTGATGTGGCAGCTCAGGCGGGTCATGGCAGTATTCGAAGGTGTTTAACGCCTCAGATCCCCGCCTGGCCGACTACGCCAACCTGCGCGACGTCGAGCTGCGCAAGAGCCTGGAAGCCGAGCACGGCCTCTTCATCGCCGAGGGGGAGAAGGTGATCCGCCGGGCCGTCGCGGCCGGTTACCCGGTGCGCTCGGTGCTGCTGACCCGGCGCTGGGCCGGCCCGCTCGCCGACCTGCTCGACGGCCTCGGCGACCGGGTCTACGTGGTTGACGACGACGTCATGGAGGGCATCGCGGGCTTCCCGGTGCACCGGGGCGCGCTGGCGGCCATGGAGCGGCGCCCCCTGCCCGCGGTGGACGAGATCCTGCGCGGTGCCTCCCGGCGCGTCCTCGTCCTGGAAGACCTCGTCGACCACGGCAACGTCGGTGCGATCTTCCGGTGTGCCGCCGCGCTGGGGGTCGAGGCCGTGATCCTGTCGCCCCGCTGCGCGGACCCCCTGTACAGAAGGTCGGTCAAGGTGTCGATGGGCGCCGTCTTCGCCATCCCGTACGCGCGGATGACCAACTGGTACGACGGCCTGGTGGAACTCCGTACGGCGGGCTTCCAGACGCTGGCGCTGACCCCGGACCAGTCCGCCGTCCCCCTGGACGGGGTCGCCATGGCCGAGCGGGTCGCCCTGCTACTCGGTTCCGAGGGAGACGGCCTCTCCTCCCGCTGGCTGCACGAGGCCGACCATCCGGTCTGCATCCCGATGAGCCCGGCCGCGATGGATCTCGGCGTCGACTCCCTCAACGTGGTCGCCGCCGCCGCCATCGCCTGCCACGGCCTGATGCGTCAGACATCGCCGCCGCGGTAGCCTGCCGGCTGCCCACCGGCCCAGTTCAGGAGACTGTCGGCCGTCTGGAAGCGCCGGGTGGCGTTGGACTCACCGAGGAGGACGCCGATGATCCGATGCCCGTCGCGGTCGGCGGCGAACGACAGGCAGTAGCCGGCGGTCCGGGTGTAGCCGGTCTTGAGGCCCACGGCCCCGGCCGTCTTGCCGAGCAGCTTGTTGCTGTTGGTCCAGATGTGGGGCTGGTGCACCTTCGACCTCGCCACGGTGTGGCGCGCGCTGGAGACGATGGTCAGCAGCACCGGGTCACGGAGCGCGACCTCGGCCAGCCTGGCCTGGTCCCGGGCGGTGGAGTAGCCGGGGCTCGGCGTGGGCAGCCCGTCGGGGTTGCCGTAGCGGGTGTCGGCCAGGCCCATGGTGCGGGCCGCGGCGTTCATCTTGGCCACGAACCTGCTGTCGCCGGGGCCGTAGACGCGGGCGAGCGCGTGGGTGGCGTCCGCCCCCGAGGGGAGCATCGCGCCGTAGAGCAGATCCCTGACGGTCAGGCGCTCGCCCGCGCGGAGGCCCGCGGCGGTCGCACCGTTCGCCGTCGCGTGCCGTATGTCACCGGAGTTGACCGTGACGACGTCGTTCAGCCCCGCCTCCCGCAGGACGACATACGCCGTCATGACCTTCGTCAGGCTGGCCACCGGCAGCCGCAGGGTCGCCTGCTTGCTGAAGTGAACCGTGCCGGTGGTGGCGTCGAACAGGTAGGCGGCCCGCGCGGCCACCGCCGGAGCGTCCTGGGGGGCGGCTCGCCGGGAGAGCTGCGGAGCGCCCTGCCGGGCATGGGCAGGCGCGGCGAGCCCGGTGGCCAGAGCGGCCAGAGCGACGCAGATGACGAGGCGAATTCCGCCAGTTCGCATGAGGGACATGCTGGCAGAGCCGGCCGTCAATAAGCGGATCTTGGTGCTCTGGCTGTCGAAACATTGATATCCGTGCCGCACGTACGCGATCGGGAGGGAAATCCACCCGCGGGGCCCGCTGGGGATCCGGGGGAAGCGGCCGGCCGGAGAGGTCCGTGGTCACCGGGGACAGGGGCGGTGAGATCCACTCCGGGCCCGTCGCGGGCGACGGTCACGCACTGGTGAGTCCGTCTTCCGGCCGCCGTGAGACCCTGCGGCGGCAGCGGACGGCGACGGTGATCGCGACGACCGCCGCCACGGCGACCGCGGCCGCCAGGAACGGTGACTCGGCGGCCAGCTCCAACCAGCCCCAGATCACCGAGTAGAGGCCGAAGGACGTCACCGGGACCCAGGTCAGGCAGCCGAGCGCGCTGGCCACGACGTACCAGGGGTAGGAGACCCGCAGCGCTCCCGCCACCCACGGCAGCGTGTGCCGCAGCCCGGGCACCCAGAAACAGCCGTAGACGGCGAGCGCGCCCCACCTCCTGACGGCGTTCTCGACCTTGAGGATGTTTCCCTCGCCGATCCTCCGGCCCAGACGGGAGGAGTAGAGCCGGGACCCCAGCTTGAGGCCGATCCAGTAGTAGACCTGGAACACGCCGAAAAGGGCGATCCCGCCGAGCAGGACCCAGAGCCACAGCGGCATCCCCAGGAAGGAGGCGGACGTGGGATCGGGGATGGTCACTGCAGGAAGTCGCACCTGATCACCATCTCCATCGTCCGGTCGGCCCGTATCCGATATTAGGTCGGGCTTACCCGATGTGACACCGAGTCTCTGCAAGTGGACGTCAAGCAGAGATCAACCACCGCGGCATATACCTGGAGGCAACGAGGAAAGGTGTCTGGCATGAGTCCGCGGAGCAGTGTGGCGCCGGTGGTGGCGAGTGGAGCCGCGAGCGTCGTGAAGCTGCTGGTGGCCACCCTTGCCTTCACCGGTGCCTACGTGGGGGCGGAGGTGTCCCACAGCGTCTCCGTCCAGGGGCGGCCGGAGGTGACCGCGCAGACCACCCGGACGCAGACGGTCAGCCTGTTGTCGAAGTCGACGACGATCACCACGGTGGACGCGCCGGCCACCCCGGTTGGTACCGTGCCGGGTTGTCCGTCTCCGGCGATGCCCGGCTGCGCAGTGCCTCGTTAGCTGCCGAGTGAGCGCTGCGCCGCCTCCACCCAGCGGGCCACGCCGACCCGCTGGGCCACCGAGAGGGCCTTCTCGTAATGGGGCTTCACCGCGTCGGTGAAGCCCAGCCGGAGCGCCAGATCACCGAGGGTGAGCGCGACCGGCCACAGCGCCACCACGCCGGTGCCCGCCCCCGCGATCCGCTCGGCGAACGGCTTCAGCGTGTCGTAGGCCTCGACCATCCGCTCCCGGTCGTCCAGCAGCATGCCCGCCAGGGCCCGCCAGATCATCGCCAGCTCGTAGAGGAAGTCGGGGCGGACCGGGGTCTTCACCGCGATGACCGCCCGCGCGTCGCGCGTGTGCCCGGCTGAGGCCAGAGCCACCGCGTAGGCGTCGAGGGTCCACTTGGCTCCGCGCTGGTGGGCCTCGGCGAGGGGCTCCACCATGTCGGCGGCCCGGCCGTTGACCAGGTGCAGGCAGAACGTCGTGATCAGCGGCAGGTCCTGGCGGCCCTCCAGCATGCCGGCCCGGGCCGTCAGCCGGGCGGCGTCGCGGTAGGCGCCCTCCGCGCCGGTGAAGTCACCGGTGATCATCAGGCGCTGTCCGGCGTACCAGGCCACGACGGCGGCCGGTGCGGGCAGGCCGTACTGCCGGGCAAGCCGTTCGGCGGCGGCCACGTGCGCGTCGGCGTCGGCGAACGCGCCCGAGGCGGCGGCGCACTCCATCAGCACGAGGTGGGCCAGCGCCTGGACCGAGACCTGGCCGGTCCTCTTGCCGACCTCCAGCAGCTCCCGGCCGATGACCTCGCGCTCGCCGACCGGGGTGATCCCGTAGGACTGGCGCAGCCGGCCGCTCAGCGCGGTCGCCAGCAGTGCCGGGTCACCGCTCTGCCGGGCCAGCTCCTCGGCCTCCAGCGAGGCCTGCTCGCCGCGGGGGGTGGCCGAGCCCTCCAGCTCCAGCGCGAGCGTGGCCAGCAGGCTCGCGCGCAGCGACTGTTCGGCGGTGGGCAGTTCGACCAGCGCCTGCTCGGCGACGTCGACGATCTCCCACGCGGTGCGGGTGAAGTCGCGGGCCATGCCCTTGTGCGGCACGGCCAGCGAGGCCGCCACCCGGGCGGTGAGCTCCAGGTTGCCCAGCGGCAGGGCCGCGTCCATCGCCTCGCGCCGCCGCCTGCGGGCCGCAGCCATGTCACCGCAGAGAGCCAGCGCCTTGATCAGGTTCAGGGTCAGCAGCAGGCGTTCTCTGGTGCTGTCGGGGGTGTGGGTGATGCCGGACCGGTCGAAGGCGGCGATGGCCTGCTCCCATAACGAGGCCGCCTCGCGGTGGGCGAAACGGCGCTCGGCCTGCTCGGCGGCCAGCCCGGCGTAGTGAACCGCCTTGATGGCCGTCTCGGCGGTGCCGGCCGCGTCGTAGTGGTGGGCGAGCGCGGCCACATCGCCGGGATTACGGCGCTCGATCACCGCGGCCACCGCGGCGTGCAGCCGGGAACGGCGTAGCCGGGAGGCGTCGGAGTAAAGGGTGTCGCGGACCAGGTCGTGGTCGAAGCGGAGCAGGCCGGGGCCCGGCTCGGTGACCAGCCCGGCGAGCAGTGCCGCCTCCACCGCGTCGACCACGGCGTCCTCGTCACCCGTCACATCCACCAGCACGTCCACGTCGACGTCGCGGCCGATCACCGCGGCCTGCAGCAGGATCTGCTGGGCGGCCGAGGGCAGCCGGGAGATCCGCCGCCGCAGCACGTCGCGGACGCCGGAAGGCACCCCGGAGATCACCTCGGCGGCCGTCGCGCGGTCGCTCACGGCCTCGGCGTCGAGCAGGCGCACGGTCTCCCTGATGAAGAAGGGGTTGCCGCCGGTCCGCTCGACGATGCTGTTGACCGCCTCCTCGTCCACCTCGCGCACGCAGGTCGCCCTGACCAGCTCGGCCACCGCCTTGGGGTCGAGACCGGTCAGGCCCACCCGGACCGGTCCGAGCCGGGCCAGCGCGGCCAGTACGTCGGCCTGCTGGTCGCTCAGTTCGCTGTCACGGCAGGTCACCACCAGCAGCACCCGGCTGGTGGCGAGCAGGCTCGGCAGCGCGCGCAGCAGCGCGAGGGTCTGGTCGTCGGCCCAGTGCAGATCCTCCAGAGTCAGCAGGATCGGGGTGTCCTTGGCGACGGCCGCCAGATAGCCGCCCACCGCCCGGTGCAGCCGGAATCCGCCGGAGGCCTGGTCGTCGCCGGGTGCTGGGGCCGCGTCGTCCAGCAGCGGGGCGAGCAGCTGGGCGTACTCCCCGGGGCCGGCCGCGTCCATCAGGGTGCGCAGGATCTCCACCCATGCCCAGCCGGGAGGGGTGGCGCTGCTGTCGGGGCAGGCGCCGGAGGCGGTGCCCCAGCCGTCGTCGGAGAGCCGCCTGGTGAGCTGGCGGACCAGCATGGTCTTGCCCGCGCCCGCGTCGCCGCCGATCACCGCGACCGTGAAGCGGCCGGTCCGGGCCGCGGCCGTGGTCAGCCGGTTCAGCTCGGCGTCCCGGCCGACGAACGGCTCGGGCTCCAGCGGCGGCAGCTCCACCGGCGCCGCCGTGGGCCGGGGCGGCCAGGTGTCGGTGGCGACCGGGGGGCGCTGGCGGCCGGTCGGCGGGGTGGCGAGCTGCAGTCCCGGGTCCTGGGCCAGGATGTTGGACTCCAGTTTGCGCAGCGCCGGACCCGGGTCGATGCCCAGCTCCTCGGCGAGGATCGTGCGGGCCTTGCGCAGCGCGGCCAGCGCGTCGCCCTGTCGCCCGCACCGGTAGAGGCCAAGGGCCAGCAGCCGCCAGCCCTCCTCGCGGAGCGGGTGCTCGGTGGTCAGCGCCTCCAGGTCGGGCACCGCCTCGGCCGGCATGCCCAGGCGCAGGCCGCTGTCGGCATGCCGCTCACGGGCCACCAGGCGCAGCTCGGCCAGCCGGTTGACCTCGGCCTCGGCCCACGGCTGGTCGGCGAAGTCGGAGTAGGGGATGCCGCGCCACAGCCCCAGGGCCTTCTCCAGGCGGATCCGCGCGGAGGAGGGGTCGTCGGCTTCCAGGTGCTCTCCGGCCGTGCGGACCAGCACCTCGAAGCGGAGGGCGTCGACCTGCTCGGGGGCGATCCGCAGGGCGTAGCCGGAGGCGACCGTCACCAGCAGCCGGTTGGGACCCCCGCGCGGACGGCCGGGTTCGAGAACCCGGCGCAGGCGGGAGATGTAGACCTGCAGGCCTGACTGCGCGCCCTTGGCGGAGTCGTCGTCCCACAGGTCGTAGAGGAGGGAATCGACGGGCACCACCTGCCCGCGCGCCACCAGCAGCCGGGCGAGGACGGCACGCTGCCGCAGCCCGCCTAGGTCGAGTTCGTCCTTACCGGAATGCGCCTCGACCGGACCGAGAACCCGGAACGCCACCATGTCAGCCGCCACGCTATGCGGGCCTCCGAATCACGCACAAGATATTTCCCAATCTAGCGGCTGACGGACTCCTTCGCGGGGGCCGGAGCGGCGCTCTCACGCCGGCGCAGAAACGCCCACGCACCGAGCGCCAGACCGCCGAAGGGGATTTCGACAGTGTAGGTCCAGAAGCCGAAAAGCAGCGCAGCGGCGGTCGCGGAATCGAGTGGCGCGCCGAAGAAGACCAGTGCGCCGACGGTCCCGGCCTCCATGATCCCCGCCCCGCTCGGAGTCACCAGAGCGCTGGTCAACACCCTGGACAGGGCGAACACGGCGATCGACTGCGCCAGCCCCGGGTAGGCGCCGGTCGCCTCCAGGCAGCAGACCAGGATCAGCCACTGCAGCACGAGAAAGAAGATCATGCCCAGGGTCAGTCCCAGCCAGCGGTGCCGTACGACCTCGGAGGTGTCGGCGCGCAGCTTCTCCAGCGATCCGGAGAGGGCGTGCTCGGCGGGGCGGATACGGCGGGGGAGCATCCGCGCGGCGGCGTCGAGGGCGCGGCCGAGCGCGGCGGCGGCGCGGTCCCAGTAGAGCGCGGCCGCCACCACGGCGACCAGGGCCAGGATCGACAGCGAGCCGGCCCAGCCCGCGTTGGTCACCGCGGGGCTGAGCCGCTCCCCGCTGACCAGCAGGGCCACGATGCCCACGGCGGGCAGGACGAACCGGAACAGGGTATTCCAGATGCCGCTGGCGAGCGTGGAGACCACCACGGCCCGGAGCTGGAAGCCCCAGCCCTTGGTCATCGCGATCGTCATCGCCACCCCGGCCGCGCCGCCGAACGGCAGCAGGTTGCTCACCGCGCTGCCGCCCGCGTTCAGCGTCAGCGCCTGCGCGTTGGTGAGGCCGGGCAGGGAGGCGGTCAGCACGAACGTGTAGGCCAGCAGGCTCGCCAGCCAGACGACGGTCATCAGCGCGACCATCTGCCAGCTCAGCCCGGAGAACTGGGCGCCGATCTGCGTCCAGGAGACGTGCTGGCCGGTCATCGCCTCCACGACCTGCGGCAGGAAGCGCACGAGCGTGGCGGCCAGCGCCAGCGACGAGATCGACAGCCCGATCTGAACCCACTTGTTCTTCATGTAACCCCCTCTGCCAAGTGTGCTGGTCTGTCGCTCATCCTCGAGGAGGAACTTCGAAGGGGTGCCTCAACCTCGTGCCGGGTGGCAGGCCGCGCCGGATGTACCACTCGGTGCCGAAGACGAGGCGGTAGAGGGGGTGCGGAACCTTGAGCATCACGCCCAGCGTGCGGGTGTCCGCGCCGGTGGCCTGGGAGGCGTGGGCGGCCATGCTCGCCCGCTTCTGGCGGGCGAAACGCCGTACGCCGACCCGGTGGGTGATCACCTCGCCGGGGGAGTAGGCCTGCTCGAAGGCGCGGATGTCCAGCCGGGGGTAGAACCTGCGGACCAGCCGGAGCCCCTTGAGCAGGGGGTCGCGGTTGACCGTGGCCTCAAGCACGATCGGGGTGCCGGCGATCTCGGCGGCCCGGGTGCCGACCCGATGCACCTGGACGTGGTCGGGGTGCCCGTAGCCCCCGGCGGGGTCGTAGGTCGTCAGCAGGTCGGCGCTCTCCTCGGTGAGGATCGCGGCGAGCCGCCGGGCGGCCTCCTCGATGTCGGCGTCGACGAACGCGTTGTCCGGCCGGTCATCCGGGATCCCGCCGCCGGGTGCCAGCCCGGAGTCGCCGTAGCCGAGATTGACCACCCGGGCGCAGCCGAGCGCCGCCGCCGACCGGTGGAGCTCGGCGAGGCGCGCGGCACCCAGCGCCTCGCCGGGTCCGAGGTCGGCCTGGCCGCGCTCTCCGGAGGTCGCCACGACGAGGACCACCCGGTGTCCCTCGGCGGCGAGCATCGCCATGGTGCCCGAGGTCAGCAGGGCCTCGTCATCGGGATGGGCATGGAAGAACACGGCTGTCCTGGCGGTGTCGATCGCGGCTCACTCCATCCGTGTCGTCGGGGGTGCGCCCTCGCGGGCACGCAGGCATGATCTCATGCGGGGCTACGCTGGCACGGTGAGGATCCTCCACGTCAGTGACTGTTACCTGCCACGTCTCGGCGGGATCGAGGTGCAGGTCGGCGACCTGGTCCGGATGCAGAGGGAGACGGGTCACGAGGTCGAGGTGGCCACCGCGACCCCCGGAGAACCTCTCCCCGGTATTTACCGTATTGTCGCGAATCTCCCCTTCGATCTGCCTGTCCATCCGTTCGGGACGGGGCACCTGCTGCGGTTGATGAGGGCACGGCGCCCGGACGTGGTGCATGTGCACACGGGTGCGGTCTCGCCGTTCGCGTGGATGGGCGTCCGCGCCGCCGTACGGATGGGACTGCCCGTGGTCGTGACCGTGCACAGCATGTGGGATCCGGTCACCCGGGAGGTCTACCGGGCACTGCGGCTGCTGTTCGAGTGGAACCGCTGGGGGCTGGTGGGCACCGCGGTGAGCGAGGCCGCGGCCCTGCCGATCCGCGCGGTGGCCGGCCGCCGGGTGCCGGTGCACGTGGTCTCCAACGGCCTCGACGTCTCCGGCTGGCGTTCCTCAGCCCGGATACGGCCCGTGCCCGTCGACGAGGCCGTTCACATCGTCGCCGTGGGACGGCTGGCACCCCGCAAGCAGCCCGTCCGGCTGCTCCGGCTGCTGAAGGAGGCCCGCGCCCAGGTGCCGCAGGAGACGCCGATGCGGGTCACCATCGTCGGGGACGGCCCGGCGCGTCCGCAGATGGAGCGCTACCTGCGGGCCAACGGGATGGGCGGCTGGGTCTCGCTGCCCGGCCGCTACAGCCGCGACCAGATCCGTGAGCTGCTCGCCTCCGCGGACGTGTTCGTCGCCCCGGCGCCCCGGGAGTCCTTCGGCCTGGCGGCACTGGAGGCAAGGGCGGCGGGCATCCCGGTGGTCGCGCGGGCCCAGAGCGGGGTGGCCGACTTCGTCCGCCCGGGGAAGGAGGGGCTGCTCGGGCGGAGTTTCGAGGACCTGGTCGCGGCGGTGGCCAGGCTGGTCCACAACCGCGAGCTGCGCGAGTCGATCGCGGCGCACAACCGGGGTACCGAGCCCGTCCGCAGTTCCTGGCCGATGGTGCTGGAGGGTTTCGAGCAGTGCTACGAGCAGGCCCGCACGGGCAGGATCTGACGGGGCCGTCGCGCCCCTGCCGCGCGGCGCGGGTGTGAGGGCGCGGAGCCCCTGCCGTGCGGGGGCAGAGGCTCTCGGAAGATGGTCGGCACGGCCGTTGCTCCGCACTGCCCCCCCGCAGGCGGAGCGACGGCCGTGCCGGGAAGTGCCTCCTCTCCCCAGGAGGCACGGGCTCGGCTAGGAACAGGCGGTGCCGAACTTGGTGGTGGCATCCGTGATCTTTTCGCCCAGGTCCGTGGCGGCCGCGGCGGCCGCGGCCGGGTCGTTGGCGTCGAGATCGAAGGTTTCGAACGTGGAGGCCAGGCCGTTGAGCGCGGAGGCGAGGTCACCGTCGGCCTTGGCGGCCAGGGCCTTCAGGTCCTTGGCGAACTTCTGGTTCTCCTCGTTGAACTTTTCCGGTGCGCTGATGTTGGCGACCATGGACGAGGCGTAGCCCCTCATGAGCTGACTCGCCTCGGCGCAGAGCGCGGTGCTGCTCGACCCGCCGCACGCGGCGGTCGTCGAGAGAAGAGCCACCCCCGCAACGGCGACGGCGATCCGGCGGGAGAAGGGGGTGCTAAGCATTTCTGCCTTTCCTTGCATTTCGTGACAGATGGAACTGTAGGCACCCATCCTTGCGGATCACTTTCACCACGCTTACAGAAATGGACTTTTGTCACTCAGTGTGATTCCTGTTCAACGACGGGTAAGAGAGGTGCATGGCTGAGGCGATCGTTGGTTCTGGTGCTGCCCAGCACTCGCTCAAACGGGTGATCGGGCGCAGGTTCCTGCTGCTGTTCGTGATAGGCGACATCCTCGGTGCGGGTATCTGCGCCCTGGTCGGGAAGGTGGCCGGATATGCCGGCGGAGCCCTGTGGGTGCCGTTCCTCGTCGCCTTCGTGCTGGCCACCCTGACCGCGTCCGCCTACGTCGAGCTTGTCGGGAAATATCCGCATGCCGCCGGAGCAGCGTTTTATGTGAATAAAGCGTTTAACATCCCTTTTGTAGCCTTTATTGTGGCCTTTGCAGTGTTGATGAGCGGGATCACTTCGGCGAGCGCCGCCCGGGCGTTCGGCGGCGATTATCTGGGCGAGTCCGTCACGCTGCCGGTGGTCGTCGGCGCGTCCGTCTTCCTCGGCGTCGTGGCGCTGGTGAACTTCGCCGGGATCTCCGAGTCCATCAAGGTCAACGTCGTCCTGACGGTCATCGAGGCGTTCGGCCTGCTGGTCGTCATCGCGATCGGGATCTACGCGCTGCTGTCCGGCAGCGGCGGTCCCGCCGGGGCCCTTCCGTTCCACCCGGCCAACGGCGCTTTCCTCGGCGTCCTCGGCGGCACCGCCCTCGCCTTCTACGCGTTGCCCGGCTCCGAGGACTCGGTCAACCCGGCCGAGGAGTCCAGGGACCGGCGGCGTGACCACCCCCGTGCGCTCTTCGGCGGGCTGGTCGCGGCCGTGGCGATCTACACGGCGGTCGCGTTCACCGCGACCATGCTGGTGGACACCGAGACGCTGAGGAGTCCGACCGGTCCACTGCCGGAGGTCGTCAGGGTCGCGGGTCTCGCCTTCCAGCCCAAGTCGTTCGCGCTGATCGCGCTGTTCGCGGCGGGCAACATCGCACTGATCAACATGCTCATGGCCTCGCGCCTGGTGTACGGCATGGCGCGCGAGGGGATCGTGCCGAAGGTCTTCGCGGCGGTCCATCCCACGAGGTCGTCCCCGTGGGTCGCCATCGTGTTCACCGTGGGCATCGCCGCGGTTCTGGTCGCCACCGGCGACGTGAGCAACCTGGCCGACACGACGGTGTTCCTGCTGCTGTGCGTGTTCGCCACGGTCAACGTGGCCGTGCTGGTCCTCCGCAAGGACCGCGTGGACCACGGCCACTACCGGGCGCCGAGCTGGATGCCCCTGCTGGGCGCCGCGGTCTGCGTTGTTCTGGCGCTGCCCGTCACGGGTCGCGGGGGCGACGTCTACCTCCGCGCGGGCGTGCTGGTCGCCGTGGGCGGGATTCTCTGGTCCGTCAACCGGCTGTTCCTGAGGGGACAGGGCGAGCGTTCCGAGGAGGTCTCGGAGCTGAGGGTGGCGCCCTGAGAGGGGGCGCGGTCAGCGCCGCAGGAGGAAGTCGTCCTCGTCGTCCCCTCCGCCGACCGCCCCCACCGCCCACAGCGTGGTGGTGCCGGGGACCCGGGCGACGCCGGTGCGGTTGACGCGGTCGCTGTCCTCGTACAGCTGGTCCTCCCGGTGGGCCCGGAACAGCGGGCCGTACTCACGCGACCACCTTGCGCCGTCGAAATGCAGGAAGAGCACCTGCCCCGCGTGGCCGGCGTCGATCCCGCTGACCCACAGATCGCCCGGCCCGAAGGCGGTGACGCCGTGCAGGGTCCCAAGGCGGACCGGCACCTCTGTCCGGCTCCAGTCCGACCCGTCCCAGTGCAGGACCAGCGGCCGGCTCTCGCGGCGGCCGGGATCAGTGGTGACCTCCCCGACCGCCCACACGTCGGACGGTGAGATCTGCCAGACCCGGTTGAGCCTCCCCCCGGGGATCTCCCGGATCTCGGCGATCACCCACGAGCCGTCGGCGGTGCCGTGGCAGATCAGCGGCGCGTTCCCCTCGCCCGACCCGACCGCCCAGATGTGCCCGTCCTTGGCGGTGATCGCCGTGAAGGCGCCGTAGGCGCTCAACGCGTTGCGGAACTCCCGGCCGTTCCACTCCAGGACGACCGCCTTCGACGGGCCGTTGCCGGCGAACCACACCGTGCCACCGGCCACCGCGACGTCCACCAGCCGGTAGTCCTCTGCCACTCCGAAGGGCCTATGCGGTGTCCAGCGCCGCCCGTCCCAGTGCGCGGCGAGTGCGTTCTGACCGTTGCCCACCACCCACACGTCGTCCGGGGCGCCCGCGCTGACCCCCTCCAGGTGGTAGGCGTCGTCCCCCACCGGCGGCGCCTCGCGCCAGCGGCTCCCATCCCACCGGAGGACGGCGGACATACCCTCCCGGTCCTCGGCGCTGTTCTTGTAGCCGACGGCCCAGGCGTCGCGGGGACCGGTCGCCGCCACGTCGAGCAGCGCGGAACTCCCCGGCAGGCCGGAGGCGCCCGCGACGGCGGCCCACGCGGCCGAGGCGGGAGCGGCCTCGGTGGACACGTCACTCGGCGCCGGGCTCTGCGACACCATACGGTCCGGCACCGGGTTCTGCGACCCCGTAAGGCCCGGCGCCGGGTTCTGCGACGCCGCGGGACTCGCCGTGGGGGTGGGTGTCGCCGTACGGCCCGCGCCGCACGCGGCCACGAGAGACATCCCGACGAGCGCGACCGCCGCCAGACGCGGGCTTCCCATCCCAGCCATCCCCTCAGTGTGCCCGCCCGTGACCCTCCCGGGGAGGGGCCCAACCTCACAGGTCTGGCCGGGGTGTTCTCTTCCGTCGCCGAGTGTCGGTGTCCGGCCACCCCGCAACTGGACGTAACCTCGCACGGCGCCGCAGGAAGTGGTTATGTCCGGTGGTGGAATCAGGTCACGACGTCGAACGGATTGACGACGGAGACTCCTGTGCCGACGAAATCCTTGACGTTCCGGCTGACCAGGGTCCAGCCGTTCACCCTGGCCGTCGCGGCGATCAGGCCGTCCGCCGTCGGGAGAGAGCGTATGGCGTTCAGCCGCCCCCACTCCTCGGCGACCTCCGCGGTGATGGGGACGATGCGGTCACCGAACTGCCGGTGAAGAGCGTGGAGCCAGAGTTCCAGGGCCGTTGCCTGCGCGGGATCCCGCCGTCTGCGGAGTTCGATTCCACAGCGGATCTCGCCGACCGTCAGGCTGCTGAGATAGAGAGTGGGTCCGTGGGCCGCACTGATCCAGTCCTTGACCTGAGAGCTCCCGTTCCGTTTACGCACTTCAGAGACCACATTCGTATCGAGCAGATAGCCGGCGCCCATCAGTCGAAATCCACCTCTCGAGGAAGGTCCGGGTTCCGGGGGAACTCGATGTCGTCGTCCCAGTCCGGATCGGCGAGAAGGAACCGCCTGAAGTCGGGGAGGTCGCCTTTGAGGCGGCGGTACTCGGTGATGTCGATGACGACGGCAACCTCTTCCCCGTGCCGGGTGACCACTTGAGGGCCTTCGCTCACCGCACGCCGTACGACCTCGCTGAAGCGTTGTTTCGCCTCCTGGACCTGCCATCCGCTCATGAGCCGCCTCCTGTCTAGTCTGTCTAGACTCAGAGTAGCTCCGTCTAAAGATCGTTTACGGTGCTTACCTCCGTGATTCCGCCGGCGGTCTCCCGCCCGGCTGTCAGAAGGGCAGTGGCCTGCCGGACGGACTCCGCAGGTCGAGCGGCGCAGGCTCACGCGGTGGACGCGGACGCTGGACGACCAGGATCCTTTTCACGGTCCCGCTCCTTTCTAGGCTTGATCACGGGTGTTACCCATGTGAAGCCCAAGAATCACCTATCTGCGTATCACATGAAGCACACTAGCCACACGTTCCGCAGCTGTGGCGACATCTTCGGCATGTCCGATGCGTCCGGCCCATGAAAGCCAGAACCACCATTCGCCGTCGGCTTCGTGGGCGGCGAGGACGTCCTCTGTCATGGCGGGGACCATCGGGTTGATCACATGGAGGCGCGGGAACAGCCCCGCGGACGCTTTCAGGCGCACCTGGAAGGAGTGCGCCTCCAGTTGGGCGGCTAGCCGTCGCAGATGATCGGCGGCCTCGCCGTGGTCTGCCGTCATCCGATCACTCCTGGCGGACGATGGTGGCTTCTTCTCTGCAGAGTGCAGGTTTCGCGGCAGCTCAGGCAATCCGCTTTCCTCTAGAGAGGTATGGGATCAGTGGAATAGACCGGAAAGTAATCGATGTTCCGTGGAAAACCTGCGGATAAAGGGAATGCAATGCACGGGCACGCTTACGCTGTGGTGCGCTCTCGTTAATCTTGTGTGAACAGCGATGGGGAGGGCGGCGTGGCCCGAGGTGAACATTCCCCCGCGTGCGCGCGGCGCTGGCGCGAGCAGGGCGAGGCCCGCCAGTGGACACCCTGGCAGACCACGCAGGCCATTCACGGCTGCTGCGGGGTGAGCCTGCTCAAGGCGCACCGGCTGGCCCGGGGGTGGTCGGCCAGGCAGTCGGTCCAGGAGCTGGAGGAGCTGTGCGAACGCCAGGACCTGGGTGAGGCCCGGGCCAGTATCGACCTGCTCAACGCGTGGGAGAACAGCCGCGCCAGGCCACGGCCGCAGACCATCGATCTGCTGGCGCGGCTCTACCGGGCCAACGCGGTACGGCTCGGCCTCGCCGGCGACTACTGCGAGGACGACGGCGGGATCAGGATCGTGGTCGTCTCCGGGGTCGAGGGCCGCTCGCCGTACCAGATGGAGGACCGGATCGACGACGACACCGAGCGCCGCGCACTGTTCCATCACGCGCTGCTCGGTCCGCGGTCCGCGATGAGCGGACGGCTGCTCGCCGAGGTGGAGCGGACCCGCCAGGACCTGGACCGCACGCTCGCCCTCGCCACCGTCTCCGAGGACCAGCTCGACCAGCTCGACGAGCAGGTGCTGCGCTACCGCCGCGAATACATCACCAGTGCCCCCCTGCCGATGCTCTACCGGCTGATGCTGGAGCTGTCGGACGTGCGGGCGCTCTCCGCGACCCGGCAGCCCGCGATGGCCCAGCGCCGCCTGCTGAACGCCACCGTGATGCTCGCCCTGCTGTCGGCCGACGCGCTGATGAAGCTCGGTGACACCCGCCAGGCACACGCCTGGTACGGCACCGCGCGCATGGCCTCCGACGACATGGGTGACCTGCGGCTGCGCGCCCTGGTCCGGGCGCAGGAGGCGATGCTCCCCTATTACTACGGCGACCTGGCCGAGACCGTACGGCTCGCCCGCGAGGCGCGGATGCTCGCCGGGAACGCGCCCAGCTCCCCGGCGGCGCTCGGCGCGGCGGCGGAGGCGCGGGCACTGGCGCGGATGGGTGAGCACAAGGCTGCCCGGGTCGCACTGGCCGAGGCTGAGCGGATCTTCTCCAGGATGCCGCCGGAAGGCCACGACCATCTGGCGTTCCGCTTCTCGGAACGGCGGTTGCAGTTCTACCGGATCGGCACCCTGATCGAGCTGGGGGAGGAGGTCGACTGGACGCCCGGCCCGTCCGGCCCCTACGCCATCGACCCGGTGCTCATCCTGCTCGACCAGGCCACGCACCTGATCCGTGACGGCAAGGTCGAGGACGCCTGTCACCTGGCCCATAAGGCACTGCTCCAGGTGCCGCCGGAGCATCGCACCTCCATCGTGCTCAACCGTGCCCGGGCGCTGCTGTCGGAGGTGCCGGCCGCCCGGCACAAGGCGGTGGCGGTGCGCCGCCTGGCCGAGTTGCTTGCCGACGCCACACCGGCCAGCTGATGGGACCGCTCGCGGAGGAGGCCTTCACTGTTCTGCGCGACGTCTGCGAGTCCCTCGGGATCGACCACAGGGACGCCGAGCTGCTGCGGGTGCGCAGTAACGCGGTCTTCAAGCTGCGCAGCGAGATCGTGGTGAGGATCGCCACCGCGCCCAACGCGCTGACCCGCCTGCCGATAGTGCTCGCGGTGGCCCGCTGGCTGGCTCAGCAGGGGTTTCCCGCGGTGCGCCCGGCGGATGAGATCTCCGACCAGCCCGTGGTGCACGACGGCAGGGTCGTGACCTTCTGGCACTACGTCCCGGCCAGTGGCCGTCCCACCACCACCGAGCTGGGCGAGATTCTGCGCAGCCTGCACCTGCTGCCGATGCCGCCGGTGGCGCTGACCCGGTTCGCCGACCCGCTGGCCGAGATACGCCGCGCCGTGGACCGCTCCGCCGTGCTCGCCTCCGGCCAGCGGGCCTGGCTGCGCGACCGCATCGCCGAGCTGACCGAGCGCTGGTCGGACCTCGACGTGGGCGGCTCCCCGGTGCTGCTGCACGGTGACGCCTGGATCGACAACCTGCTGCGCTGCGCAGACGGCCAGGTGGTGCTCTGCGACTGGGACGGCGTCGCGGTCGGCCCGCGCGAGTGGGATCTGGTCCACACCTACCACGGCCAGCGCCGTTTCGGCCTGACCGCCGCCGACGTGGACGCCTTCGCCGACGCCTACGGCAGTGACCTGCGCTCCTGGCCGGGTTATTCCACCCTCATGGAGGTCCGGGACATGTACGCCGTGGGCATCCACATCCGCAACGCCGGGGCCGATCCCTTCTCCCGCCGCGAACTGCCCCGGAGGCTCGACTCCCTCACCCGAGGTGAGCACCACACCCGGTGGTACATGGCCGAGCCCGTCGGCGTCCTCTGACCCGGGAGACCGTGTTCCTCCACCACGCTCCCCCGGTGGAGTGATCCTCATACAGACATGAGGGGGTGGCCGAGTCCCCGGCCACCCCCTCATACCTCTTGGACAGGCCCGAACGTCAGAAGAGCGGCTTGCCGTCGCGGGTCAGCTTCCAGTTGGCCTCGGCGAAGTCGGCGGGGTCGATGACGCCGGTCGCCGTGGCGTAGTCGATCAGCGCCTCGCGGATCTCCACCTGGGCGTTGTAGATGACCGGGGCGGTCGTGACGTGCGGGAAGCCGCCGCCGCCCGACTGGCGGTAGTTGTTGATCGCGATCGCGAACTCCTGGCCGGCGGTGACCGGCTGCCCCAGGTAGGACAGCCCGACGATCCGCTGACCGGCCGGCTTGGCGACGTCCACGTCGTAGGTGACGCCGGAGAGCTGGTCGTAGTTGTAGTCCGGGGTGCCGTTGGCGTTGGTCAGCGCGGAAAGGTTGACCGGGGCGTCCGGCGCGAGCTGGTTGAAGTACCTGGCGGAGTACTCCAGGTAGTCCTTGAGCTGGGCCCCGTTGAGCTTCACGGCCATCAGGGTGTTGTCGTAGACGTACAGGCCGGCCATGTCACGGATGCTCACCGGGCCGGCCGGGAAGATCGCGGTCCTGCTGAACGGCGCGGAGATCGACAGCACCGGCAGCCCGGCGTTGGCCGTACCTTCCAGGGCCTTCTTCACCGTCTCGGTCTGGACCTTCTGGATGTAGTCCAGGATCGGGGTGTCCTTGTACGGCGACTCGGCCGCGGACAGCTCCACCTTGGACTGGGCCACGACCTTGTTGACGTAGTTGACCGTGGTGTCGTGCTGCTCCTTCATGAGCGCGACGATCTTCGGGTCCTCGGCCACGGTGTTGGTGTTCAGCGTGGTGGAGGACTTGTCGGTGACCGTCCACTTGCCGCGCTCCTTGGTGAGCTGGAAGTCGATCACGCTCAGCCGCTGGCCCCACTTGCTGGGCTCGGTCAGCAGCACCTGCTTGCCGGTGGCCTTGTTGGTGACGAACTTCTGCGCCACCTCGTTGTGCGCGTGCCCGAACAGCACCGCGTCCACGCCCGGGACCTCCTCGGCGACCATGGCCGAGGCGTTCTCGATGGGCAGGTCGCCGCCGTAGGAGGACATCCCGTTGTCGCCCGCGTGCGCGGTGACCACGACCACGTCCGCGCCCTGGTCGCGGATGACCGGAACCCACTTCTTGGCGCTCTCGACCAGGTCGGTGAAGCGGAGCTTGCCCTCGACGTTGGACTTGTCCCAGATCGCCACGCCCGGGTTGGTCAGGCCGAGCACGCCGATCCGGATCGGCTTCTCGCCCTTGACGTTCACCGTCTTGATGAAGAACGGCTCGTAGGCGGGCCGGCCCGTCTTGGCGTCCACGGCGTTGGCGCCGAGCACCGGGGCCTTCATCTGCTTCACCCAGGTGGCCAGCAGCGGCAGCCCGTAGTTGAACTCGTGGTTGCCCAACGTCACCGCGTCGTATCCGATGGCGTTCATCGCGCGGGCCATCGGGTGAAGCTTGCCCGTCTTGTCGACGGGCTCCACCTTGGCGTAGTAGTAGGCCAGCGGCGTGCCCTGGATGGTGTCGCCGGAGTCGAACAGCAAGGTCTGGTCCGCACCGCGCTCAGCGCGGATCTTGTTCACCAGCGTCGAGACCTTGGCCAGGCCAACGCTGTTGCCCTTGCTGTCGGTGAACGTGGCGTTCGTGAAGTAGTCCCAGTTCAGGGTGTTGCCGTGCAGGTCCGAGGTGCCCATCACGGTCACCGTCACCGTTTTATCGGGGGAGGCGTACGCCAGAGCCGGGACGGACAGAGCCGCCAGGGTGGCAACGCCGACGATGGCGAGCTTCTTACTGTGCATGTGACCGAAGGGTAACCGTCCGAGGTTGCCCCGCGGTCACGGCATCCTTACAGCTCGGCGCGATTGCGGGCCTATGAGGTGACGACGGGGTGAACAGGTTCTTCGGCCGGCACACGCGGGTCAGCCGGTCCCCCCGAGTCCTGACCCTGAGGGGGCAGGCCCTACCTTTCCCGGTCTTCACGCAGCTCACGGCCATGGCCCCGGGGTCGTCCCGGGGGCGCTGGCACCACCCTGCCCTGGGTTCTCTCGGGGATCACTCAGGGATGACTGGGGATCATTTCCGGTATTCCGGGAAAGGGCCCGTCGTCATGGTTGAGCCATGGGGAGTCAGGTTTCTTCGAGATCCGGGGTGATCCTGGGCGGTTACGCGGCCACCGGCGCCGGGGCCGCGGCGATGCTCGGGCTGCACGTGGCCACGGGCCTCGATCCGGTGCACACCGTGATCAGTGAGTACGCGTTCGAGCCGGACGGCTGGCTGCTGCCCGTCTCGCTCACGTTCTTCGCCGTGGGGGCGACGGTCTTCGGGGCCGCGCTGGCCCGGCGTGGCGATGACCGCGGGGCCGCGCTGCTGGTCGTGATCTGGGGCCTGTGCATGCTGCTGATCGGCACCTTCCCCACCGACGAGCCCGGCGTGCCGCTGTCGATGTCCGGTGGCATCCACCGGTATGCGGCGTTCGTAGCCTTCCTGACGATGCCGGTGGCGGGTCTGATACTGGCCCGGCGGCACGCCACGAGCCCCTACGCCCGGCCGGTGCGACTGCTGAGCCTGGCCTCCCTGGGCATGCTGGTCCTGATCGTCCTGCCCTACGTCGTGCGGATGATGGGCATCGACCTGACCAACGACGACATCCCCGCCGGGGTCACCCAGCGGCTGGTAGTGATCTTCGAGGTGGCGGTGCTGGTCATGCTCGGACTGGTGCTGACGACCGGATGCGGCCGTAACCGTCGCCCGATCCCCGCCGCTGCTCGTGCTCGCCGCCCTCGCCGCCCTTGCGGAGACCGGCGGCGCGTGGCCGGTCCGGCGGGGGCCGTGCGAGGGGCGCGTACGGCCCCCGCCTTCACCGGCGGGGGCCGTACGCGTGCCTAGCGCTTGCCGCCGGAGCCGTCGAGGCCGGCGCGGCGCAGCGCGTCGGCCATCGCGCCACTCGGCGCGCTGCGCTGCTGGCCGCCACGGTCCTGCCGCTGCTGACCACCGCGCCCCTGCTGCTGGCCGCCGCCGCGTCCCTGCTGGCCGTCCCGTCTGCCGCCGCCACCGCCGTCCCGCCGTCCGCCGCCCTGCTGGTCGCGCCGCCCGGAGTCCTTGGCGGGCTCGTCCTCCAGCCGGAGGGTGAGCGAGATGCGCTTGCGGGGGATGTCGACGTCGAGAACCTTCACCCGGACGATGTCACCGGGCTTGACCACCTCACGGGGATCCTTGACGAAGTTGTGCGACAGGGCCGAGACGTGGACCAGGCCGTCCTGGTGCACGCCGACGTCGACGAACGCGCCGAAGGCGGCGACGTTGGTGACCACGCCCTCCAGCAGCATGCCCGGCGTGAGGTCGGAGAGCTTCTCCACACCCTCCTTGAAGGTCGCGGTCTTGAAGGCCGGGCGGGGGTCGCGGCCGGGCTTCTCCAGCTCGGTCAGGATGTCGGTGACGGTCGGCAGGCCGAAGGTGTCGTCCACGAAGTCCTGCGGCCTCAGGGTCCGCAGCACCGTGCCGTTGCCGATCACCTTCCGGATGTCGCCGCCGGCGGCCGACAGGATCCGGCGCACCACGGGGTAGGCCTCGGGGTGGACGCTGGAGGCGTCGAGCGGGTCGTCACCGCCGGGGATGCGCAGGAAGCCCGCGCACTGCTCGAAGGCCTTGGGGCCGAGCCGGGCCACGTCCTTGAGCGCCTTGCGGGAACGGAACGGGCCGTTGGCGTCGCGGTGCTGGACGATGTTGTCGGCGAGGCCGGAGCCGATGCCCGAGACCCGGGTCAGCAGCGGCGCCGAGGCGGTGTTGACGTCCACGCCGACCGCGTTCACGCAGTCCTCGACCACCGCGTCGAGCGAGCGCGACAGCTTGGTCTCGGCGAGGTCGTGCTGGTACTGGCCGACACCGATCGACTTGGGGTCGATCTTGACGAGCTCGGCCAGCGGGTCCTGGAGCCGGCGCGCGATCGACACGGCGCCGCGCAGGGACACGTCCATGCCGGGCAGCTCCTGGGAGGCGAAGGCGGAGGCGGAGTAGACCGACGCCCCGGCCTCCGACACCACGATCTTGGTCAGCCCGGGGACCAGCTTCACCAGCTCGCCGGCGAGCTTGTCGGTCTCCCGCGACGCGGTGCCGTTGCCGATCGAGACCAGCTCCACGTCGTGCTTCTTGGCGAGCGTGGCCAGCGTGGCCAGCGACTGGTCCCACTGGCGGCGCGGCTCGTGGGGATAGATCGTGTCGGTGGCCAGCACCTTGCCGGTCGCGTCGACCACGGCGACCTTCACGCCGGTGCGCAGACCCGGGTCGAGCCCCATGGTCGCGCGGCTCCCCGCGGGGGCGGCGAGCAGCAGGTCACGCAGGTTGGCGGCGAACACCCGCACCGCCTCGTCCTCGGCGGCCTGCCACATGCGCATCCGCAGGTCGATGCCGAGGTGGACGAGAATGCGGGTGCGCCAGGCCCAGCGGACGGTGTCGGCCAGCCACTTGTCGGCGGGGCGTCCCTGGTCGGAGATGCCGAACCGGTGCGCGATGCGGCCCTCGTAGGTGCCGGTGGGCTCCGGCTCCGGCTCCAGGTTGAGGGTGAGGATCTCCTCCTTCTCCCCCCGGAACATCGCCAGGATCCGGTGGGAGGGCAGCTTGGTGAACGGCTCGGCGAAGTCGAAGTAGTCGGAGAACTTGGCGCCCTCCTCCTCCTTGCCCTCGCGGACCGCCGCGACCAGGCGGCCCTTGCCCCACATCCGCTCGCGCAGCTCCCCGACCAGGTCGGCGTCCTCGCCGAACCGCTCGACCAGGATCGCCCGGGCACCCTCCAGCGCGGCGGCGGCGTCGGCCACCCCCTCGCCGACGAAGGCCGCCGCGGCGGCCTGCGGGTCGACCGAGGGGTCGGAGAGCAGACCGTCGGCGAGTGGTTCGAGCCCGGCCTCCCTGGCGATCTGCGCCTTGGTGCGCCGCTTGGGCTTGTAGGGCAGGTAGATGTCCTCCAGCCGGGCCTTGGAGTCGGCCGCCGCGATCTGCGCCGCGAGGGCGTCGTCGAGCTTGCCCTGGCCGCGGATCGACTCCAGGATCGCGGTGCGCCGCTCCTCCAGCTCGCGCAGGTAGCGCAGCCGCTCCTCGAGCGTGCGCAGCTGCGCGTCGTCGAGCATCTCGGTGGCTTCCTTGCGGTAGCGGGCGATGAACGGCACGGTGGCCCCGCCGTCGAGCAACTCCACGGCCGCCTGCACCTGCCGCTCGCGCACACCCAGCTCTTCGGCGATCCGCTGATGAATAGACGTCGTCACGATCTCTCTTCCCCTGTGGTGAGCCGCTGTGGTGGGCAGCCGTGGTGAGCAGGCACCAAGTTATCGTGTCGCTCCGACAGAGGGCCGACCTGAGGAACGGGGAAGACCGGCGGTCAACCGGACGAGGACCGGCAAGCCGGCCCCGGGCGACGGCCGGGCCGCGCGCCGCCGCCCGGCATCCGCCGCCCACCGCTCAGCATCCGCTGTCCGGCATCCGGTGCTCGCCGCTCAGCATCCGGCGGCCGGCATCGAGGTCGTCGTGGCCGACGGGCTGATCCGGTCGGCGAGACCGTGGAGGGTCTGGGCCGCCCAGCGGCGTGAGGCACTGTGGTGCTTCGGCAGCCTGCGCCGGGTCTCCGCCTCGGCGATCATCTCGGCGTGCCGCTGGCGGCTGAAGGCGTAGACCTGAATGTCGTTCATCGTGGCTCTCCCCTTTACGAGTGCGCTGCTGTACGTGTGCTCTGCTTCGCGTGTGCTCTGCTCTGCGTGTGCTCTGTGGATTCGCGGGTGACGGAGGACGTTCTGCGGGCCGGGTGTTTCGATCGCCCGGCTCTACAGGTGTGAGCGGGTGATGGAGATGTCGCCGGACAGGGTCCGGACGTGGATCTCGGCCTTCTCTCCGTCGTCGGGCCGCTCCGTCTGTTCGAGGGAGGAGCCGACCTTGCCGGAGAGGGAGGAGACGTCGAGCCACGCGCTGGTCCCGGTGGCGACGCCGACCTCGACGTCGCCCGACGCGGTGTTGACCGTGACGCTTCCGCGGACGACCGACTCGACGGTGACGTCGGCCGACGCGCTCTTCACCCGAAAGGACTCGCCGGCCCTACGGATCCGGACGTTTCCGGAGGCCGTACTGACGGTGGTGGCACCGCTGGCCGAGCCGAGCTCGATGGTGCCCGAGGCGGTGAAGATCGACGCCTCGCCGTACACCTCCCGCAGGCTGATGTTTCCGGACGCGGTCTTCACGTGGGCGCCGCCCTCGGTGACGTCACAGGTGACGTCACCGCTCGCCGTCTTGGCGTCAAAGTCGGTACAGAGGTCGACCTGCACGTCGCCGGAGGCGGTTTTGATCGCGACCTCGCCCAGGGGGCCGGTCATCCGGGCGTCGGCCGAGGCGGTCCTGAAGCCGATCCGCGACCCTTCCGGCAGACCGATGAGGACCTCCAGCCGGGGAGTACGGCCCATCGACAGGGGCCGCTCGGGTGCCTCGACGAAGATCGTGTCATTGATGTATTCGACGCGGGTCCGCTCGGCGAACTGGACGTCGGCGGACCTGGACGGATCGGCCGGCCGTACCTCGACCACGGCGTCCTCGCGCGCTGTGGCGTTGATGTTCAGGTGGCCTGCGGGGAACTTCACCTGGAGGGCGACGGGGCCTGAGGTCGGGAATGCGGGCATGGCGAGATCTCCCTTGCGGGGTTGCGGAGGTTTCTGCGGTTGTGGGGGAGAGGCGGATCAGCGGACCCAGCCGCTGATGCGCTTTCCGATGACGGGTGGGCGGGACTCGCGGGAACCGTCCGCCAGGGCGGTGGCCAGCGCCCGGACGAGCCAGGCGTTGACCGAGACGCCTTCCCGGCTCGCGGCGTCCTCGACGCGGCCCTTGAGGGACTCGGGCAGTCGCAGGGTCATCCGGGCCGTGCCCTCCTCGCCGGGCGGCGTCGGAGGCGTCGGCGGTGCGGGGGGAGCCGGTGGCGTGGGCGGGGCCATGGGGGTCGTGGACGCATGGACGTCGGCCGGTGGCGGTGTCACCACGAACTCGGGCTCGCGGTTACGGATCCGCACCTCGACGGAGCCCGGCGCGAGCTCGCGGGTGACCTCGTCGGCCGCCGCGGAGAGTACGTCGATGAGGGTGAGCCGGACGGCGGCCTCCAGCGCCGTCGTGAGGTTCTCGACAGCGGCCTGGGTGCCGGGGTCGGCGGCCGCCGCCGATGCGGCCAGTGCGCGGCGGAGGTTCTCGACGAAGGGCGTGACATCCATACGCATCACTATGACGTCACTTTGACGTCATTGCAAGCCTTGTGACGTCAAAATGCGGAAGACAGCCCTCTCCGCGGGTGAGAGGGCCGCCTTCCGCGAGCGTCACCGCAGGGTGCGCCGGATCGAGTGCGGCGAGCGTACGGTCCTCAGCCGAGCAGCTCGCCCTCCAGCAGGCTCATGAGGAACATGTCGTCGGTGTCCAGACGCAAGACCTCCCGTAGCGGCACGCGCCACCGTCGGTCGTGGCATCATGCGGCGGCGTCTGACCTGGTTCCCGTCGGGGTGGATGGGCGCACGCTGCTCGGCCGGTTAACCACAGGTGATCTCGGTGAAGGTGGGGGGTGTGGCGGCGGCGCCCACGAAACCGATGTCGGAGACGGTGGCCCCGGGGGCCAGAGAGGACTTCTCCGCGGGGGCGTGGATCATCGCGACGGGGCCGCTCTGCATATGGGTGCCGTTCCATGCCTGGGTGAGCGTCGTCCCCAGGGGGATGATCCACTGGATGTACCAGTTGTTCATCGGCCGGTCCGTGGCGTTGCTGATCGTCGCGGCGCCCCGGTAGCCACCGGGCCAGGAGTCGACGAGGGTGACCGTGGCCGTGCATCCGGAGGCGGGGGCCGCCGGATGCGCGGAGGTGTGCCGGGCGAGCGGTGTCCGGCCGGCGCAGGACACCGCGACCAGCACCACCGCGGCCCCCAGCGAGACGAGACCCAGCAGTGGCGCGATCTTCTCTGCGGACGCCACGACGTTCCCTTCCGCGAGCACATTTCGTGAGCGCATTCGCGAGGATGTTTCCGGGAGGACATACGGCGGTCCCGGCCGGTGCCCGGCGGGCACCGGCCGGGACCGGACGGGTTTAGGGACTGGTGCAGGTCAGGGTGGGAGAACCGCTGGTCCCATCGCCGGTGAATCCGAACGTGGTCGAGCTGTTGGGGGCTATGGTCCGGTTCCAGTCGGCGTTCTTGGCGGTGACCGCGGAGCCGGAGGTGGTGTAAGTGCCGTTCCACATCTGGGTGATGCTGCTGCCGCTGCCGAGCGTCCACTTCACCGTCCAGCCGTTGAGGCTGGAGGATCCACGGTTGGCCACGGTCACCTCGGCCTGGAACCCGCCCTGCCAGGAGTTGACGGTCTGGTAGGTGGCGGTGCACCCGCTCCCCGACCCACCCGTGGGGGTCGGCGTCGGGGTCGGCGTCACCGTCGGGTCGGGGGAGGGCCCTGTCCGGCCGACGCCGGTCACCTCTCCCTTGCCACCGTCGAAGACGACGTCGGAGCAGGCGTAGAAGGTCTCGTTGCTGTCGGACCGCTTCCAGACCGAGTAGATGATGTGACGGCCGGACTTGCCCGAGGGCAGCGTGGCGTTCCAGTAGTAGTGGGCGTCGTTGGTGCCCGGAGAGCCGACACTGTCCGGGTGGTCGGCGGTGTGGAAGGGCTGCGACTCAAGGTCGCCCCAGGTGAGTGCCCGGTTGGGGTTCCAGCCGTTCTTGGTGACGTAGAGGTAGAACCAGCCGGGGTGAGCGGCCCACTTGTTGTACTTGAACTGGATCTGCGACCCGGAGGTCAGGTGGGTCACCGGCCAGTTGGCGCTCGGCAGGTCGAACCCGGTGTAGCCGGGATTGCCGCCGCTGCACGCCTGACCGTCGGGGATGAACCCCGCGGTCCGCCCGGCGCCGTCGGACCGCAGGACGCTGAACCAGTTGTAGAGGGAGTTGGCCCCGCTCTGGGCCACCGCCGCCCCGCAGGCGGGGTTGATGGGAATGATCTGCCCCGTCGACGACAGACCGTCCTGCCAGCAGAGGTAGGTGCGGCTGCCCGGCATCATCATGGTGCCGTGCGCCGAGGCCGGGCCAGGTACGAGAACGACGGCGAGCAGAGCGGACATGAACGCGACCGCAGCGGCGACAGCGATACTTCGCCATTTACTCACAGAACTACCCTCCCTTTCGGAGGATGCGGAATTACTGGTTAATGGCGGTGAGGCGCTCACGCAAAACGAACGCTAGGTCACGGTTACAGACGTGTAAACGACACGCTTTCCCTATGGGAGTCAAAAGGGCGTCTGTGCAGGTCAGGGCGGCGTCAAAGGGATTTGGTGAATGAAACATTCATGACCGAAACCACTCCTGCACCCAGGCCGCAGGCCGACGCGAAAAGCGCATCGACGGCGGTGGGGTGGTGGGGGCCGTTCATCGTGCGGGGCCGTTCATCGTGCGGGGCCGTTCGGTGCTGTTCGGGAATGGAGGCAGGTTCCTGCTCGGCCTTCCATCAAAGAGGGGCTGGCATATGGTAAATCCATTCTGTCCGCACACCACCGACAGCCGAGCAGTGCTCTGGACATCCCGGCCATGGCCATTCCACCCCGTTTGTCCCTCGCTTCGAGTACGGCGCAGCCGATGAGGCGGTCCCCGACCACCCCATCCTCGCTGCGCTTTCTCTCTGTACGGTGGCGGGCTTTACCGCGACGAGCAACCGGCCCGGATGATCGTCCGTACACCACCTCCATGGGCACGGCCATCAGGCTTCGGGTCTGCCGAGGATGACCTACGATGGCAGAGCCGGAACCTGTACAGCTAGTTGTACGAATACTTGTACAACTAGCTGCTGGCGATGATAGCTTCGCCGTATGACGAAATTCGTGCGTGTCGAGCCCATCTCCGCCGCCCGGGCCCAGCTCAGCGAGACCGTCGCCCGCATCGGCGAGCAGGGCCTCCAGGCCGAGCCCGTCGTCATCGGCCGCCGATACAGGCCCGAGGCCGTCCTTATCAGCTTTGAGCTCTACGAGAAGCTCGCCGACCTCATCGACGAGATCCAGCTCGCCCCACTGATCCGGGAACGCCTGGCCAACGCGACGGCGAGCCCCGACCTGACCTTGGAGGAGGTCGCCAACTCCCTCGGAATCGATATCGAGGAATCCTCCGCCCCCGCATCGAACGGGCGCGAGTCGGCCGCATGACGTGATGTGGCGATGTTGACTCCGAAGAGTAGCCATTAAGCTACTCTTCGGCACATGTCTCCCCGTGAACGGATCTTCGAGGCTCGCCTGAGGCCCGAAGTCCACGACGATCTCAAGAACCTCCCGACGCATCGCCTCCGCAAGATCGCAGTCTTCCGGATCCAGAATCTCATCTATGGCGATGAGCGCGGCAGGGAGCTCATCGGTACGGCTGAACCCGATCTCACCGGATGCCGCCGTCTCTACTTCGACGAAATCCCCAAGCTCGCACGCTGGCGCATCGTCTATCGCGAACTACCTGCATGCCGACCAGGAACGCTTCCGGTGATTCAGATACTCGCTGTCGGACCCCGTGCTCATATGGACGTTTACGAGCGTGCGGCACTCCGTCTCGGACTGCTCAGCCGAGAGGACATGAGCTGAGCGCCTGTCTTGTCGCCGGAGGCCCCGTTCCAGTTCATGACCAAAACGTTCCTTCCGGCTGATGGCTAAGCCGGCCGACGCTCGAAGTCATTCGGGGGTTGGACCCGAGGGTCCGAGCCGTGCCGAGAAGGGGCCAGCGGTCTCGTGTGGCGCGGTGAAGGTCGTAGATGCGTTCCAGTGCTGCGTCAGGGATATCCGCCTTCCCATCCGGACGGCACGGGCCTGACGTTCACGCCGACATGGCCTGCCCGTCGCGGTCGGCGTCCTCCGCGCAGGCAGCGGCCAGGTCATCCAGCGACAGTTCCAGCGCGTGGGCCAGGGCTGCCACGGTGAAGAAGGCCGGGGTCGGAGCCCGGCCGGTCTCGATCTTTCGAAGCGTCTCCGCGGACAGTCCGGCCGCAGCCGCCACGTCCACCATGCTGCGGTCGCCGCGGGCCTGGCGGAGCAGGGTCCCGAAGCGCTCTCCGCGTTGCCGCTCTCGCGGACTCAAGGGAGTTCTCACCATACCCGTGATACTAATACCGGTATAAGTATTGGAGAGCGTCGCATCGCAGGGAGTCACGACACATGGTGGAGATCAAGACCGATACGGCACTGGAGACGATGCGTGAAGCCGGACGAGTCGTGGCCCACGCGCTCGCAGCCGTCCGCCAAACGGCAGCCGTGGGAGTCCGCCTGCGCGAGCTCGACGAAGCCGCCCGCACCGTTCTGGCCAAGGCCGGGGCACGTTCTCCGTTCCTGGGCTACCGGCCCCCCTTCGCCCCCGTCCCGTTCCCCGCCGTGATCTGCGCCTCCGTCAACGACGCCGTCGTGCACGGCATCCCCGACGGCTACCGCCTACGCGACGGCGACCTGGTCAGCATCGACTGCGGAGCCGAACTCGACGGCTGGACCGGCGACGCCGCGATCAGCTTTACCGTCGGCACCCCCCGCCCCGCCGACCTCGAACTCATCGCCGCCACCCAGCAGGCCCTGGACGCAGGCATCGCCGCAGCCACCGTCGGCCACCGCATCGGAGACATCTCCCATGCCATCAGCACGGTCGCCCGCAAGACCGACTGCGGCATGCCGGTCGACTTCGGCGGCCACGGCATCGGCCGCCAGATGCACGAAGACCCCCACGTCCCCAACTATGGACGCCCGGGCCGCGGCTTTCCTCTGCGTCACGGCCTTGCCCTCGCCATCGAACCCATGCTCATGGCCGGAGGACGCAACGACTATCGCACCGACCCCGACGGATGGACCCTGCGCACGGTCGATGGCAGCCGAGCCGCCCATATCGAACACACCATCGCCATCACCGAGGACGGCCCGCGCATTCTCACCCTGCCCTGACCTGCCGGCAGGCGGTAGACACGGTCATACAAGTCACCGCTGATATGGCCCTGGACCGTCAGGCCATGAGTACGGCCGTGTTCACTTGCGCCGGCGGCTGCTGATCGCGCGGTAGGT
This sequence comes from Streptosporangium sp. NPDC087985, assembly GCF_044741965.1. Lineage (NCBI taxonomy): Bacteria > Bacillati > Actinomycetota > Actinomycetes > Streptosporangiales > Streptosporangiaceae > Streptosporangium > Streptosporangium sp. NPDC087985. The sequence continues at coordinate 85,436 of NZ_JBIUTQ010000009.1, forward strand.
GTCCTCCAGGGCGGTGAGGGTCTCGTCGTACGTGCGCTGGGCGGCCACCCCGACGAAGAGGCAGTCGATGACGGTGAGCTGGGCGATCCGGCTGCCCATCGCGCCTGAGCGGAACGGGGTCTCGCGGGCCGCGGTCTTCAGCACGATGTCGGCCAGCTCGGTGATCGGCGAGGGGTGGAAGTTCGTGATCGCGATCGTGGTCGCCCCGTGGTCGGCGGCGAGCCGCAGCGCCTCCAGGACGTCGACTGTGGTGCCGGTGTGCGAGATGCCGATCGCGACGTCGCCCTTGCGCAGCAGCGCAGCCGAGGTGAGCGCGCTGTGGAAGTCCTGCCAGGCGAACGCCATCAGGCCGATCCGGTGCAGCTTCTGGTGCAGGTCGGCCGCGACGAAGCCGCTCGCCCCGGCGCCGTAGAGATCCACCCGGCGGGCCTCGACGATCGCGTTGACCGCGCGCTCCAGGGCGGCGACGTCGAGGTTCTCGGCGGTCTCCGCCACCGCGCGGGAGTCGCTGTAGCCGATCTTGGCGACGATCTCCTCCAGCGGGTCGTCGACGCTGATGTCGCCGTCGAGCGGGCGGGCACCGCTGGCACGCGAAGCCTCCAGCGTCGCCTCGCGGGCGAGCGCGAACCGCAGGTCGGGGTAGCCGCGCAGCCCGATGGCCCGGCAGAACCGCAGCACCGTGGTCTCCGAGGTGCCGCACTCGCGGGCGAGCGCACCGATCGGCCGGTCGGCGACGCCCTGGGGGTCGGCCAGCACCGCGTGCGCGACCCGTTGCTCGGCGGGCCGCAGAGACGGGATCGCGCCGCGCAGCCGCACCAGGATGCCGCTCGAATAGTCGCCGCCGGAGTCCACGCCGCCTCCCTGCAAGTCTCTGACATATACAGCGTAAATCGTGCAGATCGGTGACTACTTGCTCATACCGGCGGTTAACCCAGCGATGATCTGCTTGGTCGCCAGGACGAACAGCACGAAGAGCGGCGCCGTGGCGAGGACCAGCCCGGCGAACAGCGCCGACCAGTCGGTCGTGTACTCGCCGAAGAACTGCGACAACCCGCGCGGGATCGTGAACTTCTCGTCGGAGCGCAGCAGCACCAGCGGGTAGAGGAACTCATGCCACAGCGGCACGAACTGGAACAGCATCACCGACGCCAGCGCGGGCCGCACCAGCGGCAGCATGATCTGCCCGAAGATCCGGAACTCGCCGGCCCCGTCGAGCCGAGCCGCCTCGTCCAGTTCGCCGGGCAGGGAACGGTAGAACGCCGACAGCACGAAGACGCAGAACGGCACCCCGGACGCGGCGTACAGCAGCGTGAGCCCGAGCAGCGAGTCGATCAACCCCATGGAGTCCATGAGGTAGAAGATCGGCACCAGGCCCAGCCGGATCGGCAGCATCAGCCCGGCCAGGAAGTACGCCCCGAGCACCCGGGTGCCGAAGAAGTCGTAGCGGGCCAGCGGGTAGGCCGCCAGCGTGGAGACCGCCGTGCCGAGCAGCACCGCGCCGCAGGTGACGATCAGCGAATTCAGGAAGTACGTGCTGAACGACGCATCCGTCCACACATGGCCGTAACTGTGCAGGGTGGGGGACGTCGGCAGCCGCAGCGGCGCGGTGAAGATCTCGCTTGTCGGCCGCAGCGAGTTGAGCACCATCATGACCAGCGGCAGCAGCGCGACGACCGCGTACCCCCACAGCAGCAGGTGGACGGCGACCCGTCCCGGAGCCCGGCGCCCGGCCGTCACACCAGCGTCCTTTCGCGGCGGCGGAAGTACGAGGTGGCCAGCAGCGACACCCCGAAGATGAACACGAACATCAGCACGGCGAGCGCCGACGACCGCCCGATCGCCTCCACGCCGCCCTCCACGAACGCGACCCGGTAGAACAGCAGACCGAGCACGTCGGTCGAACCCGCCGGAGACCCGCTCGACCCGGCCATCGCGTAGATCAGCCCGAAGGCGTTGAAGTTGCCGATGAACGTCAGCACGCTCACCACGCCGATCGCCGGGGTGAGCAGCGGCAGCGTCACCCGCCGGAACGCCTGCCAGGCCGAGGCCCCGTCGACCCGGGCCGCCTCGTGGTACTCGGCTGGGATTCCGGCGAGCGCGGCGGAGAACAGCAGCATGGGGAAGCCCACCCACTGCCACGCGTTGACCAGAATGACGATCGGCAGCGCCGTACGCGTGTCGCCCAGCCAGGGCAACGCCCACGAGTCCAGCCCGACCGCCTCAAGCAGCGCGTTGACCGGGCCGAACATCGGGTTGAGCAGCAGGCTCCACAGATAGCCGACGACCAGCGGGTCCACCAGGTACGGGGTGGTGAACGCGGCCTGCAGGAACCGCTTGCCGCGGCCGTAATTGAACAACAGGAGGGCGAAGAGCAGCCCGACCGTGGTCTGGATCAGCATGGTCCCGACGAAGAACAGCGCGTTGTGCGCGAACGCCCGCCACAGCTGCTGGTCGTACGGGTAGGTACTGAGCAGGTCCCGGTAGTTGTCGAGCCCGGCGAACCCCATCTGCCGGATCCCGCGCCATTCGAAGAAGCTGTACTCGAGCGCGCTGGCCAGCGGATAGACGATGAAGGCCGAGTAGAGCAGGAGCGCGGGCAGCAGGAAGACGGCCAGCACCCGCCACCGCGGCACGTACCGGCGACCGGCGCCGGTACGTGCCGCGCGACGCCGGGGAATACTCAGTTCCCTGGCTTGAACCACTGCTCGACGCCCTTCTGCACGTTCTCGGCGACCGCCTCGGGGTCGGTCTGGCCCGTGAGCATCTTCTGCACCTCGTCCCGGAAGACCGCGTCACCGTTCGGCTGGCCGTACCGGAAGTTGACGAGCAGCGTGTACGGCGCGCCGTTGCCGGCGTAGTTCTTGGCCATCTCGGCCAGCAGCGGGTCCGACGGCGTGACCCCGGGGACCGCGGACAGCTGCTTCAGCTCGGTCGAGTAGAGCTGCCCGAACTCCGGCGTCGCCATCCACTTGACCAGTTCGAGCGCCTCGGCCTGGTGGGCCGACTTGGCACTGACGCCGAACGAGCCGTCGGCCCAGCCCGGCGTGACGGGCGTGGTCACCGGGGAGCCGGGCGGGGGCGGCACCTGGAAGACGCCGACCTCCAGGCTCGGGTCGGCCGTGAGCACGGGCGCCAGGTCGAAGGTGCCCGTCGGGTACATCGCGGCCTTCCCGGTGACGAACAGCGTCTGGACGTCGGGGATCTTGACGGCCACCACGTCCTTGGGGAAGTACGGCTCCAGGTCCTTGATCAGCTTGACCGAGGCCGTGAAGTCGGGGTCGGTGAATTTCTTCTCGCCTCCGACCAGCGCGTCCCGGAACGCGGTGCTGCCGTAGCGGGCGTTGCCGAAGATCTCGTGGACGATCGGCAGCGTCCAGGTGGCGTCGGGCCCGGCCGCGACGGCGAACGGCGTGATCCCGGCCGCCTTCAGCTTCTTGGCCGCCGCGATCATGTCGTCCCAGGTGGCGGGGGGTTGGACGCCGTTGTCGCTGAACAGCTTCTTGTTGTAGAGCACCTGGAGCGTCTGGTACGCGAACGGCACGCCGTAGATCTTGCCGTCCTCGTGGCCCTTGGCGCCTTCCAGCAGTTTGCTGTCGAAGCCGGACAGCGCCTCCACCTTGTCGTCCAGCGGCACGAGCTGGTCCGCCTCGACCAGCGGCTGGAGCCCACCGTACGCCCGCAGCTGCGCGACGTCGGGCCCGCCGCTGCCGGACAGGCCCGTGGCCAGGATGTTGTTGTACTCGGTGGCCTGGAACGGCTTGAACTCGACGTGAATCTTCGGGTGCGACTCCTCGAACTTGGCGAGGATCTTCTCGTACGACTTGACGTCCTCCACCCGCCACGACCACAGACTCAGCGTGACCTTGTCGGTGCCCGCCTTGTCGCCCTGGTCTTTGTCGCCCAGGTCGGACGCGCCGCCACCGGGCGCGCACGCCGCCAGCGCCACCGCGAGTACCCCTATCGCCCCCGCGATCCACCTTCTCTTCATAAGACTTCCTTTCGGCTTGTAGCCAGTTCGGCGAGCGCCGCGCGGACCCTGCCGCCGGCGGCCCGTAGTGCGATTCGCGCCTCTCCCACGGGGGCATCGGCGAGGAGGCAGACCAGGGCGACCTTCAGGTCCCCCTCTGCCGCGGTGAGCGTTTCGGCGCACTGCGCCGCGGTGCGGCCGGTGGCCTCCCGAGCGCCTCGGCGGCGCCCATCGCCTCGTCGTCCTCCACGTTCTCTATCGCCTGCTCGAAGGCGGCGATGCCGCCCGCGTGGTGCGCGACGACCTGCTGCGGGTCGATCGTGTACGTCGGCACGGGCTCGGCCGCGTCGGGCACTTGTCGCCGGCGGCCATCACGTCGACCTCGTGGCCGAGGTCCGGCAGGGTGCCGGTCGGGTTGGTGGTGTCCCCGCGCCGAGAACCACAGCCGCCACCAGAGTCAGTGATCGCCGGGAACGCATCTATCCTCCAGCCCCTCGCATGTAGGAAAATGTCATGCAAGGTCACGCCATTGCATGGAAATTACTTACATCCGGCTAGATCGTCAACGCTTTCTCGCAGGAAACTTCGCGCGCACCGATCTCCGGGGAGTTGGTCAGGGTGACCCACGGGGACTCACAGCCACTCGACTCCCTCAGCGCCGAAGGCTACGCCGCGGACAGCGCACCGTCACCGGGCGTCGTCACGTGTGCCGGTTACGGCCCAGCCCGGATGAGAGGCCGTACGCCACCTCCGTGGACGCGGCCGGTTTTCCAGTATCGGTTCAGTGAGCCGATACATGACCATCATGGTTTGACGGCGTTGCGGGGCCGAGTGAGGCTGATCTCATGGAGGCCGATTTCACCCCGGAAACGCTCACCGATGTTATGAGATCCGCTTGCCATGCGGTGGGGTTCGATCCGGCGGGAGCCGAGCTGTTACGGCTGGGCGAGAACGCCATCTACCGGCTCGCGGCCGAGGGTGTCGTCGTGCGGATTGCGCGTGGCCAGGAGCGGCTTCCGGCCGTGGAGAAGGAGTTGTGTGTCGCCGGTTGGTTGCAGGCGTCCGGTGTGCCGGCGATCCAGGCACATCCCGGAGTTGCCCAGCCAGTTTGCATCGACGGTTATCCCGTCTCCTTCTGGGAGGCCATCATCCCCGCCGAGCCGTCGCCGGCCCTTGGTGACCTGGCGGGACTAATCCGCCGATTCCATGCCGCCGGAGATCCACCATGCGAGCTTCCCGAGTTCGACCCGCTCTACCAGGTGGAGCCCCGGCTCGATGCGGCGAAAGCCGTAAGGGAAGAGGACACGGAGTTCCTCCGGGCACGGTGCCGTGAGCTGGTGAAGCGGTATGCCGAGCTGGAGTTCGCCCTGCCGTACGGGCCGATTCACGGGGACGCGCACCTAGGAAATCTGCTCCGGGCCAGTCAGGACGTCGTTCTGCTGGACTTCGAGGTCGTGGCACTGGGGCCACGGGAGTGGGATCTCATTCCGACATCGATGGCCGGAGAACGTTTCGGCTTGCCGGATGCGCGATATCGGGCGTTCTGCAATGCCTACGGGTTTGACGTGCGGAGTTGGACGGGTTACACGGTTCTTCGGGACGTTCGTGAACTGACCATGACGACCTGGCTCATGCAGAATGTCGGCGAAGATTCGCGCATCGCCGAGGAGTTCGCGCTCCGGGTCGGGTCCCTTCGAGAGGGAGACCGCGACGTTGTATGGCATCCGTTCTAAGCGGCGCGCCAACAGCAAAGGACTTTTCGACCCGCCCGCGCAGCGTGACTGCCTGCGGCTGACCAACATCTACGCGACCCCCTGGCATCTCCCCGAGGAGACCGACACGGCGCTGCCCGGCGAGCATCTGCGGCTGGGCAGGCTGGAGGAGTATTTCACCGGCTCCGCCGCGCAACTACCGAAGGTGGTACACCGGATCGTCCTCGACCACGAGAAGATCGCCTTCCGGCGCTGGCGCCGTCCCCGCTTGCTGACCAGCGCCCGGCTCTGGCTGCTCGCCGTCCCCTCTAAGCAGATCGTGGCGGTGCTCAGCCTGGACGTACGATGCGCGATGGCCGCCGCCGTCGACCTGCTTGAGGACTGCTACTACCTCGATGCGAAGGTCGGAGGCCGATCCGTTACGGCGCTGGCCGCTGAAGCACTCGGTACGGAGGGGGTGTTCTTTCCTGAGCGGCACCAGATCGCCTTCGGGCCGGCGATCTCCGCAGCCAAGTGCGACGACATCGTCCAGCGGGTGATCTACCGGAGTGATCTGCCCTACCGGAAGCAGTTCAGCTCGATCACCTATCCGGTCGAGCTGAACCGGCGACCGGACACGGTGGCCGCAGTCGGGCCGTACGTCAGCGTCCTGTGTGGTCAGCAGGACTACGTGGAGAACACCGTCTTCCTGTCGGCGGTTCAAGGCGTGGCGAGCGCGGCACGACTGCGCGAGATCCGGTCGGTGGCCTACTCCGCGGTGGCCACCTTCCGCGCGGGAAACCGTGCGCATCAGGGAACTCAGGTCCGGCGCAAGACCCTGGAACGGCTGAGCGACCAGCTCGGCGACATCGAGCTCGAACTAAGCTACAGCGTCGAAGCGACGGCGGATCTCGGCCTGCTCGTGCCGTCGCTCCGTGTGGTCGGTTACCACGACGCTTTGTACGCCGCGATGGGCCTGTTGGACAAGGCCGAGACCGTCGCCCGTATGCTCCGCCGCCTGGAGCGCGCGATCGGTGCCGAGCTGACAGCCATCGAGAGTCTCGAACGGCGGGCGGATGAGGACCGGCGGCTCCGCTGGACCGTGGCGATCGGATTCGTGTCCACGGTCGCCGTGCCGGTCGGTCTGGTGCTCGCGTTCCTCGGCATCAACACGCGCGAGGTCGACGACCGCTGGTCCATGTTCGACAGCCGCTATCTGCCCGTCTACCTGCTTGCTCTGACTCTCGTGCTTGTCGGGGCGCTGCTGTCGGTCGTGCTCTACCTGCAACAGCGCCGCGTCACCCGCCAGAACGGCCGAGCCCACGGGCCGACCTTCGGATCCCGGCCGTCATAGACGGCCGGGCTGCGGGAGCGTGCTTCAGGGAGACACCGTGGGGATGTTGACAACGGTAACGTCGATGCCCACGACGCGGAGGGCCGAGGCGGCTTGCAGGAGCGACACCTGCGCGAAGGTGAACAGGTTGTCGACGGTCAGGGGCTTCCCACTCTTGAGTGAGATCGCATAGATCACCTTCTTGGGCATGAAATCGTCCTTGACAGGGTGGCCGGGGTCCCGCTCCCTCACCTTCTTGAGGAACTTCTGGCGGGCCGAACTGTCCAGACGCAGGGCATCAGCGGAGACGCGGCCCTGCGCGAAGAGATGGTTCAGCGGCGCGGTCGACTCGGCGCGCTTGACGTGGATGAGCTCGTTCTCCCTGCCGAACAGGTCGCAGGACTCGAAACCCCGTGGGTGCTGCTCGGTGGTGATGAGCTTTCTGTCCATGCAGACGAATCCGCTCGCGCCTGCTGCCGCCTTGTTGTAGGCCTCCTCGTCCTTGAGGTCGGAGGTCCAGTTGATCAGCGAGCCTCCGGCGGAGGCGGCAAGAAGTTCACGGACCTGCTCTCGGATGCTTTCCAGATGCCGGTCGCCGACCTCGTACCAACGCCCCTCGTGGTAGAAGAAGCGGCTCGTCCCGAGTGCCACCTCGGCCGCCAGCCACTTGTGTGCCGGGATCTTGGCGCTGGCGATCTCCTGGCCTGTCTCGTCCCGGCACAGCTGGATGTGTCCCTTGGTCAGCGCGGTCAGCCGCTTTCCCTCTCGTAGGCTCTGCGTCTTCGCCAGCACGTGGTCCAGGTCGAGGTCGTGAACGGACTCCCTCCGTGGACCGATCTTGACCCAGTGCGACGCGGCGCTCTCCGCTTCGTCCAGACAGGCCGTGGGGGCCGTCAGCGCGATGCTGCCGAGCGACGGGTCGCCCAGCAGTTCGTCGAGACGCCGGTCGAGTTCAGCCCGGCGGCTGTCGTCGGACTTGAGCGGCCGAACGCGGGCGATGACATCGAACGCAGGGGCGGGCGATGCCTTGGTGGCGATCCGATTGATCTCGGCCAGGTCCGAAAGCAGCTCCTTCGGTGCGGTCCCCAGATGGATCTTGAGGGCGTCGGTGCCGGCGATCTGCACGGACTGCTTGCGCCCCTTGTTCAGGGTGAGCGAGATCTCTCCTATCTTGCCGGCGAGGCGGCTGACGACTTCGCCGTACTCTTCGATGGCGAAAGCACGGATGTGCTGGTCCTGAGCCGCAGAGTTCCGGTCGGTCCGTCCACGCGCGTCCATCATGCTGTGGGTGACCTGGCGAACAGCGTCCGGCTTGAGCGTCCTGAGAGCGAACCCGAAACCGAAGCCGGGCGTCACATGGGACGGGTCGAGAAGGAGATGCCCCATACCGTAGGTGATGGCGAACACCTTGCCCTCGGCGGGGACGAGCAGCGCCCCCGCCGCCGTCCGGTTCTCCACCGAGGGACGGGCAGCGGTGAGCCGGTGCACCGCCTCGACCCACTCAGGAGGGCGGCCTCCGCCGATCACCCCGGTGTAGAGCAGCCCACGGACGGGACCGATACCTACTTCCTGGATCATGAAGTTGTGCTCTTCCTGGTACTTGAGGTTCAACGCCTCGTGCAGGTCATCGGGGACGGCCGCGATGTCCTGGAGCAGATACAGCGTGCTGCGCCTCGTCCGAGGAGCGGTTTTCTCGTCGATGGAATCGGGAGCGATCATCTCGTGGTCGTTGTTCATGTCGATCTCCTCATGGAGGTAGGAATGGTGCTGGGGGAGGCCAGTCCGCTCGTTCAGGCCGTGGTTGAGCCATTGCAGGACTGGATGTGTTGTTCGTGAGGGTGGACTGATACGTGGTGCTCTATGTGCGGTCGCCAGAGCGATGGCTGGCTGCATGTTGCAGCGAGAGTTGAACGGATGGCCGGTCCGGGTTACACCGGGAAGACGGCGTGACCCGAACCCTTCACGGCATCGACTACCAGCCGCGGATCTTGCGGCCGTGCTCGGTGTCGGGGTGCAGCAGGGCATCGGCGACGCGCCCGCCGGAGTCCTTGGCTCCGCCGCCGAAGTTGAGGGTCCCCTGGGCGTTCGCGCTGGCGGCGACGCCGTCCCAGTAGCGGGCCTCGCGCTCCCAGCGCACCGAGTCCAGCAGTTCGGCCAGTTCCTCCTCGCTCAGCTGCCGGCCTGAGGTCGCCCAGCCGGTGGCCTGGTGCGCGGCGATGCCGATCCCGGCGAGTACGGCCGGCGCGGAGACGGCGCTGCGCGTGGCGAAGTGCGTGTACAGGCGGGTGATGAGTGCCGACAGCAGGGGGACGAGCCGGCGTTCGACCTGCTCGGCGGTGACTCCCTTGGGCAGGTCGCTCTCGTGCACGGTGGCGGAGGACAGTCCGAGGCCGGTCCGCCCGTGCAGCGCGGTGATCACCAGCACCCGCAGGGCGGAGAGGGTGATGAGCTCCGGGTCGGTCTTGGTGAGCTGCCGCTTGCGGGACTGAACCAGCTTGGTGAACGGCACGATCTTCCCATCGTGGTCGACCTTGACCGCGTTGGCGACGCGGTGCGCGATCTGGGTGCCGATGTCGCGCTGGTCCATGGACATCGCCAGGTTCTTGGCGACCGGCACCCCCTCGACGTTGCGGTCGTAGAAGATCTGCCGGGCGTCCTCGACACCCAGTCCGAAATACAGCTCGAACGGCACCCGGACCGTGCTCAGCCGCTCGTAGGTGATCCCGAAGCGCTCCGGGTTGTCGTACAGCTCGTGCCAGGCGGTGAGCTGGGTCTCCCCGTCGATGGCCACCACAGGCAAGCCCGCGACCATCGTGATGGTGCGGATGCCGGTGCCGGAGATCAGCTCGTCGCCGACCGCGCCGGGCTGTCCGTCCAGCCAGAGTGTGATGGGGGGAGTGGACCAGCCGGAGCCGTACTCGCCCTTGAGGCCGGAGGCGATGTAGGCCGCGTACGCGGTGACATTCCGGCCCTTCTGGGTGGACTTCAGCATCCGCTGCACCAGGCCGCGGAGCTCGGCGTGTCGGCGGAGGGCACCAGGAGCGTACTTCAGCGCCCGCTTGTCCTCCTCCGTCCTGGGGGAGGGCACGAGCTGGAGCAGCGTCGGCAGCCCCATCGTGCCGATCGCCGCGTCCGGGCGGAACGGGATCACGGTCAGCTGGATTCCCTCGACGGTGGTGGTCGGCATGGTCAGGGTCATCGTTCGGCTCCCTCTCGACAGGGGACGGCTAAGGCCCCGCGAGATTTCGCGAGGCCCGTAGGAGTGCTGGGGTGGTGTGAGTCGAGAGTGACACGGTTCGTGCGCTCTGTCAGAGGAATTACTGATATCCCCCCTTGTCAATAAAATCTAGCCTGGTTCTCCTTTCTGGTCGTATGGTGTGCAAAGTCAAAGTCGGGCAATTGCCACGGGAGGGAGAACCCGCATGGCGTACAGGCCGTCCCCCCTCTCGGAGACCCCCGATGTCCCACTGATCTCGATGTCCGAAATTGCGGTTATGGCCCGGGTCCAACGCTCTGTAGTTTCCAACTGGTCTCGTCGGTACAAGGACTTCCCCGTCACTGTCGTCGAGAGCGCCGGGCAGCGGTGGTTCCATGGCCGGGAGGTGGTCGAGTGGCTGCTCGCCACAGGGTTGGGTAAGGCGGACCCTGTCCAACTTCAGGCGGAATTAGCCCTTTATGTCATTGCGGCCCATGCAGACTGGTTTGGTGCGCGACGTCTGGTCGAGATCGTCGGCAGCCTGCTCTGTCTGCGCCATCTCGACGAAAAACCTCTAATCTATAACAAAGCCGACAATAGGCATATAAATTCTCATGAGGCGTGGGACGCAATCCGACATCGGGCCGAACGGATGGACCCCGAGGACGACTTTGTCCTGCGTGAGCTGCGGGCCGCCGACAGTTCAGCTGTCGTGCTGGCGCACCTCGCCGAAGACCTGATAGAGGCCGCCTATACCAACGGGGGCGCATATGAGCGGCTCCTGGACTTACGGGCACGCCTCGGCCTCACCGAACTCACCGCCGACGCCCTCACCGCCGACCTCCGGGAACTTCTCGTCCAGATCGTCGACCCCCGGTCCATCGTGGAGCGGCGCGAACAGATCACCGTCGCCGACCCTCACGCCCAGGCGGGAGACCTCCTGGCGGCAGTCGTACATGCCGTGGACGACCCTTCGACAACACGTGCCCTGGCCGCGGAGCGTGACGGCCGGCTCGCCCGCCTTGTCCGTCGCCGGCTGCTGCTCAGCGGTGTCGAGGAGCTCGATCTCGACGTCCAGATCGGCAGCGAGCTGGAGGAAGGGTTGGCGGACCCGGACCTGATCGTCACCCAGCTTCCCTACCAGGCAGGGGAGACCCGTTCGAAACTCGCCGCGCTGGAAGGCGTCGAGAGGGTCGGTGACCTGCTGGGGCCGGGCTGCACCGCTCTCGTGCTTGGCCCCGCCGACGCGCTCGTCGACGCGCTGCCCGGCACCGAAGAGGCCCAGCTCCGCTCCGCCCTGCTGCGCAGCGGTGTCGTCGAGGCCGTCGTCAATCTCCCCGGCGGCGTGACCCCGTACCGGCCCGGCTACCGCTGTGCGCTGTGGATCCTCACCCGCGACCCGATCCCGGCCGCACGCGGACACGTTCTACTTGCCGACATCAGCGCCGAACCCCTGAACGAGCAGGTGCGCACGCGGCTGGCCGAGGACATCCTGATCTGGCGGGCCGAAGGCCGCCGCCCCGACGGGCACGATCCCCGCTACGGACGCATCGTCTCCGTCGCGCAGCTCGACGCGGAGTTCGACGGCCCGCTCACCCCTCCGGGGCCGCCTCTCTCCCAGGTCCTGGCTCGTACGGTGACCGAACGCCCCGCGCTGATCGCCGATGCCGAGGGAAGACTGGAACGGGGTAGCGAGCACGCCCGGCAGCACGCCGACGACCACGGTCCCCTGCGGGTCAATGTCGTCAAGCGCACCGGCAACCGGCCCGCCTCCACCACGGTGACGGCGCTCATTGCGACGCGACGCGTCGTGAAGGTCAAAGGCCACCGCATCAACGCGCGACACGTGGTGCCCGACGGGCACCACACCGTGCTCGGCCCCGAGGAGATCTGCGGCGACGGTCCGGTTGGCGCACGACGCATTGACCGCGCCGTCTTTGCCTCGTATGAGCACGCCGCCTTCACCGAGCCCGGCGACATCGTCTACACCACCGCGCCCCGGTTCGGCCTGATGGTCGACCACGACGGCTTCTCCGTCGTCGTGTTCCCCGCCCGCGTCCTGCGCGTCATCCCCGACGCCGAACGCCCGTTCGCCCCCCGCGTCCTGGCTGCCCTGCTCGGCGCGGCCAGGAACACCGGCCGTAGTCCCGGCGCGATACGGCCCGCCCGGCGGATCGAGGACCTCGCCGTCCCGGATCTGGACCCGGCGGACGTCGCGCGTTTCGATGCCTTCCTCGCCGACATCGAGCAGCGGCAGGAGCTGCTGCACGCACAGGACGACGTGCTCACCGAGATCCGTCGCCTGGCGGTCGCCGGCTTCGCCGACGGCACCCTCACCATCGACGACCCCTGACCCTTCACGACTCCCAACCCCCTACGGAGAAGAGAAACGATGCCCCCGCGCAAACGAGCGACGCCCGGCCAGGGCGAACTGCTCGGCATGTCCACTACCAAGGAGATCCAGGACATCCTGTGGAAGGCGGCGGACAAGCTCCGCGGCTCCATGGACGCCGCCCAGTACAAGGAGTTCGTCCTCGGCCTGGTCTTCCTCAAGTACGTCTCCGACGCCTTCGCCGAGCGCCGCGCCGAACTCGCCGCGGACCCGGAGCTGGCCGAGCTCCCCGAGCACCGCCGGGCGGAGTTCCTGGAGGAGCGGGATGAGTACACCGAGAAGAACGTCTTCTGGGTCCCACAGTCCGCCCGCTGGGACCACATCTCGGAGAACGCGCAGAGCGCGGTGGACGGCGTCGGCGCGCTCCTCGACGACGCCATGGACGCAATCATGAAGGAGAACCCGCCCCTCACCGGTGTCCTCCCCAAGATCTTCAACCGGGACAACGTCGACAAGAAGCGTCTCAAGGAGCTCGTCGACCTGATCAGCGACGCCCGCTTCACCGGCCACGGCGATCGCCCGGCGCAGGACGTGCTCGGTGAGACCTACGAATACTTCCTGGAGCGGTTCGGTCGCGCCGAGGGCAGGCTCGCCGGGGAGTTCTACACCCCCGCGTGCGTGGTGCGGCTGCTGGTGGAGGTGCTGGAGCCGTACGAGGGACGGGTGTATGACCCGTGCTGTGGCTCGGGCGGCATGTTCGTCCAGGCCGGCAAGTTCGTCACCGCGCACGCGGGCCGTGACCACACCAACGACATCGCGGTGTACGGGCAGGAGGCCAACGAGCGCACCTGGCGGCTGGCGAAGATGAACCTCGCCATCCACGGCATGGACCCCAAGGGCGTCGGCGACCGCTGGGCCGACACCTTCGCTGAGGACAAGCTGCCTGACCTCAAGGCCGACTTCGTCATGGCCAACCCGCCGTTCAACCTGAAGGTTTGGGCACGGAAGACAGATGACAAGCGGTGGAGGTACGGCGTCCCGCCGCAGTCCAGCGCCAACTACGCCTGGCTCCAGCACGTCGTTTCCAAGCTGGGTGAGCGCGGCAGCGCGGGCGTGGTGCTGTCGAACGGGTCGATGGCCTCCAAGCAGTCGGGCGAGGGCGAGATCCGCGCGGCGCTGGTCGAGGCCGACCTGGTGGCGTGCATGGTGGCGCTGCCCGGCAACCTCTTCCGCACCACGGCGATCCCGGTCTGTCTCTGGTTCCTGACCAAGGACAAGACCCCGCAGGGCGCGAGGGCGCTCACCGAGCGGCGCGGTGAGGTGCTGTTCGTCGACGCCCGGAACCTCGGCGCGATGATCGACCGCACCGAGCGCATCCTGACGGACGACGACCTCGCCAAAATCGCCGACATCTACCACGCCTGGCGCGGAACAGAGTCCGCCAAGGCGAAGGGCCTGAAGTACGAGGACGTGGCCGGCTTCTGCTACTCCGCGACGCTGAATGAGATCCGCGAACACGACTTCATTTTGACGCCGGGACGCTACGTCGGCGCGGCCGAGGTCGAGGAGGACCCGGACGCGGAACCGGTGGAGGAACGGATCATGCGGCTGACGAAGGAACTGTTCGAGCACTTCGAGGAGTCGACGCGGCTGGAGTCGGTTGTCCAGGGGCACTTGAGGAAGATCGGTGGCTGAGATGAATTCCGCTCTCCTTCGCAATCTGTTGATTACTACAAAGGATGGAGACTGGGGAAAGGGGGAGCCAGTAGACGGCCATACTCCAGTTCACGTTATTCGCGGAACTGATTTCTCGGACGTAAGGGCGGGAAAAAGCGAGAGTGTTCCTCTCAGGTATCTGTCCGATAAGACTATCGGCCGCCGCACCTTGGAGCCGAACGACATCCTTATAGAGACGGCTGGCGGATCTCGTGACCGTCCTACAGGACGCACGCTACTCATTACTCAGAACATCCTGAACCTCTTCTTCGGTCCGGTAACTTGCGCCAGCTTTGCACGCTTCCTAAGAGTGAATCCGAAATTAGCAAATCCCGGGTATGTGTATTGGTACCTACAAAATCTTTACAATAGTGGCGGCATGTGGGTTCATCAAATCCAGCACACGGGCGTCGCCCGATTCCAATACACGCGTTTCGCTGAGACTGAAGAGATCCCTCTGCCATCCATTTATCAGCAAGAGGCAGTTACGGCAGTGCTCGGGGCATTGGACGACAAGATCACGGTCAACGAGCGCATCGCAGCGACAAGCGACGAACTCTTGATGGCATCATTCGCTGGTGCGCTCAGTGCGTTCTCTGAACGATTCAACGAGAAGCCGCTCTCTCAAGTGGCAGAATTTGTCAACGGCCGTGCCTTTACTAAGGATGCAACCGGACGCGGACGCATGGTGATTCGCATCGCGGAAATTAACTCCGGACCCGGTCCCTCCACCGTCTACAATGAAATTGACGTTCCCGATCGGCACCTAGCACGCCCTGGCGATGTTCTCTTTGCCTGGTCTGGATCACTTACAGTGGCTCGCTGGTATCGGCCTGAAGCCATTATCAACCAGCATATCTTCAAGGTTATCCCCAAAACCGGTACGCCGCTGTGGCTGGCATTCGAGCTAGTGAGGTTGAAGTTAACCGAGTTCCGCGGGATCGCCGCCGATAAGGCCACCACGATGGGGCACATTCAGCGCCGCCATCTCGATGAACCAGTTCAAGTGCCCACTGCCGAACTCCTGTCTCTGCTTGATGCCAAACTCGGGCCTCTCTGGGGCCGCGCCCTCGCCGCAGAGCAGGAATCCCTCTTACTCGCGGCCCTGCGTGACACCCTCCTCCCCCAACTCATGTCCGGTCGACTCCGCGTCCGTGATGCGGAGCGGATTGTCGAGGACGCCTTATGACGACCGACAAGCACGACGGCAAGATGACCGAGTCCATCTGGGAGCAGCTCGCCCTGGAGGAGCTCGCCGAGCTCGCCTGGGAGCCCAGGGCCGGCAAGGACATCGCCCCCGGCTCTGGCAGCCGTGCGACGTGGGACGACTTGATCCTCTACGGCGAGCTGCGTGTGGCGATCGAGCGGCTGAATCCCGCCCTGCCCCCCACCGCCGTAGGCGAGGCTCTCAGTATCATCACCACGCCCAAGTCCCTCGACGCGCTCCCCGAGAACCGGCTTGCCCACGAGTATCTGACCTCCGGCATCCGGGCCGTCACCTACACCGACGAGTTCGGCGCGGAGCACACCCCCACCATCCGCCTCGTCGATCTGCGCAACCCGGACGCGAACACCTACCACGCCGTCAACCAGGTCACCGTCATCGACGGTGAGCGTAAGCGACGCTTCGACGTCGTCCTCTACGTCAACGGCCTGCCGCTCGCCGTCATCGAGCTGAAGAGCGCCGCCGACGAGCACGCCACGCTCAAGGACGCGCACGCCCAGCTGAGCACCTACGTCGACGAGTTTCCCATCGCGTTCCGCTACAACGTGCTCTGCCTGATCTCCGACGGGATCACCGCCAAGTACGGCACGCCGTTCACCGCATATGAGCACTTCGCGCCCTGGAACGTGGATGAGGAGGGCGCCCCCGTGGACACCAACGCGTTCGACCACGACGGGCCGGAGGCGCTGTTCGTCGCCCTGAACGGCCTGTTCACCCAGCCGCGGTTCCTCTCCTTCACCCGAGACTTCGTCAACTTCACGCCCCAGGGCAAGCGCATCGCGAAACCGCACCAGTTCTACGCCGTCCAGAAAGCTGTCGAGGCGATCGTCGAGGCGTCCCGAAGCAACGGGCAGGCCGGGGTGATCTGGCATACGCAGGGCTCCGGAAAGTCCGAGGAGATGGTCTGCACCAGCGCGCTGACCTCCCGCCATCCCGCGCTCAACAACCCCACCATCGTCGTCGTCACCGACCGCACCGACCTCGACGACCAGCTCTTCGGCACCTTCCAGGACAGTCAGGTCCTCCTCGGCCAGACCCCGATCCAGGTCCAGACCCGTGAGGAGCTCCGCGCGGAGCTGACCAACCGCCGGACCGGCGGCATCGTCTTCACCACCCTGCAGAAGTTCGGCCGGACCAAGGAGGAGAAGGATTCCGGCGCGGACCATCCCCTCCTATCCGACCGGCGCAACATCCTGGTCATCGTCGACGAGGCACACCGCAGCCACTACGACAACCTCAACGGCTACGCCCGCCGCCTGCGGGAGGCTCTGCCGTACGCCACGCTCCTCGCCTTCACCGGCACGCCCATCTCCAAGGCGGATGCCAACACCCGCGAGGTCTTCGGCGGGGGCAAGGACTACATCGACGTCTATGACCTGAAGCGGGCCGTGGATGACGGAGCGACGGTCCGGGTCTATCACGAGCCGCGGCTCATCCCGGTCTCGCTGCCCCCGGATGTGGACCCGGAGACCATCGACCAGCAGGCAGACGACCTGACCGCGGACATGGACGATGCCGAGCGCCGCCGGGCCATGCAGTACGCCGCGCAGATGACCAACGTGTACGGCGCGCCCGACCGGATAAAGACCCTCGCCGAGGACTTGCTGGCGCACTGGGACAGACGTTCGGAGTTGATGCGTCCGCAGATCGGGGAGTCAGGCAAGGCTATGATCGTCTGTGTCACCCGGGAGGTCTGCGTCAGGGTCTACGACGCCCTCGCCGGGCTACGGCCCGACTGGGCGGACGAAGACCCGACCAAGGGCAAGATGAAGATCGTCTTTCACAGCGTTCCCAGTGACCCGGGGCATCTGAAAAAACATGCCCTGCGTCCCTCCGGGCACAAGATCGTCCAAGCGCGGGCGAAGGACGTCGAGGACGAGCTGGAGCTGCTCATCGTCCACTCCATGCTGCTCACCGGCTACGACGCCCCGCCGATCCACACCCTCTACATGGACCGTCCCATGCAGGGGGCGAACCTGATGCAGGCCCTGGCCCGGGTCAACCGCCGCTTCCGGGGCAAGCAGGACGGCCTGCTCGTCGGCTATGCGCCGCTCACCGAGAACCTGAAGAAGGCCCTCGCCGAATATTCTCCGAACGACCGGCAGGATCAGACGCTGGGCAGGGACATCGAACGGGCCATCACCGAGGTCCGCAACGAATACTCCACCATCTGCGGTCTGCTCGCCGGTGTCGACTGGCGGGCGCTGCTCGTCGACACCTCCACACCTCGGCCGTACGTGCGTGCCCGGCGCCTGACAGCCAACCATCTGCGCGACCCGCGCACCCCCGGCAACCAGGTGGAGCCCGGCGCCAAGACGCTCGGCGTGCGCTTCCGGGAGAGCGCCACGCGGCTGGAGCGCTTCTACCGGCTGTGCGCGATGAGCAGGGAGATCTCGGAGCGCTTCGACGACCTCCAGACCTGGCGCAAGGACATCGCCTTCTTCAGCGAGGTGCGCGCCTGGATGGTGCAGTTGGACGCCGCGGATCGCGAGGCCAGCGGCAAACCGTTGGCCTCCGAGGTCAACGTCTACCTCTCCCAGCTCGCGGCTTCCGTCGTTGAGGCCGACGGGATCACCGATCTGTACGCCGAAGCCGGCCTTGGCAGACTCGACATCACCCATCTCAATGACGAGCGCCTGCGCGAACTCCAGAACTCCGAGACACCGCACCTCACGGCCGAGGCTCTGCGCCGATTGATCGAGCAGAAGATGCGCGAGGTGACCCGGCACAACATCGTCCGCCGGGAGAGCTTCACCGAGCGCCTCGAAGACCTGATGCTCCGCTACATGCGGCAGCAGCTCACCAGCGCGGAGATGATCGCCGAACTGGTCGCCATGGCCAAGGAGGTCTCCGAAGACGCCCGGCGCGGCGAGCGCTTCGACCCTCCGCTCAACCACGCCGAACTCGCCTTCTACGACGCCGTGGCGAACCACGGTCTCGCGAAGGCCCTCATGGGCGACGACACCCTCGCGGAGATCGCCCGCGCGCTGGTCACCGACATCCGCAAGAACCTGAGCGTCGACTGGCTCTCCCGCGAGCCGGTACGCGCCAAACTGCGCACCCGCGTCCGCCGTCTGCTGGCGAAGTTCGACTACCCGCCGGAGCAGGAACGTGCGGCGATAGACCTCGTGATCAAGCAGATGGAGACCTTCGCCAACGAATGGTCACCGAAGGTATAGCCCAGACCGCTCAGCAATGTGCGGACACCACGACTGACACTGTTCTCGTCGAGACAGAACTCAGGCGGTTGGTCGGAACGTCGTTGTGATCCAATCCGCTAGCCGTCTCAGATACGGCAGCTGTAGCTCGGGATCTCGGGGGCAGTGATCCCTGGGGGCGCCCGCGGGTATGGGAACGGCCACCAACATCATGATCGTTTGTGACGACGAACATGGAGGGTGACCATCCGACAGACGGGCTACCGGAATGCGGGCTAGTGCTCCGGGCTTCAGCCCGGGGGTGAAGGCCCGCGCGTGAGCGCCCGCTAGGGCGCGAGCGTGCTCTGGACCGGGCGGTTTTGCTGCTCGATGTACTGGCGCACGATCGACAACGGTGCGCCGCCGACGCTCCCGGCGAAGTAGGAGCCCGACCACAGCTTGTTGCCCCGGTAGTAGTGGGCGGCCAGCTCGGGGAACTCTCGTCGCATCCGCCGGGACGCCACGCCCTTCAGCGAGTTGACCAGCTTGGACAGGGCGACCTTGGGCGGGAAGTCGACCAGCAGGTGGACGTGGTTGACTCCGCCGTTGAACTCGGCCAGCTCGGTCTCGAAGTCGGCGCACACGTCCCTCATGATTTCTTCCATGCGGGTCAGGTGGGGGTCGGTGAAGATCCGATGCCGGAACTTGGTCACGAAAACCAAGTGGGCGTGGAGCAGGAAAACACAGTGCCTACCGGCCCTTATATCGCTGCATTCAGCCATAACCCAATCCTAGATCAGATAGGATTACGGTCATGAGCGGGCAGGGGACGGTCAAGCAGCAGCGCGGGCATAAAGCCCGCCTGGAGCTGACCTGCACCCAGTCCGCGCTCCTGGACGAGCAGGCGTCCGCCGCGATCACCGTGTGGAACTGCCTGCACGCCTATTGGACGCATTTCCCCGGCAGAAGGCCGACCCTGGCCCAGGCCGACCGGGCGATCCGCCAAGCCCGCGCGGACCTCCCGTTCCTGGCGGTGCTGCCCGCCCAGGCCGCCCAAGCCGTCCTGAAAACGTATCGGCAGGCGTGGGAGAACTTCTTCAACCCCGATCACCCCGCCCAGCGGCCCACCTTCAAGTCCAAGAAGAGGCGGCCCCGCTTGGCGGTGGACGTGCCGCAGGTCCGGAACATGCGGATCGTCCGCCTGTCGGCCAGGTGGGGCGCGGTCACCCTGCCGATGGTGGGCCGGGTCCGGTTCCGGTGGACCCAAGACCTGCCCGGCGTCGGGAAGAACTCTCCTGCGGGGAAAGTGACCGGCGGGCGCCTGATCAAGGAAGCCGACGGCTGGCACCTGGTGTTCCGCACCGAAACCCTGGTCGCGCCCGCCTGCGCGCATCAGGGCCCGCAGGTCGGGATCGACCGGGGCGTCAACGTCGCCCTGGCCCTGTCGGACGGGACGATGCGCGAGCACGGCTCCTGGCTGACCCACGGCGAGCGCGAGCACCTGCGCCGGTTGGAGAAGACGTCGGCCCGCCGGCGCGCGGCCCGGCCGAAGAAGACCCGCCCCTCGGGGCGGGAGCAGCGCACCTACGACCAGATCGCCCGGCTGCGCGCGAAAGCCAAGCGCAGGGCCGTCGACTGGCAGCACCAGACCACCACCGAACTCGCCGACACGTTCGCTGTGATCAAGGTGGAGAAACTCGCCATCCTCAACATGGTCACATCCGCCAAGGGCACGATCGAAGCCCCGGGCAGGAACGTCGCCCAAAAGGCGGGCCTGAACCGGTCGATCAGCGGCGAGGCGTGGGGTCGGACCGTCACCCTGCTCGAATACAAGACCACCGACCGGGGCGGACAGGTCATCAAGGTCCCCGCCGCGGGCACCTCACAGACCTGCCACCGATGCGACCACCGCGATGCGGCCAGCCGCAACGGAACCGTGTTCGCCCGCGTCAATCCCGCGTGTGGGTGGGTCGGCCACGCCGACACCAACGCCGCGATAAACATCAACAACGCCGACGGATCAGCGGTGTCAGGACGTGGAGACCTCGGGGTTACCCGGTCGGTGAAGCGTCAACCCCCGCGCGCCGCTTAACCGCGACGCGACGGGAGAATCCCCGGCCTTCAGGCCGGGGAGGAGGTCAAAGCTATGTGATCGCCGTCACCTGCCACATCAGATTAA
This sequence comes from Streptosporangium sp. NPDC087985, assembly GCF_044741965.1. Lineage (NCBI taxonomy): Bacteria > Bacillati > Actinomycetota > Actinomycetes > Streptosporangiales > Streptosporangiaceae > Streptosporangium > Streptosporangium sp. NPDC087985. The sequence goes on from NZ_JBIUTQ010000009.1 coordinate 106,212, forward strand.
CGATCTACAGCTGCCGTGACAGAGGACACAAATATTGACATTCCGGCCGCAAGATTCATAAACAAGCGTAACTCGGATCACATAGAAGGTAATGCTCTTGCCTTTTTTTAGTATGAATTAGCGCCCTTTTTGTACAGGATGTTTGAACGAGTCAGGACATTAAGTAAAGTTTGCTCATCTGCTTACCGGAGGCGAGAGGAGAGATCACCTTGAGATCCAGATGGCCGTACCTGCCGTGCCCGAACTCCATCCAGGCCCGCTACACGCTCGGCGTGGGGATACTGTTCCTGCTGGTCGGCGCGGGTCTCGACTTCGCGGTTCGGAACAGGATCGAGACGCGCATCCATGGCGGAAGTCACCAGATCGCCATGGCCTGGATCGCCGGAGGGATCCTGCTCGCCACCGTCATCGTGGCCTATGGCACCTGGTGCCTGGTGGGCCGCACGCTGCGTCCCCTGCAGGCGATCCAGAAGAAGCTCGACATGACGGTCAGCGACCTGAGCCTGCGGCGGCTGCCACAGCCGCCCGGTGACAGCGAGATCGCACGACTCGCCCGCTCCTCCAACAAGTTGTTCGAGCGACTGGAGGAGGTCATGACCAGTCAGCGCCGCTTCACCTCCATGGTCTCCCACGAGCTCAGGTCCCCGGTCGCCGCCCTGCGTACCCAGATCGAGGAGGCGCTCACCTACCCCGATGAGGTGGACGCGCATGAGACCCTGCGTACGGCCCTGCGCACTACAGAGCGCTTTCAGGGAATCATCGATGAGTTGCTGGCGTACACCCGGGTCAAGAACACCGGCACGGCGCCCCCTGAGCCGCTCGCCCTCACCACACTTGTGCGGGAGGAGGTGGCTGGTCGGCGGTCCCGCGGTACGCCGGTGCGGCTCCGCGCCACCGATGAGCTGACCGTTTTCGGCACTCGGCTGGCAGTCACGGGAGTCCTGAACAACCTTCTGACGAACGCGCGACGGCACGCGAACTCGCGCGTCGATGTCACCGTGGAACGCGCAGGTGACCAGGCCGTCGTTACCGTGCAGGACGACGGCGACGGCATCGCACCCGAGGACCGCGAACGGGTCTTCGAACCCTTCGTCCGCCTGGCGGACGGACGGCGCCGCGACCCCGGGGGCAGCGGTCTCGGTCTCGCCTTCTGCCGCGAGACCGCGAAGGCCAACAACGGGACGCTCACGATCGAGGACTCCCCCCGAGGGGCACGGTTCGTGCTCCGTCTGCCGCTCATGGACGTGAATCGCGCCCTGGCGCAGGCGCACGGCATGTCCGTGCACCCGTCCACCTCCTGATCGCCGAGTAACGTCCCCGCTTCTCTCCGCGTGCTTCCAGTAGGCCCACGCTGGCGAGCTGGCGCAGGTCCCGGCTCGCGGTCGCGTCAGTTCTCGGAGAGGATCTGATCATCGATCGACTGCGCTGCGACTGATCGAGACAGCGCGAAGCCCGGGGTCCTGTCAGTTAACGCGCGGTACGGCTGCGCGAGATCCGGTCGGCGGCCTACTCCGCAGCGGCCCCCCGCGCAGCGCATCTCGTCGCGCATGGCTAGGCCGTCAGGCCGGGTCGGCGATGGAGCCGTCCTTGATGGCGGTGAGGAAGGTGTCCCATTCGGCGGGGGAGAAGGCCAGGACCGGGCCGTCGGGGTCCTTGGAGTCGCGGACCAGGAAGAGGCGGTCGGCGTCCGGGTTGGGCTCGGCTCCGGCGTGAGAGGTGTCGGCGAGGGTGACCTCGACGCAGTCTTGGCCGGCCCCGCTGAGGGAGCTCTTGTGCCAGACGCCGACTTCGACGCAGTTGGAGCCGTTGCCACTGCGGCTACTCTTGCGCCATACGATGCGAGATACGTCCACTTCGAATCTCAGCCTTTCCGCTTAAGTGCATGCTGTTTCTCAGGATGACTTCTCGGCCATCTCTGAAATCAGTGCCTTCGACTCGTTGGGGCCGAGCGCCGCTGCTCGCAGGTGGTCAAACGCGAGCGTGTACCAGTACATTTCAGTATCTTTTTCTACGTACAGGCTACTCGTCATGCTTTCGACGTACACCACGTCAGGGTCGTAAGGTTCGCGGAACTCCATGATGGCGAACGTCCCAGCGGTGGCAGGGTGAGGCCCTGCGTTGAACGGCAGGATCTGGATCGTGACGTTGTCGCGGTCGGCGAATTCGATGAGCTTGGCATACTGGCTGTGCATGGTCTCTGCTGAGCCGACCCGACGAGTAAGAACAGCCTCGTCGATCACCGTCCAGAATCGGAGCGGGTTCTCTTCGCGCAAGAGAAGGTTCTGGCGGGTCAGACGGACCTCGATGCGTCGTTCGACCTCTGCGGGTGGTGATAGGGCCATCAAGGCCGAGCGGATGACTTCGCGAGCGTAGTCCTCGCTCTGGAGTAGGCCGTGCACGAGCATGCTGTCAAAGCCGCGGATGAACGCCGCCTCTGCTTCAAGCTGGATGTAGGTCGCGTAGTCGCTGGGCAGGGAGTCTGCATAGGCATCCCACCATCCCCTGGTGCGTGCCGTTCTCGCCAGCGCATGCAGGGCGGTTCGCTTGCCCGCATCGAGTTCGTACAGATCAAGCAGGCGGGTGAGGTCGGGAGAGGTGATCCCGACACGAGCCGTTTCGATCCGAGAGACCTTTGCGGTGGACCAGCCGACCCGCTCGGCGGCCTCCTCGATCGTCAATGCTGCGCGCTCACGCAACCTGCGTAGCTCGCCGGCCAGCCGTCGACGTCGAACGGTAGGGCCGTGCCCTCCTGCCATCCCAACCTCCCAAGGTGACTACGGACAGTGTGTCGCCCTAATCGCTCCGTTGCAGGAGAACCTCGGAAAGAACCAAACGGTAACTTTACAGAATCGCTTGCTAACTCAGCGTACGCGATGAACTATCTGATGGTGTTGCAACGCCAGCAGCCGTGGCGACATACATCTCAGGCGTTGTGCGACCAGACATCACAGGTGGAAGGGCGGGCGAGGGATGAGGGTGTGTGATCTTCGGGGGTGGGGTGGGGAGTTGGTGGAGCTGGCCTGGGAGTTGAGCGATCTCGGGTTCGACTCGGTGGTCAGGCTCCCGCCCGACCGGCGGCCGAGCATGGAGGTCTTCCTGCCGCCGGGGCGGCCGAGGGTGGCGACGGCGCAGCGGGGCCGTACGGCGGTGTTCACCTGGAACAGAAGGCCCAAACGGGGTGTCCGGGGCGGGGTGCGGGAGGTCGTCGAGCGGGTCGCGGGGGTGGCGCGGTGAAGGCGCTCGGCCTGCTGGGACAGGTCTGCTTACCCGCACAGGTCGCCTCTGTCCCCATGGCGCGGCAGTACGTCCGCGACCTGCTGCGGGTCGCGGCGCACGCCCAGGCCGACGACGCGCTGCTGCTCGTCAGCGAGCTCGTCACCAACGCGGTGCGCCACTCCGACTCCGGCCGCGTCCCCGGTGGGCGGGTCACCGTGGCCGTCGCCAACCACAATGGAACGCTCCATATCGACGTCATCGACGCCGGATCGGCCGGATACGTCCCCCGGCTCTGTGCCGAGGTCAGCCTCGACAGCGGCGGAGGACGGGGGCTGTGGCTGGTCCAGGAGCTGGCCTCGGCCTGGGGCTGGCACGAGACCCCGGCCGGGCGGGTGGTCTGGTTCCAGCTGGCGGGGCCGTGAATCCGGTTCCCCGGTGGAAGGGCCCACCCCGTTGCCGGAGCCCGCACGTATCCGCCCCGCGCTCCCACTGCGAGGGACTGGCCTGGGTGACCCCGCGCGAGAACAGCCAGGCCGAGGTCATCCGGCGCACCTGCGACTGCGAGCCGGTCTTCTACGAGCTGTGCCGGGAAGACCGGCTCGGTTTCATCCGCCGTACCCGGCGCCTGCAGGGCCTGTGGCTGATCGAGGAGACCGGCCGCTGGCACGACCGCGAGGCCGAGGCTATGTGGATCGCCCTGCTGTACGGCCTGGTCCGATAACCGGACACATGGTTACCCGCCGGCCTAGCGCTGGGTCTCCGTCGCAGCGAGCTTCTCCAGTGCCGGTCCGGTGAGCCGGTACATGATCCATTCGTCGAGCGGCTCCGCGCCGAGCGACTGGTAGAACTCGATGGACGGGGTGTTCCAGTCGAGGACCGACCATTCGAACCGGCCGTAACCGCGTTCCACACAGATGCGGGCGAGCTCGACGAGGAGCTGCTTGCCGTGTCCCCGCCCCCGGTGGCCGGGGTGGACGAAGAGGTCTTCGAGGTAGATTCCGTGCCTGCCCCGCCAGGTGGAGTAGGAGACGAACCAGAGCGCGAACCCGGCCACCTCGTCCCCGTCGGTGGCGATGTGGCAGAACACGCTGGGGGAGGGGCCGAAAAGCGTCTCGTGCAGCTGCTCCGCGGTGGTCTCGACCTTGTCCAGCGCCTTCTCGTAATCGGCGAGCTCACGGATCATATGGATGATCGCCGGGACGTCGTCCGGCGTTGCGAGGCGAATCATGGTGAGAGTTTAGGCTTCCGGCGCAGATGAACCGGCCCGGCCGGAGCCCGCCTACGCCTCGGCCAGCGGGTCCTGCCGGAGGCTGATCTGGGTCGCCCAGCTGCGGATCTGCGCTCCGTCGAACTGCTGGATCCCGGGAAGCTGCAGCAGCGCCGCCCGGAGTGCCCGGTCCACCTCGTCGACCGGGCCGCCGCTGTGCGAGGCCATGACACGCTGCACCACCTGGGTGGTGCGGTCGTCGAACCGTGGTCTCTTCCCGGTGGCGGCGCGCATGGCCACGTCGCGCAGGGCGGCGTTGTCCATGGTGATACGGATGCGGGACATCCTCGGTTCCCCCCGGGATCGGCATAGCTGTTCGATCAGAGTAGGAGGTACGGAGTGGCTGGTCACGCACCCGGAGGGGCCGTGTCCCCGGCGCGGGTCCGGCGTCACCCGCCGTTCCGGGAAGGAAGACGGCCGGTGACGCCGGGCCAGCGGTCACCGGGAGGCCGGGACGCTTCTCTCCTCCGCGACCTGCCGCAGCGACTCGTTCACATCACGGTCGATGGGGAACGCCTCGCCCAGCCGGGTCATCTCCAGAAGGCGGCGGAGGAACCCGTTGACCCCGGCCAGCCGGAGCCAGCCGTTCTGCTCGTAGGCGCGGCGCATGGTCGCCAGGAGCACCCAGACGCCCGTGGAGTCGCAGAACCCCAGGTCGGTCGTATCGATGATGATCCGAACGTGTCCTCGCGTCAGCAGTGTCGCGAGCGCTTCCTCAAGCGGTGGGGCCGATACCTTGTCGAGATCGCCGATGAGTGACACCACCGAGAACCGTGGATGGTCGCTCACCGTAACGGAAAGTCGAGTCATGATGCCCCGCTGTCCACGGCTGTCGGAGACAGCGCCCTTATGGGGAGCCGTGCAGAGACGGAAACCACTACCACCACCGTACGCCCCTGACATGGGGCAGTTCAACGGGCGCGGACGAATGCCTGCAGCGAGGATGTCCGCGGCTCCGGAAGGAGCGGCGGGCCGGGGACGCGGCCGTCGTGGGAGACAGGTCGCCGGCCGGGTCTTCTCCGGCCGGCCGACATCGGTCACTCTCCGTGGCTGTCCGGTCTCAGTCGCCCCCGGCCGTGTCCCCGGAAGGAGAGGGCGTCCAGGCTCCGGTCCCAGAACCGGCGGTAGCGCTCCAGCCAGATGTCGACCTCCTGCAGCGGTGCGGGGTCGACGGCGTACAGGCGCCGGGTGCCCTCGGCCCGGACGGTCGCGAAGCCGTTCTCGCGCAGCACGCGCAGGTGCTGTGACACTCCGGGCTGGGAGATCCCGAACTCCTCCTGCACGACGGCGCCGATCTGGCCGGCGGAGTGTTCGCCGTCGGCGAGCAGCTCCAGGATCCGGCGCCGTACCGGATCGCCAAGAACGTCAAACGCGTGCATGGCATCAATATATGAGTGTGCACTTATATAAGCAATTCCGGGGTCCCGTGTCCTGTGCGCCGGAGGGTCAGGTGTTACCGGAGGGCGCCCTCCCGTTACGTACGTTCGTACATATAGAGTGTACGATCGTACATATGACTGACCTCTTCGTTGGAGATCCGCGCACCAACCGCGAGCGCATGCTGGCCGGTGACCTCTACATCGCCGACGATCCCGAGCTGGAGGCCGCCTCCAAGCGCGCCGTCGCCCTGGCCCACCGCTACGGCGAGGTCTACGCCGGCGACCAGGAGGCCGCGCGCCCCATCCTGGAGGAGCTGCTCGGCTCGATCGCCCCCGACGCCCACATCAAGCCGCCGCTGTATGTCGACTACGGCTCCCACATCACCGTCGGCTCGGGCACCTTCGCCAACTACGGCCTGGTCGCCTTGGATGTGGCCGCCATCACCATCGGCGACGACGTGCAGATCGGCCCGAACGTGCAGTTGCTCACCCCCACCCACCCTCTCGACCCCGAGCAGCGGCGCAACAAGCTGGAGGCGGCCGAACCGATCGTGATCGGCGACAACGTCTGGCTGGGCGGCGGCGTCATCGTGCTGGCCGGCGTCACCATCGGTGCCAACAGCGTCATCGGCGCCGGCGCCGTCGTCACCGGCGACATCCCGGACAACGTGGTGGCCGTCGGCGTTCCGGCCAGAGTGATCCGCCATCTGTGATGGCTGAGGAGACGACCGCGATGCGGCCGACGCCGCCCGCTCGACGCTTCGACCCCGGCCGCCGGGACCGGATCATCGACGTCACCCTTGAGGTCGTCGCCGCCCACGGGGTCGCGGGCACCTCCCACCGCAAGATCGCCGAAGCCGCGAATGTGCCGCTGGGATCGATGACCTACCACTTCACCGGTATGGACGAGCTGCTCACCCTGGCCTTCACCCGGCTCGCCGACCGCTTCGCCGACCGTTTCGACGCCCGGCTACGCGCCGCCGCCGATGCCGAGCAGGCCCAGGAGGCCGTCGTCGCCCTCATCACCGAAGACCTTCTCGGCTCGCCCCGGGACGTGGTGCTGACCTACGAGCTCTACACCCTGGCCGCCCGCGACCCGGCCCTGCGTGAGGTGACCAGGGCCTGGATGGCGCGGAGCAGGCAGGCCCTGCAGCGGCACTTCGACCCCGCCACCGCCCGCTACCTCGACGCCCTCATCGAGGGCCTGGCCATCCACAGCGCGCTCGACCCCGACCCCATGAGCATCGACGACATCACAGCCGCGATCTCCAGGATCATCTCCACGTGATCGCCTCTTCCGACGTCCTCCAAGCCGCATGCCGTGACAGGCGGAGCGGGGGCGACCCCGTCGCCAGGACGGGGACAGGAAGGGGGGAGGCCGTCCTGGCGAATGGTGATCGTGGAGACGGCGGAACTCCGTCCCGCGGCGCGGTCCGCCGGAGCCGCGGGCGGACGTGGTGCCGAGCCTCGCGCGACGGACGCCGCGATGCCTGCGCCCGTGGTCCTACCGGGCCACCGGGTTCAGGTGTCCGCCGTGCTCGTCGTGGTGGTCGGCGTCGGCGTCGTCGAACCACACGCCGCCGTCTGCCAGGTAACGGAAGCGGATGGGCTGCTGCGACGGGACGGTCAGGCTCACCTGGTAGGTGCCGTTGTCCTTTCGCTGCATCGGGTGGGCGTAGGGGTCCCAGTTGTTGAAGTCGCCGACCACTGAGATCCCCCTCAGGGGCTGCTCGGCCGGCACGGTGAAGGTGATCTTGACCTGTCCGTTCTTGGTGGGCTTGCCGCGCTTGATCATCGAAGTTCTCCTGACGTCCCTGTCTCCATGGGTGGCCTGCCGAGATCGTTGTGACGGGAGGCCGCGAAGGTCACGGCAACCTTCCGAAGGTGCGTCCTCCTGGACGGTCCACGATCGGGAGGCCGACGTCCCGTCGCGGCCAGGCCAGTACGATTCACAGGGATCGTTACCGTCAGTCACGGTATGACAACACGCTGTGCCAACTTTTGGGCGGGATAACGTCCGAATTTGACTAGATCATGATGATTGGCCAGTCCCTATCGCCTGAACAGGGGCCCTCTGCTTCCGCGCGGGGGCCGGACGGGAAGGGGCCGCGGCCGCCTGCCGACGCCTGACGTGCGAGCGGGTCGCGTCCCTCCCCCGGGACGCGACCCGGCTCACACGTGGCCGCCTGGCTGGTCAGACACCGGCGCGGGACGGAATCCTGCTCTCGGTGTAGGTCTCCTCCAGCCTCTCCTCGCCTATCCCCCGGGTCTCGGCACGTGTCTCCTCGAGGCGGAGCGCGATCCCCATCGCGAAGAACGTCGGCGCCCACTCGCCGATGAAGATCCCCCACCGGTCCGCCCGGTCCCTCCCTGCGCGCTCAAACGACTCCGAGCTCAGCCATGCCACGACCGACAGGCCGATCGACGCGATTCCGGCCGCGTACATCGTGCTTGACTTTATGCCCATTTTGTGAAGCTTGTTGATCATTTCATCCCCCCGATGATGGTCCGTTCTTATCGTTACCAGCCGGGGTCGTCTATAACCGGTCGTCCGGAAATACGGCCCGCCGTGCCGGATCCGGACGGACCGGGTCAGGGGCCCGGGGAGTCGATGTGATTGCCGGCGCCGATCTGCCTGAGTAGCCCTTCGCGCCTGCCCTCCAATTCGTTGGCCAGGGCTTCCTGCTCATCGGCCATGTTGATCAACGCTGACCGTTCGGCGGGATCCGTCGGTCCGAGTTCGCCGACCTGCCCGCGCAGCTCGGCGACCTCCGTACGCAGCCTCTTCAGATCCTCTTCGACCTGGCGGAGTTCCTCATGGATGCTCATCTGGGGTCCATACCCCCGAGCCGGGCACCGATTCCAGGGCCGGGTCCCACCGGCCACGGCCGAGGCCGCCGACCTCGCCGCCCGGGAGGTGCGGTCAGCGCCGCCGTACGCGATAGGTCAGGGTCCCTATGAGCGCCAGGGCGAGAAGAGCGGCCACCGCGTAAGCCGGATGCCACCAGGAGCCCGGTTCCGTGACCGTGGCGGTGATCGTGGAACCGGTGGATCCATCCGGCGCGGACAGGGCGGCTGACGGGGAGGGGGACGGGGAGGGGGACGGGGAGGCGGCAGGGGGAGGGGAGGCCACGGGCCGGCCGGAGCCGCTGCCGGCCTTGAAGCCCGGAGGGTGGACCTCGCCCCAGTAGTTCTCCTGTGGAGTCTGGCTGTCGATCGCCCGCCGGAGGTCCTCCGGGATCGGGGCGATCTTCAGTCGCCCCGGCACGGTGAGGGTGCCGATTCCGTAGGGGGCGAACCATCCCTGGATGCCCTCCACCTTCCAGGTGCCGGGTGGCAGCGAGATCGCCGCCGCGTAGTGGGCCGGCTCGCTCAGCTCCACGCCGGAGAACCGGACGACCTTGCTCCCGTCGGTGAACTTCAGCCCGACCTCACCCAGGTTGACGCCCTCGTAAGGATGCGTGCCGTGCTGGAGCAGCCAGAAGCCGAGCGTGTAGGTGGTGTGCGGCTGTACATCCGCCGGGGCCGGGTCCATGAAGGTGACCGCCCAGCCGCCCGCCCGGGCCGGCGCCGCCAGGGTCAGCGCGGGAACGAGGAGGACCACCAGAGTCAGCAGGATTCGTCTCATGCGGAAGATACACCGGCCGGCCCGGTCAGGTTCCGCTACCGGTAGAGGCCGCCGCGGACGAGGCGGAGCTCATCCATGGCCCGGCGCGCACCGGTCCGGCGTGACAGTGTCAGGGCCTGTCGGGCGACTCCGGCCGAACGCTCGGCCTCGTGGGCGTCGGCGTAGGCGTGGGCGAGACGGGCCATGTTGTAGGCCGTGACGTAGGTGGACGGAGCCCCGGAGAGGTCCCGTTCCAGGAGATCGATCGCGTCGGCGGGATGGTGGAGCTGGATGAGACATCCGGCGGCCAGGGTGTCATGGAGCCCGGCAAGGTAGTCGGACGCGCCGAGCGTGTCGTCCTGAAGGCTCTCCTCGGAGGTCTGCTCGGACTCCTCCGCGGACTCCTCCAGGCGGCGGTGGCACATGTCCTCGGCTCCCGCCAGGGCGTGGCCCTGCGCCTCGTGACAGCGTGCCATGGCGTCCAGCGGATGCGGGGCGAGGACGTGTTCGCGGGCGGCGACGGCGAGGTCGATCACCTGCTCGGGGTTGCTCCGGGCGTCCTGGAGCCCGGCCCGGCGGGCGAGCGTGTACGCCAGGAGCCGTCCGTCCTCGGCCTGGCCTGCCGCGAGTATGGCCCGGTCCGACCAGGCCAGCGCCTCATCCAGGTCGCCGGCCTCGTAGTGCATGCGGCTGATCTGCTCGGCGTCCTCCGCGCTGAGCATGAGCAGTGCCTGGCGGAGACCCGAGCCGACGTCACGGTGCAGCCCGTCGATCGCGGCGAAGACGGGGGACAGGGCACCGGCCGTGCGTGCCGGGCGGAGATCCGGCCGTGAGTAGCTCCGCAGGACGGTCTGGAGGTAGGCCACGGTCTGGTCGTCGACCCGCCGGGGGTCCTCGATCGCCCGGCCGGTGCGCTCCTCGTCCTCGGCCGAGAACGTCCCCGACAGCAGCGGGATACCGGTCAGGTGGTGCCAGAGTGTCGTGCCGGCCGCCTCCCCGCTGAACAGCTCCGCCTCGTTCATGTCGAACGCCCGGCACAGCAGCTCCGCGTACAGCTCGTCGGGCCGCTGCTCCCCGGTCTCCCAGGAGCGGACCATCTCGGTGAGCTGCTCCTGGGCGGGCATGCGGTCACGGGCCGTCTCGTCCGCGGTGTCGGCCAGCCGCTCTCCCAGCTCGTGCCGGCTCCACAGGCGGCCGCGCCTCCAGGCGCGCATGCGGGCGGCCCAGTTCGGAATGTCGATGGTGATCATCGGTGCATCCTCCCGACGCGCGGCGAAAAAAGACATTCCACTCATTTTTGAGCATTTGCCCCTATTCTCCTCCGCCCGTTGCCGTCCGTTATCACAAGAGTGCTAAAAACTCGGGCGAGGATCCCATGGTCCGCCGGGGGGATCGCCGAGCTCCTGACGGGCCCCTGTCTTCCGGTCGAGACAGGTGCGAGTGTCGTCCGGGATATGCGGCTGTGCCGGGTTACGTTGGGGCGATGGACTCCGGCTTTGGCTACTTCGCGACCCATGACGCGGTCGATCCAGCCCGGCTCGCCCAGATGGTCGAACAGCGTGGCCATGCGATGCTGCTGTTCAGCGAGCACACCCACATTCCCGCGGGCGCGCCGCCCCAGCGCCCCGAGGGCGGCACGCTGCCCCGCAAGTACTGGCACACCTACGACCCGTTCGTGGCGTGCACCGCCGCGGGCCTGGCCACCACCCGGCTGCGGGTGGGGACCGGCATCTGCCTGGTCCCCCAGCACCACCCGATCACTCTCGCGAAGTCGGTGGCGAGCGTCGACGCCCTCACCGGCGGCCGGTTCGTCTTCGGCGTGGGCGCGGGCTGGCTCGAACCCGAGATCCGTAACCACGGGGTGGATCCGGCACGCCGTTTCGCGGTGATGAAGGAGCACATCGAGGCGGCGCAGCGGATCTGGACCCACGACGAGGCCGACTATCACGGCGAGTACGTGTCCTTCGATCCGATCTGGTCGTGGCCCAAGCCGGCCCGGCGGCCCTATCCGCCGGTGCTGGTCGGCGGCACCGGCCCCCGCGTGTTCGACCGCGTGCTGTCCTATGGCGACGGCTGGCTGCCGAACTACGGGCCCGGCGTCCTGGAACGCGTGCGGGAGCTGTTCCAGCGCGCCGACGAGGTGGGCAGGGCGATCCAGGTCGTGATGATGTCGGTGCCCTCGGACCCCGCGGTGCTTGAGGAGTGTGAGAAGGCCGGGGTGAGCGTCGTCCTGCCGTGGCTGCCCTCGGCGGGGCCGGGCCGTCTCGAACGCGAGATGGACGTCTTCGAGACGGCGCTCGCGCGGATGCGGGGAGAGTGACCTCGGGCGCGTCCGTGGCGGCTCCGACCGCACGGTACGGCCTCCTCCACGGTGCTCGCCGGGAAGGGCGCGCGGTCCTTCGGGGTCACGACCATGACTTCAGGGCCACGCGCGCACGGGCGACCCGCACGGCCGACGAGAGGGTGGCGATGTCGTAGGCGCCGTGGTGGCGCCGCCCGTTGATGAAGAACGTCGGCGTGCCGGACACGCCGCTCAGGTCGGCGGAGTCGACGTCCTCGGCGATCCGGGCGGCGCCGGCGTTGTCGCGGAGGCTGTCGCGGAACCGTTCGACGTCGAGTTCGAGGCTCTCGGCGTAGCGGAGCAGGTCGGGAACGTGGAGAGCACCCTGGTGGTCGAGTAGGAGGTCGTGCATCTCCCAGAACGCCCCCTGCTCGGCCGCGGCCTCCGCCGCCTCCGCGGCGAGCTGGGCATAGGCGTGGACGTCGTCCAGCGGGAGGTGCCTCCAGACGTAACGGACGTCGCCGAGGTCGGCGAGCAGCTCGCGGACGACCGCCTCCGCCTGGCCGCAGTAGGGGCACTCGAAGTCCCCGTACTCGACCAGGGTCACCGGCGCGTCCACAGGGCCGCGCAGGTGGTCGCGGTCCGGATCGACGGGCGCGGCGAGGTCGATGATGCTCTCGGCGGTGCCCAGCAGCGCCCAGATCCGGCGCCGCCGGGGAAGCAGCGCGGTCACCCTGGAGACGGTCCAGGTCATGAGGGGCGCGCAGAGCGCCGCGGTGAGGATGCCGAGTTTCGCCTCCTCCAGCTGGGGGCCGCTGAAGGCGAGGGTGGCGATCAGCAGGGAGACGGTGAAGCCGATGCCGGCGATCGTGCCGGCGGCGGTGACGGTGGCCCAGCCGACGGGCGGGCGGATGCGGCCGCGGCTCAGCCCCGTGGTGAGCAGGGAGGAGCCGATGATCCCGATCGGCTTGCCCACCACGTAGGCCAGCAGGATTCCGAGGGTGATCGGTGAGGTGAGGGCCCGCGTCAGGAACTCGCCACTGAGCGTCACCCCCGCGTTCGAGAGGGCGAACAGCGGCACGATCAGATAGCTCACCCAGGGGTGGTAGAGCTGCTGCAGCCGCTCGTTCGGTGAGATCGTCGAGGCGAGCCCCACGCTGGCCGAGCGGGCCAGCTCCGGGGTGGGCTGCTCACGGAAGAGCCGGAAAAGGTCGGTCGCGCGTTGGAGATCGCCGCGCGCCGCCGGGGACGCGTAGGTCAGCAGCCCCATGGCCAGGCCGATGACGATGGGCTCGACGCCGGACTTGAGGAGCGCCACCCACGCCGCCATTCCGAGCAGCGCGTAGGGGAGTCCACGGTGCACGCCGGCCGCGTGGATGATCAGGATCACGCCGAAGATCCCGGCCCCGGCCAGTAGCGCCGGTGCGGCGGCCCGCTCGTTGTAGAAGACGGTGATGACCGCGAGCGCGACGAGGTCGTCGACCACGGTGATCGTGAGCAGGTAGGTCCGCAGCCGTGCCGGGAAACGGGACCCGAACAGCGCGAGCATGCCGAGCGCGAACGCCGTGTCCGTCGACATCGCCGCACCCCAGCCGTACGCGGAGGGGTGGCCCGCGTTCATGCTGAGATAGATCGCGACGGGCACGATCATCCCGCCGAGGCCGGCGGCCAGCGGCAGCACCAGCCGCCGCCGGTCACGCAGTTCTCCCATGTCGAACTCGCGGCGCGCCTCCAGCCCGACGACGAAGAAGAAGAGCGTCATCAACCCACTGTTGACCCAGTGGCGCAGGTTCATGGAGACGTCGAAACCACCGGCGCTGATGGACAGCGGCGTCCCCCAGGCGGCCTCGTATGACGACGAGCTGATGTTCGCCCAGGCGAGAGCGGTCAGCGTCGCGGCGAGCAGGGCGACGGCACTGCCGGTCTCGGTACGGAGGAACTCGCGCAGCGGCGTCTTGACGTCGTACGCCCAGGTGGTCCGTTCGTGGAACGGTCCACCGGTCTCCTTGGCTTCTGCCATTCCTGACGGTATCTCTTTCTCGGGGCTGTTCCGTTACCAGGTGATCGGGATGCGGGTGAATCCTCCGGTGAGAGAGGCTTCACGTTCCACCAGTTCCCCGGCGGGCACGGCAAGCGCCAGCGTGGGGAAACGGCGGAACAGGGTGCCGAACACCGACCGGAGCTCCACCCGGGCCAGACTGGCCCCGATGCAGTAGCGGGCCGCGTAGCCGAACCCGAGATGCGGGTCACCGAGGGGACGGCCGATGTCGAAACGCTCGGGTTCGGGGAACACCCGCTCGTCGCGGTTGGCCGCCGCCGTGGAGATGAGCACCGCCTCGCCACGCCTGATCGTCACGCCGCCGATGCTCACGTCCTCGTGGGCGTAGCGGGGCAGGCCATGGTCGCCCGGCGCCGCCATCCGCAGGATCTCCTCCACCGCGACACCCGCCAGCGACGGGTCGGCGAGCAGGACGTCACGCTGCGCCGGGTTGGTGAGCAGCAGCAGCACGCCGTAGTCGATCTGGTTGGCCGTCGTCTCGTGACCGGCGAACAGCAGCCCGGCGGCGAGCCTGGCGATCTCCTCGTCGGGCGCCTCCATGGTGGCCAGGTCGGAGAACACGTCATCGGCCGGATCCGCCCGCTTGCCGGCCAGGATGCCGCGGGCGTAGTCGGTCAGTCCGTCCATCGCCGCTCTGGCGCGTTCCGGATCGCTCAGATCCGTGATCGCGTCGGCCAGCCCCCTGAAGTGCCCGCGGTCGCCGTACGGCACGCCGAGCAGCTCGCAGATCACCAGCACGGGCAGCGGCAGGGAGAGTGCCTGCCGCAGGTCCGCCGGGCGCGGCAGCTCGGCCATGCGGTCCAGCAGGTCGTCGACGAGCTGCTGGACATGTGGTCCGAGAGCGCTCATCCGGCGGGCGGAGAAGGCCGGTGTGAGCATCCGGCGCATCCGCTCGTGGTTGGCCTTCTCCGTCGTGATGTCGCCGGACGGGCCGCCGATCAGGGCCGAGTCGGAGATCCGGGCGGCTCGCTCGGGGAGGGGGGCCGACCGGCCGAGACGGTGGTCGGCGAAGGCCTGCCTGGCCTCCTCGTAGCCCGAGACCAGCCAGGCGACGTCGCCCACCCGGGTCCGGACCCGGGTCACCGGCCGGGTGGCCCGTAGCGCGCGGTACATCTCCGGCACCTGGAGCGGGTTGTCCCGTACGAACGGGAGTTCCGGCAGGTCGCGGCCGTCAGGGCCGTCGGTGTGATCGGTGAGGTGGTCGTCCATGGCCGGGAAGCGCCCCCAAAGCTTGTCGGCAGGGTCGTTTTCGAACCTCTCACCCGGGAGGGCGTCCGGCAAGACGCCACGGGGCTTCCGTACCATCGCGGAACGGCTCCGACCGCGGGGCAAACGGGAAAAACAGCCCGATGTTGATCAAATTGGACAAAACAGACTATTTCTATAGGATTCTGTGGGAAGTCGTCGACGGTGCACGCCGCTCTTGGCGACGGAACGGCCACGGAGTGCGCCGAGACACCTCAGCGACCCCGGCCGACCTCAGGTCGCCCATCACCTCCGGCCATGCGGCCACCGATCGGTGGAACAGCGGAACCGTACGGCCACCGATCAGGAGAGACAATGAAAAGGAAGACGACGTCGCTCATCGGCGCCGCCATCGCGGTCGCGCTGACCCTCACCGGCTGCGGTTCCGGCCCGGAGGCCACCTCGCCGGCCGGATCGGGGAGCACGTCATCGTCCGCCTCATATGACCCGAACGCCACGATCGAGGTCGGCTCGCTGTACGAACCGCAGAACCTCGACAACACGGCCGGCGGCGGACAGGGCGTGACCGAGGCGTTCAACGGAAACGTCTACGAAGGCCTGTTCCGGCTCACCGACGACGGCAAGGTCGAGAACCTGCTCGCCGAGGACTACAAGGTCAGCCCGGACGGCCTCACCTACACGTTCACGCTGCGGAGTGGCGTCACGTTCCATTCGGGCAAGCCCCTCACGTCCGCGGACGTGAAGTACAGCCTCGAAAAGGTCCTCGCCAAGGACTCCCAGTCCGCCCGTAAGAGCAGCTTCACCGGGATCAAGAGCATCGAGACTCCGGACGACGGCACGGTGACGGTGAAGCTGTCGGACAAGTCGATCTCGTTCGTCTACAACCTCAGCTACGTGTGGATCATCAACGACCAGGCCAAGGACCTCGCTACGTCGGAGGACGGCACCGGCCCCTACAAGCTCGGGACGTGGAAGCGGGGCTCCTCGCTGAGCCTGGAGCCGTTCCCCGGCTACTGGGGCACGCGCCCGGCGAACCAGGGAGTGGTGTTCCACTACTACACGGAGGCGACCGCGCTCAACAACGCGCTGCTGACCAACGCCGTCGACATCGTGACCAGTGAGCAGAGCCCGGACGCCCTGGCCCAGTTCACCGGCAACAAGGACTACAAGGTCAACGACGGCCACTCGACGACCAAGCTGCTCCTGGCCTTCAACGACCGGGTGAAGCCGTTCGACAACCCTCTGGTCCGCAAGGCCGTCACCTCCGCCATCGACAACAGGAAGCTGCTCGACTCGATCTGGGGTGGTTACGGAACCCTGATCGGCTCGATGGTCCCGCCGACCGACCCGTGGTACGAGGACCTCACCACGGTGAACCCCCACGACGTGGAGCTGGCCAAGAAGCAGCTCGCCGAGGCCGGCTACGCGGGCGGGTTCAGCTTCACGCTGGACACCCCCAACTACGACCCGCACCCCACGGCGGCCACGTTCATCAAGGGAGAGCTGGCCAAGGTCGGCATCACCGTCACGATCAACGTCATCACCGCCGACGAGTGGTACACCAAGGTGTTCAAGAACCGCGACTTCACCGCGACGCTGCAGGAGCACGTCAACGACCGTGACGTCGTCTGGTACGGCAACCCCGACTTCTACTGGGGCTACGACAACCCCGAGGTCACCCGGCTGATCGCCCAGGCGGAGAAGTCGGACACGACCGCCGAGCAGACGGACCTGCTCAGGCAGGCCAACCGGAAGATCGCGGAGGACGCGGCCAGCGACTGGCTCTACCTCTACCCGCAGATCGTCGTCGCCTCGTCGTCGCTGTCGGGCTATCCGGTCAACGGCCTGAACTCGCAGTTCTACGCCTACGGCATCAAGAAGAGCTGATGCCCGCCCCGTACACCCTGGCCCGGACCGCCGCCCCGGCCCGGACCGCCGCCCCGCGCGGCCGGTCCGGGCCGGGGCGTCCCGGTCTCGCCGATCGGCCCGGCCCGGCATGACCGTCTACCTGCTGCGGCGCGCGGCGTTCCTCGTCGTCTCGCTGTTCCTGGCGAGCACGCTCCTGTTCCTGCTGCTCCGCCTGCTGCCCGGTGACCCCGCCAACTCCCTGCTGTCGGTCGGGGCCACCCCGGAGCAGATCGAGGCCGCCCGCCACCAGATCGGGTCGGACCTCCCACTGCCGGAGCAGTTCGTCTCCTGGCTCGGGCAGCTGGCGACCTTCGACCTGGGCAGATCGTTCGTCAGCACCCTTCCGGTCGGTCCGGAGATCGCCTCGCGCCTGGTCGTCACCGTCCCCCTCACCCTGCTGGCCTTCCTCCTGGCGGTCGTCATCGCCGTACCGGTCGGCTTCCTCGCGGCCCGCCGCTCGGACACCTGGTACGGCTCGCTGCTCAGCGGGCTGTCCCAGCTGGGCATCGCGGTGCCCGCCTTCTGGGTCGGCATGCTCCTCATCACCGTGTTCTCGCTGTATTTCCGGGTGCTGCCGGCCGGAGGATTCCCCCGGGACGACTGGGCCGATCCGGCCGACGCCCTCACCTCACTGGCCCTCCCCGTGGTCACCATCGCCTCCGTCATGTCCGCCTCGCTCATCCGCTACGTCCGCTCCGCCACCGTCGACGTGCTCGACAGCGACTACCTGCGGACGTTCAGGGCGCTCGGATCCACGTTCACCGGAGCGATGTGGCGTCACGGCCTGCGCAACGCGGCCGTTCCCGTCGTGTCGATCCTCGGGATCGAGCTCGCCACCACCTTTCTCGGCGCCGTGGTGGTCGAGAGCGTGTTCGCCCTCCCCGGCCTCGGCAGCATGCTGATCAAGGGGATCGCGCAGCACGACTACCCGGTCATCCAGGGCGTCCTGATCGTCAGCACCTTCGGGGTCCTGCTGATCGGGTTTCTCGCCGACCTCGTCCAGCGGATCATCGACCCGCGGCTGCGCGGCACCGTGTCGGGCGGCGCGCGATGAGCGCCGTGACCGGAGCCGGCACCGGCCGCGCCCCCACCCGCCCGCGCCGGTCCGCGACCCTCGTGACCGGCTGCGTGCTCGTCGGCGTGCTCGTCGTCGTCGCCGTCGTCTCACTCCTGTGGGTTCCGTACCCGCCCGCCGACACCTCGGGTGACCGGCTCATGCCTCCCGGCCCGGCCCACCTGCTCGGCACCGACAAGCTCGGCCGGGACCTGCTCACCCAGGTGATGATCGGCGCGCGGATCGCGCTGACGGTCGGCATCGGGTCGGTCCTGCTCGGCGGCGTCCTCGGAGTCGCCGGCGGTCTGCTGGCGGGCTTCGCCACCCGGTGGCTCGACGACACCGTCTCCGCGCTGCTCGACATCCTCATCGCCTTCCCCACCCTGCTCCTGGCCATGCTGGTGGTCGCGGTGCGGACGGCGTCCCTCGGCTCGGCCGTCCTGGCGATCGGGCTGGGGATGTCCGCGATCGTGGCGCGGCTGACCCGGGTGCTCGTCAAGCGCGTACTGGCCCAGGACTTCATCACGGCGGCGCGCACCTCGGGAACCTCCTGGCCGCGCATCGTGACCGAGCACGTCCTGCCGAACATCTGGCCGACGCTGCTGGTCAACCTCGCCCTGCAGCTCGGCCTCGCCGTACTGGCCGAGGCGTCCCTGTCCTACCTCGGGCTGGGACCCCCGCCGCCGAACGCGTCCTGGGGGCGCATGCTGCAGGAGGCCCAGGCGACCGTGCTCACGGCGCCGGTCGGCGCGATCGCCCCCGGCGTGCTCCTGGTCGTGCTCGTCATCGGCGTGAACCTGGTCGCCGACGGCCTCCGCGACATGGCCGACCCGACCCGCAGGAGGACCCGATGAGCCTGCTCGACATCACGGGACTCCACGTGCGGTCCGGAGACGGCCGCGGACTCCTCTCCGACGTGTCCTTCGCGATCGACGCCGGCGCGCGGCTCGGCCTGATCGGTGAGTCGGGTTCGGGCAAGTCGCTGACCGCGCTCGCGATCATGGGCCTGCTGCCCGCCGGGATGACCGCGTCGGGCAGCGTCGTGCTGGACGTCCCGGGCCTGCCCCGGACCGAGGTCGTCGGCGCGGCGGAGCGGCGCCTGAACGGGCTGCGCGGCCGGGCCGCGACCATCGTCTTCCAGGAGCCCCTTACCGCGCTCGACCCGCTGGCGAGGGTCGGCCGCCAGCTCGCCGAGCCTCTCGGGCGCAGGCGGAGGCTACGCGGCGCCGCCCTGCGCGCCGCCGTCGTCACGGCGCTGGAGGAGGTACGGATCACCGAGCCGGACCGCGTCGCGAGGGCATACCCGCACGAGATCTCCGGCGGGCAGCGCCAGCGGGTCGCCATCGCCATGGCGCTCGCCTGTGAGCCCGCGCTGCTCATCGCCGACGAGCCCACCACGGCCCTGGACGTGACGGTGCAGGCGGAGGTGCTCGCACTGCTGGACGGCCTGGTCTCGGCCCGGGGGATGGCGCTGCTGTTCATCAGCCACGATCTCGCGGTCGTCTCCGGCATCACCGACCGGGTCCTCGTCCTCAAGGACGGCGCCGCCGTCGAGTCAGGCACCGTCTCCGGCATCGTGAACGCGCCGCGCCACCCCTACACCCGCTCTCTGGTGACCAGCGCCCGCGAGCTCGACAGCGCACTGGATTGGACGGCGCGATGACCCCGGCCATCCTGGAGGCACGCCAGGTGGGCTTCGCGTACCGCGGCGCGGCCCCCACGCTCACCGACGTCTCGATCGACATCACCCCGGGGCGCGGCGTGGCGCTGGTCGGCGAGTCCGGTGCGGGCAAGACCACGTTGCTCCGCCTGCTGCTCGGCCTGACCAGTCCCACCAGCGGCCGGATCCTCTTCGACGGGACGGAACTCTCGCTGCGCGACCGCGGGCGGATGCGCGCCTTCCGGCGCAGCGTCCAGACCGTGTTCCAGGACCCCTACTCCTCGCTCGATCCGCGGCAGCGTGTGGGCAGGATCATCGCCGAACCGCTCCGCTCGCTCGGCCTGGTGGCGGGCCGGCCGGGCGGCTCCCACGCCGGCCAGCGGGTCGCCGCCGCGTTGCTGGCCGTCGGGCTGCCGGTGGACGTCGCACACCGCTACCCGCACGAGTTCTCCGGCGGGCAGCGTCAGCGCATCGCCATCGCGCGCGCCATCGTGTGCGAGCCCCGGGTCCTGCTCGCGGACGAGCCCGTCAGCGCGCTGGACGTCTCCACGCGGGTGCGCATCGTCGACCTGCTCGCCGAACTGCAGGAGAGCCACGGGCTGACGATCGTGATGGTCTCGCACGACCTCGCCGTGGTCTCGATGCTCTGCCGGCACACGGCGGTGCTCGAACGGGGCCGCATCGTGGAGCAGGGGGACACCGCCGCGGTGCTCGGCTCTCCCGGCCACCCCTACACGCGCCGGCTGATCGACAGCGTGCCCCGGCTCCCCACCGGCTCCTAGGCGAGTGAACCCGGTGCTGCCGGGTTCAGGCCGTCCGGCATGCCTTTTCCGGGGTGAGCGTCGCGGGTTATTTCACACAGAGTTCCTTGATCGATACACTGTGTCACCAAGCTGGCGGGATCTGCCCGTAGCACAGACACGAAGGACGATCACTTGTCCACACCCCTTACGCTTGTCACCGTCCGGGCGTCACTTGCCGCGGCCACCGCGCTGTCCGTGTTCGGCCCGGTCCCCGCTGCTCTGGCCGCCGCCAGCCCACAGCCAAGCTACGTGGCGCTGGGTGACTCCTACAGCGCCGATGTCTTCGTCCGGCCCTGGGACGCCGGCGACGGCTGCGGCCGCTCCGACCGCAGCTACCCCCAGCAGGTCGCCGCAGCGCTGGACCTGGACTTCACCGATGTCACCTGCGGTGCGGCGGAGGTGCAGGACGGCATCCTGGGCCCGCAGCCGTCCCAGAAGCTCTTCGGCCCACCGTCCGTGGCGCCTGGGGGAGGATGGCCGCAGAAGCCTCCCCAGATCGAATCCCTCACGCCCGACACCGACTATGTGAGCGTCGGCATCGGCGGGAACACCCTCGGATTCGGCGAGATCGTGACCCAGTGCCTTACGCGCGGCCGCGACACGCTCGGTTTCGGGACGCCGTGCAAGAAGTACTACACCGAGGGCGACGGCCGGGCCTGGCTGGCGGGCAAGTTCGACCAGCTTGACCGCGAGTACAGCCAGATGATGACGGCGATCCGAGACCGGGCGCCACAGGCTCAGGTCATCGTCGTCGGCTATCCGGCCATCGTCCCGCACAGCAGCGGCTGTTCCTGGGGAACCTTCACTCAGCTCGGCACCGTCGCCAAGGGGGACATGCCCTGGCTGGACAGCGTGGAGCGCGAGCTCAACGATCTGCTCAGCCGGCAGGCGGCCGAACACGGCGCGACCTACGTCGACACCTACGGATCCAGTGTCAACCACGGAGTGTGCGAGCCCGCCGCGGAGAAGTGGATGTACGGGGTCAGGGACGACCTCACGGGGACCGGGGACCAGACGGATTCCCCGTCCGAGCTCTGCCGCCAGATCCCGGGCAACGGTGAGGCGTGCACCTTCGTGCACCCCAATGCCTCCGGTGCGGACAACCAGGCCGTCCAGGTCCGGTCCGCCTTCGAGCGGCTGCGAGTGAAGAGCGCTCTCCGATGAGAGAGCGCCCGCGTGCCGGACGCTGTCGGTAGCCGTTGTCCGATCGGGGGGAACGTACTGTCCCCGCGTGCCCGCGCCGGTCGCCGTCAGGCGGACTCGCGGACCACCAGGGTGGGCTCGAAGATGACCGAGGTCACCCGCCGGCCAGGCTGCTCGATGTGGGCCAGCAGCAGGCGGCCCATCTCGGCCGCCATGTCCTCCACCGGATGGCGGACCGTGGTCAGCGGAGGCTTGCAGGCCACGGCCGCGCTGCTGTCGTCGAAGCCCACCACGGCGACGTCGCCGGGCACCCGGCGGCCGTGCTGGCGCAGCACCAGCAGCGCCCCCTGGGCCATCAGGTCGTTGGCGCAGAAGACACCGTCGACGCCGGGGTGCTCGGCCAGCAGCCGCTCCATCGCCGCCTCCCCGCTGTCGTGGGTGAAGTTGCCCTCCGCGTGCGGGACGTACGGATGACCGTGCCTGGCCATCGCGTCCCGGAAGCCCGCGAGGCGCTCCTGGCTGGCCGGCACGTCCAGGGGTCCGGAGATGGTGGCCACCTGGCGGCAGCCCCGGGCGACCAGGTGGTCGGCGGCCAGCTTGGCTCCCGTCCGGTGCGCGATGTCGACGTAGCTGATCGGGATCGGCTCCGCGGGCCGCGCGAAGAGCACGGCGGGCAGGGACGCGTCGGCGAGGAGCTTCGGCAGTGGGTCTTCCGCGTGCGTGGAGACCAGGATCGCGCCGTCGGCGTTGCCCTGCCGGAGGTAGGTGATGACCTGGGCGCGGGCCTTGGCGGTCTCGGCGAACATCAGGATCGGATGGATGCCGAGCGGGCGGAGGAAGCCGACGATGCCGCCGGTCACCCGGCCGAAGAACGGGTCGGTGAAGACCTGGTTCGGGAACGGGTTCTCCGCGTCGTCGCCACCCGCCCCGGAGACCACCAGGGCGATCACCCCCGCCCGGCGCGTGACGAGCGAGCGCGCGGCCTGGTTGGGGACGTAGCCGGTGGCGGTGATGGCCTCCCTGACCGTCTCCTGGATGGAGGGGTTGACGTTGCGGATGCCGTTGATCACACGGGAGACGGTGGCACGGGAGACGCCCGCCACCCGGGCCACATCCTCCAGGGTGGGGGATCCCGGTTCCTGCGGGTGACCTGCGCTCATAAGCGCTTTTATAGCATACGGAGAGCGCTCTCCCGAAGGATGCCCCGCACTGTCCGGGCGACCGGCAGGCTTACGACGGATCTTGGTGCGGTACGTGTCGGGGAAAGAGTTAAGGCGCGGTTTCTCGACAAGGTCCGGCTTTGGATGATTTTTGATCATGCGCGGAGTGAGAGTCGATCGCCTGGGAATTTCTCGCTTGACCTGCAGGAACGGGCTGCCCGAGGTGGACCGCGCACGTCTCCGTGGGACGTGACCGGCGTGGCCCCAGGGCACCGGCCGCACACAAGGGAGAGAGATGAAAACCGAAGTCAAGGCGCGCAAGCTCGTCAGAAACTTTGAACTCCTCGATTTCGACGGGGACGGGTTCATCGAGCATGCCGACATCAGGACGTTCGCCGAGCGGATCTGCGACGCCGGCGGAGTGGCGTCGAACAGCCACGAGGGCCAGAAGGTCATCGAGCAGGCGGACAAGCTGTGGCGGGCGCTGCAGCAGTCGATGGACAGCGATGGAGACCAGCAGGTCAGCCGGCAGGAGTTCATCGAGTCGGCGAACTCCAGCAGCGTCCTCACCCAGGCCATCCAGCTCGGCGTCCTGACGTTCGACGTCATTGACAAGGACGGCGACGGCCGTATCAGCAGGGACGAGTGGACCAGGCTGGACCAGAAGCTGGGAATCGCCCAGGCCGACAGCCGGAAGGGGTTCGACCAGCTGGACAAGGACAATGACGGGTACCTGACCAGGGCCGAGTTCAACAAGGGCGTTGAGGAGTTCTACCGGAGCCAGGATCCGGCCGCTCCGGGGAACATGACTTTCGGGAAGTTCTGAAAGCCCGGAGACACGATGATCCCGAGGTCCGGTCGGAGCCCTCGGTGACAGCAGCCCATCCGTTCGGAGGCTCTGGCGAGCAGGCCCAGCCCTGTTCTCTCAGAGCCTCTTCGAGCCGTTGACAGTCGTTGGAGGAGTCACCGCATGCGGGTCGAGCCGGGAGGCCGCGTCCGGGAGGTGGTCCGGGAGCTGGGACCGGCCGGACCGTTCAGCCCACGCCCGGAGAGCCAGGGACTGATCAACCTGCGCTCCAACGAGAACCCTTTCGGGGGGGCGTACCGTCGTTATCCCGACGATGACCTGGATGTCCTCGTCCGCCATTACGTCGTGGCGCTGGACGAGGTCGAGCCGCCACCACAGCCCGGTCGGCACGGGGAGTGGAACGGTGAGAACGTTCTCATGACCCGGGGCGCGGTGGACGCCCTTGACCTCGTCCTCCGGACCTTCTTCGAGCCGGGGGCCGACACGGTCGCCGTCACCCCACCGAACTTCGTGTTCTTCGACAGGCTCGCGGCGACACACGGCATCGCCCGGTGCCCGGTGCCGCTGGGCGGTGAGCGCTTCGACCGGCTTGACGTCGAGCGCCTGGTCTCCCTGCCCGTCAGGGGCGTCCTGCTCTGCGATCCCAACAACCCGTCAAGCACCCGCCTGGACGCGGGGGACCTCGACCGCCTGCTGGCACGCTTCGTAGGTCTCGTGGTCATCGACGAGACCTACGTGGAGTTCGACGCGCGCGCCTCACACCGGCACCGGGTGGGAGAACACCCGAACCTCATCGTGCTGCGCTCGCTGTCGAAGGGTTTCGGGATGGCGGGCCTGCGGCTCGGCGCCATCCTGGCGGATCCCGGCGTCATCGCGGCCATAAGAGAGGTCCGGCCGCCGTTCGCCGTCCCCGGCCCGGTGATCGAGCGGGCGGTGGACGGACTGGCCGACCCGTCCGTCCTGCGCCGTCGTATCGAGTCCTTCGTCGAGGAACGCGGCCGGCTGGTGGACGCCCTGTCCCGGTGCCCGCGGGTACTCCAGATCTTCGGGGACGCGGGATTCGTCACGGTCGAGGTCGGGGACCTCGCCGGCGTGGCGGCCGACCTGCGGCGCGCGCGGATCGACGTGGTGATCAACCCCGGGGGCTGGCAGCGGCGCATCCGAATCTCCGTGGGATCCCGGCACGAGAACGCCCAGCTGATCGCGGCACTGAGCGGGGAGCCGCCGGCCACGGCGCCGAGCACGGAGCCGCGGCACGCTCCGCCCACCCCGATTTCCACTCAATGACTTCAACAAGGACATGACATGACTGACCTGATCGCCACGGTTGAACCTCCGTCGCTCACCCCCGTCGTGACCGTCGCCCGCTCCGACATCCGCGCCATCCCCTCCATCGAGGTGGGAGGCGAATCCCACTGGCTCGGAGAGCACCGGGACTTCCGGCGCCACGACGCCCTCGCCCGGTTCCTGCCGGAGCACGGCCGCTTCTCGCTCGCCTGGGTACGGCTGCGCGACGGCGAGCGGCTGGACGTTCACGAGCACCCGACCAAGTCGATGATCCTCGTCTGCAAGGGCTCGGTGCGGTTGACCGGCGATCTGGAGGAGTCGCTCGGCGAGGGTGACGTGGTGTGTGTCCCACCGGGGGCGCGGCACGGTTTCCAGACCGGGCCCGGCGAGGACTTCCAGGGACTTTCGGTGCAGTTCGAAGGGGCCGGGCTGTACGAGGACGAGAACGCCCCCCGGGTACGTTTCACCGAGGCGGCCTCCGCCTCCATGGCCGAACTGGAGCGGCTCAACGACACCAGGCTCCGCCGCTTCGCCGGGCACCACCTGTTCGAGCTCTTCGACAGCGGAAGGATGAGCCGCGAGCCGCTGCTGCGTGACCGGTTCGTCTCGGCGCTCTACGTCTGGTCGGTCTTCTTCCAGAAGATGCTCTACGCCCGGCAGTCGGTCTGCACGGACCCGCGGCTGCGGGAGATCTACGCGGGTCACCTGCGGGACGAGTTCGGCCACGACCAGTTGCTGCGGGACCGCCATGCCGTGTCGGAGGATGTCTACGACCCGATCCTGGAGGCGGCCGGCAACTGGTTCGTCATGCAGATGCACAGCGCGGACGAGGCCGCGAAGATCGTGATCGTGCACATGGTCGTGGAGTCCAGCTGCCACGTGTTCGGCGAGAGGACCAAGGCGGCCTTCCAGAACGGACCTGCCGCCGAAACCTCGTACTTCGACATCCACGCGGAGATCGACGGAGACCACCGGGACATCGGACGTGACCATCTCCGCACCCTGTCTCCGGAGCAGTTCCCGCAGCTGTCGAGGGCGTGTGAGGAGGCGTGGGACCAGCTCGAACTCGTCTTCGACCGGATCGCGGCGCTGGTCGGGCCATAGTGGGGGAGACCGGGGCCGGGCTGTTCCCGGACCCCGGGAACCGCACCGCGTTCATGGAGACCCTCCGCGAGCTCGTCGACGACTACTACGACTGGCACGAGTCGTGCGCGGGTGCGGCAGGTCCGCCGTCCGCGCCCACGGGCCGTCCGGCGTCCGCGGGCGTGACGGGTCCGCCGGCCGCGGACACGGACGGCTCCGGTCCGGGCCTCGGCGCGGTCCGCGGTCTGATACGGGAGCTGTCCGGGTGCCTGGCACGGGAGTCGACGCCGTGGCCGTCACCGCTGTACCTCGCCCACATGACCCCGGACACCCCGATCGCGGCGAGTCTCGCCTACCTCTGCGCCATGCTCTACAACCCCAACAACGTCACCTCCGAGGCGTCACCGGTCACCACCCGGCTGGAGCACGAGGTCGGCGACGACCTGTGCCGTCTGGTGGGCTACCACCCGGGCAGCGGGTGGGCCCACCTGTCGTCCGGCGGCCACGCGGCGAACTACGAGGCCATCTGGATCGCGCGTAACCTGCGCAGCCTTCCCCTGGCCGCCGCCGAGGACCCGGGATCGCGCGATCTCGTGGCGGGTGTTCCGCGGGCGAGCCTGGTGAACCTGCCGGTGGGCCGGACTCTGGACCTCGTGGACGCCCTGGCAGCCAGGGGTGCGCTGGCGCGCGTCGGCCGGCTCGCGGGCGAGATCCGCTGCCGCGGTGTGCGGGGCGGAGGGAGGCTGCTGTTCGCCCGGAGCGCCCACTACGCCTGGGACAAGTGCGCCGACCTGCTCGGATTCGGTCCCGGCGACATCGAGGCTCTGGGGCTGGACCAGTACCACCGTATCGACCTGCCCGCCCTGCGGCGGCGCGTCTGCGACCTGCTGGAACGCGGCCGGCCCATCGTGGCCGTCGTCGCGACCCTCGGCAGCACCGGGGAGGGCAGCGTCGACGACCTGCGCGGCATCATGCGGCTGCGCGACTCGTGTGAACAGCGCTACGGCGCGTCGTTCTACGTGCACGTCGACGCCGCGTTCGGCGGCTACTGCCGTGCCATCTGCCTCGCCGGAGACGGTTCGACGCTGCCCTATGACGACGTGGCCGCGGCAGACCTCCCCGGGCGGCTGAAGCCCGAGGTCTACGAGGCACTCCGCGCCCTCCCCCTTGCCGACTCGGTGACCGTGGACCCGCACAAGGGCGGCCATGTCCCGTACCCGGCGGGCGGGCTGGTGCTCCGCGACAGACGGGCGGCCGCCGTGGTCGCCAGCCGGGCGGCGTACTTCGCTCACGGTGAGGGTGACCGGCCGGCGTTCGGGCCGTACACGCTGGAGGGGGCCAGACCGGGGGCGGCAGCCGCGGCGGTCTGGGCGGCACATCGCACGATCGGGCTGCACGCCGGGGGATACGGGCGGTTGCTCCGCGGCTGCATCGCCACCGCGCAGCGGCTGCACCGGAGCTTCCGGACGGCCGGGCCATCCGGCGCGGATGGCCGGGCTCCCCGGCTGCTCAGCAGTTACGACCCCGACCTGAACATCCTGAATCTCTCGGTCCACCAGCCGGGAGGGCGCGCCGGGGGAGACGCGGTCAACCGGCTGCTGGGCAGGCTCCGCGCCGATGCCGCCGCCGCGCCGATGACGAATCTGTGGGTCTCGGGCAACACCCTCGGTGGGCGAGGGGGGCCGGACGGGGTCGAGCAGGTCCTGCGCCTGTGCGTGATGAAGGAACTGGACCCGGCGGTCACCGACTCCGTGTGCCGGGCGTTGCGGACGGCCGCCGCCCGAGGCCGCTGACCACCGGGGGCCGGATCCCGCCGCACTCCCGCTGCCGGTTCTCGGGACTATGCCCGGGCTCTGTGGATATCCGGGCGCTCGGAACCCCGCCAGTGCCATCCCTTGGCTGCTCCGGGGGCCTGTTTGGGGGCGGATTCGGGTTCCGCGACGGGGACCGGGAACTGGAAGGTGATCTCCGGCGGCACTCGCAGTGAGTTGTGCACGACGCTGTGCTTGACGACGTTGGTGAAGGAGTCCCGCAGTCCTTCGGGGACGCCGGGAGCATCTACGGTCAGTTCGACATGGCTGACGTGTGCCGGGCTGATGCCCAGGCGGTAGTCGGCGGTTACGGAGACACCGGCGGGCAGCTGGCAGCGGTGGAGATAGCGTTCGGCGCAGTGGGCGGCGCCGGCGGCGAGACTCCCCACGAACAGCTCCACGGGGGTGGGACCGGTGTCGGTTCCGCCGAAATCGCTGGTCTGGTCGATACGGATCACGTGGTGGCGGATCAGTAGGTCAAAGCGCTCACCGCCGTGCCAGGAGATCCTCACCACGCCGTTCCGGTTCTGATTCACGAGTGGCTCCATAAGGTGTGAACTCTTGACGCCTCGGCCTCCCGGCGACCTGATCACCTTTGGGTGCGGGCGTAGGCGCTCTGGCCTGGCGGGCCGTCACGCGCTGCATGGCCGGCGGTAGTCCGATACGAAACCTCTTGTCCTTTTCAACATGCATCCGTAAACGCTTGCCCGCTAGGGACCTAAGCCCTGGTCTCGCGGGTCCCATGTCCAGTTCGGACCGTGCTCACCGGGTAGGAGATGTTCACCCTGCCAGTCAGGCCGCGCACAGTTCCGTTGTATCGACACGGCGTGGTGGCGGTGTGCTGGGCTGGATATGCGAGTCGAAACGGGGAGGAAAGATGCGTGTCAGTAACGTCTACCGTCCGATGATCTTTGGATGCCAGGCGGACGAACGGCTGCCCGGGGTGGCACGGCAGATGGTGGAGAGGAACATCGGCGCTCTGGCCGTGCTCGAAGGCGAGCGGATCACCGGAGTGATCACGGAGCGTGACCTTGTGATGGCGCTGGCCGGCTCGGACGATCCGGCCACGGTGAGCGCCGGGGCATGCGCTTCGACCGAGCTGAAGACCGCAGGCTTGGAAGAGGACACGCGTGAAGTCGCCCGCCGGATGCTGGATGCAGGCATCCGGCACATGCCCGTGGACGAGGACGGACGCATGGTGGGCATGGTGTCGATGCGCGATCTGCTCGCGCTGGAGACCTGGGCGGCCTAGACGCGTCCGGCCCCCCTGTGACCTCCCGGTACGGCCGCGGGCCGGCCGTACCGGGAGGGGAGATCAGCGCTCCCCGCGCGTGGGGAGCATGTCGTCGTCGGGGATGGACGCCAGGGCGAAGCCGCTGACGGTGGCGCGGTCGGACACCCCGGCCCAGCGCTTGAGCGTCGCCGTCGCCGCGTCACGCTCGGCAGGGTTCAGCTGGGAGATGTTCGCGCCGTGGTTGGCGCCGGGGGCGACGTACAGGTAGGAGTCGTTCCGGCTGGGCGTGAACTGCTCCGCGCTCCACGGGTCGTTCTCACCGTAGATGAACATCATCTGGCTCGCCTCCTTACGCACCCAGTGGTCCACGTCGAGCATCCACTTCGGGTTGTGCTCGGGGCGCAGTTCAGGGGGGAGCACCGACGAGGCCTGGTACAGGTTGGGGTAGCGGGCCACGTCCTTGAGGTGCTTGAACTTCAGCGAGGGCCAGCCGAGCTGGTTCGCCGCCTGGTAGTAGTACGGCACGTAGTACTCGATGCCCTGGTCGGTGTAGAACGAGAAGCCCGCGATGTTGTCGATCCACTTGTAGATCTCGTCGTCGGAGGCGGTGGCGGCCGGCACCTTCGCGCAGTCGGACACCCTGGAGTACTGCCAGAACGCCCACACCGTGTCGAGCACCGTCATCTCGAACGACCGGTCGGCGGTACCCAGTGATCGGTCGAAGGTGAACCCGTTCCGCGCGGCGTACTCCTCCAGCCTCGGCACCAGCCGATCGCGCCGCTTGAGCGCCTCCTTCTGCACGTCGTCAAGCTTGGTACGGCAGGCCTGGTCGGCCACGTTCGCGAAGAAGTCGTCGTAGGTGTGGTCGGACGGGTTGACCCGGTCGTTCGGCGCGACGTAGGCCACCACGCCGTCCAGATCACCGGGGTAGAACCGCCGGTGGTAGACCGAGGTCATGCCGCCCTTGCTCGCGCCGGTCTGGATCCACTTCCCCGAGTAGACCGTCTTGAGCGCCTCGACGATCCGGTGCTCGTCGCTGGCTTCCTGCCAGATGTCGAGCTTGCTCCAGTCCGCCGGGTTCGGCCGGGAGTTCCGGAAGAACCGGTGCTCGACCGAGACCTGGTTGCCGCTCAGCAGCCGGGTCGGCTCGGTCTGGGAGGCGCTGGGGTTGACCGGCAGGCCGTACCCGCCGGTGGAGAGCACGACCGGGGCATCGGCGGACCGGTGCAGCAGGGTGAATCGCTGCTCGTACGTGCCCTTACCCGGATCGCGATGGTCGACCGGCTGGGTGAGGCGCAGGACGAAGAACCGGAAGCCGGTCGGCCGGGTCTCCGAGACCACGGTCAGTCCGGGGATGGCTGTGAGCTTGCTGAGGAGCTCGTCCTCGACCGCCGCGGCGGAAGGCACGGGGTCGGGTTCCGCCACGGCGGGGGTGACTCCGGCCATGCCGATCGATCCAGCGGTGAGGACCGCCAGCATGAGGGCGGGAAGTACTCGCACTGATATGTCTCCTTCTGGCACACAAGTGTCGAAGGAGGCTATCCATCATGCTTTGTCCGCGGTAGTCCTGAGTTTCAGGATGCCGGTGATATGGGAGTGTTTATGGTTATTTATCCGAATTAGCCAGGAATGTCGACGTGTCCGGCGAGGCTCTCTCGGGGGACCGGATCATGGATTTCACCTGAATCCAACTATTCACTCAATGTATGTATCGAGTGTATAGTCCCGGCCATGTCGACCGGACACGTTGTGCTTGGGCTGCTCGTGGAGCGGCCCAAGCACGGATACGAGCTCAAACGCGAGCACGACCAACGCCTGCCGGGTGCCAGGCCACTCGCCTATGGACAGATCTACGCGACATTGCAGCGTCTGCAGCGGGACGGGTTCGCCGAGGTGGCGGAGACCGTGCAGGAGAGCGGTCCCGAGCGCACGGTGTACGCGATCACCGAGGAAGGGCTGGCCGAGCTGGCCCGATGGCTGGAGCAGGTGGAGGCACCCGCGCCGCACGTATCCAGCACGCTCATCTCGCGCGTGGTGGTGGCGACCATGGCCGGTGGCGCCGCCGACGGCTACCTGCTCAGGCAGCGCGCCGCCCATCTGGCGCGGATGCGCGAGCTCACCGCGGAGAGAGCGTCGGGGTCACCCGCGGAGGTGCTGGCCGCCGACTACGCGCTCCAGCATCTCGACGCCGACCTGCGCTGGATCGAGACGGCCATGGAACGACTCATGGATCTCAAGGAGGAAATCGATGCTTGAGGCACGCGCGCTGCGCAAGACCTTCGGCCGGACCGTCGCGCTGGACGGCGCATCCGCGGAGATCGGCGACGGGGAGATCGTCGCGATCACCGGAGCGAGCGGCTCGGGCAAATCCACCCTGCTGCACTGCCTGGCCGGGATCATCCGCCCGGAGTCGGGGGAGGTCCGCTTCGACGGGCGGCGCGTCGACACCCTCGACGGCGCCGACCGGACGAAACTGCGCAGGGAGAACTTCGGCGTCGTCTTCCAGTTCGGCCGGCTGGTCCCGGAGCTGACCGCGGAGGAGAACGTGGCGCTGCCGCTGCTGTTCAACCGGCACGGGCGCCGGGAGTCGCTGCTGGCCGCCCAATCCTGGCTGGAGAGACTGGACGTGATCGACTGTGCCGGCCGGCGGCCCGGCGAGCTGTCCGGTGGCCAGCTGCAGCGGGTCGCCGTGGCCCGCGCGCTGGTCACCGGCCCGCGCGTGGTCTTCGCCGACGAGCCGACCGGTGCGCTCGACTCGCTGGCCGGGGAGCGGGTGATGGGCGAGCTCGTCGGCACGGCGCGCGCGGCCGGCACCACGCTGGTGATCGTCACCCACGACAACCGGGTGGCCGCCTACGCCGACCGGGAGATCGTGCTGCGCGACGGCACGCTGGCCGGGGTGGCAGTGTGATCACCGTGATGCGGATGCTCGCCAAGGGCGGGTCGCGGCGTGAGCGAGTGCGGGGGCGTCTCATGGCCGCGGGGGCGGCGCTCGCGACATTCCTGCTGTGCGTGGCGGTGAACCTGCTGGCGTTCGGGCTCGGCGTCTCGCGTGACCCCGGGGGCTTCCTCGTCGAGACGCCGATCGAGTATCTGGGCTTCTTCTCCGGCCGGGACGCGCGGCTGCTCACCGCGCTGGCACTGGCCCTGCTGGTCGTGCCCGCGATGGCCTTCGCCCACCAGGTGAGCCGTCTGGCCACCGCGACGAGGGAGCGGCGGCTGGCCGCACTCCGGCTGGCAGGGGCCACGCCACGCGAGGTGCGCCTGCTCGGGGCCTACGAGAGCGGGCGGCAGACACTGCTGGGAGGACTGTCCGGCATCGCGCTGTACCTGGCGGTCAACCTGACGCTGTCGTGGTCGCTGGAGGGCGCGGTGCCCCTGGTCCCGCCGGCGCAGGCACTGGCGATCCTCGCCGCGGTGATGATCGGCGGGACACTGTCCGGGCTGATGGCGGGGCGGCACGTGGTGACCTCCCCGCTGGGTGTGGTCCGGCGGACCCGACCGGCCGGTCCCAGGGCGCTCGACCTGGTGCTGGTCGCGGTGGGTGCCGGGATGCTCACCGCCGGAGCCATCGGTAAGGGCAAGTTCCCCGGCGGGCCGTATGCCGCGGCGCTGTCCATGACAGCCGGCATGGTGCTTCTGCTGTTCGGCCTGGTCCTCGGTGCCGCCTGGCTGATCAGGGCGGCCGCCTGGCGGGTCGGCGACCGCACCGAGGTGGCGGAGACCCTGCTGGCCGCCCGGATGATCGAGGCCGATCCCCGGGGGTGGGCCCGCGCGCTGTCGGTGGTGGGGCTGACCGTTTTCTTCGGGTCCGCCGTCGGCGCCCAGCAGGGGCCCATCCTTCTGCGGACCGGCCTCGATCCCTCCCACGCCGTGACCTATCTGCTCGTGGACCTCGCCCTGCTGGTCGCGCTGGTCACCTCGGCCGCCGCCCTCGTGGTGCACCAGGCGGAGGACCTGCTGGACCACCGGCGCTCGTTCGCGGCCCTGGCAGCCTCGGGTACACCCGGTCCCGCGCTGGGCCGGGTCCTCACCCGGCAGGCGCTCATCGCGGCGCTGCCGGTGTGCATCGTGGCCGCCGTCGCCGGGGTGGGAGTGGTCGTCTCGATGCTGGCGGACATCTACGGCGAGGTGCCGGAGGCGCTCGCCGTCGCCGCCGCCCGGGCGGCACTCATGGCGGGGATCGGAGTGCTGGCCGCGATGCTGGTGGCGCGGGCCGCCCGGCCGATCCTGCGCGGGGCACTGCGGCCGGAGGAACTTCGGGAGGAGTGAACGGACGCTCTGGTTCCGGATGGTTCAGGGCTGGGCGGGGATCCAGCCCCGGGTGGCGGCGAGGCAGCCGGCCTGGAACCGGCTGCGGGCGTCGAGACGCTCCATCAGCTCGGCGGTGATGCGGCGCAGGGTGCGCACGGAGACGTCGAGCTTGCGGGCGACGGTCTCGTCGGTGTGGCCCATCGACAGCAGGCGCAGCACCTCGCGTTCCTGGCCGCTCAGCCCCTGCTCGTCGCGCCGAGGCTCCGTGCCGAACGCGCCGGCCCCCTCCCAGACCTGCTCGAACAGCGCCGCCAGCGCGGTGACGACGCCCGCGCCGCGGAGCAGGACAGCGCCGACGCTGCTGTCGTCCGGGTCGATCGGGACCAGCGCGGCCTCCCGGTCAAAGATGATCATCCGGGTCGGGATGGTTGGGGTCGTGCGCACCTGGCCGCCGAGCCCGGTGAGCCAGGCCGCGTAATCCATGGTGGGCGGGTCGTTCCGGATGCTGTCGAGGTAGACGACGCGGACCCGCACGCCGTTTTCAAGCAGTGCCCGGTCGAGCGGCTTACTCGCCTCGATGTTCGCCGGCGTCTGGGAGCCCTGGGGTTCGAGCCCCCGTAGCTCGTGCTGGCAGCGCAGGGCCAGCTCCTCGATCCGGGTACGGACGGCGTCGATGCCGAGCAGGGTCTCGGTGCCCTCGCTGGGCCGGGCGGGGTTCAGGTCCGCGTAGGTCTCGATCATCTGGGCGACGACCGTCCGGCTCCGCTCGACCTCCTGCTGCCGGTTCAGCAGCGCCGCCTCCTCCCGGGCGAGCAGCGCGGACAGCCCGACCTCGGGGCGCACCAGGCGGAGTACGCCGGGCTCCTCCCAGGAGGGCCGGAGCAGCGACAGCCTCGCCAGTTCGTCGAGCGCGTCGCGGACCCGGTGAATCGGCCAGTCCAGCTTCTCGCTCAGTTCGGACACCCCGTGTGAGGGGTTCTCCAGAATGGTGCGGTAGACGGTTTCCTCGGTGGCCCCGAGGCCAAGCAGTGAGAGCACGACCCCTCCTGGCGTCAAGCGTGAGCGTGACGCGACCGGCCGAGGTGAGCCGATCTCTCGGTGGTCGCACCATGAAGGTAGAGGGGTTGAGTCATTACAAGGTTATGCGAGTACGGAATAACCGGATTTTAACCATCGGGCGGAAATGTCCTCGGAGTATCGGCTGAGCCTTCCGCCCTCCGGATGGCCGGGGCGGGGCGGCGTGCTGCCCTGGCAGCCTCCTGCAATGCAGGTGTCTGCCAGCGGCGATCCCTGGTGAATCCGGCGCCGGGTGGCCACCGTCGATTCATGCATCTCATCACCGCCCGCCTGCGGGCCCCAGGGGCCGATGACTGCCGCCCGCCGCCCGCGCCGTTGATGCGGGCCCGTGAACTTCACGACCTCGTCCTGGCTCTGGCGGCTCCCGCTGACGGGATCGAACACGTCTACAGCGAGGCGAGCCCCGCCGGCATCGACCTCTGCTTCTTCATCCTCCAGCCCACGCCGGACGAGGCCGCGTCCGCCGCGGACCGGTTGTGCAGGCGCTGCATCGCCGCGACCCCCCGGCTCGCGGGCTGGTCCCTGGACGGATGCGGCACCGGCCGGGTCCCCCATCTCCCCGGGGTGCCTGGCAGCGTCCTGCCATTGCAAGCCGCTGACAGCCGCAGAGGCTTATCGAGGAACTGATTCCCGGTAAGAATCCGAAGTGCCGGAGAAAGCGCTGAGAATCTCTGGAAAACGGTCTGGGCCACGGTTGGAAATGAAGCCGATGCGGTTTCGGTGAAAGGAGGAGAACGATGAACGCCATTAATCGTCCCATCGTCCGCGCGCTCGGTGGTATGCCCCACACGTCCGTGTTCACGACCACGTCCACGGCTCACGTCGTGGCGGGCGACCTGCCCGCCACCGAGCCCGGCGCCGGCTGGCAGTGACCGAACGCGGTATATCCGCCCCGGGCGGCACGCCCGGCGATTCGCCCGGGAGGCGACCACAGTGAACCATCAGGAAGTCGAAGTACTGGCGATTGGAGCAGGGCCGTCCAACCTCGCCCTCGCGGTGGCCCTGGAGGAACTCTCGCCCGAGCTGGCGGACAGGACGCTGCTGCTCGAACAGCACGAGAACGTGGCGTGGCAGCGGGGAATGCTGCTGCCGTGGACGCAGAGTCAGGTCTCCTTTCTGAAGGACCTTGTGACCCTGCGGAACCCGCGTAGCAGATTCTCCTTCGTCAATTATCTCCATTCGGCCGGAAGGCTCAACGAATTCGTCAACCTCGGCAGTTTCACCCCCTACCGGATGGAGATATCGGAATACCTGCTGTGGGTGGCGCAGTCGCTGTCGCGGGTGCGGATCGAGTACGGCCGGCGGTGCGTGCGGATCGAACCGGTCCTGTCTCCCGACGGCGAGGTGGAGGAGTGGCTTGTCGAGCTCGGTGACGGCTCCACCGTCACCGCCCGCACCCTGGTGGTCGGCGCCGGCCGCGACGCGCACATCCCCGAGGTGTTCGGCGCGCTGCCGCGCGAGCGGATCACCCACAGCACCGAGTACACGCGGGGGATCAGCCGGTTCGACCACGACGCCCCGCACCGGGTCGTGGTGATCGGAGGCGCGCAGAGCGCGGCCGAGATGCTCTGGGCCACCCACCAGAGCATGCCCGAGGCCCACTGCACGATGGTCATGCGCTCCATCGGCCTCAACAGCTACGAGAGCAGCAAGTTCACCAACGAGCTCTTCTACTCCTCCTTCATCGACGAGTTCTACGGCGCGCGACCCGAAGCCCGCCGCCAGCTTCTCTCCGAGATGCACCGCAGCAACTACGCGGGACTGTCCCCAGGACTGCTGGAGACCCTCTACCGGCAGATCTACCTCGAACGTCTCACGGGCGAGGAACGGCTCCAGGTGATCACCATGGCGGAGATCACCGGCGCCAGGCTCGTCGGCGACGAGATCGTCCTCACCCTCACCGACCGCAAGAGCGGGCGCCGTGACGAACTGCCCTGCGACATCCTGCTGCTCGGCACCGGGTTCGACCGCCGGATGCCCGCGCTGATCCGCGACATGGCCACCCGGGCCGGCGTCGAGGAGATCAGCGTCGACCGCGTCTACCGGCTCGACCTGCCCCTGGGGTCGAGCGCCGCCTGCTACCTGCAGGGCGTCAACGAGGACACGCACGGCATCGCCGACTCGCTGCTCAGCGTGCTCGCCATCCGGGCCGAGGAGATCGTCGGAGACATCCGGAGCCGCCAGGCCGCCGCCGAGCTGATCTCCCCGTTCATCCTGCCCGTCGCCTCCTGACCCTCGCTTCCCGGCCGCGCAGAACCCCGCTCCCGGATCGGGTGAGCACCCCGACCCCGCGGACCCCCGCCGAAACCTCTCCGAGGAGACTCCCCGTGGACCTCCACACCTTTGACCCCGCCCAGCTCAGGCCCGACAACGGCCTGCTGGCCAAGAGGCTGCTGCCCTGGAAGACGCTGAACGCCCCCTTCGAGGGAGCCTGGTGCGTCATCCAGCCGGGCACCTCCTCCACCCGGCACGCCCACCACGAGTACGAGATCTTCATCGCCATGTCGGGAGAGGCCGTCCTGGAGAGCGAGGGCGACCGGTCCGCCTTCGTCGCCGGCGACGTCGCCTACTTCCCGCCCGGCACCGACCACCAGGTCATCAACGACGGCACCGCCGACTTCGAGATGTACGGCATCTGGTGGGACCCCGACATGACCCGTGCCTTCACCAGCCGGCACGAGGGCACCCTCCAGGAGGAGAGATGACGCAGACGATCGTCATCGCCGCGACCCCGACACCCAACGGGGACCTGCACGTCGGCCACATGGCCGGGCCGTACCTCGCCGGCGACGTTTACGCCCGCTACCTGCGCGCCGACGACCGGCCGGTGACCTACGCGACCTGCACCGACGACAGCCAGTCCTACATGATCTCGACCGCGCGCAAGAACGGCACGACCCCCGGAGAGCTCTGCCGGGAGTCGACCGCGCGGATCCAGCGGTCGGTGGAGGCCATGGGCCTCTCCCTCGCGCCGCTGCCGCCCGTTGACGACGTCTACCGCCGGACGGTGCTCGACTTCGTGACCGCCCTCCACCGGGAGGGACGGTTCGAGACCCGGACCGTGCGCATGCCGTACGCCGAG
Organism: Streptosporangium sp. NPDC087985; assembly: GCF_044741965.1. Taxonomy (NCBI): domain Bacteria; kingdom Bacillati; phylum Actinomycetota; class Actinomycetes; order Streptosporangiales; family Streptosporangiaceae; genus Streptosporangium; species Streptosporangium sp. NPDC087985. The sequence continues at coordinate 143,591 of NZ_JBIUTQ010000009.1, forward strand.
AAGGCGGGAACGTACCTGTTCGACGGTCTGGTCAAGGGCGAGTGCCCCGCCTGCCTGACCGAGAGCTGCGGCGGATCCTGCGAGGGCTGCGGACACCCCAACCACTTCGACGACCTGGCGGCCCCCCGCTCGGTCCTCGACCCCGGCGACCCGGTGACCTCGCGGGAGGTGACCGTCCTGGTCCTGCCCATGGAGAACTACCGGCAGGAGCTCACGGCCTACTACGCGGCCCGCGAGCGGGGCTGGAGGCGGCACAGCGCGCAGCTCATCCGGGAGATCCTCGCCCGGCCGCTCCCCGAGATCCCGATCACCGTGCCGTCGCCGGGCTGGGGGATCGACGCCCCGTTCGCCGAGACCCCCGGCCAGATCCTCTACCCGTGGATCGAGGCCATGCCCGCCTCCATCTACAGCACCTGGAAGGCGGCGGGCGAGCCGGCGGGCCCGGTCGACGGGCTCTGGAGGGCGGGGAGCGGCAACCACCTCGTCTACTTCCACGGATTCGACAACGTCTACTTCTGGGGGATGGTCGACCTGGTGATGCTGCTCGCCCACGGCGGCCGCTACATCACCCCGGACGCCAACATCTGCAACGAGTTCTACGAGCTGGAGAACGAGAAGTTCTCCACCAGCCGGGGCCACCTCATCCGCGGCGCCGACCTCGTCGCCGAGGTCCCGCGTGACCTGGTCCGCTTCTACCTCGCCCTCACCTGCCCCGAGGACCAGCGCGCCAACTTCACCAGGGAGGGGCTCGCGAAGGTCGTCGACCAGCGCCTGCGCGTCCCGTGGAACGCGCTGGCCACCCGGATCGACGAGCTGGTAACCGACCCGGGAGAGGAGCTGAAGGTCACCGACGACGGCCGCAGGCGGGCGGCCGTCGTCGTCGAGCGGTTCCGGCTCTGCTACGACCTGCCGTCGTTCAGCCTGACCAGGGCGGCGGACGGGATCATCACGCAGCTCGGCCGGCTGCTGGAGACCGAGCACGCCGAGCCGGGCGACCTGCTGCTGGAGGTCCGCACCCTGCTGGCCTGCGCGGCTCCCATCCTGATCGACGTCGCCGCCGAGGCCGGTGAGCGAGGGGTGGAACTCACCCTGGAGACCGGCGCCGAGACGATCACCGCCTTCCACCTGCCGCGACTGCCCGGGAGTGCCCGATGAGACTTCTCGCCCTGGAGGCACGTCAGAACGCCACCTACTACCAGTCCCGTTACCGGCAGGTCGCCGACCTCGGCGCCGAGCTCTACGTCCTCAACGGGATCGGCACGCCGGACTTCTGGCCGGAGGACCGCTACCGGGTCGCCGGCTCCCAGCGGATCGACGACCTCATCACCGAGGCCAAGGCCTGGCACGAGCAGGAGCGCTTCGACGGGGTCATCACCTTCTCCGAGTCGGCCGTGACCGCGGTCGCCTCCGTCGCCGAGGCGCTCGGCCTGCCGACCGTCGGCCCGGAGGCGGCCCGGACCAGCCGCAACAAGCTGCTGATGCGCGAGGCACACCGCAGGCACGGCGCTCCGCACCCGGACTTCCGCCTGGTGACGGACGTCGAGGAGGCGCACCGGGCGGCCGAGGACTTCGGCTATCCGGTCATCCTCAAGCCCACGCTCGGCGCCGCCAGCAACTTCGTGTTCCGCATCGACGACGAGGAGGAACTGCGGAGGACGTTCCCGCAGGCCGTCGAGGGCATCGCCGGCATGTCCTGGTTCGCCATGGAGGCCGACGGGATCGACCTCGGCCCGCACGGCCTGATGATCGAGGCCTTCCTCGACGGAGAGGAGTTCCTGATCGAGGCCGTCGCCTGGGACGGCGAGGTCTACCTCGGTTCGATCGTGGACCGGATCACGGCCGAGGGCGGCACCTTCGACGACGACGTCCACCACGCGCCGACCTCGCTCAGCCCGGAGCAGGTCGCCGCCGTCCACCGGGTCGTCACGGCCGGGGCCCACGCCCAGGGGCTGCGCCGCAGCGTGATGCACGCAGAGGTCCGCTTCCACCGCGGCGAGCCGTACCTGCTGGAGATCGCGATCCGCCCCGGCGGCGGCGGCCTGGACCTCATCGCCAGGATCACCGCCGGACACTGCCCGATCCGCGCGGTCATGGACGTGGCGCGCGGCGTACGGCCTGATGTCCGGCACTACGCGCCGACCGGCGTCCACGTCACCGCCATGTGCCTGCTCTGCGACGCGGGACGGATCGAGCGGATCGACGTGCCCGCCGAGGTGAGCGAGTCGGACCGGGTCTTCTTCCTCAAGATCACCGCCCAGCCCGGTGACGTCGTCCGCCGCCCGCCCGAGGGGAACAGCATCCTCGGCTTCCTCGGCACCACCGGCGACTCGCTGGAGGACGCCAGGCAGGTCATGAACGACCTCGCCGACCGGATCCACGTCGACCTCACCCCGATCGGAGACCGTCCGTGACCCAGCTGACCGTGGCCCCCGGGACCCGCGTGGAGCGGGTCGCGCGGACCCGCCGCTACCTGATGTGCCCGCCCACCAACTTCGACGTCGTCTACTCCATCAACCCCTGGATGGACCCCGGCAAGCCGGTGGACGGCTCCCTCGCCCGGCTCCAGTGGGAAGGGCTGCTGCACACCTTCCAGAACCTCGGCCACCAGGTGGAGTTCATCGAGCCGCTGCCCGGCTGCCCGGACATGGTCTTCGCCGCCAACGGCGCCACGGTCATCGGCGGGAAGGTGCTCTCGGTCCGCTTCCGGCACGCCGAACGGGCCGCCGAGGGGCCGGCCTACCTGGAGTGGTTCCGCGCCCGCGGCTACGAGACCCACCAGGCGGTCCACGTCAACGAGGGGGAGGGCGACTACCTGCTCGCCGGCCGGTATCTCCTCGCCGGCACCGGCTTCCGCACCGACATCCGCTCGCACCGGGAGGCCGAGAGGCTCTTCGGTCTCCCGGTCGCCGGGCTCCGGCTGGTGGACCCGCGCTTCCTGCATGGTCCTCGACACCGGGGCCATCGTCTCGGGCCGCTGCAACAGCACCCCGGAGACGCTCTCCGACGGGCGGGTCCGGCTGCACGAGGAGTGGGAGCGGTACGGCGAGCACGCCGACGCCGGCGTCTCCCTGCTGGAGGAGCTTCCCCCGAACACCGACGAGCGTCAGGAACACCGATGACCGCGAACACCGTCGAACAGCGACGAGCGTCAGGAACGCCCATGACCGCGAACACCGTCGAACAGCGACGAGCGTCAGGAACGCCCATGACCGCGAACACCGTCGACGCCGCCCGCCCGCGCGGTGAGACCCCCGTCAAGGGCGGGACCGTCACCTGGGCCTGCGCGCCCGGCTTCCCCCCGTCCATCATCTTCCCGTTCACCCCGCCCGAGCGTTTCGGCACCCGCAACCTGCTCGAGTTCCAGATCCTGATGTACCGGCCGCTGTACTTCTTCGGCACCCACGGCACGCCGGAGGTCGACTACGACCTCAGCATCGGCGAGCCGCCGGAGTGGAGCGAGGACGGGCGGACGGTCACGATCACCATCAAGCCGTGGAAGTGGTCCAACGGCGAGACCGTCTGCGCGGACAACGTCCTGTTCTGGGTGAACATGATGGCCGTCAAGGGTGAGCGCTACGGCGAGTACGTCCCCGGCTACTTCCCCGACAACCTGGTCTCCTACGGAAAGGTCGCCGAGAACAAGGTCAGCTTCACCTTCGACAAGGTCTACTCCAAGCGGTGGGTGCTGATGAACCAGCTCAGCACCATCACCCCGATGCCCAGGGCCTGGGACCGCACCGCCGACGGGCCGGCCAACGCCTCCGGAGACCTCGCCGACGTCGAGGCGGTCTACGACTTCCTGATGGCCGAGAACGGCGCCCTGCTGGAGGAGGAGAACTCCGACCGCGTCCGCTGGGCGGACAGCCCGGTGTGGAGCGTGGTCAGCGGCCCGTGGCGGCTGAAGAGCTACACCATGGAGGGCGTCGTCACCTTCGTGCCCAACGAGCACTACTCCGGCCCGAACAAGCCGCACCTGGACGAGTTCCGCCAGATCCCGTTCATGTCGGACGGAGAGGAGTACGAGAGGCTCCTCGCCAGCCCGGACGACATCCAGGTCGGCTACCTGCCGCTCAGCTTCAGCACCGAGCCGACCGACGACCCCACCAGGGGCGGACCCAACCCGCTCGCCGAGCACCACACGCTGGTCCCGCAGGCGGCCTTCTGCATCCGCTACATCCCGCTCAACTACAACAACCCGACCGTGGCCGGCAAGATGCTCGCCCAGACCTACATCCGGCAGGCGATGCAGCACACGCTCGACCAGGACCGGGCGGCCCGCGAGATCTACCACGGGTACGCCTACCGGCAGGACGGCCCGGTGCCGCGCTACCCGGCCAGTGACCTGATCTCGCCCGCCCTGCAGGGCGCGCCGGTCCTGCCCTTCGACCCCGGCCGGGCCCGCGAACTGCTGGCCGACAACGGCTGGGACACCAGCGTCTTCCCCGCGGTGTGCGTCAATCCCGGCGAGGGCCCCGGCCAGGCGGGCGCGGGAATCCCCGCGGGCACCAGGCTCAGCTTCTCCCTCAGGTACGCCGAGGGGCGCCCGGCGCTCACCCAGCTGATGGAGCAGTTCCGGGACGGTGCCGCCCTGGCCGGCATTGAGATGCGGCTGCAGGCGGTCTACGGCTCGGTCCTGGTCGCCGAGGACGCCCCCTGCGTCGCCGGGCCCGACAGCCCCTGCCTGTGGGAGCTGAGCACCTGGGGTGGCGGCTGGGTCTACCACTTCCCGAGCGGGGAGATCCTGTTCAAGACCGACGCCGGAGGCAACTTCGGCCACTACACCGACCCGAAGGCCGACGAGCTGATCGCCCGGTCGGTCACCACCGACGACCTGAGCGCGTTCTACGAATACCAGGACTACATCGCCGAGCAGGTCCCCGTCATCTTCATCCCGAACTTCTCGCTGCGGCTGTTCGAGGTGGCGAACAACCTCCGGGGCTTCGAGCCGATCAACCCCTTCGGGATGATCAGCCCGGAGAACTGGTACTACGTCGAGAACAGCGAGTGACTCCATGGCGCTCGCCGCGGCACCCGTCGCCGTCATCCCCGCCCCCCACCTCCTGACCTTCCTCCTCCAGCTCGGCCTGCTCCTCGGCCTGGCGACCGTCCTCGGGCGGCTCGCCGCCCGGTTCGGGCTGCCGGCGCTCCTCGGCGAGCTGTGCGCGGGCATCCTGGTCGGGCCGTCGCTGCTGGCGAACGTCGCGCCGGACGTCTCCGCCTGGCTGCTGCCCCAGGACCCGGCCCGGTTCCACCTGATCGACGCCGTCGGCCAGCTCGGCGTCCTGCTCCTGGTCGGCCTGACCGGCATGCACGTCGATGCCGGCTTCATCCGGCGGCAGGGCAGGACGGCGGCCTGGATCAGCGGCGCGGGGCTGGTCGTCCCGCTCGCCCTCGGAGTCGGGATCGGGTTCCTGGCCCCCCACGAGATGATCGCCGACGGCGTCGACCCCCTGGTCTTCGCCCTCTTCCTCGGCATCGCGCTGTGCGTCAGCGCCATCCCGGTGATCGCCAAGATCCTCATGGAGATGCGCCTGCTCCACCGGGACATCGGCCAGCTCATCCTGAGCACCGCCGTGATCGACGACGTGGTGGGCTGGTTCCTGCTGTCGGTGGTCTCCGTGCTCGCCACCGCCGGAGCCCGCACCGGCCAGGCGGCGGCGACCGCGGTCGCGCTGCTCGCCGCGTTTGTCCTGGTGGCCCTGGTGCTGGGCCGCCGGACGGTCGCCGCGGTGCTGCGCCTGGCCGACCGCGCCGAGGGGAGCCGCACCACGATCGCCGCGGTGACGGTGATGTTCCTGCTCTCGGCCGCGGCGACCCACGCGCTGGGGTTCGAGGCCATCCTCGGCGCCTTCGTCTGCGGGGCGCTCATCGGATCGTCCCCCGACCTGAAGGTCGCCAAGCTCGCCCCGCTGCAGACGTTCGTCGCCGCCGTACTGGCACCGATCTTCTTCGCGACGGCGGGCCTGCGGATGGACCTGACCGAACTGGCCAACCCGGCCGTCCTCGTCGCGGGGATCGTGGTCCTCGCCGTCGCCGTCGCGGGCAAGTTCGCCGGAGCCTATCTCGGCGCCCGCATCGCGCGGCGCAGCCGGTGGGAGGCGCTCGCCCTGGGCGCCGGCCTCAACTCCCGGGGCGTCATCGAGGTGATCATCGCCATGGTCGGGCTCCGGCTCGGCGTGCTCACCACCGCGTCCTACACGGTCATCGTCCTGGTCGCGGTCGTGACCTCGATGATGGCGCCGCCCCTGCTCCGCCTCGCGGCCTCCCGCATCGCCCCCAACGACGACGAGGCCGTCCGCGAGAAGTTCTTCGACGCCCTGCAGACGACCCCCGGCGGGGAACTCGTGACAACCGCCAAGGAGACATGACCATGACGACAGACCACCGGCCCCTGCTCCTGGTGATCGCGACAGGGATGCGGCACTACCGCGAGTACCTGCTGCGTTCGATCGGCGCCGAGTACCGGATCCACCTCTTCGCGACCGCCGACCCCGGCTGGGAGCGCGAACACATCACCGGCTGGACCCTGGTGGAGAACACCACGGACGGCCCCGGGATGGTCGCCGCCGCGCTCGACCTGGCCGCGCGCGAGCCCGTTCACGGCGTGCTGTGCTGGGACGAGGCCAGGATCCTGGCCGCCGCGCACGTCGCCGAGGCCCTGGGCCTGCCCGGCGGGGACACCGCGATGGTGCGCCGCTGCCGCGACAAGCACCTGACCCGGGTCGCGCTCGACGCGCTCGGCGTGCCGCAGCCCAGGCCGCTGGCCGTCAGCACGGTGGAGGAGGCGCTGAAGGCCGCCGGGGAGACCGGCTACCCGGCCATTCTCAAGCCCCGCGGCCTCGGCGGCAGCCTGGGCGTGATCAAGGTGGAGGACCCGGAGGAACTCGCCGGGGCGTTCGGTTCCGTCCGCGACCTGACCGTCCCCGACGGTGCGACGTTCGACGTCCCCGTCCTGGTGGAGGAGTACGCCGACGGTCCCGAGGTGAGCGTCGACGCCGTCGTCCAGGGCGGCGTGGTGACGCCGCTCTTCCTCGCCCGCAAGATCCTCGGCTACGAGCCGTACTGCGAGGAGGTGGGACACTCCGTCGACGCACTGGACCCGCTCCTGCGGGACCCGGAGTTCTGCCGGGTCCTGCAGGACACGCACACCGCCCTCGGGTTCACCGACGGGTTCACCCACACCGAGATCAAGCTCTCCTCCAGGGGCCTGCGCGTCATCGAGGTGAACGGGCGCCTCGGCGGGGACATGATCCCCTACCTCGGATCCCTCACCACCGGGATCGACCCGGGTCTGGCCGCCGCGGCGGTGGCCTGCGGGCGGACGCCCGAGGTGACGCCCTCACGCGGACTCGTCGCCGGCGTGCGCTTCTTCTACGTCGACGAGGACGACACGACGATCGAGTCGATCGAGTTCGACGAGACCGGACTCCCCGCGGCCGTCGACCGGGCGGTCCCGGTCGTCACCCCGGGGGCGACCGTCTCGCCCCCGCCCAAGGGCACCCTGTGGGGGCGTATCGCCTACGCCACCGCGGTGTCCCCGACCGTTGACGAGTGCCACGCCGCCCTGGACGCGGCCGAGGCCAACCTGAAGGTGAAGGTAACCGCATGACCGCCGTCATCGAGAACGGAGAGACCGTGGAGCCCCCGCCCGGCAAGGGCGACGACGGTGTCTTCGTCACCCTGCGGGAGACACCCCGCGCCGCCAAGGCGCTGCTGCTCGGCGTGTTCGTCAACAAGCTCGCCGCGTTCATCCAGATCTATCTCGTCCTCTTCCTGACCAACCGCGGATTCTCCCCGACCCAGGCGGGGCTCGCGCTCGGCATCTACGGCGCCGGCGCGGTCGCGGGCTCGCTCCTCGGCGGGTCGCTCTCCGACCGGCTCGGGCCGCGCACGGCCACGCTGATCAGCATGACGGGCTCGGCCGCCCTGATCGTCTCCATCCTCTACCTGCCCACCTACCCGCTCCTGCTGACCGCGATCTTCCTGGTCAGCACGGTCGGCCAGTTCTACCGGCCGGCCGCGCAGGTCCTCCTCACCGAGCTGACGCCCAAGCACCGCCTCGTGATGATCACGGCGATGTACCGGCTCGGGCTCAACCTCGGCATGACCGCCGCCCCGTTGATCGGCGCGGCGCTGTTGTCGATCTCCTACAACGCGCTCTTCTGGGGTGAGGCCGCCGCGGCCCTCACCTTCGCCGTGATCGCCTCGCTCGCGCTGCCCCGGCGCGTCGCCCGCCCCCAGGCCGAGCCGGCGGCCGAGACCGGGACGGCGTCGCCGGGCCGGTCGGGATACCTCGCGGTCCTCGCCGACCGCCGCTACAGCGTCTACCTGCTCGCGGTGCTGCTCACCTCCATCGTGTACTGCCAGTACACGGCCACGCTCCCGCTGGACATCGCGGCGGCGGGTGTGAGCCTGTGGTGGTACGGCGCCGCCGTCTCGCTCAACGGGTTCATCGTCATCACCTGTGAGCTGGCGATGACGAAGGTCGTGCAGCGGTGGCCGATCCGGCTCACCGCGCTGCTCGGCCTCGGCCTCGTCGCCGTCGGGTACGGGATCTACGCCATCGGCCCGCTCCCTGTCTGGTTCATGGTCGGCACGCTGGTCTGGACCCTGTCGGAGATCATCGGCGGGCCGACCGTCTTCGCCTACCCGGCCATGGCCGGTCCCGAAAGACTGCGCGGACGCTACATCGGCGCGATGCAGAGTGTCTTCGGGCTCGGCACCGCGCTCGGCCCGGTCCTCGGCACACTGGTGTGGTTCCAGGTCGGCCGCTCGGTGTGGCTGTGGGCCGCCCTGGTCGCCGCGGTGGCGACCGTCGCCGGACTCGTCGGCATGCGCACTCCTCCCACCGGGGCCGAGGAGCCGCAGCCCGCGGTCGCCTCGGCCGGTTGAGCGGGGGTGCGCGATGCCGAGGATCGCCGTCATCGGAGGAGGGATCGCCGGAGTCACCCTGGCGTGGCGCCTGTGCGAGTCCATCCGGGGGACCGGCATCCAGCTGTTCACCGGGGAGCCGTACCGCAGGGCCGACGCCAGTGCGGTCTCCGGGGGGCTGACCCGGGCCTTCGAGCCCGACCCCGACCTGTGCATGGAGGCCTCCGCCAGCCTGGCCGAGCTCCAGGCGGACCCGGTGCTGCGCGCCTGGGCCTCCTACCGGGAGACCGGCTCGGTCTACCTGATGCCGGGGCTGGGGCGCGAGACCGCCGACCTGGTGGACGCCGTACGGCAGCGCGTTCCGGGCTCGGTCGAGCTGCTCGACGCCGGGCAGCTCACCGCCCGGGGCGTGTTCCGCGACCTGCCGGAGGGGAGCGTCGCCGTCGTGGAGAAGCACGCCGGCTACGTCTCACCGAACGGGCTCCGCGACAGGCTCCTGGTCGAGCTCGCCCGCTCGGGAGTACGCGTCGTCGACGGCCGGATCGAGACGGTCACCCGTGAGGGCGTGGTCCACCCGGTCGGTGGTTCCCCGATGAGGTTCGATGTGGTCGTCGTGGCGGCGGGCGCCTGGACGCGGACACTGCTCAAGCGGACCGGCCTGCCGGACGGCGGCCTGCGGAACAAGGCCATCCAGTACGTGCTCGCGCCGTCCCAGCCGGGCGGCCCGAGCGCCTTCGTCGACGAGACCACGGGTCTGTACGGCAGGCCGTACGCCGACGCGCGCGTCCTGCTCGGCCTGCCCACCGACCGGTGGGACGTCCCGCCGGGCGCGGTATCGGCCGACCCCGCGCTCAGCACCCGCATCCTCGACGTCGCCAAGGCCAGGATCGGCTACAGCCCGCCCGGCGGGGAGGTCGCCGCAGTCGCGGCGGTCGAGTGCTACCACGCCACGGGCGCCCTCTCGCTCCGCCCGCTGGCGCAGGGAATCTACACCTTCACCGGAGGGAGCGGCGGTGCGGGAAAGACGGTGCTGGCGGCCAGCCGGACCGCGGCGCGGAGCCTGGTCAGGACGTTGCGGTGACCAGCTCCCCGGTGACGACCCGCCTTACGGTGGCCGGGTGAATTCCGGCGGGCATGTCGGGAACTCGTTTCCGCGGGAGGCCGACGGCATTTGTTGCACCGGCTTCCCGTGCGAGACATTTGATTCTGACAGGAATCCTGACTGTGGACGGTTCCAGGAATTTCAGAAGCGGGAAAAAGGGCCGGCGATCGGACGGTCCGATCGCCGGCGGTGGTGCCCGCGGGAAAGGGCCCCTTACCGCGCGGGGGACTCAGAAGGCCGAGGGCGCCCCGGCCAGAGCGGGGGCGAGGCGCCGGTTCGCACGGCGGGTCAGGGAGGCGAGAACCCGCTCGGTGTGCTCCGTGGGCTCGGTGTCGAGGTCCCTGCTGAGGCGTCGGCGGCACAGCTCGTACCAGTCCCTGGCCCTGGCCAGCTCGCCCAGCTCACCGTGGATCATCATCAACGTCCGGTAGGTGTCCTCGTGACAGGGGTCGAGGGAGATGGTCTGACGGCACCAGTGCAGGGCCGCCGGCCAGTCCTCGCGCTCCAGGGAGTCGGCACGCAGCACCGCCAGTGCCCGGAGCGCGACGCCCTGCGCCCACTGGCGCTGCTCGTTGATCCAGTCACCGGTCTCGCCGGCCAGGAAGTCGCCCGTGTAGAGGTCGGCGGCGGTCTGGAACCATTCCAGGGCACGCTGATGGTCCTTGGCCGCCCAGGCCTCGCGGCCCTGCTCGAAGGCCCGCTCGAACTCCTCCAGATCCACCCAGGTGTTCTGCGCCTGCAGCATGTATCCGTGGTCCTGGTGGACCAGCCGGAATCCGTCGCTCTTGTCGCATGCTCCCAGGACACGGCGGACCGCGTGGACCGCCACCTTGAGCGAGTTGGAGCTCCGGTCGCCGCCGTCGGGCCAGAGCACCTCGTGGAGCCGGTTGCGGTGGACCAGCCGGCCACGGTTGATCAGGAGATACTGAAAGAGCGCTCTGGCCTTGCCCGCGCGCCAGTGGGCCACCGGCTCGCCGTTGATCTCCAGACGGAAGTTGCCCAGACAACGGACCGTCATCGCCGGCGTGGAATCCGCGAGCATCGGAACCGTCCTTTCGAGGGGACCCGGAGGGCCGGGAAGGCACTCCGGACCCGGTTTTCGGGGTCTGCCTGGAACGCTACGAACCCCCTGACCGCCTGATCAAGGGCGTTGCCCGCAAGGTGCAAGGGGGACTGCGACTTTAGTTGTAGTGGGGTGCACACCTTGCGCTATATACGTGGGGCGATCGCCTGTAAACGATGAGTGAGTCGAGATCGCTCACATTAAGGCACCCCAATGACGGAATCGATGTACAAGCTCAACGCAACGGTCCGGCCGACAGGCGCGATCAACGGTCAGGCGGTGCGACTGGCCTGGTCCGAGGCCCGGCCCGCGGTACAGGTGATCTTCCAGCTCCGGCTGCTCACCGGTGCGCTCGTCGGAGCCGGCGCGCTGGCGGACGTCTCCTGGGGGGCGATGGCGGCGGGGGCGGCCGCCTGGCTCCTGCTGACCTGGTCGACCTACCTGCTCAACGGGGCCGCCGACGTCGTCGAGGACCAGTCGAACGGGTCCACCCGCCCGATCGCCCGGGGCGACCTCGACGCGCTCACCGGGGGGCGGCTCGCCACCCTGCTCGGCGCCGCCGGGCTGTCGCTGTCCGCGGTGGTGTCGGAGCGGTTCTTCCTCCTCGCGCTCCTGCTTTCCGTGCTCAGCTGGGCCTACTCGACAGGCCCCGCTCCCCTGAAGAACACCGTGGCCGGGGTGCAGGTGACCGTCGTGGGGGCGGGACTCCTCACCTACCTGGCGGGAATCAACGTCGCCGGCGGTTCCCTCACCGAGACCGTGCTGGTACTCGCGGTCGCCATGTCGGCCTGGATGGGCATCGGCGGACTCGCCAAGGATCTGTCCGACGTCGCCGGGGACCGGGCCGCGGGGCGCCACACGCTGCCGCTGCTGTGGGGCGAGCGCGGGGCCAGGCTCGCCATCGCCACCGCCGCGACGGTGGTGGGCACGGCCTTCCTCACCGCGGCGCTGACCCTCGCGCCCGGCCTCCTGCCCGTCGCCGGCCTGGTCCTCGCCGGAAGCCTCGTCCTCGCCGCCGTCGCGCTCGGCCGGTGGAGCGAGGGCGACCGTGCGGCGCGGCGCCGGCCGTACCGGATATTCATGATCACCCAGTACGCGGCACACCTGACCATCCTGTTGCAGCTCGTGCTCCGCTAGTCCCGGAGACGTTCATGGCGGTGCCGGTCGCGACCGGCACCGCCATGAACGTCTTCTCGTGCGGGGCGGTGACGGACTCCTCCATCCGAATGACGCCGGCACCGCGGACCCGGACAGTGATCCCGTGAAGGAAACTTTCTGACAATGTTGATGACTCGGGTCGGGATAATGACCGGATGGCAACTCGCGGCGCCTATTCTCGCCCGTTCTCCGGGCACTTTCACCTCGGCCGCGAAAAAGGGCATCGGAATGGCCGGAGACATCTCTCGGCCGGCGCGCCGATTTCGGCCGGCGGTGGGCCGGTCCAGAGGGTTCGCGACGTCCGCTGATCCGGCGGCGAGCCCGGCGGCGGCCCCGGATCAATCGGATGGTTTTTGATCATCTGGAGGCGGATGCTTCCCGTGCGGCTGCTGATTCGGAAATCACTTTGAACATCTGGGGCGATCACTTGCCCGATCTCGGGGAAGTTCGTAACATCTGCCTTTTAAGCAGTGTATGACGTTCGAGGAAATCGCTTTTAGCAAGCGAGCGAAATTACTCCTGGTGTCGAGGTGTGGGATGACACTGCGCGGTGGCGGCGAGCGTATTGACGAGTGGCTGACCGGCCATGACAGGGAGGCCGTCCTCGCGGAGGTGGTGGCGTCCTACCGGTCGTGTCTCCGCTCCGCTGGAAGCATCGCGCTGAGCGAGGAGACGGTGGTCGAACAGCTTGTCCATCAGGCGAGCCTGGTCGTCGACGACGTCGTGTCCCGCTGTGGCGGAACTCCCTCCGACGGCGACACCGGGTCACTGCCCTTCAGCATGGAGATCGGCGTGACCCGCGCGCAGCAGGGCATGCACCCGACGCAGTCGCTCCTCGCGGCGGCACTGATGTTCGAGGCGGCCTTCCCGATACTCGCCCACCGGCTCGCCGGGCGGGTCGAGGGCTCCGACCAGGAGAAGACGATCGCCATCGGCCTGGAACGTTGCAGTTCCAGGCCGACGGCGACAAGATCCTTGAGCTGGTACCGGTCCTGCGGCCGGACATCGTCATCGTGGACGTCGAGATGCCGGGGCCGGGTGCCCGGGCAGTCGTCAGCAGGCTACGGCAGACCTGCCCCGAGGCGACAGTGATCGTCTTGACCATGCACCAGAACGCCAGGATCGTGCAGGAACTGCTCGACTGCGGGGCCGCGGCCTATCTGGTCAAGAACATCGCCCGGGACCAGCTGATCGCGGCCCTGCACGCCGTACATCAGAGCCCGCGTAACGTCCTGCTGTCGGTGTCACGGGAGACCCTGGGACACGGTGAGCAGACCGAAGGAGACCGGCCGCTGTCGGCGCGGGAGATGGAGGTGCTGCGGTTGACCGCCGACGCCTACTCCAACTCCCAGATCGCGACCCGGCTCGGCATCACCGAGGCCACGGTGAAACGGCACCTGTCCAATATCTACGCCAAGCTCGGTGCCGTCTCGCGGGTGGACTCGGTCCGCAAGGCGATGGCCTCCCGGCTCATCAACCCGGTGATCGACTCGGGCCGGAACGGCCGGCATCCGCACTGACCGCCGGACGTCTCCGCCTCCGGCAGGGGAGGCCGCGGGTCCGGATGCCCCGCATAACCACCCGATAACCTCTCGGGGAGAGGGTGAGTGGTGATGCCGGTCTGACGGCGCTTGACGGGATGACTCTGGAGGGCCAATGACGACGGGACCGCCGCATCGGTACTTCCAGGTCGTGATCAACGTCCGCGGGCAGTACGGCATATGGCCCCTGGGCGACGCCGTGCCCGGCGGCTGGTCGCCGATCGGGTTCGTCAGCACGCGCGGGGATTGCCTGGTCCAGGTGGCCGAGCTGTGGAAGGACATGAGGCCGCTGGAGAAGCCGGGCGACGCCGGCGACGAGCCGCCCGGCTGGACGGCCCGGATCATCGACGCCGCGGCCGCGCGCCCGGACGCCGTCGCGCTGAGCGGTGGCGGTGGCCGTCTCACCTACGGTCGGCTGATGGAGGACGCGCGGCGGCTCGCCGACCGGCTGGTCGCGCTCGGCGTCCGGAGGGAGGACCGCGTCGCGCTCTGTTTCCCGCTGGGTGCCCCCGCTCTCACGGCGCTGCTCGGTATCGCTCTCACCGGTGCCGCCTACCTGCCCATCGACAGCGCCGACGACGAGGGCCGGCGGAACCTGATGATCGCCGACAGCGGGGCACGGGTGGTCGTCGCGGACCGGGCGGAGGTGCTGACCCACCTCGACGCGCGCATCGTGACCTGGCCGGACGCCACGCCCACCGAGGACCGGGGGGACGCCGATCCCTGGACACCCGGGCCCAGGGCGCTCGCGGCGGACGCGGCGTGCGTGCTCTACCACCCGGTGGACCGTGGATCGCGGGGCGTGGTGCTGGAACACCGCCAGCTGAACGCCCTGCTGGACGGCGCGTCACCGATCCACGCGAGCGATCGCGTCGCGGTGTCGGGCCCCCTCTCCAACGCGTTCGTCAACGCCGACGTCCTCTCCACCCTGTGCGGCGGGGCCGAGGTGGTCGTGCCGCCGGACGGTTCCGCGACCCGGCGCGGCCCATGGCGGCACTCCTCGCGCTTCTACGGGTCCCTGGAGACCGGGATCGCGTACGCGGCGTCCACCTCGCGCACCGGCGGGACCGGCCCGGCGCGGACGCTGATCGGGGCACCGTTTCCCGGATGCCGGCTGTATGTCCTGGACGACGACATCCGGCCGCTCGCCGTGGGCGGCGCCGGCACCCTCTACGTCGGAGGGCCGGGGGTCGCCCGAGGCTACCTGGACGATCCGGCGGCGACGGTGAACCGTTTCCTCCCCGACCCCTTCGCCGCGGACGGCAGCCGCATGTTCGCCACGGGACACCGCGTGCGGCTGACCGAGGACGGCGTCCTGGAACGCCTTGACTCAGCCCCGGCCAGGACGCCCTGAACCGAGGCCGATCCGGGCCGGCTCCTGGCGCTGGGCCGTGCCACCCCGCGACCCGGTGATCCGGGGCCGAGATCGTATCCGGCGAGGAGGCCGGGTACCGCTTAAACGAGGTGGTCCAGATGTGAATCGGTTACTGATCTGCCTTTCGGCCAGCCCGCGGCGCGGGCGTGGTGGGTTCCCCCAGCGAGAGCATGAGCCGGTTGGCCCAGTTGAAGAACGCGGCCGCGTGGAGCGCGTCGCTGATCGCCAGGTCGTCGAGGCCGGCTGCGCGGAGCGCGTCGAGGTGTTCGGCGGCGAGCGCGCCGGGGGTTGCCGTGAGGGCCACCGAGGAGTCGACGATGGCGCGCCAGCGCTCGTCCTGAGGGGCGTCGACCCCGTCGTCCAGAAGGCGCTGCACATCGTCCCGGCGCTTGGAGTAGTGCGAGGCGAACCGCGCGTGCACGGAGGCGCAGAAGACGCATCCGTTGTGACGCGAGGTCGCGGCCGCCGCGAGTTCGCGCTCCTCGCGGGGGAGTCCGGCATCCGGGTTGTAGAAGATGTCGTTGTCGGTCCTGGTGCGCGCCTTGAGGATCTGCGGGTCGTGGGCGAGCAGCAGGAAGTACGGAGACTTGGCGCGGCCTCTGTCGACGAGCGCGTCCCAGTGCGGCTCGGTGAGCTCCTCCTCAGCGAGCGGCTCAAGCCACGGCACCCAGCCGAGCTGGTCCTGAGTGAAGGCGAGCGGGCGGTCGAGATCGGGATGGTTGAGCACGGCATCGGTCATGACAGGCGTCCTTTCCGGGTGGTTTCGGGCAGCCGGTGAAAACTGAGGTCGGTCATGACGGGAGTCCGTTCTGAGTGGCGTCGAGCAGGCGCAGGCCCGCGATCACGCGCACCTGGAAGTTGAGGAAGGCGACGAGCTGCGAGAGCGTCACGATGCCGGGGGTGGTCCAGCCGGCGTCGACAAGCGCCCGGAGGGCGTCGGGGCTCGACTCGCGCGGGCGGAAGGTTAGCAGGTGCGCGTGCTCCAGGGCGGCGGCGAGCCGGTCGCCGCCCAGCGCACCGCGGTCGCGCACCCGGTAGCGGAGTCCCTCGACGCTCTCCACGGCCAGCGGGCCCTCGGCGGGATAGGAGCCGTAGGGGCCGGTGGTCTTCGCCGCCTCGATCTCGTCCGCGATCGCCGCCCGCAGCGGTACGGAGGTCTCGGCGAGCCGGTCGGCGTAGAACCGCGCGACCCCGGCGTCCTGGTACAGCCCGGTCACGAAGGCCGCGACCGCGTGGCGCTCGGCCAGGGTGACCGCGCCGGGGGAGTCCGGGGCGAAGAGCGCGAGGTAGCTGAGCTGGGCGTTCCGGCGGGCTTCCGGCCGCTGGTCGCGCAGGCGATCGAGGCGGGAGGCCGGTTCGATGCCGGCCAGGTGATCGATGACGTCGGTGCTCATGTCCTGCTCAGTTCTGTCGGGGTGAGGGCGGTGGATCGCGGCTCTGCTGAGGTGAGGGCGGTGGACTGCGGCGCCCAGCCGAGCGTGGGGGCGACCTCGGTCGCGAGCAGCTCGATGGAGCGCAGGATGAGCGGATGCGGCGGGTCGACCGAGTGCACCTGGAAGATCAGATCGGTCACCCGGTCGAGCGTCGGGTCGGCGCCCAGGCTGCCGATGACGTCCTCCGGCGTTCCCACGTGGACGTCGAACGCGGTGATGAGCCCGTCGAGCCCTCCGTCGGGCACCGGGAAACCGGCCACCCGGAAGTGCTCGGCCGCGCGGGTCAGCCCGATCTCGGCGTACCGCAGCGCCTCCGCGCGGCTGTCGGCCACGAAGACCGTCCGCGAGGCCGCGACACGCGGCGTCGCACCGGGCGGCAGGTTCTCGTAGTACGCGTCCACAATGGGCCGCTGGATCTGCGCGAGGGTGGCGTGCGGAGCGTCCTCGTCGCGCGGCTGGGTGCGCGAGAGCATGAGGCCGTTACCGGCCCGGCCGGCACGTGCTCCGCCGCTCACCGAGAAGGTCGCCTCCCAGATGGCGCCGAGCAGCCGCGGCGCCTCCGGGTAGATCGGGTTGCCGCTGAGCGCGCGTCCCGACCAGGCCTCCACGAGCACCGCGAGATGCTCGGCGTAGACGGCCGAACGGCGCGCGCTGTCCTGCCCGAACGCGGCGAACGACGACGGTGTGCCGCCGCTGCCCACCCCCACCTCCAACCGTCCGCCGGAGAGCAGGTCGAGCACCGCGGCGTCCTCGGCGACGCGCACCGGCTGCTCCAGGGGCAGCGTGATGATGCCGGTGCCGAGGCGGATACGGCTGGTCAGCGCCGCCACGTGGCCGAGGAACACCAGCGGTGACGGCAGCCCTCCCTCGGCCCTGTCGAAGTGGTGCTGGGCCACCCACGCGGTGTCGAACCCGACCGCCTCCGCGTGCCTGATCTGCTCGATGGCGAGCCGGTACCGCTCGCCCGCAGGCGCGTCGTCGAGCAGCCGGGTGAAGAACCCGAGCCGGCGGCCGATCATCGGACCGGCTCCGCGGCCACGCCCGGGATGGCTGCCAGCAGCTCGCGGGTGTATCCGTGCTGGGGGCTGGTAAAGACCTGCTGGGTGGTGCCGAATTCCACTATGCGTCCCTTGTTCATGACGGAGAGGGTGTGAGAGATCTGCCGCACCACCAGGAGGTCGTGCGAGATGAACAGATAGGTGAGTCCCAGGTCGCGTTGCAGGTCCTGGAGCAGGTCGAGGATCTGCGCCTGTACGGTCACGTCGAGCGCGGAGACCGCCTCGTCGAGCACGACCACCTCCGGATCGACGGCGAGTGCGCGGGCGATGGCGACGCGCTGCCGCTGGCCGCCGGACAGTTCGCGCGGCCTGCGGGTCAGCACGGTCGCCGGCAGGGCGACCTGGTCGAGGAGGTCGCGCACGCGGATCCGGCGCGCCGCCCGGTCGCCGAGCCGGAAGTTGCGCAGCGGTTCCTCCACGATCTCGGCGACCGGCTGCCGAGGATCGAGCGAACCGGCCGGGTTCTGGTAGACGAGCTGGACGCGACGGCGGAGCCGGCGCAGCGCGGCGCCGCGCAGGCCGGCCGTCTCGGTCCCGCCGATGGTCACCGATCCGGAGGTGGGGTCGGTGAACCGCACGACCATACGGGCCGTGGTCGTCTTGCCGGATCCGGACTCGCCGACGAGCGCGTGTGTCGAGCCGCGCCGTACCTCGAACGACACGCCGTCGACGGCGCGGAAGGGCTGCCGGCCGGTGGGGAACTCCTTGACCAGGTCGCGGACGACGATCGCGTTGTCCGGTGCGGAGGCCGGCGGGTCCGGGACCCGGAACTCCCGTACCGACAGCGCGGGGGCGTCGCCCAGCAACTGCCTGGTGTAACCGGCGTTCGGGGCCGCCAGTACGGCCTGCGTGGTGCCCTGCTCCTCGATCCGCCCCTCTTTCATGACGATGAGGCGGTCCGACCGGTCCGCGGCGACGCCGAGGTCGTGGGTCACGAAGAGCACCGCCGTACCGAACTCGGCGCGGAGCCCGTCGATGAGGTCGAGGATGCGCCGCTGCACGGTGACGTCCAGCGCGCTCGTCGGCTCGTCGGCGATGATGAGCCGCGGTTCGAGCGCGATCGCGCCGGCGATGAGCACCCGCTGGCGCATGCCACCGGAGAGTTCGTGCGGGAACTGCCGGGCGCGCAGCTCCGGATCGGACAGCCCGACCCGGTCGAGCAGTTCGATGACGCGGCGCGCGACCGCCCGCCGGTCGCCGCGCCGATGAATGCGCAGGGCCTCGCCTATCTGCGCGCCGATGGTCTTGACCGGGTTCAGCGAGTTCGACGGGTCCTGCGGGATCAGGCCGATCTGGACACCGCGTACCGACTCCAGCCGCCGTGACGACCAGCCGGCGATGTCCGTGTCGCCCAGCAGGATCTGGCCGTTGTCGATGGACCCGTTCGGCGGCAGCAGCCCGATGATCGCGTGCGCGGTGGTCGTCTTGCCGGATCCGGACTCGCCGACGACCGCGACCACCTCGCCGGGTTCGACGGTGAACGAGACACCTCCGACCGCCCGGTGGGTGTGCGGGCCGGTCCGATAGGAGACTGCGAGATCGCGTACGGTGAGCAGGCTCATGAGTTCTCCTTCACGATCGACCGGCTGATCCGGCTGGCGGCGAGCACCACTGCCACGACGACGACGCCCGGCAACGAGGTCAGCCACCAGGAGGTCGCCAGGTAGTTGCGCCCCTCCGAGATGAGCAGACCCCACTCCGGTGTGGGCGGCTTGGCGCCGTACCCGAGAAAGCCGAGGGTGGAGATGGCCAGGATCGCGGCGCCGAACTGCAGGGCGGCGAGTGCGATGAGGGGGCCGAGCGAGTTGGGGAGCACGTGGCGCCGCAGGACGGTGGTGAACCCGCCCCCGCTGCCGAACGCGGCCTCGACATAGTCGGTACGCCGGACCCGGACGACCTCCGATCGGGACAGCCGGGCGAAGGTCGCGACGGAGCCGACGCCCACCGCGATCGCGACGTTGACGGTGCCCGGGCCCAGCAGGATGATCATCGCAAGCGCCAGGAGCAGCCAGGGCACCGAGAGCAGTACGTCGATCACCCGCATGATGACCTCGTCGAGCACGCCGTCCACCGACCCGGCGAGCAGGCCGAGCAGCGTGCCCAGCGAGAGACCCACCGCGACCGCGACGGATGCCCCGGACAGCGAGTGGATCGCGCCGTGCACGACGCGGGCGAAGAGGTCGCGCCCCACCGTGTCCGTGCCGAAGAGGTGGGCCGGGCTCGGGCCCTGCAGTTTCTCCGCGGGGATGCCCACGAGCGGGTCGTGCGCGGTGAAGAGGCCGGGCACGACGGCCCAGACCACGACGACGGCGATCGTGAGCCAGGCGAGGATCAGGCCCACGTCCGGGCGGCGGAATCCGGCCCTCATGCGGTCGCCCCCACCTTCGCCTTGAGCCGCGGGTCCAGCACCGGGTAGAGCAGGTCGACCACCAGGTTGACCAGCACGAAGACGGTGGTCGCGAGCACCACGATGGCGAGCATCACCGACGTGTCCTGCGCGCTGACCGCCTGCTCGGTGAGACGGCCGACGCCGTTGCGGCCGAAGACCGTCTCGGTGACGACCGACCCGGCGATGAGCTCACCGAGGGTCAGACCGGCGATCGTCAGCGTCGGCAGCAGCGCGTTGCGGGCGACGTGCCGCCACAGGATCCACCGGCGCGACGCCCCCTTGGCGGCGACGACCGACACGAACGGCTGGGTGTGGACCTGGTCGAGGCTGCGGGCCAGCACCTGGGCGATCGGCGCCGAGATCGGGATGGCGAGGGTCAGCACCGGCAGGATGAGCTGCTGCACCGGGCCGCCCCCGATGACCGGAACCAGCTTGAGCTGGAACGAGAACACCTGGATCAGGAGGATGCCGAGCCAGAAGGTGGGGACCGAGATGAACAGCGACGGCACGGACAGCAGCGCGCCGCGGATCCAGGCGGACCGGGTGTGGCTCGCGGCGAACGTGATCAGTACGGCGGTCAGCACGGCCAACGTGAATCCGGCGCCGGCCAGCCGGGCCGTCTCCGGCAGTGCCTCGGCCAGCCGCTCGATCACCGGGGTGCCGGTGTCGATCGAGTAGCCGAAGCTCCCCCGCAAGAAGCCGAGCATGGTGTGCAGGTAGCCGACGAGCGCCGGCTCGTCGCTCCCGTAGTAGGCGCGGATCTCGGCGATCTGCTCGGGTGACAGGCCCAGCTCCGGATTCTGGAACTTGATCAGGACCGCGTCACCCGGCAGCAGCCGCAGCAGCACGTAACCGGCGCTGAAGGCGGCCCACAGCACGAGGACGGCCTGGCCGATCCGCAGGACGAGGTATCTGGTCATCGGTTTCTCCGGTCCGACAGCCAGACCGAGTAGAAACTCGGCCGGGCGACCGCCTCGAAGGTGACCCCCCGCACGTACGGCGCGGCGCCGTACACCTGCGGCTCCTCGAACAGCGGGATCGCGTAGCCCTGGCCCACCACGTACCGCTGGATCTCGGCGACCTTCGCGTTGCGCGCCGTCCGGTCGGTGAGCGCGGACTGCTCCTCCAGAAGGCGATCAAGCTTTGGGTCGTTGGAGAGGATGACGTCCCGGTTCTTGGTGTGGAAGTGGCTCTTGATCACGTCCTGGTCGGCGCGGCCGACCATCGAGTGCGTGATGGGCGTCTTCTCCGCGTTCTTGATGTCCACCGCCTGCGTGCCGGAGTCGGCGGGCCGGATCTCCAGCTTCGCACCGATCTTGGTCCACTGCTGGGCGACCAGTTCGAGGGTCTGCTTCGACAGCGGCTGCGGGCCGGAGACGAAGACGCCCAACTCCAGCTTCCGCCCGCCCTTCTCTCGGATGCCGTCGGCGCCGCGCGCCCAACCGGCCTGGTCGAGCAGCGCGTTGGACCTGTCCGGGTCGTAGGCGAGCTCCTTGGACAGGTCGACGTAGCCCTGCGCCAGATGGCTGAGCACCGAGGTCGCGACCGGATAGCCGTCGGTGAAGAGGGTGTCCACGACCTCCTTGGCGTTGGTGCCCGCCTGCAGCGCTCTGCGGACGTTGACGTCGCTCAGGATGCTGTTGGCCGGCCGCAGGTACAGGCCGTTGTTGACGCCCCGGGTCGGCTCGGCGTAGATGGTGAAACCGGCGTTCTTGACCGTCGCCTCGTCGTACGCCTGTACGTAGCGCACGTAGTCGGCCTGCCCGGAGATCAGCGCGCCGACGCGCACGTTGTCCTCCGGCGTCACGATGATCTTGACCTTGTCGAGATAGGCGCGCCCCTGGTGTGCGGAGGACTTCGGCGCCCAGTCGTAGTCCTTGCGGGCGACCAGCTCGATCTCCTTGTCGACGACCTGGCCGGCCACGGTGAACGGCCCGGAGCCGACGATGTTCTTGAGCTGGCACTGCTCCTCGTAGGGGCGCGAGATCGTCGACGTGGCCACGATGCCCGCGCCGATGACCGAGGTGCCCTGCAGGAAGCCGGGCGACGGCTGCTTGAAGAAGAACTTCACGGTGTGCGGGTCGATGACCTCGCTGCGCTCGTAGTTGTTCACGAACTCGGCCGGCGGGAGCTTCAGCTTCTCGTTGCCGAGGCCGTAAACGTCGAAGTTCGCGGCGACGACCGTTGCGTCGAGCGGGGTGCCGTCGGCGAAGGTCACGCCTTCACGGAGATGGAAGGTGTACTCGGTGGAGTCGGCGTTGACCTCCCAGGAGCTGGCGATCCACGGCTCTATCTCCAGCGTCTTGGGGTTCTGCCAGGTGAGCTTGTCGGTGAGCTGGTTGAGCACGCCGCCGTTCGGATAGAAGCCTGCGGCGGGCAGGTAGAGGCAGGTCGGCGCCTGGTGCTCAAGGTAGGTCAGTGTGCCCCCGTAGGCCGGCCCGCCGGCGGCCTTCGCGTCGCTGGACGCGTTCTCTCCGCCTTCTCCGCCGCAGGCACCGAGGAGCCCCACGACAGCGAGCATGGCGGTGCTCACCAGTGCGGTGGACCGCAGTCTGGATTGTGACATGGGGGTAATGCCTTTCGTGTAGGGGAGGCGAGGGTCGCCTGGTAGGTGAGACCAGCCGTGCGGCAGTGCCCCACGGCGGCAGCCGGCGACGCGGGGAGCGCGAGGAGAGGAGATGGAGGAGGAGGGGGCGGCAGTGGCCGGCCGACGGCCTGCCGGATGCCGGGGTCCGCGGAGCCCTAGCTACAGAACGAACCCTGACAGCTCGCGATATGACGGCGCCTGCGGATGCCGTGTCGTGCCGGGAGGGGGGACGTGCTGCGGTCCGCCACACGGTGGTTGGTACTGTCGGTCACAAAAACAATAATAACCTACCTGTAAAGCATGAAATACGGCTGTTCACATAATGAGACGTGGCAGCGTGAAGCATCTGACCACCGGCGGATCACCTCCGCGAGCACTTTCCTGTGACGATGACGACCGACGCCTCGGACCCGGAACCTACAGCTGGGAATCGACCGCGCGCACCGCTGACCGCACGATCTCCTCCAGATGCTCGCTGTGCGCGCCACGCCAGTAGATCTGGCCGCACTCCGGGCATCGGCCGTAGACGTCGTAGGAACGCCGGGTCCCGGCCTCCAGCAGCCGGTCGATCTCGTGCTTGTCGACGGGCACCAACTCCCCGTTGCAGGCCGTGCAGCGGGTCCACGGCCGCAGCGGCGGCGCGAATCGCTCCAGCAGGTCACGGAGCTGATCCTGCGGGCTGGTGCCCCGTACGTAGGCACCGAGCCAGAGCGCCCGGCGGCACAGCAGCCCGCGGTCCCGGGTCAGCAGCACGCGGTGTTCCCTGTTCGCCTCGGCGACCAGCGAGGGGTCGTCCATGTCGTTGTGGTAACTCGCGTCCACGCCCAGCAGCCGGAGCCGTCGCGCGAGGGTGCCGAGATGGACGTCGAGCAGGAACCGGGGGGCGAGCCGTCCCGGTCCGAGCGGCACTCGCTGGGGGCGGGGCACGGCGTGAACGTGGACCACGTCGCCGGCGGCGGGCTGGTAGGACGGGGCGACCTCCGTGCCCTCGATGGTCAGGGACCCCACCTCCGGCAGCGGAATGCCGAGCGACTGCACGACGTGCCCCAGCGTCGACGTCCCGTCGGGTGCCACCCGCCGCCACTCGCGTCGCCGGCGCGCGGGCAGGAACAGCAGCAGCTCGGCGGCGATACGCAGACGGATGTCGGATTCGACCACGCTGCCAGCATGCCATCCGGCTCCGGTCCCTGCCGTGTCACCTACACGGTGAACGCCTGGGACGCCGGCTACCGGAATGCGGGCTAGTGCTCCGGGCTTCAGCCCGGGGGTGAAGGCCCGCGCGTGAGTGCCCGCTAGGGCGCGAGCGTGCTCTGGACCGGGCGGTTTTGCTGCTCGATGTACTGGCGCACGATCGACAACGGTGCGCCGCCGACGCTCCCGGCGAAGTAGGAGCCCGACCACAGCTTGTTGCCCCGGTAGTAGTGGGCGGCCAGCTCGGGGAACTCTCGTCGCATCCGCCGGGACGCCACACCCTTCAGCGAGTTGACCAGCTTGGACAGGGCGACCTTGGGCGGGAAGTTGACCAGCAGGTGGACGTGGTTGACTCCGCCGTTGAACTCGGCCAGCTCGGTCTCGAAGTCGGCGCACACGTCCCTCATGATTTCTTCCATGCGGGTCAGGTGGGGGTCGGTGAACACCCGATGCCGGAACTTGGTCACGAAAACCAAGTGGGCGTGGAGCAGGAAAACACAGTGCCTACCGGCCCTTATATCGCTGCATTCAGCCATAACCCAATCCTAGATCAGATAGGATTACGGTCATGAGCGGGCAGGGGGCGGTCAAGCAGCAGCGCGGGCATAAAGCCCGCCTGGAGCTGACCTGCACCCAGTCCGCGCTCCTGGACGAGCAGGCGTCCGCCGCGATCACCGTGTGGAACTGCCTGCACGCCTATTGGACGCATTTCCCCGGCAGAAGGCCGACCCTGGCCCAGGCCGACCGGGCGATCCGCCAAGCCCGCGCGGACCTCCCGTTCCTGGCGGTGCTGCCCGCCCAGGCCGCCCAAGCCGTCCTGAAAACGTATCGGCAGGCGTGGGAGAATTTCTTCAACCCCGATCACCCCGCCCAGCGGCCCACCTTCAAGTCCAAGAAGAGGCGGCCCCGCTTGGCGGTGGACGTGCCGCAGGTCCGGAACATGCGGATCGTCCGCCTGTCGGCCAGGTGGGGCGCGGTCACCCTGCCGATGGTGGGCCGGGTCCGGTTCCGGTGGACCCAGGAGCTGCCCGGCGTCGGGAAGAACTCTCCTGCGGGGAAAGTGACCGGCGGGCGCCTGATCAAGGAAGCCGACGGCTGGCACCTGGTGTTCCGCACCGAAACCCTGGTCGCGCCCGCCTGCGCGCATCAGGGCCCGCAGGTCGGGATCGACCGGGGCGTCAACGTCGCCCTGGCCCTGTCGGACGGGACGATGCGCGAGCACGGCTCCTGGCTGACCCACGGCGAGCGCGAGCACCTGCGCCGGTTGGAGAAGACGTCGGCTCGCCGGCGTGCGGCCCGGCCGAAGAAGACCCGCCCCTCGGGGCGGGAGCAGCGTACCTACGATCAGATCGCCCGGCTGCGCGCGAGAGCCAAGCGCAGGGCCGTCGACTGGCAGCATCAGACCACCACCGAACTCGCCGACACGTTCGCTCTGATCAAGGTGGAGAAACTCTCCATCCTCAACATGGTCACATCCGCCAAGGGCACGATCGAAGCCCCGGGCAAGAACGTCGCCCAAAAGGCGGGCCTGAACCGGTCGATCAGCGGCGAGGCGTGGGGTCGGACCGTCACCCTGCTCGAATACAAGACCACCGACCGGGGCGGACAGGTCATCAAGGTCCCCGCCGCGGGCACCTCACAGACCTGCCACCGATGCGACCACCGCGACCCGGCCAGCCGCAACGGAACCGTGTTCGCCTGTACCAATCCCGCGTGTGGGTGGGTCGGCCACGCCGACACCAACGCCGCGATAAACATCAACAACGCCGACGGATCAGCGGTGTCAGGACGTGGAGACCTCGGGGTTACCCGGTCTGTGAAGCGTCAACCCCCGCGCGCCGCTTAACCGCGACGCGACGGGAGAATCCCCGGCCTTCAGGCCGGGGAGGAGGTCAAAACGCCACCATCGCTCCGGGCGCCTCGGCCGACTCCGGTTTCCGGGCGACCCCCCCGACGTACGTGTAGTAGGTGATCCCCCGCTCGGCGTGATCGTCGGAATCCGGCCGCCACTCGGCCAGCGGCACCAGGCCGGGCTCGAGGACCTCGAAGGTCCCGAAGTAGGCGAGGATCTCCTCGCGGGTACGCCAGCGGCCGGTGCCGAGGTTCTCGTTGAACAGTTTCTCGGCCGAAGCGGCCTGCTCGGCGGCCTCAGGCCGGGCGGCACCGGGGTTGTGGAAGTGTGAGACGGCGACATAGCTGCCCGGAGCCAGCACGTCCCTGAGCCCGGCGGCGATGCCCTCGGGGTCCTCGTCGTCGTTCAGGTGGTGCAGGATCGAAAACAGCAGCAGGGCGACGGGCTGCGAGAAGTCGACGAGCCGCCGCAGATCCGGATGGTCCACGATCTCCTGGGGCCGGCGGATGTCGGCCTGGACGACCGTGGTGGTGTCGTTCTTGGCCAGCAGCGCGCGGCCATGCACGAGGACGATCGGGTCGTTGTCGACGTAGACGACCCGCGCTTCCGGATCCACCTCCTGCGCGATCTCGTGCACGTTGCCCTGGGTGGGAAGGCCGGATCCGATGTCGACGAACTGCCGGATCCCGGCCTCGGCGGCCAGGTGGTGTACGACCCGGCGCAGGAACTCGCGGTTGGCCCGTGCCGCCTCGGGAGCGTCCGGTGCGATCTGGAGGGCCATCTCGGCCACCTTGCGGTCGGACGCGAAGTTGTCCTTACCGCCCAGCATGAAGTCGTAGACACGCGCGATGCTCGGCTTGCCGACCTCGATGCCCTCCGGCGCACGCTCTTCGGACACAGTCGTTCCTCCCGCTCGGTCGAGTGCTGACCAATCAGCGATGATCTTAATGGCATCTATATGAATATGTAATGTTTTCGGACACCTTTAGGGAGAAATTCGAACGGCATGTTTCACATCAAAAGGAACACCGAGGTAGTTATCGCTAGGCTGTCGCCTCCCCGGTCTGGTCGTTCTGGTCTCTGTCGGGCCTGCTTGATCCATACGACGCTGGGAACCTTGCGCAGGGTCGGCGATGGGCCGCGGTCTGTCGGAGGACCTCGTCGGGCTTCCCGGCCTCGGCAGCAGCGGGCCGCCACGTGGCCTCACTGCTGCCCTGACCCGTCTTTCCCCCGTCACGGACGTGGATCGACGGCCGCGGAGCGATCCTGGTCGACGATGTCCCACGCGTCGGTGTGAGCGGGATCAGCTGGGCTTGAAGCCGGCGAGACGCTCCTCGGCGAGCGGGTACCAGGAGCCGCACCTGGTCGGCCTCCTGCTGTACTGGCCGATCTGGCAGACCTGGACCTGGGCCTTGCCCACGTCCTGACGTGAGAAGTCGAACTGCTTGTAGCCGCCGGCCCCGCAGTACTTGTACGACTTGAGGCTGGAGGACCAGTCGCCCTCATCGTGGTTCCAGTACTCGATGCGGAACCTCACGTACGCGCACCTGCCGCTCGGGTTGTAGGTGCGGTCGAAGCCCCACAACTTGCCGGTGATTCGGACGCTGTCGGACGTCTCGTCGTTGAAGACGACGTCGATGTAGCCGCTGGCCTTGGCCAGGCTGTTGGTAGACGAGTAGGGGCCCCAGTCGGGGTTGTTGTCGGCGGAGGCGGAGCTCACACCGGCGGTGGAGGCACTGGCGGTGGTCGTGGCGGCCGGGATGCCGATGCCGATGGTGGCGGTGACGGCGGCGAGACCGAGGAGGTTGCGCACGGAGCGACGCATGCCGGTTTCTCCTGGAGGGTGAGGACGATCCCTGGTAACGGGTACGACCGCCGGTGACCAGGGCGACCAGCAGGAGATGCGGAAGCGTCAGGGCATCGGCGAGCGCCGCGAGTGGCAGGGACAGCACGGCCATGCCCCGCAGCAGGTCGGCGCCGACCTGCTGCGGCGCAGGCCCATCCGCCTCACCCAGACCCCGGCGGGCAGGCCGATCAGCAGGAAGGGGGCCTTGGCCACCGCCGCGAGCATCGCCACCTGCATGGTGCCGGCATCCAGTTCCTGCAGGGCGGCCAAGGGGAGGGCGATCAAGAAGATCTGGTCACCCAGCAGGCTGACGCTCTGCCCACCCCACAAGAGCCGGAAATCCCTCCACCCCCGCAGGGTCGCGGGCTTCACGGTCACGGGTGGATTCTGAACAACGCGGCTCATCTCAGCAGTCACACGCGAGGCCGGACGACGGAGTGGTCAGGTCGTCGGCCGGACGGGCGTGACGACCGGCAGCCGTCTCCACCGGGAACCCCTCCCGTACCCAGTACTCGTAGCCCCCGATCATCTCCTTGACCCGGTAGCCGAGCGTGGCGAACTCCAGCGCGGCCCGGGTCGCGCCGTTACAGCCGGGCCCCCAGCAATAAGTGACGACGACCGTACCCGGCGCGATCAGCCCCGAGGCCCGTGCGGCGATCTCCGCGGTCGGCAGGTGGACGGCGCCGGGCAGGCGGCCCTGCTCCCAGGCCTGCGCGTTGCGGGAGTCGACCACGACGAGACCCGGAGTGCGGGTCTCCAGGTCGGCGTGTACATCACTGACATCGGTCTCGAAGGACAGCCGTGCCGCGAAGTGGGCGACGGCCTGCACCGGCGCGGCCGGCGGAATGGAGAGCACAGAGGACATGCCCACGATCCTGGCGGGGCGGAAACCCTCCGGGACAGTGTCGTGAACGACGCCGTTCGCTAAGTTAACGCCATGCGCGCCCTGCAGACCACCCGCCCGGCCCGGTCCGTCTCCGTGCTGGCCTACGACGGCATGTCCGCCTTCGAACTCGGCATCGTCACCGAGGTGTTTGGCCTGCCCCGTCCGGAACTCGACGTCTCCTGGTACGAGCTGACGGTGTGCGCTCAGGGACCGGGTCCGGTGCGCGTCGTCGGCGGCGCGTTCCTGGACACCCCGCACGGCCTGGAGGTCTTCTCGGCGGCACACACGGTCATCGTCCCCGGTGTCTCCGACGTGACGGGCGATCCGTCACCGGAGGTGACGGCGGCCCTGCGGCTGGCGCACCAGCGAGGGGCGCGCGTCGTCTCCATCTGCTCCGGCGCGTTCGCGCTGGCGGCCGCCGGCCTGCTCGACGGCCGCCGGGCCACCACCCACTGGCGCTACGCCGACCTGCTGAGCCGCCGCTACCCCCAGGTCCGGGTCGACGCGAACGCCCTCTACATCGACGAGCACGACGTGATCACCGGCGCCGGCAGCGCAGCCGGCCTTGACGTGTGCACGCACCTCGTCCGCAAGGACCACGGCGCGGCGGTCGCCAACGCCGTCGCACGCCGGCTGGTCGTCCAGCCACACCGTGACGGTGGACAGGCCCAGTACATCGAGACGCCCGTGACCGCGGGCCCGGACGACGACCGGCTCACCCGCGACTACGGGCACATCGTCTTGGAGGATCTGGGCGTGCGTGGCATGACCGCCTCGGCGTCCGGCACGATCGAGGAGCCGGGTTCGCGGGTCGCTCAAAAGTCTGGCCTCAATAAGGCGATCTTGGATAAGGGCTGGTATGGGCTGGAAGTCGCGTTGCGGTCCAAGGCCCGCTATACCGGCAGCGTCATCGGTAAGGTCCCTGCCGCCTACACGTCCCAGACGTGCTCGGCTCCAGCCTGCGGGAAGGTGGACGCGAAGAGTCGCGAGAGCCAAGCCCTCTTCCGTTGCACCACCTGCGGGTATACCGAGCACGCTGACGTGAACGCCGCAAAGTGCATCAAGGCCAGAGGGCAGGCGGCCGGGCCGGTCGTCTCAGGGCGTGGAGACTCGGGGTTGCCCGGGTCGGTGAAGCGTCAAGCACCCCGTTCCATAGCTCGCGGCGCGCCGCGAGCTGCCGCGTAAGCGGCACGGGAATCCCCGTCCCTCAGGGCGGGGAGCAGGTCAAGAGACACAAGACCGCTTGGTCGATGGTGCTTGACTGCAATATGTAGGCCACGCGTCCCTGAGGTGTGTCGGGGAACGCGGATTTGTCCTGGTAGACCATGTCGATGTTCGCGCAGCTTCCAGCACCTTTTAGCTCCGTGGCTGCCGCGGCGGCTGTGATCACTGTTGGCTGTGTCGGGAACTCGGCCGCGGTCAGGCTCAACACAACGACGCCGGCCGCGGCGAAGGCAGCCTGCCGAGGGCGTGAGAGGGCGCTACCGGGCACGAGCCGCTGCTGCTTCTCGGTGAACCGTGAAAGGTCACTCACGAGAAGACTCCTTCTCGTCATCGACGTTATTCGTGCATATAGTCCAACACGCCCTAAACGCTTCCCTGATCGTGTAACGCGGAACCGTATCGGTTGTGTACATGGGTACGTAACTCGTGAGGGGTAATTCTTTCCGCTGGGTCGACGCTTCTGCGCAAGAGGCTTGCTTGAGCTGCGGAAAGATTGCCGTTTTGGGGCTGGTGAAGCGTTTTTTAAAGGCGCCCACCCTGATCAGTCATGGGCGAGGCCGGGGTGTTCCCGCCGGTGTAAAGCGGATCCTCGGCTATTGGTTCGATCATGCTTTCAAACCGCTGGGCGGCAAGCCCGCCCGGCTGTCGCGGCGATGGGGAAGCGGACTTCAAAGAGGCGGGACGGCATCCTTGACGCGCTGGAGGGCGAGCTCCGGCCACCAGGCGCCGCCCTGGGGGGTGACGATCCCGTAGACCGGATCCGTAGATCCGGTCGTGCCGCGGGTGCACTGATCGTCCGACATGCCAGGAGGTCGGAGCCACAGGTAGGCGTCGGCGAGCCCGCTGCCGGTCCGGGTGGTCGGTCGGACGCCGACACCGCGTCCGGGAGGATTGCACCAGATCTGCGGGTCCTTGTACTTGCCCGATGGCGGATTCCAGTCGCCCTTGCCGTTCCTGCTCGTGTCGATCACGAAGTGGGGGAGTCCGGCGACGCTGTCGGGGATGGCGTCGATCTCCTTGTCAGGGCAGCTCCGCTCGCGTTTCGAGGACATGACCTTGACGCATTTGGCGAGCCGAGTGCCGTACGCGATGAGCCGATCGGTCGTCTGGTAGCCCGCCGCGTTGAGGAAGAAGCCGTCGGCCTTGCCGACTCCCGCCTCGATCAGCCGCGCCGCGCTGACATCGAGAGGTGGCCAGCCGTCCAGACTGCCGTCGAGATACACGGCGGTGTGCGGCAGCGCGCCAAGGCGGTCGACGGCCGAAGCGAGGGCGTCGATCCTGGCCCGCTGGTCTTTCTCATCGCCGAGGGCGCAGTCCTCCGAGCTCGGGAGCTCTGCCAGGCTGTTGGGTTCCAGCACGAACACCGCCTTACGGTCGCCGACCGTCCGCGCGATCCCGTCGATCCAGGCGAGGTACTCCTCGGAATTCGCCGCGCCGTTCGCGTTGCACGCGCGCAACGGGATGTTGTCCGTGACGAAGACCGGTACCGCACCCTGCTCCGTCGCCGCGTTCAGCGTCGCACTCGTGGCGCGGGCAGCCTGCGAGGCGGTCATCCCGCTCAGCCACACGGCTTGGGGAATCTCGGCCAGTGTCCGCATCAGCGCCGCATCACCGGTTCGCCCCGACACCTCCCAAACGGACGCCTGGCGTGCCGCATCACCATCCGGGCTCACGTGGAGCCGCACGGCCGAACCGTGTAACGGGCTGTCATCGGATCCGGCATTCCCCGGGGTGTCCGTGGTGGGGTCCGGGGTTCCGCTCACTAATGCGGCGGGCGCCTGCGGCTTGCTTCCCGCTGATGCGATCTGAACGGCGATGACGACCCCGGCCGTGACGACCGCTGCGGCGGCGGTGACCACCCCCGCGAGGAACCGGGGCCGGCGGCTTCGGGCCGAGACGTCCGGCGAGCCCATGCGGGTCGAGGCCATGCCGCCCGCTCCGTCACACGTGGCCCCTTCGGCCAGGGCCTCTCCTGCTGGGACGCCGCCAGGCGCACTCCCGGCAGGGGGGACAGCGTCCGGTCCTGCTGTACCCGACGGTGCCACAGCCAACGGCGCCGTACCTGACCGCGGCATGCCCGGTACGTCGCCGATCAGGGCACGGCCAGTGAGCACGTCGAGGAGCTGCTGCGCCGTTGGACGCTGGGCGGGATCCTTCGCCAGCGCCCGTGCGACAATCGCGCGCAGTCCGGGTTCGAGGCCCGAAATATCAGGCGCGTCATGAAGCACGCGATAGAGGATGTTGGGGATGGATTCGCCACTGAACGGTGCCCGGCCTGACCCGGCATACGTCACCAGAGCGCCCCAGGCGAAGATGTCCGACGCCGAGGTCAGGCGCTCACCGGTCGCCTGCTCAGGTGACATGAAGGCCGGCGTCCCCATGATGATGTTGCTGATATCGGCGGTGTTCTCGGCAACCTGGGCGATGCCGAAGTCGATGACCTTGGGACCGACGGACGACAGCAGCACGTTCGCCGGCTTGAGGTCCCGGTGGATCACCCCCGCGCTATGGATCGCCTGCAGCGCGACGGCGACGCTCACCGCGACCGCCTCCAGGCTCGACCCGGAGAGCGGCCCCTGGGTCCGCACGACCTCCTGCAACGTGGGGCCGAGGACATACTCGGTGGCCAGGTAGGCGACGTCGCCGTCCATATCGGCATCGAGGACCGCGGCGGTGCAGAAGCGCGCGACGCGCTGTGCGGCGGCCACCTCACGTTTAAAGCGGCGCCGGAAATCGGGATCGGTCGCCCACTGCGGATGGATCACCTTGACTGCGACCTCGCGGCCCTCCGCGTCCCGGCCGAGAAACACGGTGCCCATGCCGCCCTGCCCGAGCCTGCTGAGGATGTGGAACGGCCCGACCTGCCGTGGGTCCCCAGCCTGCAGGCGGTGGCCCTCCGCACTGCTCGTCATGGTCCCCCAATCCGCTCTATGGCGTGATCCTAACCGGGCAATCCCGGCGCTACCAGGCGAGCGATCGCCCACTTGCCGCCATCGCGTGATCCATCTCCCTTCTTGAAAGGAGCGGTTATGGCGAGTGGCGCTGTCAATAACAGAGAAGACTCAAATTCCGTCAGCTTCCTCCCCTGGCGAATCGGCACACCTACTGTTTAAAGAGAGGTTGCCGGGGAGGAAGGCGCTGGCTCCATCCGTCGACACGGGCGTCATTCGAGGAGGTATAGGCCGCTTCGTCCGGTGCCCTGGGGTGGCCGGTACGCCTTCCCAGTCGGCCAGGAGCAGCCAGGGAGTGAGCACGCATGACTAGGTGGGCAGGCGGGTTTTCGGTCGCCGCAATGGCCGCGATTACAGTCACCGCCTTTTTCCCGACGGCGGCGAGCGCTGTGCCGTCTTCGCTTGCATCGCAAGCTGGGGGAACGGCCGTCAACCTCAAGCTCACCGAAAAGATCCGGCACGGTCTCGCTGACGCCTTCTGGAAGCAGTACTACAGGGAATATCACCCGGCGGTCAGTCGCAACAAGGTGGACGGGCCGAAGAACGTCTACTACGGCAAGATAAAGGGAGCCGGCGCCGGGAAGGACGTGTATTGGGCGGTCGGCTTCATTGGCGTCAAGGGCAACCCGATCAGCTATCAGGATGGGCCGCACGTTTGGCGCAAGCGTAGTCACGGCTCCTGGTCATATCGCGGCGACACGGGCGGGTGCCTGGCCAAAGTGCCGCGAGCCCTGTTGAAGATATGGCGTCTGCCCTCGTGTGATTGAAGGAGGGTGTCCCGACGTTCGTGGAACTTGATCGGCGGTTCAGTGGTCAGGCGATGTTCTCGTTGTGGCAGTTCAAGGCCGGACTCTGGGCTGCGACGTGCCGTTCGAGCGTGGTACTGAACAAGAAAGCCGGGGGTTACCCCGGATCGAAGATCCCGAGTCCGGTCTCGGCGATGAACCCGTCCAGCAGGTCCGACTGGTACTGCATGGATTTGAGCCGGTTCTTGATCAGTATGCAGCTCGATCCATGGGTCTGACAAGATCTTGACGTTCTGTAGATCGCGTGAGATATTCCATTCGATCTTGATGAAGTCCGGCGAAAGCGCCGGGCACGCATAAACCTCTCTTTCCCAGTGCAAAGCCCACGCGGACTACTCGGCGTACCCTTCTCCCCCTCATTGTGGAAGGTAACCCCATGAAAGTGCGTGCACCCAACGGACAGAATCTCACAGTCGACGGAACCCCTCAGCCCTTCATCGGCGGCTGGGCCTATCTCATCTGGGCACACGGCCCCACCGGTGGCATGCGGTTCCAGGTCACACCGGCAGGATCCGCCGAACTCGTCTCCAAGCAGATGGGCGACTGGTCCCGTTACACCGTGCGTGAGGCCCAATGGAACGGCGGCCGGATCATGTCGCTCCAGGACTCGGAGAGCGGCGGAACCAACATGGTGTGGGTGGGACCGCACAACGAGATCTCCACCTTCTTCTCCGGCACGGGCGTCCCGTTCGAAGCCTTCATGGACATCCTGGCTAAGTTCGACATCCAGGACACACCGGAAGGGTTGACCATGCTGCCCCGGGCGGGATCGGGTCTGGCGCTCGGCAACCTGCTGGCAGTCAACACCATCGACCAGGTCTGCAATGTCCAGGTCAAGCCGGTCGCGGAAGCCTCGGAGGCGATCCCGCGCTCCGCGGGCAAGCGGATGCGTGGCGGCTCGATGTGGCGCGTCGACGAGCACGACGCGACTGGCGCCGTGCAGACCCGCTCAGCCTTAATGGTCAACGACACCACCGCGACGACCGTGGTCGCCGCCCGCCCGGACGACGCGCGCTTCATCGGCGTCGTGGAGTCCATCTCGTGCAGGCTGAGCTAGGCCGATGAGGGCGTTCCTGGACTCGCTGGCGGTGCTGTCCTTCCTGGGGACGGTGCTGCTGTTCTTCGCCTTCGCCGCGCTGCTGAACATGGTCCGCGAGCTGCAGGGCAAGCTGCTGCGCGCGCAGGCGGCCGCACCGGCGGCGCCGGCCGTCAGGTCGGTGGCCAGGTTCGGCTCCGACGATGGTCTGCCGACCTTCGTTCTGGTCGTGTCGGAGCACTGCTCCAACTGCCGGGACCGTGCCCACCGCCTCGCCGCCGTGGCCGGGCCAGACCTGTCCGGGCACGCCGTGCTGCTGGCCCCCGCCGACCGTTGCGCCGAATGGGTGGCGGCCGGCCAGGTCCTGCCCGTCATCGACGCCACCCTTGTCGGCACGGTCGCCGTCGGCGCGACCCCGACGCTGGTCAAGTACTCCGCCAACGGGACGGAGGAATGGCGCAGGGTCGTCGGTTCCGATGACGACCTCGACGCCTTTCTCGCCGTCAGCCCCTCAGAGAGGTTAAGCGCATGACAGTCGATGCCGACCGCTACTGGGCCGAGGTGCCCTCCGTGGAAGACGAGCCGGACAGCGGCAGGCGCCACCTGACGTGGTCGATGCCCTCCCGCAGAACCATCTTCAAGACCGCAGGTGTGCTGGGCGGCGCCCTGGCCCTGAACGTGCTGTCCGCACTGCCGGGCAGGAACAACAGCGCCCAGGCAGCGGTAGGGGATGAGTACAAGGACTGCGCCGGTTACGGTAGCACGGCCGGTTACAATAACAACACCAAGATCTGCGTGGGCGGCACCTACTCCAGGAGCTACTGCGGCGCCGACGGCTGGTTCTTGCGTTCTTCCGGCACCTGCTACAACAGCTACGCCATCAAGGCGTGCGGAGCGGGCAGCCTGACCGACCGGAACGCCTGGCGTTGGACGCACAGCGGCACCCCTTACCGCTGCGCCGACGGAAACGTCGCCACCTGCGGCGGTACGTACTTCTACATCTGCTCCTGGTCCAACCCCTGAGCACTGGATGAACAACAGCTTCGCCGCCACCCGGGTCGCGCTCGGCATCGCGCTGAGCACGGCCCTGGTGATGGCCGCCCACCAGTTCTGGACTCCGTCGTTCACCCTGCTCGCCTGGACGCTGATGGGGGTGACAGCCGGGTTCTCGCTGTCCGGCTCCGTTTGAAGCCTCAACTCAGCGGACCTGCTGACCTCGTCGGTCTGGCGAGGCAAGTTACCAGTTTTCACCATCGGACTCATGATCGGCGCGCTGCTGGCCGGCCTCCTCACAGGGGCGCTCGGCGGGCTGGCCTCGATCATCACGGAAGCGGTGCGGCTGTGGGTGCTCGCCCCGATCACCGTTGTCATCATGCTCTTCGAGCTGGCCGGACGGCCGCTGTCGCTGCCGCAGAACCGCCGGCTCGTGCCGCAGGACGTCATCCCTCGCTCCGACTTCTCCGGGCCGCTGCAGTTCGGCTTCGAGATGGGCACGGGTGTGCGTACCTTCACCCCGACCGCGCTACCTCAGCTGCTCGTCCTGGTTGTCGTGCTGGCCGGAGGACTCGGACCGGGCCTGCTGGCCGGGCTGGGCTTCGGCGTGGGCAGGGCGCTCATGCCGCTCTCTCGCGCGCTCAGCGGCGACCCGCGCCAGTGGGACACGGAGCTGCTGGCCTCGACGGCATGGGTGGGACGCCTGTGCGCCACCGGGTTCCTGCTGTCGCTCGCGCTCCTATGGACATAGATGACGATCTTCGACACTCTGCCTGCCTGCTTCGCCCTGGCGGGCGCCGTGCTGCTGGTGGTTGCCGCGGTGCGCCGCGGCAGCCTGACGGCGGTGATCAAAGCACACGACCTGCTCCCTGTCTTCCTGGTACGGCTCGCGCCGCTGGTCGGCCCCGCCGAGGGACTGGCCGGCGCCGCCGTACTGGCCGGTTGGCTGGCCGGGGAAGCCCGGCTGTTGCGGTTCGCCGCCGCAGCCGTGGCGCTCTGGTACCTGGCACTGGCCGCCTATCTGGCTGTACTGCTGCGGCGTAGGGGCAGGGTGCCGTGCGGATGTCTGGATGAGACCAGCCCGGCCTCGGCTGTGAAGGTCGGCCGTGCCGTACTGCTGGCACTGGCTACGGCACCGCTCGTCGCAGGATGGCCGCCCGTACCGGCTGAGACGGGCGCCCGGCTGCTCGCCTCCGGGCTCGCCACCTTTGTGGCGGGCTTCCTGATCGTCGCCGGCAAGGTGGCCGATCTTCAGGGAACCTCCGCGGCCCACGGGCGGTAATCCATGTGACGAAAGCCGGAGAGAGGATCAGACGTGAACCGCACGATCGTGACGCTCATCGTGCTGCTCTGCGCCGCCTGCGGCGCAGCACCGGTGAAAGCCGATCCGCCCTCGCTCCTCCTGGAACCGGGCCAGCTGAAGGACGGCCGTACGTGGACGATCGCGGGCACCTCGCACGGGATCTGGCGAGATCTGGACGCGAGCCTGGTGCCCTGCGGGAAGCGGGTCATCGTGCCGATGGAGGCCGCGACCTGGTGGCGTTCCTTCACGGCGGCGGATGGGACCACGATGACGCAGGTCGTGGTGAGCGGGGTGGACGCCATGGACGCGTTCAAGTCCTTCTACGCGGAATGCGGAGCGGTCGGCAGCGTCGCCTCGGTGGGCGGGCCCAAGAACGTCGCGCGCCACGACGGCGAGGTGGAGGTGGCGGCGATGTCGAAGGACAGGTTCATCGTGCTCGCCGGCACCGGCTCTGACGCGGAGCTCCAACTGTTCGCGGAGACCGCGCGCACCCAGCTGGACGCCGTCCCGTCCTAGATGCTTTGGAGGCGGGCTCGGGCGATGTAGTCGTCGATATCCCCATGCGGGGTGGGGGCAGCGATGCCAGGTATCTGATCTGGGGCGCTACCGGCCCTGGGGGCGGCATACGCGCAGGTCGTTGTCGACCCGCCGGGTGATTCCCTCGGCGTCGAGGCACTCCAGGAGGGGGAGGACGACGCGGCGGCTGGTGGCCAGGGCGACCCGCGCGTCGCTGACGGTGAAGGGCGAGGGCAACCGGGCGAGAACGTCCGCGGCCCTGTCCAGCACGCCGGGCAGGAGGATGACGTTCTTCGCGATCGACATCACCGCGCCCGAGCGGAGCGCCGCCGCCAGCGCCTTGACGAGGCTACGGTCGAGTACCTCCTGCGCGGCGGCCAGCCGAGGGTCGGCCAGCATGACATCCGTCCGCGGCACAGAACTGCGTCGATCCACTCACGACCATCCTGAATGCACTGATCAGCGGAGGCGGACGGGAATCGAACCCGCCGCGCCGAGATGCTCGACGCCACTGGTTTTGAAGACCAGGAGGGCCACCAGACTCCTAAACGCCTCCAAAGTGGATCATAGACCCCGTGAACACCATGGCAGGTCGGAGGACGGGCTTGCCACGACGCTGCAGTTGGCCGAGCGCATCACCAGGGTACGGCCGAACGCTTCGGCCGCATCGTGGCCGCCCACGGCGTCCTTGAGTACTGAGCCTTTTCAGGCTCATGTGCCGGGCGTCGTGAGCGCAGTCGACCTGGGGCAGCTCGGACTGAGCGAATCTCAGGCAGGCGACATGTCACTACCTGCGCGATCAA
This sequence comes from Streptosporangium sp. NPDC087985, assembly GCF_044741965.1. Lineage (NCBI taxonomy): Bacteria > Bacillati > Actinomycetota > Actinomycetes > Streptosporangiales > Streptosporangiaceae > Streptosporangium > Streptosporangium sp. NPDC087985. Next base: position 181,575 of record NZ_JBIUTQ010000009.1, read on the forward strand.
AGCTTTCGTGATCTGGAGTTCCGGCGCGCATTCCGCGTATGTTCCGGATCTTCATGTGTGCGAGCCCGCACGTTTCTTCCCTCCCTGGTCTTCCCGTCGCCGTCGTCCCAGGCTCTTGGTCTGCCTGGATTGTCCTGGGGCGATGGCGGCGGGGTGATCCGGTTTCGGGGCACCGTCTGTAGGCGGGTTCGGGCACCGATTGGTGACCGAGGGGTCAGGAAATGTCAATGAGTTCGGGTGACGAGATGCTTGTTCACACGGCCGACGTAGGCCATGGCTTCAGTCGGGCCTTTGTTCCCTCCAAGGAGCTCAGCAACGCCACATTGCGCCGCCTGTTCCCTTGATCAAGGCGCGGACCGCGACGTGAGGACGCGCGGCGTCCCCGCGGGCGCTCGACGCGATCACCTGGCCGCCGTGTGATCGGCTCCCGTCAGAGCGGCAGCGGGATGCGATCGAAGAACCAATACAGGCTGACCGCCACGATGGGGGCCGACATCGCGACCGTTACCCAGCGGGCCGCGGACGTCCGGCGTACCAGCACCAGCAGCGGGAAGAGCACCGCGATGATCATGAGCTGGGTCGCCTCGATGCCGATGTTGAAGCTCAGGAGCGACAGGAGCAGTTCCCACGACCCGCTCTCGTCGATGTCCAGCGCGCTCGCGAAGCCCAGCCCGTGGATCAGCCCGAAGGCGAAGACGACCGGCAGCCGCCACTTGCCCCATCTGGCCTCCTCTCGACCGAGGAGGTTGGCAAGGGCCACGGCGATGATCGACACTGCGATGACCGGCTCGACGATCTCCGCGGGGACGTCCACGATCCCCATCGCCGCCAGGAGGAACGTGATGCTGTGGGCGGCCGTGAAGGCGGAGGCCATGACGACGACGTCGCGGAGGCGTCGGGCGCCGATGAGCAGGGCGAGCAGGAAGAAGATGTGGTCGAGGCCGAACAGCAGGTGCTCGGCACCGAGCAGGAAGAACTCCCCGACCTGGTGCGAGGCCCGGCGCTCGCCGATCCGTAGCGTCGGGTTGCCGGCGGTCAGGACCGCGGAGCCCGTCTTGCCGTCGAGCGTGTATCCGACGATCGTCTCCGTGCTGTGCACGAAGCTCTCGGCGTCGGGGAAGAGGGCGCTCGAGATCACGTGTCGGCCCGTGCCGTCGCCCTCGCAGGCGTAGCCGAGGGTCAGCACCGCGAAGGCCACCCTGTCGCGGTCGCGCACGTCCGCGTCGCCCACAGGCGTGGGCGTGCACGGCGTGTCGCCGTACGCCACGGCGAAGCGGCGCGTGACGTAGTCGGTGACGGCGGCATGGTTGATCCTGAGTTGGTGGAGCTGCTCGGTCCGCTCCTTCGCCTCATACGCCTCCGCGTAGAGCCAGGCCGACTTCATGAGGAGGTCGTATTCCAGGTCGAGCACCGCCCTGACGTGCGCGCCCGTTCCGGTCACCACGGCGTGGGCCTTCGTGGTCGCGTCGTGCGCGGCCGCCGGAGCGGGAAGCGCCAGATCGGCCAGCACGCCGCCGAGGACGTGGACGAGAGCGAGGACGACGGCGGACAGCCAGCGCCTGCGGAACATGTCGTGTTCTCCAGGATGCGGGTGAGCGCCGCCCCGGACCAGGTCCGGGGCGGCGGCTACGGATCGGTTACTTGCGCTGGAACCAGCGGTACAGAGGTGAGTCCGGTCCCCACTTGCCGGGACGGTCGTGCTCGTCCTTGGTGACGAAGACGCTCGGTTCGGAGGCGGTCACGCCGCCGCCGGCGGAGTGTGCCGTGACGAACCAGGCGTAGGCCGTGTCGCCCTTGAGGCGGTCCCAGACCACCGAGGCGACCTGACCCGACGTGACCGTGCTCGTGCCGATGACCCGGGTGGGCTTGTAGATCGTCAGCGAGTCGGTCTTGAAGCTCGTCGTACGGGAGGTGAGATCGACCGGTAGCACCATGTTGTCCTCGCGCCCGTCGTAACGGCGCAGCGGGTCGAACTCGCCGGCGCCGAAGTCGTTGAGCAACGGGGAGTAGGTGTCGACGGTCAGCTCCGCCCGCTGGACGTTGAACTGCAGCAGCCGGAAGAAGCTCGCGCCGAACTGGAGCTGGTCGTTCGGGTTGTACCCGCCGACCTCTGTGAGCCCGAGACGGTCGGCCGACACCGTGTAGAACTGGTAGTCCGCCAGCAGCTCGACGACGCCCTTGCCGACTTGGCCCACCTTCGGCTTCACGTTCGTGGCCACGCCGTGCTCGTGCCCGGCGAGGATGAGGAAGACGTTCGGGTTCTTCTCGACCACCGTCTTGTACAGCATCGAGCCGTCGGGCGCCGAGAATCCCGCGCCGCGTCCGTCGGGGTTGGTGCTCGGCACGAGGTAGTCGTGCGAGAGCAGGATGCCGTTGCGGTTGGGGAACCTCTTGAAGATGGAGTCGGCCCACTCGGCCTCCTCCCGCGTGACACCGTACGACAGGCCGACCACGACGAAGTCCAGCCCGCCGGCGGAGAACAGGTCGTAGTGGTTCTGGTTGTCACCTTCCTTCCACGGCCCGCCGTACTCCGCGTGCTGCCAGCCCTGCGACGACGTCTGGTACCGGCCGGGGCCGTAGTACTTGTTGTAGATCGCCTCCGGCCCGTTCTCGGTACCCGACTGGTTGTCGTGGTTACCGGCGATCACGCCATTCGGGATGTTCGCCTCGTCCAGCACGCGCTGCTGCTTGGAGGACAGCTCGAACTCGCCGACGACCTGCTTCTGCATGGCCTCGTCCGCGGGCTTGCGGATGTTGTTCTCGATGATGTCGCCGGTGTGCGCGACGTAGGAGATCTTGCGCGGGTCCTTGTTGTCCTTGATCCAGTTGACGATGCCGGCGTAGGCGGACTCCCACACCGCGCGCTCCTCGGCGGTCTCCTGCTCCACCGCACCCTCGGAGAGGTACTGCGTGTCGGTGAAGTGGACGATCGAGAAGTCGTACGTGGAGGGGTCGGCGAAGCCGTTCGGGTCACCGGGGTCGATATCGTCGGCGAACGGATCCTCACCCGTCACCATCACGTGGACCTGTTGGACGTCGACGTACTCCCCGCCGACGACGGCGGTGAGCACGGTGTTGCCCTCGGCGGCGCCACGGGAGCTCGTCAGGAGATCCCACGCTCGGGTCTTGGTGTTCCACGCCCGCAGCGACACCAGGCGCTCGGGGTCGATGACGCCCTCCCAGCGCAGGACTGGGGCGTCCACGTGGCCCTTCACCTGAATGTCGAACCGCTGGTAGGTGACGTCCCGGCCGGCGGGCGCGTCGAGCGTCGCCCCGTCGGCGGGCTCGAGTCCTTCGGCCTTGACCTTCTTCTCCCCTGGGACCCGAAGGGCCGTGGGGACGGACTGGGCCACGCCCTGGTACACCTGGTTCGGCGTCAGGATCTCGGCTTCGGAGAACGTCGCCTTCACCTGGCCGCCACCGGGCTCGGCCACCTTCGCCGAGAGCGTGACGGATCCCGACACGTCGACGGTCCCCAACGCCGGTGTCAGCTCGGAGGGGACGTCCGGGATGCCCGCGGACTCGAACGCGATCTCACGGGTGGCGGTGTTGTCGAGCCCGTCGGTGCCGGTCACGGACAGGGTGTGCGCACCGGGACGCAGGCCCGGGCCCACCTGGGCGCCCAGCGCGATCGGCTGGCCGTCGAGCTTGATGTCCGGCCCGGACACCACGCCGGAGGCGTCCTCAAGCCTGACATCCAGCACGACCGAGGCGGTGATCTTCTCACCCGCGGCCGGGACGCTCGTGGCGACCTTGGGCGCCGAGTTGTCACTGATCAGAGTATGGGTGGCGGTCTCCCCCGTGGTCGAGGCCGCGGCGATGGTGTGCTTGCCGTCCTTGATGGCGGTGGTGTCGAGGTCCGCCCGCAGACCGCCGGCGGGTGCGTCCATGAGGAATTCGAGGTCGATCTCGGTCAGCAGGTTCACGTTGTCGCCGCAGTTGCCGTCGCCCATGCTGTACGAGCCCTTGAGCATCTGGCCGGCTGCCGTGCCCCGTACCGGGGTGAGGGTGATGTTCGAGATCGCGAAGTCGTCGCGGTTGGCACCACACGACGTCGGATAGCTGCCGGTCACGAAGTCGATCGTGTTCCAGCCGGGGACGAGATACTCGTTCGGGAAGGTGAAGTCGACGCGCTGGCTCACGAAGTCGCCGTCGAGCACGACCTTCTGCCCGTTGACGAGCAGGTAGTTCTGGTAGCGCGCCTCGATCGAGTTGCTGCCCACGTTGAAGCTGAGGGTAGCGTCACCCGAGCCGAGCGTCTGGATGACGTGCACCGGCGGGGCGTCGATCGTGTAGCGCAGGTCGACCTCGCGGAGGGCGGTCTGGTTGCTGCCGCAGGTGCCGTCGCCCATGTCGTAGGACGGCTTGATGTCGTGGCCGGTCACGGTGGCGCCGTCGAGGGCGAGGCCGAGGTTCGCGATGGCGAAGTCGTCGCGGTCGATGCCGCAGGACGCTTTGTAGTCCCCGGTCACGACCTTGATCGTGTTCTCGCCGGGCACCAGGAATCGGGCCGGGACCGCGATGGTCACGCGCTGACTGGCCCAGGAGCCGCCCAGGTCGATGCGTTTTCCGTTGACGAGCAGGAAGTTGTCGTACTTGTCGTCGATCGAGTCCGCGCCCACGTCGAAGCTGAACTTCGCCGCACCGTTGCCCAGCGTGGCCTTCGTGGGGGGTTCGGCGCCGTCGATCGTGAGGGATCCGACGTCGCCTCCGCCGGCGGCGGGTACGGTCGCGAAGACCGGCTTGGTGCCTGCCACCAGCGTGCCGTCCGTGGGCAGCAGCCGGGGCGCTCCGGCCGGAGCGTTGTTCACGGTCACGCCGTTCTTGACCGTGGCCCCGGCCGCGGTCTTGGCGGTGATGGCGTGCTCGCCGTTGGCCAGTGTCGTGGTGTCCACGTCCGAGGTGAGACCCGTGGTGCCCTGCGGGTCGCCCTGAACGAAAAATATGAGCTTGGCCTGCTTGAGCAGCGAGGTGTTCGAGCCGCAGTTGCCGTCGCCGAACGAGAGGGTGTAGGGGTTGTCCTCTCCGTCCGCGACCTCACCAAGCAGTTCCAGGCTCACGTCGGACAGGACGAAGTCGTCGTAGTTGAGTCCGCATGAGGTCTGGATCGCCCCGGCGAAGATCTCGATGGTGTTCTCGCCCTTGACGAGGTGCTCGTTCGGGATCTCGATGGTCGCCTGCTCGTTCACGTGGTCGCCGATGTCGCTCCGGTACGCACCGTTGACGAGCACGTAGTTGTGGTACCGCGCCTCCGTCGAGTTCGAGCCGACGTCGAAACGGAGCTTGGAGACGCCCACCGTCCGGGTGGCCTTGAGCGCGACACCGTCGATGGCGAGCTCCGTGACACTGTCACCGGCCGCGGTCGGGACCGCCGCGACCTTGACCGTGCCCTCGAGGTACGAACCGCCGGCCGGGCTGAGGGCAGGAGGGGAGGGGGAACTGGTCGGCGTCGGGCTGGGACGTCCCCGATCCGCTTTCCCCGAGTCCGGGTCGGCGTGCGCCGCCGTCACGATGCCGCTGACGAGCAGCGTCGCGACCATCATGACCGCGGCGAGACGTCCTCGACTCCTCGCGCCTCCCAGCAGCTTTCTCGCTGCTAATGGCTGCATCAGGTGCTGTCCCTTCAATCACGTTCGATAAAGCGCCGATAAAGCGGCGTGGTCTCGAGCGGTCACAGTGGATCTCCCGAGTGAACGGTGCGCATTGAGGGACTGAAGGGAAAACGAAACTATCGCCTCATTCTTCCCATCTGTCACAAGACAGGAACAACTAGATCACATCAACCAAAAGGTGTGTACGGAACATTGACATCGGCCGGCCACACTCCTCTGCATGAGTGGCTTGGGCCGGTGACATGAAAAAGACCAGGTCGGCGACTAGATGACCTGGTCTTGGTTGCGCGCCCTGCAGGGTTCGAACCTGCGCCCGTCGGATTGGCACCACCGCGCGCTCTGGCACTCCCTTGCGCTCGACGCGATCGAGCAGGACGACGCCGTGGCCGCTCAGGACGCGATGCGCGTGCACATGCGCCAGGTCCGCAGCGAACTGGCGATGTTGCTGGGCCGGTCGGCGGCGACACCGGCCGGACTGTCTGAGGCTGGTGCCCGGGCTCGTTCGTCGCCCGCGTGGTCGTGTGGCTCGCGGAACTGGTGTGCGCGGTCTCCGTGGGTGGTGCGGGGAGGGAACCTGTTTTCGTCATCCGGATAAATACAGACGTGAAATCAATTGAGGCACTCTCGGAGGGCGGTACGGCAGGGTTCGGGAGGCCGATCCCTGTGGACGACTCGACGATCATCGATGCGTCCCTACGAGATCCCGAGCGTTTCGCCGAGCTGTTCGACCGGCATGCCGCCGTGCTGCACCGCTACGTCGTTCGGCGCCTTGGCCCAGACCACGCCGAGGACGTGGTGGCCGAGGCGTTCACCAGAGCGTTCGCGAAACGGCACAGGTATGCCCTCGACCGTTCTGACGCCCTGCCGTGGCTGTACGGCATCGCCACCAACATCATCGGTAGTCACCACAGGGCCGAGGTGCGCGGCTACCGGGCCCTCGCCCGCACCGGGGAGGACCCGGTGGCTGCGGCCTTCGACGACCGGGTGGTCGCCAGGGTCGCCGCCTCGGCCACCCGCGAACGGCTCGCCGCCGCCCTGGCCAAGCTCGGCCGGGGCGAGCGCGACGTCCTGCTGCTGATCGCCTGGGGCGACCTCAGCTACGAGGAGACCGCGCGAGCGCTGGACGTGCCCATCGGGACCGTCCGCTCTCGACTGTCCCGCGCCCGCCGCAAGATCGCCAATGCCCTTGGCGGCACCAATCCGACCGACTTGATCGAGGAGACACTGTGAACGACCTGGACATCGTCCGAGACCTGCGCTCACAGGTGCGGCAGAGCGAAGAGCACGATCTTCACGGTGCGCGGCGGCGCTTACTGGCCGCGATGGCCCCCCCGCCAAAGGGCCGCAGGGTGGTACCCCGTACGGTGCTGCGTGTGGCGACCGCTGGCACCCTCGGCCTCGCGATCACCGCGGGCGTCACAGTCGTGCAGAACCTCGGCACGGACGGCCATGGGAAGGGAACCACCAGTGCTCCGGCGTGGCTGCCCGTCGCGAACGCGGAGATACTGGCCAAGCGAGCGACCGCGGCAGCGGTTGGAACCGAGGACATCTATCCCCGCGCCGACCAGTGGATCTACGCCAAGAACGACATCTACTCCTCACCGAAGGTAACGCCCGAGTCGAAGGTGCCGCCCACCGGCGGAGGGAAGAGCGGCTCGCGGTACACGATGGAAACGTGGACTCGGGGCGACGGCAAGAAGGCGGCACGACGTGCTGAAGATGGCACGCTGATCACAGCAGTCGTCAGTCAACTGGACCGTAAGCCACGACAGCACGGCCTCGCTTACCTGCGCTCGCTTCCCCTGGAGCCGTCCGCCTTGCTCGAACGCCTGAAAAAGGACAACACGACGAGCGGCTCTCCGCGGTTGGAGGCGATCGCGGTGTTCCACCAAGTCCACGGGCTCCTCCAGGAGGTCACGCCGCCGCCCCGCCTGCGCGCCGCCCTCTACACCATCATCTCGCGCCTGGACGGCGTCGGGATGGAGGAGAAGGTGCACGATCTGGCGGGCCGAGAGGGGAGCGGGATCTACATGGATGACCAGGGATTCCGTCGCGAGATCATCGTCGACCCGAACACGTACGCGTTCCTTGGGGTGCGCGGGTTCTACCTGAATGGGAAGCGGATGCCGGACGGCCGCACGTTCTCGAAAGGGGAAGCGGTCTACTCGATCGCTCGCCTAGCCGACGGGATCGTGGACCACGCAGGGGACATCCCGTAAACCAGGGTCGCAGCAGGTTCTACCGAGGGGTGGTGCTCGCGCCCGGCATCAACGACACCGTGGGCGGCAACACCATCGCCTGCGACAACAAGGTCACCGGCGGACGCCTCACCAAGAAGGGGAGCTGTACCTGACACCCCGTGTCGCCTTGACCGGGCCCTCGTCGGCTCCGTACCGGCTGTAGGCCGTGGCGTGTCACGTGTGGGACGCCTCCGGTGAGGGCGCCGCTCAGACGGAGATGACGACCTTGCCGGGGGCGTGGCCCTCCTCCAGGTAGCCGATTGCCCTGGGGATTTCTTCGAAGGGGTAGTGACGGTCGATGATCGGGATCACTCGTTTGTCGTTCAGGAATGCGCTCAACGTCTGCAGGTTCTGTTTGGGGCTGGGGCACTTGAGGGCGTCTGCCACCGATATCCGCTGGCCGACGAAGCGGGATACCGCCAGGGCGGAGAGCACATGGCCCATGGGTTGTATCCAGCGACCGGGCAGGCCGCCGACCACCACGTAGGCCCCCTTGGGGCGCAGGATGCGGCGGGAGACGGAGACCGGTCGGCTTCCGGCGATGTCCAGGAACAGGTCGTAGCGCTGGGTCTCGCGGGTGAAGTCCTGGGTGGTGTAGTCGATGACCTTGGTCGCGCCAAGGGAGTGGACCAGGTCCACGTTCCGGGCGCTGCAGACGCCGGTGACCTCGGTGCCGAGGGCGCGGGCGAGTTGCACGGCGAACGTGCCGACCCCACCGGACGCGCCGTTGATGAGAACACGCTGGCCGGGCAGGATATGACCCTCGTCGCGCAGGGCGAGGAGGGCGGTGTTGGCGGCCATGGGAACCGCGGCGGCCTCCTCGTACGAGAGGTTCTCCGGCTTCGGGGCGAGGTCGGATTCGCGGACGCAGACATATTCGGCGAAGCCGCCACCGCTGATGACGGCGAAGACGTCGTCGCCGGGGCGGAATTCCGTGACGTTTCTGCCGACGGATTCGACCTGGCCGGAGATGTCGGCGCCCAGGATGGTGACCTTGGGGGTGCGGAGCGCGAGGCCGCCGGGCATCAGGCGGGCCAGGTACGGCTCGCCGCGCATGTTATGCCAGTCGTACGGATTGACGGAGCCGGCACGTACCCGGACCAGGACCTCGTCGTCGCGAGGAACGGGGACGGGGATTTCGGTAAGCGTCAGGACATCGGGTGGCCCGTACGAGCGTGAGACGAACGCCTTCATCGCCATCTCCTTATGCGAGTCAATGCGGGTGCGGAGGTAGTCAAAAGGCTAAGAAACGCGGCCAGACCACCGAATCAGCCGAAAGTACGCCTGATCGCTGGACGATCGGCTGACCTGAATCGGGCCGTTCGTGTGATGAGCAGACATGGGCGAAGAAGTCACGATCCCCTCATGACCGAAAGCAGTGTGAGGGGCACCAAGCCCCAGAAAGTACAGCCCGGCGGACGGGACGCCAAAGTCCCCGGATGGATGGGGCCCACCGGCCTGATCATGCTCAGCGTGATTCCGGTGGTCGCCGGTGCGCTGCGTTTGGGGGAATTGGCAGGTGGTGCGGCGGTCACCCCAGCTAACGCGCGATTCTTCGCGACACCGCTACCCGTGGTGTTACACATCATCGGAGCGTCGCTCTACGGCATTGTGGGCGCCTTCCAGTTCGCGAAGAGGTTCCGTCGTCGGAGGCCGGGCTGGCACCGCATGGCAGGACGGATTCTCGTTGTATGCGGACTTGTCGCCGCACTCTCCGGCCTGTGGATGACCGTGTTCTATCCTCGCCCGGATGGCGACGGCGATCTCCTCGCGGTGTTCCGGCTCGTGTTCGGCACGGCGATGGCGGCCTCCCTCGTTCTCGGCTTCACCGCCATCCGGCGGAGAGATTTCCGCCGCCACCGCGCCTGGATGATCCGCGCCTACGCGATCGGCATGGCCGCAGGCACCCAGGCGTTCACCCAACTCCCCTGGATGCTCCTCGTTGGCCCCCTCGGCGAGATCCCCAGAGCCCTGCTCGTGGCCGCCGGATGGATCATCAACCTCGCCGTGGCCGAGTGGATCATCCGCAGACCCTAGTTCCTGACCCGATGGGTCTCGTACGCCCACATGGCGATTTCCACCCGGTTCCGGGCGCCAAGCTTGGCCATCAGGCTGGCGATATGGGTCTTGACGGTGCTGAGTGAGATGTGAAGTTCGTCAGCGATCTCACTGTTGGTACGCCCCCGGGCCACCGTGGCGAGAATCTGCTCCTCACGCTCGGTGAGCGCCTCGATGGGACGGACCGGCGGCGCGGCGGGCCCGGCGTGCGCGAAGGCGGTGAGCAGGCGGGCGGTGACGCTCGGAGCGATGAGGGCGTCACCGGCCGCCGCGGCGTGAACGGCCTGGGAGAGCAGCTCGGCGCCGGCGTTCTTCAGCAGGAACCCCCGGGCTCCCGCGCGCAGTGCCGCGTAGACGTACTCGTCGAGGTCGAAGGTGGTGATGACCACGACGGCGAGTGGGTCGTCGACAGTGGGCCCGGCGAGCATCCGGGTGGCCTCGATGCCGTTGAGCACGGGCATCCGGATGTCGAAAAGGCACACATCCGGCCGAAGCCGCCGGGCGAGTTCGACCGCTCGCCGCCCGTCGGCGGCCTCGCCGACCACCTCGATCCCCGGCTGCGCGTTGAGGATCATCACCAGTCCGGTACGGACGATCTCCTGGTCATCGGCGACCAGCACCCGGATGCTCACCTGGCCACTCCGGTACGCGGCAGCACAGCGGTGACACTCCATCCCCGGTCGGGATTGGGGCCTGCCACACAGGTCCCCCCGAGGAGATCAGCCCGTTCGATCATGCCGGTGATCCCGTAACCGGGTGTCCCTGCGGGGCGAACGGGATCGCCGTCATCGCTCACGTACAGACGGACCGACGTGTCGTCGGCGCTGACCCGAACCAGGACGCGGGTGGCGTGCCGCGCGTGGCGCCGGGCGTTGGTGACCGACTCCTGGGCGAGGCGGTAGATCGCGGCCTCGACGGAAGGGGAGAGGCCGACGGTGTCGCCCTCGATCTCCACCTGGACGGACGGGCCGGATTGTCCCGGGCTTTCGAGCTGGGAGAGATCGGCGATGCTCCGCCCAGGCGCCAGGTCCGCGGGCGCGTTCCGGCGGAGGACGTGAACCATGGCGCGCATCTCGGCGAGCGCCTGGGCCGCCTCGGCCTCGATCACCTGCAACGCCTCGGTGGCGGCGTCCGGCCGCGACGCCGCCGTCGCCAACCCTGCCTGCGCCCGGATCGCCATCGCCGAGACGTGATGGGCGACGGTGTCATGCAGATCTCGGGCCAGTTGCTCACGTTCGAGCAGTTTGACCTGGTCAAGCTCCCGCGTCCGCGCCCTCGTCCGGTACCGGAACGCCGCTCCCACGGCGATCACCGAGAACACGACGGCGAAGGCGGCGGCGGTGTCGGCGGGACCGGGATAGTCCACAACCACGGAGAACGCGGCTTTGACGAGAATGATCGTCAACCCGATGATCGCCTCTCGCCCGGACCCCCACCGGAACAGCGCATAGGGCAGGAGAAGCAGATAGATCATGGTGTTGGACTCGGGCGAGTCGCCACCCGCCAGCACCTGGGCCACACCCGACACGCCGAACGCGATCACGACCATCAGCAGCGGCTGGGTGCGGCGCCACAACAAGGTGGGCACCAGCCCGACCGCGAGGCTCACCGAAATGACCCGTGAGGGCATGTCCGGCCGTACCACTCCTTCGAGTAGCGCGACCGGCAGCAACACCCCCACGAGCACCCAGTCTCGCCACACCCGCCGCGGTGCGTTGGGGGAACGGGGCTCGTACCACACGGAGCGAATAAGGCCGTGCACGAAGTCATGGTACGAGAGCCCCCACCACCAACAATCAGCCCAAAGTAGGAGACATTTCGCTCACCGGATTGGTAGTCGTCGCGGACGACGTCTCAAAAGTGGATTAACCGGTTCGTTGGAGGAGGAAGGTGACGAAGCCCAGGATGCCGCGGTAGCCGTTCAGCCTGTACTGCTTCAAAAGTCGTCGCAGGGAGCTTGACCTGCGGATCGACCTGAGACGGTGGCTCAGGCAAGATCGGTTCTTGTGCCTCTCCGTCTCTTCTACCTGCTCATGATCCGGATGTTCGGCTGGCTGGTGCTCCTAGGCCGTGGTCAAGCGTCCAAGAACATCGAGATCATGATGCTCCGACGCGCCCCGATGTCGTCCTCGGTGACCGCGGCTACGACCACGACAAGTACCGCAAGCTCGTCCGGGGCCTGGGCGTCCGCCCACAGAGCGTTAGGAGCTCTTAGCGATCTTCAGGGGTGCCAGGCTGAGGCCGTGCCTGGGTCGTGGTGGGCGGGATGAGCAGGCTTCCACTCAGCCAGCTACGGCCTCGGCTCACGCGCGGGCCATCATCCCGGAGCCGAGGCCCCTTGCCGGAGGCATTTGCTCGACTGCGGCGCACCATTGGCGCATACTGCGCTCGGTTCCTTTTTTGAGGGGTGGTCAATGTTCGGGCTCGGGCTGGCAGAGCTGTTCCTGATCGTGTTTGAGGTAGCCCTACTGTTTGCGGTCGTCTACTTCGCGGTGCGGCTCGCGCTGCGGCACGACCGGAAGAGGAACGGCGGTCAGTAGGCCGTCACCTGGACGGCGATGCGGCGCTGCCCTTGATCGCCCTCCTGAAGCTCCATAGAGAGGCGCAGAGAGCCGGACGGGAGGCGGCGGGGGAGAGGCGGGGGAGAAGTGGCAGGACTGGGATCTCGTGTGGGGCATGCCGGATGGGAGCCCCATCGATGCCAAAGACGGCTGGGACGAGTGGAAGGGACTCCTGAAGCTCGCCGAGATCGATAAGGACGCCCGTGTTCACGATGCTCGCCACATGGCCGCGACGCTGCTCCTGGAGCAAGGTGTGGACATCCGGGTGGTTCAGGTGATCCTCGGCCATTCCCAGCTCACCACGGCCAAGCGCTACACACACGTGAACTGGCCGTCAAGCCGGACGGCCTCTGGCTGGTAATCGTTAGCGGGGCTTGGACCGTCGAGACGATCGAGGCCGGGACGGACACCCCATTCGAGAGATCGAGGTTGTGGCTCTTGCCGCTCTTGGAGAGGCCGCGAGTTGAGGTGGAGAGCGAGGCCGGACCCCTGCTTGGTCCGGATGATCCGGACCTTGCCGAGGCGCTGCGGATGGTCGTTCAGTGTGGCCTGATACAGCGGTCGGACTACTGGCTCTCACGGACCCTGACATGGATGGTTCCTGACGAGATTGCGCTCTGCGCCGACCTGCTCCGGGAGATCGCTCTCGGACAGCGAGGGTCCCAAGCTACTCAGCACGCTGCGAAACGACTCTTGAAAGAGAGCGGGCTCTGGTTACCTGGCCGTCACCGACTGTCGTAGCCAGTTTGGAAGATTTCGGGCCGCGCCGCTCTGAGCTGCTAAGCAGCAGGTCAGTGGCTTTATGGCGGTCGCCTTAAGTCCCCCGCGATTCACCATTTTTTACTTCCTGACGGGCGCGCGACGGGCACGGCCTGACCTTCTGATCCGTAGGTCCCCAAACGATCTCCAGGACCGTTCAGGATCGTTCGCTGCGCTGGTCGGAGGTCGCCCCGCTGTTCAGGTCCGTACGGCTCAGTTCACGATCGTCCGCTCGGGTGGCTCCCAAAGAAACGGACCGGAGCGCCGCGGGGCGGAAATATGTGGGAACCGTCACATCGAGTACGACTCGTGGGTGGTGACCGTCGGCCGGTGGTATGCATGATCATACTTATGGCAATCGAAAGGATATTCGTGCGCACACGTAAGCTGGCGACCCTCCTGGCGGGCGCGGCCCTGGCCTCCACCACGCTGGTGGTGGGCGCCGCCCCGGCCAGCGCGGCCGGACCCTGCGGCAGCAGCTACTCCCGGGTCGGCGTCTACGCCATCCCCAAGACCGGGACCCGCACAGGCACGCTGGAGGTGTACTACAGCTCCAGCGCCGGAAAGAACTGCGCCTTGGCCTACGGTTACGGTTCCAACTACGGCACCACGACCTGGAAGGGCGTTTCGATATCGAGAGCCAACGGCACGGGGTACGAGGTCAATGCCGACTATTTCCAGTACTACGCTGGCCCGGTGTACGTCTCAGCTCCTGGCCAGTGTATTAACGTGAGCGGATCAGTAGTGGCCGGGACGAGCACCTCGCTCAACAACGTGCATTGTGGCTGAACCTCTCCTGACCAGGCCGGGTGCTCCCAGAGGGGCTGGGGTGGAGGTAGCCGTCGAGTTGGCCACGGATCTGCTGAGCCAGCGGATCATGGACGCCCTCGCCGCATGAACCGACATGATCAGGTGAACAACGAAGGGTCTCGGATCACTCCGGGGCCCTTCGTCGTGCGCTGGGGGCTCATCCCGCAGACGTCCCGAAACCCCGGCCTCGACGTGCGGAAACGTGGCCCCTTTCATCCCGCGTATATCCCGCGACCACCGACAGACAGGGGCTCTCGGCGGCCTATGGTTGCATGTGGGGGGTCACGTCCAGCGAAGTGGTGTATGAGTTGATCTCCGCGTGATCCTGTTTCTGCAGGTTAAGCGGTAAGTGTCTGCGGAATGGGTTTCTGCTGC